>NZ_JBIAIK010000011.1:0-222767 GCF_042871385.1 Streptomyces sp. NPDC005808 | reverse complement strand
TCCGCCGCGGCCGGGGGGGGGGGGCCCGGCCCGGGCCCCCCCCCCCCCGCGCGCGCCCCGCCCCCCCCCCCCCCCCCCCCCCCCCCCCCCCCCGCGAGTCTGCGGACCGAGCCGGTCCGCTACTCCCCCGCGTACGCCTTCTCCAGGGCCGCGATGTCCAGCTTGCCCATCTTGAGCATCGCGGCGGTCGCGCGAGCAGCCTTCTGCGGGTCCGGGTCGACGACCATCTCGACGAGCCTCACCGGGACGACCTGCCAGGAGACGCCGTACTTGTCCTTGAGCCAGCCGCAGGGGCCGGGCTCGCCGCCGCCTTCGGTGAGCTTGTTCCAGTAGAAGTCCACCTCGTCCTGGTCGTCGCAGTCGATCTGGAAGGAGATGGCCTCGTTGAAGGTGAACTGCGGGCCGCCGTTGAGGGCGATGAACTTCTGGCCATTGGCCACGAACTCGACGGTCACCACGGAACCGGCGGGTCCGGGCCCGGCCTCCGTGTACCGGCTGATCCTGCCGAGCTCGGAGTTCTTGAAGATCGAGATGTAGTGGTGCGCGGCCTCCTCGGCCTGACCGTCGAACCACAGACAGGTGGTGAATCCGCTGCCGGACATGAGTGCCTCCTCGGGCGGGGAACGTCGTCACTTCTGTCGACCGATGTTCGCCCGGAAACTCATCGGCGGCGCGGTCACGGGATCCGCCGTCGTGCCCGGTGTTCCGGGGTTGGGGGACGGAGTCCGGCCGCGATGGGCATTTCGCCGCGTCGGAGGTTCCGGAGTTGCTCGTCGCGGATACGGGGACCTGCTTCCGGTCGCTTCGCGGGACCGGCCGAGCCCACGGCGGCCGGCCGGGCCGGGATGGCTCCGCGCGGCTTCGGGTCCGCCACGTACCCGCCCGCCTCCTTCCTCCTCTGCCCGTAGCGAATCTGCTGCCGGCCGAGAAAGCTGATCCCGAGCGGAATCGGTCCGAGAGTGGAGATCGCGGCGACGAGAACCGCGCCGCGCCGACACCTCACGGAGGACCGATGACTCCACTCATCACCGGCTGGGACCCGGCCCGCGCACCGCGGGCCGAGGACGGCGAGACGCCCGCCACCCGCTTCGACGACCACCTGGCCGCGCAACTCCTCTCGCAGCGGATCGTCCTGCTCGGCACGCAGGTCGACGAGGTCTCCGCCAACCGGGTCTGCGCGCAGCTGCTTCTGCTGTCCGCGGAGGACTCGCGGACCGACATCAGTCTGTACATCAACAGCCCGGGCGGATCGGTGACCGCGGGTCTGGCGATCTACGACACGATGACGCTGATCCCGAACGACGTCTCGACGCTCGCCATGGGATTCGCCGCGAGCATGGGGCAGTTCCTGCTCAGCGTCGGTGCGCGCGGCAAACGCTTCGCCCTGCCGAACGCGCGGATCATGATGCACCAGCCGTCGGCCGGTATCGGCGGGACCACCGCGGACATCGAGATCCAGGCACAGAACCTGGAGTTCACGAAGAAGGCCATCGAGCGGATCACCGCGGAGCACACCGGCCAGAGCGAGGAGACGATCTCCCGCGACGGCGACCGCGACCGGTGGTTCACGGCCGAGCAGGCGAAGGACTACGGCATGGTGGACCGGGTCGTGGAGTCGCTCGACGACGTCCGCCCGGCCGCGTCACGGCGACGGATGGGGCTCTGACATGGGTAGTTACACGATTCCGAACGTGGTCGAGCGGACTCCGCAGGGTGAGCGCTCCTACGACGTCTTCAGCCGGCTGCTGTCCGAGCGGATCATCTTCCTCGGCACGGAGATCGACGACGGGGTCGCCAACGTCGTCATCGCGCAACTCCTCCATCTGGAGTCGTCGAGCCCGGAGAGCGAGATCGCGATCTACATCAACTCGCCCGGGGGATCGTTCACTTCACTGATGGCGATCTACGACACGATGACGTACGTGCAGGCGCCGATCTCGACGGTCTGTGTCGGGCAGGCGGCCTCGACCGCGGCGGTGCTGCTGGCCGGGGGCGATCCCGGGCGCCGGTTCGTCCTTGAGCACGCGCGCGTGCTGCTGGGACAGCCCGCGAGCGGCGGACGGCAGGGGACGGTCTCCGACCTCGCCCTTCAGGCCAAGGAGATGCTCCGTATCCGCTCGCAGGTCGAGGAGGTCCTCTCGCGGCACACGCATCACGATGTCGCCACCCTCCGCGCGGACATGGACCGCGACAAAGTCTTCACCGCGCCGGAGGCCGTGGCGTACGGGATCGCCGACGAGGTGGTGAGCCGACGGATTCCGGTGATCTGACACCCGGGCAGGACGGTCGGGCCGGTCAGGCTGCGAGGCACATGCCGTCGTACCGCGAGGACGTCGTGGAACGGCTCCGCGCGGGCCTGGCCTGAGCGAGTCGGCTGAGCTCGTCCTGGGCCAGCGAGAGCAGGTCGCCGAGGCCGAGGCCCAGGGCGCGAGCCGCGGCCGCCAGGACTTCGGAGGAAGCCTCCTTGCGGCCGCGCTCCAGCTCCGAGAGGTAGGGCATGGAGATCCGGGCCGTGTCGGCCACGTCCTTGAGCGTGCGTTCCTGCGCGAGCCGTTCGCGCCGCAGGACGTCACCCACGAGGTCGCGCCAGAGCGGCTCCTTGGTCGCGGGAGCGGGGGCCGGTGGCGCCTGGCGGGGCGCGAGGACCGGACGGGGGCGCTGCGGCACTCGCGCCGGAGCGGCGGCCGGAGTCGGCGCTGTCGCCGGGCGCAGAGGGATGACGCGGGCTTCGTTCGGCGCTTGGTTGCTCACCCCTTCAGCCTAGGGCCTGAAGCGGTGAGCCCCAGGGGAAAGGGACCGGCGTTCCGCTCTCGGTGGAATCGCCCGTCGGCGGTGCGGCGCCCGCGCTGAAGTCCGCGAATCAAGTGCCGTACGGTCGCGGCGCGTCAGCGTGCAAGGCGCCGAGCAAAGCGAGCGAGTCGGCGTCCGCCGTGCCCGGTTCGGCGCTGCCGACGAGCAGGCACTGCCCGGGGGCGTCCTGCACGTCGAAGGACTGGTACGTGAGCGTGAGGCGACCTACGTCCGGATGGTTGAACACCTTGGTCTTGCTGCCCAGCCGCCCGACGGCGTGCTCGTGCCACAGCGCCGCGAACTCCTCGCTGCTGTCGAGGAGTTCGTCGACCAGCGCGCCGGTCTCAGGGTCGCTCCGCTGGTGTCCGTACGCCAGTCGCAGCGCCGCCACCGTGTCCCGTGCGACGGCCGGCCAGTCGGCGAACAACTGCCGGGCGGCTGGGTCGTGGAAGAGCGAGTGGACCATGTCTCGCGGGTTCGCGAGGGGCGAGAGCAGGGCCCGGGCCGGAGCGTTCGAGGCGAGGATGTCGAGGCGGCGGTTGGTGATGTAGGCGACGGCGGCGGGAAAACCGTCCATCAGCCGCAGCAGGGCGGGAGCCACCCGCTCCTGTCGGCGGCCGACGGGCGACGTCTTCGGCACGAGGCCGGCCAGCCGGTACGCGTGCCAGCGGGCGTCCGTGTCCAGCCGCAGCGCCCCCGCGAGCGCATCGATGACCTGCCCGGAGGGGTGGCGTTCCCTGCCTTGCTCCAAGCGCGCGTAGTAATCGACGCTGACGCCAGCCAGGACGGCGACCTCCTCGCGCCGCAGCCCGGCGACCCGGCGTGCCCCGGAGCCCGGGAAGCCCACATCGGCCGGGTTCAGGCGGGACCGCCGTACCCGCAGAAACTCGCCGAGCTCATTTCCGCTCATTCAGAAATCGTACGTCGGTGTTTCCCGTGTCACCGCTTCCTGGGTGTGGCGCACCCAGGAAGCCACGTCCTGCCCCCGCGGCGGGACCGGGCGCATGCTCGGACCCTGACCGGTAACAGATCCGCAGGTAGCGGACATGTCCGAAGGGGTTCTCATGACCGTCCCATCCACCACCGACGCCTCCCTGGGCAAGGTCGTTCTGATCACCGGGGCAAGCAGCGGGATCGGCGAGGCCGCGGCCAGGAGGCTGGCGTCGGCCGGCCACCGAGTGGCCCTCGGGGCCCGCCGCACGGACCGCGTCGCCGCCCTCGCGAAGGAGATCCGGGCCGACGGGGGCAGCGCACTCCACCACGAGTTGGACGTGACCAGCCTGGAAAGCGTGCACGCCTTCGTGCGGGCCACGCAGGACCAGTACGGACGGGTCGACGTCCTGGTCAACAACGCGGGCGTGATGCCCCTGTCGCCCCTCGCCGCCCTGAAGGTCGACGAGTGGAACCGCATGATCGACGTCAACATCCGGGGCGTCCTGCACGGCATCGCGGCCGTACTCCCGCTCATGCGCGCTCAGGGCGCCGGTCACGTGGTGAACATCGCCTCCGTCTCGGGGCACCGCGTCGACCCCACCGCGGCCGTCTACAGCGCCACCAAGTTCGCGGTCCGCGCCCTCTCCGAAGGCCTGCGGCAGGAAAGCCGCGACCTGCGCGTCACCGTCATCAGCCCCGGCCTGACCCGCAGCGAGCTCACCGACGGCATCAGCGACACCGGGGTACGGGAAGCGGTCCAGGATCAGATGGGCATCGCGATCCCCGCCTCGGCGATCGGTGAGGCGATCCACTACGCCATCAGCCAGCCCCTCGATGTCGACGTCAACGAACTCGTCATCAGGCCGACGGCGCAGGGGTGAGTGCGGTGGTGACGAAGCAGCGGGTCGAGGCCTGGGTCGAGGAGTATGTGCGGGCCTGGAGGAGCAGCAGCCGCAAGGACATCGAGGCGCTCTTCTCGGCGCACGCGGAGTACCACGAGTGGCCGTACGCAACGGACTGGATCGGCCGTGAGGAGATCGTCGAGGGATGGCTCGGCCGGTCGGCGTGGCAGGAAGGGGGCTGGGAGTTCGAGTGGTCCGTCCTTGCCGTCAATGGGGACACGGCGGCCGTCGAGGGAACCGGCCGCTACAAGGAGCTCGGGACCTTCGCCAACCTGTGGACCGTGACCTTCGACGGCCGCGGGAAGTGCGCCATGTTCCGCATGTGGAACAACGAGGTGTGATCCCCGCGCCGCGCAGGGACGGCTATCGGCCCGCCCTTCCGTCGATCGGCTCGCGCGGGAGGTCGGCGTGGCCGTTGTGCTGGGCGTACTCCTCGATCATGAGAGCCCCGGGGAGGTCGCGGACGACACCGGGGCGCTGGAAGCCGAAGACGCCTCCGTCATCGATGAGGTCGTCGTCTCCGTCGTCGTGGCCGAGGACGCCAGGTCGGGTGACGAAGACGAGTCCGGTGCCGTCGTCGGAGGCTCGGAGGGCGGGGACTGCGAGTCCGGCTCCGACTCCGAGGGTGCGGACGAGGACGACGAGGGCGAGGACGGCGCCGTGGAGGTCGACACGCACACGCTCGGACTCGGAGAGCCGCTCGGCGTCGTACCGGGCGAAGAGGCGCAAGGCGACTCGGAGTTCGGCGTCGGGGACGAGACGCTCGCGGACGGGAACGGCAGACGCGCCGGCGGCTCGGTCTTCTCGTCGTGACGGCCCGTGTCGCCCTTGTGCCGGGCGATCCACTCGTCGTTGTGCGGGTCGAAGATGACGAACACGTTGATGACCGTCGTCGAGGGCGCGACGACCACGACGTTCTGCGTCCGGTACGACGGCCACGAGTCGCCGGTCGGCGTGGGCGTGGTCTTCTGCGCGACCGGCTCTCCCAGCGGGTTGCCGCAGGCGCAGCGCACTCGGGGGACACCGTGGTCGTCGACGAGGACAGCGGTGCCCGCCTGGAGGACCGCCTGATAGCCGGTGGCGGCGCCGTCGCGGTAGCCGTGGTTGGTGACGCGGGTGTCGTAGCCCAGTTGCACCGGGGTGAGCGCGCGCAGATAGCCGGGGACCTGGGAGGTCCGCAGGCCCGCCACCGAGGCGAACGCGTTGTTCTTCGCCGGGTCCGCCTGGAGGAACCTGATCTGCTTCTCCACGTCGCAGCTGGAGACGTTGCGGGTGCCGCCGTAGAGGCCGGGGGCCGAACCGTCCACGCCCCGCGTCACGTTGGCGGATTCCGACGCGGTGGATGGCGAGGGTGTGGCGGGCGGGGTGGAGCTGTCGTTGGCCGTGGACTCGGTGAACGGGTCGGGTCCCGACTTGCCTGCCGCCTGGAGGAAGACCTCGCCGCCGGCCGCGGACGTGTCGCTGTCGCCGTTGCCGCGGGTGAAGACCAGGCCGAGGATCACGGCGGCCACGAGAACGCCGGTGATCAGTGCGACGCGGGGCGCCGATTTCCACCAGGGGCGGTCGGGCCCCTTGCCCGGCTGACCCGGTCCGCCCGGTCCGCTCGGTTCACCCGGTCCGCCGGGTCCTGAGGATCCACCCGCGCCGCTTCCGCCCGAGCTGCTTCCGCCCGCGCCGCTCGGCGGCCCCGAGGGCACGCGGCCACTGGGCTGAGTCGGACTGGGCTCGGACGGACCCGGCTGGGACGGGCCCGACAGCGGGCCCGAAGGCGGTCCGGTGGGGCGGCCTGAGGACGGCGGTTCGACGCTCACGAGCTCTTCTTCCCGGTGTAGGGGTCCCGCGGCACTTCAGAAGCGTTGGACTGCTCCAGACTCGAGTTCTGTGAGGCTTCAGAAGCTTTGAGCTGCTTTCTTACGTTTGCCATCGCTTTCTTACACAACACGCCCATTGTGTGCTCGGGTCCCGTACCGCCCGCAAGCGGACGCGGTCGGCCCCTCCCGGCGGGCGGACCGCGTCAGCGCTGCTTAGCGTGGCAGTGTGAGCCCCCAGACACCGTCCGACCAGGCAGTTGTCCGCCCCGGTGGCAAAGTGGCCGCCCACCATGGCTGGCTCCAAGCCGTCCTGGCGGTGCTGGCCGGGATGATCGTCATGGGTGTGGTCGCCGCACTCGGGCTGTGGGCGGCCGGTGCGGCGGACCTGCCTGACAAGGCGTACCCCCGGGTGGTCGCGGCCACCGTCGTCACGGCCGTCGGCGGCACCATCGAGCTGTCGGGCGGTGCCGGTGTGATCGCCGACACCAAGGCGGGCCTGACCGTGGTCCCCCTGTCGGTCACGCTCGCCGGAGCGCTGGTGATGGCCGCCGGCTTTCTGCGGCCGATGCGACACCGGGCCGTCGCCGGAACCACCGAACTGGCCGGGTGGGCCGCCCGGATCGCGGTCCTGTGGCTGCTGGCCCTCGTCGCCCTCGCGCTCTTCGCCCGGCAGAACTTCAGCATCTCCCTCGGGGACGGAACGATCAGCGACATCGGCGACCTGTTCGGTGCCGCTCCCGAGGTCGGCTTCAAGACCGATGTGCCGCTGACGCTGGTCTTCGGTGTGCTGTGGCTCGTGGGCGTCCTTGTCCTCGCCCTGCTGGTCTCGCGCGCGGCCCCGCTCCCGCCCAGGCTGCTGCGCTTCCAGGAGTCGGTGCGTCCGGCCGCGTACGCGATGGTCGCGCTGCTCCTCGCTTACGTCGTCCTCGGCGTCGTCATCGCCCTGGTGGTCGCGGCGACGCGCGGGCATACCGCGGAGACGTTCGCCGTGCTCCTCCTCGGTCTCCCGAACCTCGTCTGGCTCGCTTTCACTCTCGGGCTGGGCGTCACGTGGTCCGGGCGGGTGGACGGGCCGTTCGGGCTGCCGATGCCGCATCTCCTCGACCAGGTGCTGCGCACCCCGGACATCTCCACGCTCAATCTGCGCACCCTCGCCGACTTCGACGCCAAGGTGTGGTGGCTGTTGGTCGTCGACGCGGTGCTGCTCCTGGCGGCCGCGTTCCTGATGGCCGCCCGTTCACCGGCCCGGATGCGTCTGTGGCAGCACGCCGTGCACATGGCGATCGCGCTTGCGCTGACCGCGCTCATGATCTGTCTCATGGGCCGGATCTCCGCGCACTACGGTCTGTCGGTCCTCGGCATCGGCGACATCGGCGGCGGGCTGAACGGTGAACTCTTCCTGCGGCCCGAGCTGTGGACCGCCCTCGGGTTCGCCGTGCTGTGGGGCCTGGTCACCGGGTTCCTCGGCGGCCTGCTGGCGAAGGGCGTCCGCCGGCGGGGCGAGATCGGCGCCGAGGGACCCGGAGTCAGGTCCTAACCGCAGTAGGTGTCCCGGTCGGGACGCTCCCCCGTCGCCAGGTAGTGGGAGACGGTCCGGTCGCCGCACTCGTTGCCGTTGGCGAGGTAGGCGTCGTGACCGGTGGCGTTCACCGTGACCATGGTGGCGCGCTTGCCCAGGGCCTCGCGGAGCCTCAGGGCGCCACTGAGCGGTGTGGCCACATCGCGCTCGTTCTGGATGAGCAGGATGTTGGACGGGCCGCGATCGGTGATCCGTACCGGGGGCTCCTTCGGCGTGAACGGCCAGGCCGCGCAGACCATCGCGTTCCTGGTCATTCCGGCGGTCAGTGGGTACCTGGCCCGGCTCCAGGCGACCCCCTCCTCGTACGCGGCGGCCGACTTGGGCCAGGCGATGTCGTTGCAGAGGGTCCCGGCACCGACTGCGGTGACGTTCTGCAACACCGACTCGGGCGGTGCGGCGGGAGCCGGCGGCAGAGTGCCCTTCTGCGCGGCAAGGATCAACTGAGCCAGGTCGGGGAAACCGCTGGGCGCGTAGAGGCTGTCCAGCATGGTCTGGCGCAGCACATTACCGTTCAGCTCCTCCGGGTTGGCGCCGGGCCAGGGGATCGGTTCGCGGTCCAGCTTCGCGGCGAGGTCCAGGAACAGCGGCCGGACCTCGTCCGCCGTTTCGGCCAGCCGGTCCGGATTGCCGGGAGCGGACGCCCACTTGGCGAACTCGGGGAAGGTGTCCTCGACACCGGCCTCGTGACCGGCGAGCCAGGCACGGGAGACCCGGGTGTGGTCGGGGTCGTCATTGCTGTCCAGCACGACGCGGTCGGTGCGGTGCGGGAACAACTGGCTGTAGACCGCGCCGACATAGGTCCCGTACGAGACACCCCACGCGGACAGCTTGCGCTCGCCGAGGGCCGCCCGGATGCGGTCGATGTCGCGGGCTTCGTTGGCGGTACTGATGTGCTTGATGAGCTCGCCGCCGTTGCGCTCGCAGGCGTCGGACAGCCGCTGTGCGGTGGCCATGTTCTCCGTGATCGACCCGTCGGGGGCGGGCCAGGGACGCAGTTTCGACGTGGCGAGGTCGCTGTGATCGAGGCCGCAGGTGACAGGGGTGGAGCGACCGAGCCCTCGGGGATCGAATCCGATCAGGTCGTAGGCGTCCCGCACCTCCTGCGGCAGCTGCTGCCCCTTGCCCGAGGGGTCGTTGAGGCTGGAGCCGCCGGGTCCGCCGGGGATCAGCAGCAGAGCTCCGCGACGTGCCTGCGGGGTCTCGCTGGGGATCCGGGAGACGGCGATGCTGATCTTCCGGCCGCCGGGGTCGGCGTAGTCCATCGGCACCTCGACGGTCGCGCACTGCTGCCGCGGGTCGAGCCCGCTGCCCTCACACTTCGCCCAGTCGAGGGTCCCCGGCGCATCAGCGGTCGAAGCCGTCGCGGAGAGCGGTGCGGTGAGGCCGAGCACGAAGGCGGAGGCGGCGAGCAGGGCGGCGTTGCGCTGGATCTTCGTCATGCAGACGAGCTTCGCCGCTCTTCTCCGCCCGTCCCATCCTGCCAACCGGCGTGTGTTCAGGGGGGTTTGCCCCCCGCCACAGAGGCGGAGCCGCCGGCTAGGGATCCGGAAACACCGGCCTGGCCCAGCCCGGCGGATCCGGTGGCGGACCGTACGCGGGTGTCCCGGCCACCCGGCCGTCCACCTGGGTCGGCGCGTGGCCGGCTTCCGTGGCGCCGGTCGCGGCGACCCGCAGCGCTGCCACAAAGGCGAGGCAGGAGTCGTACCGGTCGTCGGGGCTCTTCGCCAACGCCTTGGCGAGGACGTCGTCCACCGCGGCGGCGATGTCGGGGCGTCTGCCGGTCAGTGGCGGCGGCTCGTCGTACTGGTGGGCCCAGAGCAGCGCCATGTCGTCGTCGCGCTGGAAAGGCGGTTTCCCGGCCATGGTCTCGTACACGACACAGCCGAGGCTGTAGACGTCGCACCGGCCGTCCACCGGTTTCCCCGAGATCTGCTCGGGAGCCACGTAGTCGAGCGTTCCGACGAACTGGCCCACGCTGGTGAACCCGGTGAGAGACAGCGACTTCTTCGTCAGGCCGAAGTCCGTGAGGTACACATGCTCGGGGTGGTCGCTGTCGGTGCCCTGGGCCACCAGGATGTTGCCGGGTTTCACGTCCCGGTGCACCAGACCGTGATCATGGGCGGCGTCGAGCGCGGAGGCGACCTGGACGGCGATCCGGGCGGCCACCTTGACCGGCAACGGGCCTTCGCGGTCGAGCAGATGGCGCAGGTCGCGCCCGGCGACGTACCGCATGGCGATGTACAGGACACCGTCCGTCTCGCCCGCCTCGAAGACCGGCACGATGTTCGGGTGGTCGATCGCGGCGGCGACCCGCGATTCATGGGTGAAGCGGCCGCGGAAGGTGTCGTTGCGAGCCAGCTCGGGCGCGAGCAGTTTGAGGGCGACGGTCCGGTCGAGCCGCAGGTCCCTGGCCCGGTAGACGACGGCCATGCCGCCGCGGCCGATCTCCCGCTCGATCCGATAGCCGGCGATCCGCCGTCCGATCAGGTCGGACGGGCGCCCGGAGAAGAGGCTGGTGTCGTGGCGCCGGCCGTCGCCCATCAGAGGTCACCCCGGCCGTTCTCGTTGTACGTGACGACCCTCGTGGGTTCGTGGCCCACCGGAGCTTCCTCCCGTACGTGCTCCCCGGCCGCTGCCGCCGGGCTCTGTCCCGCCGCGTAGGTGCTCAGCCGTGTGCCGTCGCAGTACACCCAGCGCTCGTGCTCGCCGTCGTACAGCCAGAGCGACTCGCCGTCGACGATCACTCCGATCCGCTGGCCCTGCGTACGGCCGCGGAAGGACTGCCCGTCGAGTCGTCCGGCGGCGAGATCCTCGGCGGCGCCGCGATAGCGGGAAAGCGCCTCCTCGACGCGAGCCAGGAGCGGGCGTGGATCGGCTGTCCGGGTGAGCGGGCTGCCCGCGGCGGGCGGCGCCTGCGGTACGGCGACCAGCAGGCGGCCGTCGACCCAGGCCGACCAGCCGTTGGCGCAGAGGACCCGGCCCCAGTCGCCGAGCCGGTCGATCAGCTCGACCGGCAGCAGCGCGTCGAGCGGCACGGTGGGCCGCGACGGATCCGGGGTCTCCCAGGCGGGCAGGCCGTTCTGGGGGATCACGTGGGTGGGGCGGAACTCGGCTGTCGTCATCGCGCCTACTTCCGCATGACAGCGGGTTCGTGCCGCCGCAGCAGGCGGATCACCGCGTACCCGAAGACGACCGAGAGCACGACCAGCATCCCCATGTTCAGCAGCCAGACGTTCGCCTCGTGCCGGAAGAGCGGGTCACCGGTCAGATCCCCGGGAACGATTTGGGACAGCTCGATGGTCCCGGCCATCGCGCCCAGGGCCCAGCGTGAGGGCACCAGCCAGGCAAGCTGCTCGATGCCGGGCACGCCGTTCAGTTTCAACAGCGCGCCGCAGAAGACCACTTGGACGATGGCCAGCAGCACGAGCAGCGGCATCGTGACCTCCTCCTTGCGCACCATGGCGGAGACGAGTAGGCCGAGCATCATCGCGGTGAAGGCGAGCAGGGCCACGGCCACCGTGATCTCGACGAGCGGCGGCATCAGGACGCCTTCGCCGCCGGGCGCGTTGAGATCGACGCCGAACAGACCGACGAGGGTCAGCACGACGGCCTGCAGCACGGTGATGGTGCCCAGAACAACGACCTTGGACATCAGGTACGCCGATCTGGACAGGCCGACGGCTCGCTCGCGCTGGTAGATGACCCGTTCCTTGACCAGTTCGCGCACGGCGTTGGCGGCGCCCGTCAGGACTCCGCCGACGCACAGAATGAGCAGCGCGTTCATCGCCGTCTCCTGCGTCAAGCGGCTTCCGGCCAGTGCCCGGGCCATCGCACCCATCACGAACGGCAGCGCGATCATGATGATGAGGAAGGTCCGGTCGGCGCTGAGGGCTGCGGCGTAGCGGCGGACCAGGGTGACGAGCTGGGCGCCCCAGCTCTGGGGCTTCGGCGGTGGTCCGACGGCGGTGACCGGGGCGGCCTGAGCCGGATACGGCTGCGAGGTGGAGTTGTCGATGTACTGGCGCTGGAAGGGCGACACCCGGTATTCCCCGGCCCAGTCCCGGTCGTGGTCGCGTTCGAAGTCTTCGAACGCCTCCGGCCACTGCTCGTAACCGAAGAAGGCGAGAGCGTCCTCGGGCGGTCCGTAGTAGGCGACCTTTCCGCCGGGCGCGAGCACGAGGAGCCGGTCGCAGACGTCGAGGCTGAGCACACTGTGCGTGACCACGATGACGGTGCGGCCGTCGTCCGCGAGGCCGCGCAGCATGTGCATGACCGAGCGGT
Source organism: Streptomyces sp. NPDC005808 (assembly GCF_042871385.1). Lineage (NCBI taxonomy): Bacteria > Bacillati > Actinomycetota > Actinomycetes > Kitasatosporales > Streptomycetaceae > Streptomyces > Streptomyces sp. NPDC005808. Next base: position 210,471 of record NZ_JBIAIK010000011.1, on the reverse strand, counting down.
CCATGCCGGGGTCAAGGCCCGAAGTCGGTTCGTCGAGGAAGAGCAGCGAGGGCTTGGTCAGCAGTTCAAGGGCCACGCTGACCCGCTTGCGCTGGCCGCCCGAGAGGCTGTGAATGGGCTGGTCGGCGCGCTGGCCCAGACCCAGCTCGCCGATCACCTCGTCGACCCGGGCCCGTCGCTCCGCCTTCGCGGTGTCCTGCGGGAAGCGGAGTTGGGCGGCGTACGTGAGGGCTTTGTGCACGGTCAGTTGGGTGTGCAGGATGTCGTCCTGCGGGACGAGGCCGATGCGCTGGCGCAGCTCGGCGTAGTCGCGGTAGAGGTCGCGGCCGTCGTAGAGAACCGTGCCGTGGTCGGCGGGGCGCTGGCCGGTCAGGGCGTTCAGAAGCGTGGACTTTCCGGCGCCGCTCGGGCCCACGACGGCGAGCAGGCACTTCTCGCCGACGGGGAAGGACACCCGGTCCAGCAGCGTCTTGCGTCCGTGGTCGACGGCGACGGTGAGGTCCTGGACGTCGAGGGAGACCTCGCCGGTGTCGACGTACTCCTGCAGCTGGTCGCCGACGAGACAGAACGCGGAGTGACCGATGCCGACGATGTCACCGGGTGTGACCGCCGCGCGGTTCACGGGCTGGCCGTTGAGGAAGGTGCCGTTGTGGCTGCCGAGGTCGACGATCTCGTACGACCCGTCCGGCAGCGCCCGCAGCTCGGCGTGCCGTCGCGAGACGACCAGGTCGTCGATGACCAGGTCGTTGTCGCCGCCACGGCCGATGCGGACGGTGCGGGCGGGCAGCGGTCGTACGGTGGTCGGCCGCCGGAAGGTGCCGGTGGCGGAGGGCATGGAAACGGCCGAGGGGCGCTCCGGGGTCCGGCCGGCGAGTACCGCACGGGGACCGTCGGAGGGGTTGCCGAAGCGCAGGACGCTGCCCGGTCCGACGCCCCACTCGTGGACGCGCCGGCCGTCGGCGTACGTGCCGTTCGTACTGTTCTCGTCCTCGATCGTCCAGTGGTCGGCCTCGGGGCGAAGTACCGCGTGGTGCCAGGAGACGCGGGCGTCGTCGATGACGACATCGCTCAACGGGTCCCGTCCCACGTGATAGTCGCGGCGGGGGCTCATCACCACGGAACCCGTCTCGGTTTGGAGCACGAGTTCGGGCGCGATGGGCTCGACTGGCCGCTCTGCCATGCCTGAATTCTAGCTATTCGTTCACATATACGCCTACCGGGTGCCTTCACCAGGGGCGTGACCGGGGGCCGGTACCGGGTTGCGGGCCGGGCGAGCAGCCACCTCGGTCAGGCCGCCGAGCTGCCGAGCACGGCGGCGGTCCGCTGCATGCGCCGGGCGTCCACGGATTCGGCCATCAGCTCGTACTCGGTGGTGTCGTCGTTGGTGGCGATGCGGACGAGCCTTCCGGCGGCCAACTCGTCGGCGACCAGGTCCTGTTGCGTCGCGTCGCCGCACCAGGCCCGCAGGATGCTGGGCACGTCGGGTACGGACGGCCCCACCGGGGCGATGGAGTTCGGCGGAAAGGTCGGATCCTCGGGCTGCGGGTCGAGCCGCTCGGCCATCCACGCGGCACGGTCCCGCATCCACCACAGGGCGAGCGCCAGCGTGGGCGCGCGATAGCTTCCCAGCGGAACGCCTACCCGCTGACCGCCACATACTCCGTACGCGGTGACATAGCACAGGAATTCGTCGTGCACGATCGCTCCCCCATCGCGTCGCTCGCTGCCGGAACTGCCTCACTTTCGCTGCGGCTCGTCTGCTGTGCATGATGGCGCTGTTGTGCATGATGACGATGTACGGGCTTGGCTGAATTGCCCTTGGATTCGAGTATCGCCACTCCTGACACTCTGTCACCATGCCATTCCAGCCAGTCTCCTGGCATATTCGTCACCGGGTTTGGCCGAAACGAAGCAGGCCCCCTTTACCCGAGAGGTAATCGACGCCTCCGAGGGCCCCGGGGCATCGTTGCGACATCGGATCCCAGCAACGAACCACCCACCGGAATCCGGTCCGTGACCTGTACAGATCCCGCTGTGATGGAGGCTGATCAATCATGTCCGAAAGCAACGACCGTTTCGAGAGTGCCGTCGTCCGCTACTTCGATGCCTGGAACGCCGTCGAGCCGGACGCGCTCGCGAAGGCGGTCGCCGCCGCATGGGTCGCGGAGGGCGGTTACACCGACCCACTGGCCCAGGTCCGCGGCCATGAGCAGATCTCCGGCCTGATCGCCGCGGCGCACGAGCACTTCCCGGGCTTCGTCTTCCGCCTCACGGGCAAGGTCGACGGACACCACGACACCGCCCGCTTCGGCTGGGAGCTGGTCCACGAGACGGACGGTTCGGCGCCGGTCGCCGGATTCGACGTGATCACCCTCGACGGCGAGGACCGCATCCGGAGTGTGTACGGATTCCTGGACCGCGTACCCGCGCAGGTCGCCGGGGCCCCTGCAGGCGGCGCCCCGCGATGAGTTTTCCGACTCACGGTGGTCTCTTGAGTAGGGCATCCAGCGAAAGGGAGAATCCCATGAGCACCGTGAGCAAGGTGAACGCGCACTTCACCGCTGTGCTGAAGAAGAGTCCCGAAGCCGGCAGCTGGACCTACGTCAAATGGCCGGAGTCCGTCGCGTTCTTCGGAACCCGCGGACTGGTCAAGGTCAGCGGCACGATCGACGGCCATCCTTTCCGTAGTTCGTTCATGGCCCTGGGGGACGGCACCCACATGCTGCCCGTCAAGGCCGAGGTGCGCAGAGCGATCGGCAAGACGGAGGGCGACACGGTTACGGTGCGGCTGGAGGAGCGGCTCAACGCTTGAGGCCCGGCGGCGGCTCAGTTCGGTCGTTGTACTCGACGACCACGGTCGGCCGAGCCCGGGCCCGATCCGGTCCCGGGCCCCGAGCGGCAGCTCAAGGCGGGTCGAGCAGGGAGCGGCCACCAGCGCGATGTGCGCCACCGGCCCCTGCTCGACTCCCGGGGCGGCCTCCACCGCGAGAACAGTGACGTCGCTCCCCCGATGTCGCTGGAGGAGGGCCGCGCCGGACCCTCATGAACAGCTCCTGAAAGGCCGGCGTGCCGCCCTACGCCGTAGACCCCGAGGCGGTCGACCGCCTCGGGGAGCTCAGCGAGCGTCTCATCGACCGGCGGGCTTGATGATCGCGTCGATCCGGGCCAGCTCTTCCGGGTCGAAGTCCAGGGTACGGGTGGCCGTCACGCTGTCCTCAAGCTGCTGAGTGCTGCTCGCCCCGATGAGCGCCGAGGTCACCCGGCCGCCGCGCAGCACCCAGGCCAGCGCCAGCTGGGCCAGGGACTGGCCACGGGACTTGGCGATCTCATCCAGTGCGCGCAACTGTCGTACGAGCTCCTCGGTGACCGTGTCGGCGCTCAGGAACGGACTGTCACTGGCGGCGCGCGAGCCCTCCGGGATGCCGTCGAGGTAACGGCTGGTCAGCAGGCCCTGCTCCAGCGGCGAGTAGGCGATGGAGCCGACCTGCAGCTCGTCCAGAGCGTCCAGCAGCCCTTCCTCGGGGCGGCGGTCGAGCATCGAGTAGCGCGGCTGGTGGATCAGCAGCGGGGTGCCCAGTTCACCGAGAATGCGGGCGGCCTCGCGGGTCTGCTCCGGCGAGTAGTTGGAGACACCGACGTACAGTGCCTTGCCCTGCTGGACCGCCGAGTGCAGGGCGCCCATGGTCTCCTCCAGGGGAGTCTCCGGGTCGGGGCGGTGCGAGTAGAAGATGTCCACGTAGTCGAGGCCCATCCGGCTCAGGCTCTGGTCCAGCGAGGACAGCAGGTACTTGCGCGAACCCCATTCGCCGTACGGGCCCGGCCACATCAGATAGCCCGCCTTGGTCGAGATGACCAACTCGTCGCGGTAGGGCGTGAAGTCCGCCTTCAGGGCGTCGCCGAGGGCGGACTCGGCGGCGCCGGGCGGCGGGCCGTAGTTGTTCGCCAGGTCGAAGTGGGTGACGCCGAGATCGAAGGCGCGGCGCAGGATCGCGCGCTGGGTCTCCACCGGCCGGTCGGGGCCGAAGTTGTGCCACAGGCCGAGCGACAGCGCGGGGAGCTTCAGGCCGCTGCGTCCGGTGCGCCGGTAGGGCATGTCCGCGTAGCGGTCGGTGTGTGCGGTGTACAACGTGGACTCCTGAGATGCCGGGAAAATCAGGCCTCCACTCTCGCGCGCGTCCGCGCAGCGGTCCAACGGGAGAATCGGATGAGATTCAGCGCCGTCGCTTCTCAATCCGTGAGGCCGGTTCGCTGGGTGGCGACTACCCTTGCGCCTCATGGAACTGCGCCAACTCCAGCATTTCGTAGCGGTCGCGGAGGACCAGCACTTCACCCGGGCAGCCGAGCGGCTGATGGTGTCGCAGTCGGGCCTGTCGTCCTCGATCCGCGCCCTGGAACGGGAGCTGCAGGCTCCGCTGTTCGTCCGTACCACCCGCCGCGTCACGCTCACAGCGGCCGGCCGGGCCCTGGTCGGCGAGGCGGAGAGGATCCTGGCCCAGGTCCGCTCGGCCCATGACGCCGTGGCCGCCGTGCAGGGCGTGCTGCGCGGCTCGCTCACCCTCGGCGCCGAACAGTGCATCGCCGGGGTGCACGTGGCCACGCTCCTCGCCGCGTTCCGCCGCCGCCATCCTGACGTCGAGATCTGTCTGAGGCAGGCGGGATCCGGGGCACTGGCCGAGGAGGTCGCCGCCGGGCGGCTCGACCTGGCCTTCGCCGTGCGGACCCAGGCGGACACCGACCAGCTGCGTTCGGTGCCGCTGACCAGCGAGCCGATGACCGTGCTCTGCCATCCGGAGCACCGCCTCGCGACCGCCGCGGTGCTCACGCCCGAGGAGCTGGGCGGCGAGGGCTTCGTCGACTTCCATCCCGACTGGGGACCGCGCCGCACCACGGACGCGGCCTTCGCCGCCGCAGGTGTCCAGCGGACCGTGACCCTTGAGGTCAACGACGTGCACAGCCTCCTGGAACTCGTCCACGAGGGCCTCGGAATCGCCGTCGTGCCACGGCACTTCGGCTTCAAGCGCGAGGCGGGCGAGCTCACCGCCCTGCCCTTCAAGGGCGTGTCCGAGGCCTCGTACGAGACAGTCGCCATGCTGCCGCCGACGGACGCCACCAGTCCCGCGGCGCGGGCGCTGATGGTCCTGCTCGACGCCTCGGAGTAGAAGCCCGACGGCCCGCGGGAGTGGCGCGCGCGGGGGACCACGATGCGCGATGGTGGACGCATGCATGCAAAGGACATCCTCATCGACGCGTTCAGCCGCATCCAGGAAGAGGTCCATGCCACGGTCGACGGGCTGCCCCCGGACCGCCTCAACACCCCTCCTGCCGTCGGCGCCAACTCGATCTCCTGGCTGATCTGGCACCTCACCCGCGTCCAGGACGACCATGTCGCCGACGCGGCCGAGTTCGAACAGGTCTGGCTCGCGCAGGGCTGGGCCGACCGCTTCGCGCTGGGTCTCCCCCATCGGGACACCGGGTACGGGCACGCGGCCAGGCAGGTCGCCCAGGTCCGGGTGGAGTCGGGCGACCTGCTGCTGGGTTACTACGACGCCGTGCACGAACAGACGCTGGGCTTCGTCCGCGGACTGGGCGCCAAGGACTTCGAGCGCGTCGTGGACGAGCACTGGGACCCGCCGGTCACCCTGGGCGTGCGCCTGGTGAGCGTCCTTTCCGACGACCTTCAGCATGTCGGCCAGGCAGCATACGTACGCGGATTGCTCTGAAGCTCGGGCCTCAAGCGCGCGACCTCGTACCGGATTGTTCTAGAGCGCGGCCTCAAGCGCGCGACCTCGTACCGGATTGCTCTGAAGCGCGGCCTCGTACCCGGGCAGCACCACGTCACGGAGAAGGGCGTTGCGCTCGTCGAAGGGGAGGAACGCGCTCTTGACCGTGTTGACGGTGACCGTGCGCAGGTCGTCGACGGTCCAGCCCGCCTCCTCGACAAGGAGCGACATCTCGCGGGTCATCGTGGTGCCCGACACCAGACGGTTGTCGGTGTTGAGGGTGACCCGGAAACCGAGGTCGCGCAGGGTGGTGATGGGGTGGTCGGCGATGGAGGTCGCCGCGCCGGTCTGGAGGTTGGACGTCGGGCACATCTCCAGGGCGATACGGCGGTCGCGGACCCAGCCCGCGAGACGGCCGAGTTTGCCGTCGACGATGTCCTCGGTGATGCGGACCCCGTGGCCGATGCGCTGGGCGCCGCAGACCTGGAGGGCCTGGTGGATGCTGGGCAGACCGTGCGCCTCACCGGCGTGGATGGTGAACGGCACGTTCTCGCGGCGCAGGTGCTCGAAGGCGGCCAGGTGGTCTGCGGGCGGGAACCCGTCCTCGGCGCCCGCGATGTCGAAGCCGACGATGCCACCGTCCCGGAAGGCCACCGCGAGGTCCGCGATCTCACGGGTGCGGTCGAACATCCGCATCCCGCACAGCAGCGTGCCGACGCGCACCGGAGTGCCTGCGGCGGCCGCCTTGGCCATGCCCGCCGCCAGGCCCTCCTGCACGGTCTCGACGACCTCGGGCAGCTTGAGCCCGGCGTTCAGCATCAGCTCCGGCGCGTACCGCACCTCTCCGTAGACGACGCCGTCGGCGGCCAGGTCGAGGACGTACTCCTCGGCGGTGCGCAGCAGGCCCTCGCGGCTCTGCATCACGGCGAGGGTGTGCTCGAAGGTGGCTATGTAGCGCACCAGGTCCCCGGAGTTGGCGGCCTCGTAGTACCAGGCGGCCAGGGCCTGCGGGTCGGTGGTGGGCAGGGTGTGGCCGACCGTCTCGGCGAGCTCCACGAGGGTGGCGGGGCGCAGGCCCCCGTCGAGGTGGTCGTGCAGGACGGCCTTGGGGAGCCGGCGGATGGTGTCGATGTCGATGCGGGGCGCGGTCATGCGTGTGTTTCCTCGGGTGGTTCGTTCGTTCGGTGGCTCAGGCGGTGGGGGCGGGCTGGAGCAGGTCCCAGCGGTTTCCGTACAGGTCCTGGAAGACGACGACCGAGCCGTACGGTTCGTGGCGCGGCTCCTCCAGGAAGGTGACTCCCGCGGCGCGCATCCGCGCGTGGTCGCGGGCGAAGTCGTCGGTGTGCAGGAAGAAGCCCACCCGCCCGCCGGTCTGGTCACCGATCCGCGCGCGCTGTGCCTCGTCCTTGGCGCGGCCCAGCACAAGACCGGTGTTCTGGCCTCCCTGTCCTTCCGCACCTGGTTCGACCACGACCCAGCGGGAGCCGTCGGGCCGTGGTGTGTCCTCGACCAGCCGGAATCCGAGGGCTTCGGTGTAGAAGCGGATCGCCTTGTCGTAGTCGTCGACGACAAGGGTGACCAGGGCGACGCGTCTCATCGGGACCTCTCCGGCACGCTCGTGGGTTATACGTAACACGTATAGTACGGCATCCCGGACCGGGACATCGACGGACCGCCGTTCATCGAGTGGCTCGCGACACGGGAACGATCCCGGCTCCGCGATCGTCTACAGTTGCGTCGATCGTCTACAGGATTGTAGTCAGCGTGGATGCGGTCGTCCGCCGCGCCCGCGCGCCGTCACGGAAGGGGTCCACGCCGATGCCCGCAGCGCCGCGCACCGCGCCGCCGCTCCAGGACGCCAGGGACCTCGCCGGTTCCGTCGCGGTGGGAAGCCTGGTCGCGTTCGTGCTGCTGGCGCTCACCGTGTCCGGCCGGAGCGGCGCCACTCTGTTGGGTGACGAGGACGTCACCTCGTGGTCCGTGGGCCACCGTCCGGCTGTCGCGGTCGCCTTGGCACGTCTGGTGACGAACAGCGGCACAGGGATCATCCCGTTCGTCCTGGTCGGCGTGGCCGGGTTCGTCCTCGGTCGCACCGCCGGGCAGCGGATCATCGCTGTCGCGGGCTGCCTCGGCTGCCTCGCCGCCGCGCAGTCGGTGCGGTACGGGGTGATGTCCTGGGTGGCCCGACCCCGTCCCGCGACAGCCGACTGGGCCACGCACGCCACCGGCTGGTCCTTCCCCTCCGGCCACACCACCACGTCCGCGGTCACCGGCGGGTTGCTCATTCTCGCGGTGCTCGCACGGGCCGGGCGCGGCAGAAGGCCGCTCGCCCTGCTCATCGGCTGCTGGGCCGTGCTGGTCGGGCTGTCCCGTGCCTACCTGGGCGTTCACTGGTTCTCCGACGTCCTGGGCGGCTGGCTCTTCAGCCTCTGCTGGCTGAGTCTCACCGCGTACGCCGTCGCACGGTTCGCTCCCGGCGTCTGCTCCGCACTGTCGGCGCCGCGGCTCCGCCCGGATACGGCGGCGGAAGAGGGCCACCATGCAGCCACCCAGCACCGCGAGGTCCCCGCTCACCCCGCGCCACGGCCTTCTCCTGCAAGCCGTGGGGACGGCCTGCGTGACCGAGAGTTGGGTGCCGGGCCGGGAGGAAGCACCTCAAGCACGCGTGGCATGGTGGAGATCGACTCGGGGCCAGTCCCGCCGTACCCCCACCCGATGCTGCCTTCCCAGGAGTTGAGTGCCATGTCCGAGCTGCCGAAGTCGACCGGAGCCCCCGCCCATCAGAACGTGACGTTCCCCAGCGCCGGGGCCACCGCGCACGGCTATCTCGCGTTGCCGCCCTCCGGCCGGGGGCCCGGCGTCATCGTCATCCAGGAATGGTGGGGCCTCACCGATCACATCGCGAATGTCGCCGACCGGCTGGCGGCGGAGGGATTCGTGGCTCTCGCACCGGACCTGTACGGCGGCAATGTCGCCCACGAGAAGGACGAAGCGCTGCGGATGATGAAGGAGCTTCCCGTGTCGCGCGGCGTCGAGCTGCTCTCCGGCGCGGTCGACCACCTCCTCGGGCTGCCCGAGGTGACCTCCGCCACGGTGGGTTCGGTCGGCTTCTGCATGGGCGGCGGCTTCGTTCTGTACCTGGCAAGTGCGGACCAGCGTGTCAGCGCTGCGGTGCCGTTCTACGGCGGGATCCCGGACGCGGAGCACGACTACTCCGGCCTCAAGGCACAGATCCTGGGTCATTACGGCGAACTCGACGCCAGTATTCCCAAGGAGAGCCTGGGGCAGATGAGCGCGGCGATCGAGCGGCAGTCCGGCATCACTCCGGACATCCGCCTGTACCCCGCCCAGCACGCCTTCTTCAATGACGGACGGCCCAGCGTGTACGACCCCGAGTCGGCCGCGCTGGCCTGGCAGCGCACGGTGGCCTTCCTGCACGAGCAGTTGAGCTGACCCGGCCGAACCGTGTTTCCGGAGTTCGGTGCTCCCGTTTTCGCGCGTGCGTTGCCGACCTCGACTCCGCTGGGGCGGGAGGGGTATCGACAGGGTGGCGGTATGCGTTGACTCCTGCCCGCCGGCCGGGCACCACCTGAACTCCTTCGTGTCATTGCGCCGGATCCGGAGCCCACGAAGGAGACATCGCACATGAAGGTGCCCTTTTCCGTCGACGTCCCCGACGCGCTGGTCGCGTCGTACGGCAAGCCCGACGATGCACCCGGGCGCGCCTGGCTGGCCGCGCTGCCCGCGTTGGTCGCGGACTTCCTGGACCGTTGGGAACTGCGGCCGGACGGTCCTGCCGGGCACGGCATGGCCTCGCTCGTGCTGCCGGTGATCCGCGCGGACGGAATGCCGACCGTGCTCAAGCTCCAGCCGCCCAGTGAAGAGAACGCAGGGGTGGCCACCGGTCTGCGAGCGTGGAACGGCAACGGCGCGGTGCGCCTGCTCGACCACGACCCGGTCAGCAGCACCCAGCTGCTGGAACGGCTGGACGCGGCGCGCCCGCTGTCGTCTGTGGCCGACGACACCACCGCCCTGCAGATCCTGGCAGAGTTACTGGCACGTCTTGTCGCGGCGCCCGCGCCCAAGGGCTTGCGCAACCTGGCCCACATCGCCACCGCAATGCTCGGCCAAGTACCAGGCGCGGTGCTTGTTCTGCGGAACCCATCCGAGCAACGGCTCCTGCACACCTGCGCGTCTGCCGTCGCCGAGCTGGTCGACGAACCCGGCGACCGCCTGCTGCACTGGGACCTGCACTACGACAACATTCTCGCCGGGCAGCGTGAACCGTGGCTCGCCATCGACCCCGAACCGCTCGCAGGCGACCCCGGCTTCGATCTGCTCCCCGCACTGGACAGCCGGTGGGACGACGTAGTGGCCACCGGAGATGTGCCCCGCGCGGTGCTCCGCCGATTCGACGTGCTGACCGAGACGCTCCACCTGGACCGGCAGCGGGCGACCGGCTGGACACTCGGTCGAGTGCTGCAGAACGCGTTGTGGGACATCGAGGACGGCAAAAGCGCACTTGAGCCGTCCCAGATCGCCATCGCCACGACGCTGCTGCGCCGCCGGGCACTCCCCTCCACTGACCACCGGTGATGTTCAGCGGACAGCAGCCTTTGGGGCATCGCTCGCCGGGGCGGGTTACGCCCCCTGGTGGTCGGCAAGGCGGAAGAACGGCATCGCCCTCAGTCCCCTGGCCTGTGGTGGGCGTCGAGGCGGGTCGTTTCGTCGTCGGTGAGCCGGAGCGCGCCCGCGGCCACGTTCTCCGCGAGGTGGTCGGGGTTGCCGGTGCCGGGGATGGCGAGTACGTGCGGGCCCTGCCGCAGGGTCCAGGCGAGACGGACCTGCGCGGGAGACGCGCCGTGCGCCCGCGCGACGGCGAGGAGCTCGCCGTCATCGGCCCCGCTCGCGCCCTGTGCGCCGCCCTTGCCCGCGATCGCGAAGAAGGGCACGAACGCGATGCCCTGTTCCCCGCAGACCCGCACGAGTGCGTCGGTTTCGGGGTCCGGGAAGTCGAGGCCGTACTTGTTCTGCACGCTCACCACGGGTGCGATGGCCTGTGCTTCGGTGAGGTGTCTGGATGTGACGTCGGAGATGGCGAGGTGCCGGATCAGGCCGGCGTCGCGCAGTTCGGCCAGCGCCCCGAAGTGCTCGGCTATGGAGTCCTGCCGCATCCGGCGGAGATACACCACGTCCAGATGGTCGCGGCCGAGTTGCCGCAGGTTCTCCTCGACCTGGCCGCGCAGTTGGTCCGGCCTTGCGGCGGTGCCCCACTCCCCCGAGTACTCGCGGTGCGGCCCGACCTTCGCGGCGATGACCAGGCCGTCCGGGTACGGGGTGAGCGCGCTGTTGATCAGTTCGTTCGCGGAGCGCAGCGAGGAGAAGTAGAAGGCGGCGGTGTCGATGTGGTTGACGCCCAAGTCGATCGCGCGCCGCAGCACGGCGATCGAGCGTGCGCGGTCGCTCGGTGTGCCCAGGTGAAACGCCGCACTGCCCGTCAGCCGCATCGCGCCGAATCCGATGCGGTTGACGGGCAGATCGCCGAGTTTCCAGGTGCCCGCGGCTGCCGCGGTGATCTTCGCTGAGGTCATCACGGCAGCTTCGCACATGATCTACGGACAGGTGTACGTGTTCATGGTGCCGTCCCTCATGGGACACCCTCACTGAGGTGAGGTGGCCGACCTCAGCAGTAGAGGTTGGCGCCGGCGGTGGTGCCGAGGATGCCGACGAAGCGGTTGTAGGCGTCGACGCGGCTCTGGACCTGAGCGGGGTTCTTCCCGTCGCATTCCAGCGAGCCGTTGATGCTGCGGATGGTCTGGCCGAAGCCCGCGCCGTTGACCATGGCGTTGTGCGGGGTCATGGTGCCGGGGCCGTTCTGGGTGTTCCAGTACCAGAGGCCGGTCTTCCAGGCCACGGCGGCGTCGTTCTGCACCAGCCAGGGGTTGTTCAGCAGGTCGATGCCGAGCGCGTCACCCGCGGCCTTGTAGTTGAAGTTCCAGCTGAGCTGGATCGGGCCGCGGCCGTAGTACGCGGACTGACCGGCCGGGCAGCCGTAGGACTGGCCCCAGTCGCAGTAGTGCGAGTAGTTGGCCGTGTTCTGCTCGACGATGTAGTAGAGCCCGCCGGTCTCGTGGTTCACGTTGGCGAGGAAGGCCGCGGCCTCCTGCTTCTTCACCGTGTCACTGCCGGTGTTGGCGAACGCCGGGTAGGCGCTCAGCGCGGCGACCAGCCCGCTGTAGGTGTAGAAGGAGTTCCGGCTCGGGAACATCTGGTTGAACTGCGCCTCGGTGACGACGAAGCTGGCAGCGGGGGTCCCGGTGCCGCTGTCGCAGGCGTAGGGCTCCCAGTACCAGGTGCTGACGGTGGGGTCGTAGCCCGGGTTGTCGTGCTCGGCGATGTAGGCCTTGCCGTCGGTGTAGCGGACGATGTTGCCGGTGACGTACGCCTTGCCGGCTACCCAACTGGAGTAGCTCGAACAGGCCGCGGCGGAAGCGCTCGTGGCCGGCAACAGTGCCGGTGCGGCGGTTCCGATGATGACTGCGGCCATGACTGCGGAGATGCGGCGTCTCGACACAGGATCAACTCCTCTTCGGAGCACGGCCGCACCCGACCAAGAGCAAAGCGAAGCAGAGCCTTGTGAGCACGCGCCCGTGGGACCGGACACGGCGTCGGGAGCGGCCGTGGTGGGGGGTGTGGAGGCACACTCAACCGTATTGGTCTGTACCAGTCAAGGTATAGACCAGGTGGATCCGACAACCGTTGACGGGTGAACTCCGGGGCATCCGGCGACAATTGATCAAAGCCAACGAAATCCATTTATTGCGGGACACTTCCGACACTTGAACAGCACGGTGGTCCGGGCCGGTTCACCACCGGCCCGGGCCACTGCCCGCCTCCCACCGCCCGCAGCCCGCAGCCCGCAGCCCGCAGCCCGCATCAGCCGAGCGGCTTCTCCAGCACCGCCTTGCGGTGGCTGAACGTCTCCATCGAGTAGCGCCCGTGGTAGCTGCCCATGCCGCTTTCCCCGACCCCGCCGAACGGCAGGTCGGAGACGGTCAGATGGGCGAGCGGCAGTCCGAAGCCGAGGCCGCCGGACGAGGTCTCGTCGGCGAGCCGCCGCCGGGTGGTGTCCGACTCGGTGAAGACGTACATGGCCAGCGGCTTGTCGCGGTCGTTGATGAAGCCGATGGCCTCATCGAGGTCCGCCGCCGTGATGATCGGCAGGATCGGGCCGAAGATCTCCTCCGCCATGACCGGCGACTTGGGATCGACGTCGCCCAGGACGGTCGGCGCGATGTACTTGACGGAGCGGTCACTGTCGCCGCCGGTGACCACGCGCCCGGAGCCGAGCAGCGAGCTGAGCCGGTCGAAGTGCCGTTCGTTGATGATCCGTCCGAACTCGGTGGACTTCTTCGGCTCGGCACCGAAGACCGTCTCGACCGCCCGGACGAGCTCGGGCTCCAGAGCGCGGGCCGTCTCGGGGTCGGTCAGGACGTAGTCGGGTGCGACGCAGGTCTGCCCGGCGTTGAGGAACTTGCCGCGGACGAGCCGGTCGGCGACGACGGCCAGATCGGTGCCGCGGTCGACGAACGCAGGGGACTTGCCTCCCAGTTCGAGGGCGACGGGCGTGAGGTGCTCGGCGGCGGCGCGCATCACGATGCGGCCGACCGTGCCGTTGCCGGTGTAGAAGATCTGGTCGAAGCGCTCGGCCAGCAGGGCCGTGGTCTCCGGAATGGCGCCCTCGACAACGGCGACAGCGTCGGTGTCGAGGTACTGCGGCAGCAGCCGGGCCAGCACGGCGGACGTGGCGGGGGCCAGCTCACTCGGCTTGGCGACCACCGCGTTGCCCGCGGCCAGGGCGCCGAGCAGCGGGGTGAGCAGAAGCTGAACCGGGTAGTTCCAGGGAGCAATGACCAGGACGACGCCCAGTGGGTCGTACTGCGTCCAAGCCGTGGCGTCGTCGCCGAGGTGTGCCGGGACCGGGGCGGGCTCGGGGCGCAGCCAGGTGTCGAGATGGTCCAGGGTGTGGTCGATCTCGCGCACGGTGAAGTTGATCTCGGTGCGGAAGGCCTCCGTGGAGCTCTTACCGAGGTCCGCGTGGAGGGCGGCGGCGATGTCCTCACCGTGCGTGGTGAGCAGCTCGCGCAGCCGACGCAGCTGGGTCTTGCGCCATTCGACGGGCTTGGTCCGGCCGGAGCGGAAGGTGGAGCGCAGCCGGGAGACGACGTCGGCCGGCTGCTCGGGGGTGGACTGGTTCACGATGCCTCGCTGGTCTGGCGCGGACGGGTGGGGCCACCGCGCGACGTACTCGATAGCTGGTAGAGCCGCATGCAACAGCTGGATGTATATGCCAACCTTTCGTGTGCCCGAATAAATTCCGGGCACACGAAAGCACTCTCTGCGACCATAGCGATCCGGAGAGTCTCAGAGGGCTGTGTCGGCGCCTGCCCCGTCGAGCGTGTCCACCAGGCGTCCCAGCAGGGCCCGCAGCAGCTCGTCGTCGCCGTCACTCAGCACCGGCCCATGGGCGCGGACCTCGCGGTCCAGGCGCCGCCAGTACGTCTGACCGCGCGGGGTGAGGTACGCGAGGATGCGGCGCCGGTCGAGCGGGTCGACCCGGCGGTGGACGAGGTTCTGGTCGACGAGCTGGTCGACGAGCTTCGTCAGCGTCGGGGGCGGCAGGAACGCGGCCTCGGCAATCGCCGTCATGTGATGCCCTTGACCGTCACCGAGCAGGGCGAGCACCCGCCACGCGTCGAGCGAGCAGCCGTCCTCGTCGAGCACGCTCTGGAGCCGGCGCGCGACCAGCCGCTCGGCACGCGTCAGGAGGTGCGCCAGATCCTGGGGCTGACGCTGGGTTGGGATGGGCATCGCGCTCCTCGGTCCCGGGGCTGTACATGGTATGAGACAGACTGGAGTTCACCGGGCGGACCCGAAATCATGGCGCCATGTTCCGGCACGATCCGCCTCCGCCCGACTGGTTCACGGCAGACGACTCCGTGTTCCGGGTGGCGCTCGTGTTCCCCATGCAGGGATCGGCGGGGATCTTCGGACCGACCTGCGAACTGTGCGCGCAGCTTGCCGCCGAGGAGGTCAACCGCGCGGGCGGCGTCCTCGGCAGGGAGCTGCGGCTGCTGCCCGTCGACGGCGGCCGCGGACCGCGCGAAGTCGCCGACCACGTCGAGGCGTTGGTGAACCTGGGAGTCGTACAGGGCGTCACGGGCTGGCACATCTCCTCGGTGCGGCAGGCCTTGGCGCCGAGGATCGCCCATCGGGTGCCGTACGTCTACACCGCACTGTACGAGGGTGGCGAGAACACCACGGGTGTGTTCCTCACCAGCGAGACTCCTCGCGATCAACTACGGCCCGCGATGGGCTTGTTGGCCCATGAGCGCGGGGTGCGGCGCTGGTTCGTGGTGGGCAACGACTATGTGTGGCCCCGCCGTACGGCCAGGGCCGCACACCGCTACGCGCGGGAGGCCGGCGGCAGGATCCAGGGAGAGGTCTATCTCCCCCTGGGCACACATGACTTCGACGCCGTAATGCGCCGCGTCGAGCGGTCGGATGCGGACGGCGTCCTCATGCTGCTCGTCGGCAGCGACGCGGTCCGCTTCAACCGGGCGTTCGCGGCCGCTGGTCTCGACACACGCTGCCTGCGGCTGAGTACGCTCATGGACGAGAACATGCTGATGGCGAGCGGCCCGACGGCCACGGTCGACCTCTACAGCACCGCGGGATTCTTCGCCTCGCTGGCGAACCAGGACACCCTGGACTTCCACGGCCAGTACGCCGGACGGTTCGGCATCGAGGCACCGGCCCTGGGGAGCCTCGGCGAATCCTGTTACGAGGGCGTGCTGTTGCTGGCCGCGCTGATCGGGCAGGCCCGGGCTCTCGACGTTTCGGCGATCGGGGCGGCGGCCGAGACAGTGTCGTACGAGGGCCCGCGCGGGCTGCTCCGCCTGCGGGACGGTCATGTCCGCCAACGCATCTACCTGGCACGGGCGGACGGTGTCGGCTTCGACGTGGTCGCCCAGCTCGACCTTCACGGTTCCCACCCTTGACATGACCGCATCCTCGCCAAGATACTTCCCCCAGGAAGTAACTAGAATGCCTCGGGCGAATTGTGAATTCGGGTCACGAATTCGGCTCGGGGCATTTTCTGTTGCCCCAGAATTTTCCTGCGTTCACTCCATGAGAGCGGGAAGATACCGCCGGGAAAGTATCGCGAAACACCTTGGAAACAGGGTCACTTGAGGCTGTGGACCGCACTTCAGGAGGTCGTCTCCTCCACAGCCCGAGGGGGTTCCTTTGTCCATCGGTTCAAGTGGTTCAAGCGGTTCCAGTTGTTCGACCGGTTCAAGCGATTCACGTCGACTCCGGCGCCGGGTGATGGCCGGCGCCGCCGCACTCGCGGCGGTCGTCGCGCTCTCCGCGTGCGGCGCGAAGACCGACGCGGGCGGTACGTCCGACAAGGCCGCACAGGCGGACGTGAGCGGCGACACCGTCAAGGTCGGACTGCTCAACTCGCTGTCCGGCACGATGGCGATCAGCGAGGTGACCGTACGGGACTCGCTGAAGCTGGCGATCGAGGAGATCAACGCTTCGGGCGGGGTGCTCGGCAAGCAGATCAAGCCGATCAGCGAGGACGGCGCCTCCGACTGGCCGACGTTCGCCGAGAAGGCCCAGAAGCTGATCTCGGAGGACCGGGTAGCGGCCACCTTCGGCTGCTGGACCTCCGCGAGCCGCAAGGCGGTCAAGCCGGTCTTCGAGAAGAACAAGTCGCTGCTGTTCTACCCCGTGCAGTACGAGGGGCTCGAGGAGTCTCCGTACATCTTCTACACGGGCGCGACGACCAACCAGCAGATCATCCCCGCACTCGACTACCTCAAGAGCCAGGGCAGGAAGAAGATCTACCTGGTCGGCAGCGACTACGTCTTCCCGCGCACCGCCAACAAGGAGATCAAGGCGTACGCCAAGGCCAACGGCATGACGGTGCTGGGCGAGGACTACGCGCCGCTGGGCTCCACGGAGTTCAGCACCATCGCCAACAAGGTGAAGGCGTCGAAGGCGGACGCGGTGTTCAACACCCTCAACGGCGACTCGAACGTGGCCTTCTTCAAGGAGTACAAGTCCGCGGGCCTGACCGCCCAGGGCATGCCGGTCATCTCCGTGTCGATCGCCGAGGAAGAGGTCAAGTCGATCGGCGCGCAGTACCTGGAGGGCCAGTTGACGGCCTGGAACTACTACCAGACGACTCCGGGCGCGGCGAACACCAAGTTCGTCAAGGCCTACAAGGACAAGTACGGCCAGGACAAGCCGACCAGTGACCCGATGGAGGCCGCGTACACCTCGGTCTACCTGTGGAAGGCGATGGTCGAGAAGGCGAAGTCGTTCGACCCCGAGAAGGTCAAGGCCGCCTCCGACGGCATCACCTTCGACGCGCCCGAGGGCAAGGTCACCGTGGACGGCGCCAGCCAGCACATCTACAAGACCGCCCGCATCGGCAGGATCGATGGCGACGGGCTGATCAAGCAGGTCTGGGACTCCGGCAAGCCCATCAAGCCGGACCCGTACCTCAAGGGCTACGACTGGGCCGCCGGCCTCTCCTGATCATCGCTCGCGGGGGCCCTTCGCGAAGTGGCCCCCGCGTCCCGCCTCCTCGGAGTCGCCGCATGACCGTGATCCTCGGGCAGATGTTCACCGGCGTCAGCATCGGTGCCGTTCTGCTGCTCATCGCGCTCGGCCTCTCACTCACCTTCGGCCAGATGAATGTCATCAACATGGCCCACGGCGAGTTCATCATGGCCGGCGCCTACACCACCTATGTCCTTCAGAAGTCCATTTCCGGCGCAGGGATTTCACTGATTGTCGCGCTGCCCGTCGCCTTTCTCGTGTCGGGGGCGCTCGGCGCGCTCCTTGAATGGCTGCTCATTCGCCGCCTCTACCTCCGGCCACTGGACACACTTCTCGTCACATGGGGCGTCTCCCTGATGCTCCAGCAACTCGCCCGTGACATTTTCGGCGCGCCCAATGTGCAGACCCGCGCGCCCGACGTTCTCACCGGGAACATCACCGTCATCGGCGGCGACGACCCGCTCACGTTCGCCAACAGCCGCCTGTTCATCCTCGGGCTGGCGCTGGCGGCGGTCCTCGCGCTGGCGCTGACACTGCGGCTCACCCCGCTCGGCCGCCGCATCCGCGCCGTCGTGCAGAACCGGGACCTGGCCGAGGTGTCCGGCATCTCCACCGAACGCGTCGACCGCACCGCGTTCTTCATCGGGTCCGGTCTCGCCGGGGTCGCCGGGGTCGCCCTGACACTGGTCGGTCCGATCGGGCCGACGATGGGCACCAACGTCATCATCGACGCCTTCCTGGTGATCGTGGTCGGCGGCATCGGACAGCTCAAGGGCACCGTGATCGTCGCCTTCGTACTCGGCGTGCTGCAGTCGGTACTGGAGTACTCCACCACCGTCAGCGTCGCGAAGGTGCTGGTCCTGGTGGCCATCGTCGCGTTCCTCCAGTGGCGGCCCCAGGGGCTGTACACACTGCGTACGAGGAGTCTCGTATGACCACCACTCCCCCGGCTTCGAAACAACTCCCCGGCATCAAGGGCCGGTTCACCGCCCTGCGCCCCGCGGCGGGCTTCGCCGTGGGCGCCGTGGTGCTTTTCGCCGTGGCCCCGCTCGCGCTGTCCGACTTCCGGCTCGGGCTGCTCGCCAAATACCTGTGCACCGCGATCGTCGCCGTGGGCATCTGCCTGGCCTGGGGCCGCGGCGGACTGCTGACGCTCGGGCAGGGCGTCTTCTTCGGACTCGGCGGCTACGCCATGGCCATGCATCTGAAGATCGCGGACGCGGGGCCGGGCAACCTCCCCGACTTCATGCAGTTGTACGGCACCGCCACCGAACTCCCCTGGTGGTGGCGGCCGTTCGCCAATCCGGTCTTCGCGATCGCGGCGACCGTGCTGCTGCCGATGGCCGTCGCGGCGATCCTCGGTTCGTTCATCTTCCGGCGCCGGGTGAAGGGCGCCTACTTCGCGATCCTCAGCCAGGCCCTGGCCGCCGCCTTCGCCATCTGGCTGATCGGCCAGCAGGCCACGACCGGCGGCACCAACGGACTCACCGACATCCAGGGCTTCTTCGGCTACGACCTCGACGACCCGGTCAACCAGCGGATGGTGTACTTCATCATCGCCGCGGTCCTGCTCCTCCTGATCGCGCTGGCCCGCCAGCTGATCCACAGCCGGTACGGCGAACTCCTCGTAGCCGTACGGGACTCCGAGGAGCGGGTCCGGTTCCTCGGATACGACCCGGCGAACGTGAAGCTCGTCGCGTACGTCGTGGCGGCGGGCATGGCCGGACTCGCGGGAGCGCTGTTCGTGCCCGCGGTCGGGATCATCTCCCCCGCGCTGATCGGGATCGTGCCGTCCATCGAGCTGGTCATCGGCGCGGCGGTCGGCGGCCGGGCGAGCCTGGTGGGCGCGGTGCTCGGCGCGGTCGGTGTCGCCTGGGCCAAGACGGCGCTGTCGGAGGAGTTCCCCGCTGCCTGGACCTACTTCCAGGGGCTGCTGTTCATCGTCGCCCTGGCATTCCTGCCCGGGGGGCTCGCCTCGTTGGTAGGCATCGTGCGACGCCGCCGCGGATCCTCCCGATCGGCCGCCGACGAGCAGGGAATCGACGAGAAGGCGCCCGCCCGTCCAGTGGGAGAACCGGTATGAGTGAGCTTTCAGGTCTTGAGATACGCCAACTGCGGGTGACCTTCGACGGTTTCACCGCCGTGGACGGAGTCGACCTCGACGTGCGCCCGGGAGATCTGCGTTTCCTGATCGGGCCGAACGGCGCGGGCAAGACGACCCTGGTCGACGCCGTCACCGGACTGGTGAAGGCTCAGGGGTCGGTGCGCTTCGGGGGCGAGGACATCCTCGGGCGCAGCGTGCACCGGATCGCCCGCTCGGGGATCGGCCGGACCTTCCAGACCGCCACGGTCTTCGACGAGTTGACGGTCCTTCAGAATCTGGACATCGCGGCGGGCGCGGGCCGGGGCATGCTGACGATGCTGCGCCGCCGCAAGGGGGTACCGGAGCCCGTCGCCCGCGCGCTGGACACGGTGGGCCTCACCGAGCTCGCCGACAGCCCGGCCGGGACGCTCGCGCACGGTCAGAAGCAGTGGCTGGAGATCGGGATGCTGCTCGTCCAGGACGTACGGCTGCTGCTGCTCGACGAACCGGTGGCGGGCATGAGCCATGACGAACGGCAGGCCACCGGTGAGCTGTTGGAGCTCATCAGCCAGGAGCGGACCGTCGTGGTCATCGAGCACGACATGGACTTCATGCGCTCCTTCGCCCGCAGCGTCAGTGTGCTGCACGCGGGCAAGGTGCTGAGCGAGGGGACGGTGGCCGAGGTGCAGGCGGATCCGAAGGTGCAGGAGGTGTATCTCGGGCACGCGGCCGATACACCGACCGCCGAGCCCCCGATCGGCGAAGGTCCCGTCGGTGAGGGTCCTCTCGGTGAGGCTCCTGCCGGTGAGGCTCCGGTCAGCGAGGCCTCCGCGGGCGTCGCCGTGCGGGAGGCGTGAGCGGACATGATGCTGGAGATCGACGACGTACGCGTCGGCTACCACCGCAGTTCCGTCCTGCACGGGGTCTCTGTCGAGGTCCCGCACGACGGCGTGACAGCTGTGCTTGGACACAACGGCGCCGGCAAGAGCACCCTGCTGCGCACCGCCGTCGGACTGCTCACCCCGCAGAGCGGCACCGTCCGTCTCGACGGTGAGGACATCACCCGCCGCAAGCCCCATGAGCGGGTGGCCCGCGGTATGGCGTACGTCCCCCAGGGGCAGCAGGCCTTCCCGCACCTCACGACCGCGGAGAACCTCCAGCTGGTCGCCGACGGGCGACCGCGCGGCAAGGAGGCGGTCGCCGAGGCGCTGGATCTGTTCCCCGCGCTGCGGACCCTCTCGGGCCGGCGTGCCGGGCTGCTCTCCGGTGGCCAGCGTCAGCAACTCGCCATCGCGCGCGCCCTGGTGACGGGCCCTCGGCTGCTCCTCCTCGACGAGCCCACCGAGGGCATCCAGCCCTCCGTGGTGGCCGAGATCGAGGAGACGATCCTCGCCCTCGCCGCGCGCGGCGGGCTCTCCGTCCTCCTGGTCGAGCAGCACGTCGGCTTCGCGATGCGGGCGGCGCAGCGGTACTACGTCCTGGAGGCAGGGCGGGTCACGTCCGCCGGCGAGGGCGGACAGGAGGCGGAGCGGTCGGTGCGGGAGGCGCTCAGCGTGTGAGGGACGCTTGCACCGTCCGGGTCACCCGTGAGCGCGACGGCCGGCGCTTCGACGGGACGGTGCCCTGGTGCACGGGATGGGGGCTCAGCGACGTGATGCTGCCGGCCGGAGTGACGGAGAGGGACGAGGCGCTGTTCGCGTTCACCGAGGCGCGTGAGCAGCCCGGTCTGCGGCCCTCTCCCCCGATGCGGCTCGCCGGGGGCCGAGGTGCGCACGGCGCACCTCGCCTCGCTCGGCTCGCCCGGCTGAGTCAGCTCGCGAAGGGCACCTGTGCCGCCGGAGCGGCTTGCCTCGCGAACGGGTGCTGCCACAGGCCCTGCGCGGCGAGGCGCGGCAGGACGCCCTCGCCGAACCAGTACGCCTCCTCCAGATGCGGATAGCCGGAGAACACGAACTCATCGATGCCGAGGCGGTGGTACTCGGCGATGCGCTCGGCGACCTCGTCGTGGCTGCCCACCAAAGCCGTGCCCGCGCCGCCGCGGACCAGCCCGATCCCGGCCCACAGGTTGGGGTGGATCTCCAGTCCGTCGCGGCTGCCGCCGTGCAGTGCCAGCATCCGCTGCTGGCCCTCGGACTCGCTGCGCCCGAGCCCGGCCTGGACGGACTTCACCGTCTCCGGGTCGAAGCCGTCGAGGAGCTTGTGGGCCTCGGCCCAGGCCTGCTCGGAGGTGTCACGGGTGATGACGTGCAGCCGGATCCCGAAGCGGACGCTCCGGCCCTCCTTCTCGGCGAGGCCGCGCACCCACGCGATCTTCTCGGCGACCTGCGCCGGCGGCTCGCCCCAGGTGAGGTAGACGTCCACGTGACGGGCGGCGATCTCCCCGGCGATGGGTGAGGAGCCGCCGAAGTAGATCTCGGGAACCGGGTCGGGTACACGGGCGAGCTTGGCGTCCTCGACCTTGAGGTGTTCGCCCGCCAGGTCCACGGTCTTGCCGTCCCACAGGTCCCGGACGATCTGGAGGAACTCGCCGGTACGGCGGTAGCGGGCGTCCTTGTCGAGGAAGTCGCCGTAGGCACGCTGCTCGTGACTCTCGCCGCCGGTCACCACGTTCAGCAGCAACCGTCCGCCGGTCTGCCGCTGGAAGGTGGACGCCATTTGTGCGGCGAGGGTGGGCGAGACGAAGCCGGGCCGAAAGGCGACCAGGAACTTGAGCCGTTCGGTGTGCCGGCTGACCATCGCGGTGGTCAGCCAGGCGTCCTCGCACCAGGCGCCGGTGGGCGTGAGCGCGCCGACGAAGCCCAGGTCCTCGGCGGCACGGGCGATCTGGCTCAGATACGCGACCGTCGGCGGCCGGTCCCGTCCCGAGACGGTGGCCGGGGTGCCATGGCCGCCGCCGACGACATGCCGGCTGTCACCGTTGGTGGGCAGGAACCAGTGGAAGGTGAGGGACACGTGAGGTCTCCGTTCAGAGCAGGCCGTGCCGAGGGGGCAACACGCCGTTGAGCACGTAACGGCCGATGTGCTGGATCTTCCAGCGAGCCGGGTCGTGCAGGGTGTGGGTCCGGGCGTCGCGCCAATGCCGGTGCAGATTGAGGGAGTTGAGGGCTGAGCGGGTGCCGGAAACCTCGAAGAGGGCGTCCGCCACTTCCACGGCGGTGGCGGCGGTGTGCACCTTGGCTGCGGCCACCGCGATCGACGCCTCGGCAGCCGAGTCGTCGTTGAGGTCCTCGCCGGCCGCGTCGACCGCGCGGGCCGCCGCGCCGAGCAGCGCCTCAGACGCCCGCACCTGGACGGCGAGTTCACCGAAGCGCTGGATGAGCAGCGGATCCTCGGCCGCGGTGTCGAATCCGCTCTCGAACCACGGCCGGCTCTTGGTGCGGACGAACTCGACGGCCTCGGCGAGCGCGCCCGCGGCGATCCCCGCATCGATGGCGGCGTGCAGCAACTGTGCGACGGCGCCGTGGAGTTGGGGGCCCTGGAAAGTGAGGTGGTGGGGCACGACCCGGTCCGCGGGGACTGCCACGCCGTCCAGGCGGACGGTGCCGCTGGCCGTCGTACGCTGCCCCATGCCGTCCCAGTCGTCGACGACCGTGACCCCGGCGGCCTCCCGTGGGACGTACGCGACGTGCAGGTTGTCGTCCTCGGCCCGGGCGAGGACGGGGATCCAGTCGGCGAAGAGCGCGCCGGTGGAGTAGTGCTTGACGCCGGTGAGCGCGTAGGAGCCGTCCGGCCGGGGCTCCAGGCGGGTGCGGATGTCCTGGACGTGCTTGGTGCCCGCTTCCGACTGCGCGTTGCCGAAGCGGCGCCCGGCCAGGACTTCGGCGAAGAACAACTCCTGCTGTCGTACGGTGCCCTGACGGCGTATCACGTTCACGTACACGAAGTGGTTCTGCGGGATCTGCGCGAGGCTGGCATCGGCGGAGGCCAGCAGCCGGAAGATCTCCGCGAGGGTCTCCTGGCGTACGTCGGCGCCACCGTGCGCGGCGGGCACGGTGACGGCGAGCAGTCCGGAGGCCGAGAGCCGTTCCAACTCCTTTCGCGGGAGCCTTCGTTCGGCATCCCGCGCCGAGGCACCGGCGCGGAACTCGTCGGCGAGCGCGGCGGCGACGGCCAGCGCCTCGACGTCGTCGGCGATCACTTTGGCGGTCATGGTGTCAGCCTGCCGCGGCCAGCAGGGGCGTGCGGCCGAGAGCGGCCGAGAACTGGTCGACCACCTGGGCCAGGGCCTCGGCGGTGCCCGGCGCCACGGTGATGCTGCCGTCCTCGCCCGTCGTGATGTCCTTGTCGAGGGTGAACCAGCCCTGGACTATGTGCGCGGCGCCCATGGAGTTGAGGACGGGGCGGAGCGCGTAGTCGAGGGCGAGGACGTGCGCGGTACTGCCTCCGGTGACCAGCGGCAGCACGGTCTTACCGGTGAGCGCGTACTGCGGGAGCAGGTCGAGGAGGGCTTTGAGGACACCGGAGTAGGCAGCCTTGTAGACGGGCGTGCCGATGACGACGCCGTCGGCGCGGGCGAAGAGCTCGGTCGCCTCCACGATGGCGGGGTGCTTGAAGTCGGCGCCGAGCAGGGCCTCCGCCGGAATCGTGCGGACGTCGAGCGGAATCACCTTGTGCCCCTGCGCGGCCAGCCGGGTGTCCAGGTGGCGCAGGAGTTTGGCGGTGCGGGAGGAGACGGAGGGGCTGCCGGAGACGGACAGGACGGTGGCCATGGGCCCTCTTTCTGCGATGCGGGGCGCCTCCCGACGGAGGCGCCCCGGCGAGCGGTCAGGAGTACCAGGTGGGTTCGGGCAGTTCGCCCTCGAGTACCCAGCGGCCGACCTCGCGCCGCTTGTAGGCGACCGGGTCGTGGAGGGAGTGCGTGCGGATGTTGCGCCAGAACCGGTCGAGACCTTCGGAGCCGGCGGTGGAGCGGGCACCGGTCACCTCGAAGATCCGGTTGCCGATCTCCAGGGCGACG
This sequence comes from Streptomyces sp. NPDC005808, assembly GCF_042871385.1. Taxonomy (NCBI): domain Bacteria; kingdom Bacillati; phylum Actinomycetota; class Actinomycetes; order Kitasatosporales; family Streptomycetaceae; genus Streptomyces; species Streptomyces sp. NPDC005808. The sequence goes on along the minus strand of NZ_JBIAIK010000011.1, from coordinate 186,077 downwards.
TCCGTGGCACGGGCCTTGGCGGCGGCGACCCTGACCTCGAAGTCGCCGCGCGTCTGCTCGGTGACGGCATCGGGGTTCTCGTGCAGCTTCTGTCCCTCGGCGGCGACGGCGTCGGCGAGCGCCTCGACCGCCCAGAGCTTCGCGGTGAGGTCGCCATAGGTGTCGATGACGTACGGCTCGTCGACCGCGCGCTCATGGCCGCCGTGCAGCCAGGAGCGGGCCTTGGTGCGGGTGTAGGTCGCCGCGGTCTCCAGGGCCCCGGCGGCGATGCCGACGTAGAAGCTGACGAAGACCAGCTGGATGGTGGGGACGTTGAGGGTGTTGTAGATCCGCGGCTGGAACTCCTTGTCGACGTACCCGGCGGCGCTCGCCCAGGGAGTGCGGACCCGGTCGAGGGTGACGCTGCCGCTCTCGGTGAGACGCTGGCCGATGTTGTCCCAGTCGTCATGGAAGGTCAGGCCCTCGCTGTCGGAGGGCACGATCGCGAAGACGTGCCGGTCGGTGCCCTCGAAGACGCCTTCGAGGACGGTGACGTCGGAGACCTTGCTGCCGGTGGAGAAGGACTTGTGGCCGGTGAAGAGGAGGTCGTCGCCGTCCTCGGTGACCACGACGTCCTTGTCCCGCGGGTTGACGGCGCCACCGAAGAACCAGCGGCCCTTGGCGGCTTCTGCCTCGACGTGCTCCCACTGCTCGCGGGTGCCGACCAGGCGGGCGGCCCAGTTCCACAGATAGTGGTAGCCGAGGAGCTGGCCGATGGAACCGTCGGCTTTGGCGACCTCGCGGATGACCCGATAGGCGGTGGGCCAGTCCTGGCCTCCGCCGCCGTGCTCGGTCGGTCCGAGCAGGGTGACCAGGCCGGAGTCCTTGAGGAGCTGGACCTCCGCGTACGGGGTCGCGCCGGCCCGGTCGCGCTCGGCGGCGTCGGTGGCGAGAACGGCGGCTACTGCGGCGGCGCGGGCGATCCAGTCCTCAGCGGTCTCCGGAGCGGGGCGGGTCTGCCAGTCGGTGGGGGTGACGGTGCTCATGCTTGTCGACCTCTTTCTTCGCAGTGCGGTGCGGACGGAGAGAGTGCGGTCAGGCGTGGACGGACACGGACTGGGCCTTGAACTGCGGCAGTTGGGCTTCCAGTTCGCGTACGAGGGGCAGCACTCGGCGGCCGAAGTACTCGACCTCCTCGTGGTAGTGCAGGAAGCCGAGGAGGAGAAGGTCGACGCCGAGTCGCTTGTAGGCGACGATTCGCTCGGCGATCTGCTCCGGGGTGCCGATCAGCCCCGTACGGAAGCCGTCGTTGTACTGGACGAGGTCTTCGAAGCTGGAGTCCTGCCACATGCCCTTGCCGTCGGCGGTGGACTGGCCGGCCTGTTTCACGGCGGCGCCGAAGCCCTCGACGGCCTCGCTGTCGGCCTGAGCGACGATCTCACGCAGGGTGTCGCGGGCCTCTGCCTCGGTGTCGCGGGCGATCAGAAAGGCGTTGAGGCCGAACTTCGGTGCCTTGCGCCCGACTTCGGTCGCGGCCTTCTGGACGTCCGCGAGCTGCTCGGTGACGCCGTCGAAGTCCTTGCCGTTGGAGAAGTACCAGTCGGAGACCCGCCCCGCCATGGCGCGGGCGGCGGTGGAGTTGCCGCCCTGGAAGATCTCCGGGTGTGGGCGGTCGGGGGTGTTGAGGGGCTTCGGCTTCAGCGAGAAGTCCCTCAACCGGTAGAAGTCACCGGCGAGTTCGGTGTGGTCCTCGGTCCAGATCTGCCGCAGTGCGCGGATGAACTCCTCGGAGCGGCGGTAGCGCTCGTCGTGCTCCAGCCACGGTTCGCCGAGGGCGGTGAACTCGCCCTTGAACCAGCCGCTGACGACGTTGACCGCGAAGCGCCCCTTCGAGAGGTGGTCGGCGGTGGCGCCCAGTTTGGCGAGGACGCCCGGGTGCCACAGGCCCGGATGGACGGCGGCGATGACCTTCAGTCGTTCGGTGGCCAGGAGCAGGGCGAGGCTGAAGCTGGTCGACTCGTGCTGGAACTCGGCGCCGTAGCTGGCCATGTAACGGACCTGGCTGAGCGCGTAGTCGAAGCCGTTGTTCTCGGCGAGGACGGCGAGTTCGCGGTTGTAGTCGTAACCCCAGTCGGTGCGCTGCTCGATCTTGCTGGTGACCAGGCCGCCGCTGACGTTGGGGACCCAGTAGGCGAAGCGGACGGGTTCGGCGGTGGTGTCTGTGGGGGTGTCGGTTGCGGATTCCGTTTCGGGCACGGAGAACTCCCGGTTTCGATACGAGGGCATGACGAATTACGGGCCCGGCTATTCCGTGGGAATGCGGGCGGCGAAAGGGGGACGGCAGGTGCCGGAAAACACAGAGAGGTGCCGCGCGGGAGAATTCACCGCGGGCGGGCTGGTCTGTGCGAAGGGGACCCTACCGTCGGGATCGTCAGGCTTCGCTACAACAGAAGGAACTGGAGACACGCGCGAGGTCGACGTGGCGTCGCCGCGTGAGGTCCGGTCGCATCTTCATGTCGTCGATCGTCGCAGCCCCCCGTCCGGACCGTCAAGGAATAGCCGACCGGTCTCGCATACCGGACCGGTGAATTTCACGAAGGTGTGACAGGGAAACCCTTGAACACGGCCATCCGGCGACCACATTCTGCTGGGGTGCGAATAGAGCAGCTGGAATACATCGCGGCGGTCACCCGGCTCGGATCATTGCGCCGGGCCGCCGAGGAACTCCACCTCTCCCAGCCCGCGCTCAGCGAGACCGTACGGAACCTGGAACGCGAACTCGGCGTCGACCTGCTGGAACGCAAGCGGACCGGCGCGAGGATGAGCGCCGAGGGGCGGGACCTGCTGCCGCACATCATCAACGTGCTGGACGCCGTCGACCGACTGCGGGACGCTGCCGGCGAACAGCACCGCATCAGCCGTATGGTCCGCGTCGGCACAGTGAACGCGGCGACCGTGCCGTTACTCATCCCCACGGTCCGGGAGTTCCGTGCGACGCATCCGCTGACGCAGGTCGAGGTGGTCGGCGCCCAACAGTCGGACATCCACCGGGCCCTCTCGGAGGGCGGCTTCGACCTGGGCCTGGTGAACCATCTCGACGGCGACGACCTGCCCGCCGACTTCGAGACCACCGAACTGCTGCGCGGACGACCGGTGCTGTGCCTACGCCCGGACAGCCCCCTCGCCGCACGGGACACGGTCTCGGCGGCCGACCTCCTCGCCGGGCACGAGCCGCTGATCGCGATGCGTACCGGATACGTCATGCACCGCTACCTCCACCGGCTTCTGGAGGGCCATGCCCCGTCCTTCTCGTACTCCACGGACGGCGCCGAGATGGGCAAGCTGATGGTCGCGGAAGGCCTGGGCGCGACGGTCCTGCCCGACTTCAGCGTGATGGACGATCCGCTGGAGCGACGCGGCGCGATCACCTACCGGCCGCTGGACGACGACTCCACGCGGGTGGTGCTGATGCTGCAGCGCCGCAGGGCGGACTCGGTGCCCCGCGCGGCCGACGACCTGCACGAGGCGTTCGTCCGCAGGGCCCGGGAGCTGGGCGGGCGGCTCACGGCCGCCGCAGGACCCGCTTGAAGCCGATGAGCGTGCGATACCGGTCCCGGGCGGCGAAGTCCGCCATGTCCCACACGGCCGGACGCGCCGCCTCGGCGCTGAGGTGCAGGACCCGGCCCTCCCCCACGACCACACCGACGTGCGCGCCCCACGCGTCGTCGGTCGCGTTGAAGAGCGCCAGGTCCAACGGCCGGGCGCGCGCGACCCGTTCGGTGAGTCCGGTGTCGTCCCACAGGTCGCTCGACCGCCAGTCGGGGACCGTCAGGGAGTAGTACCGGAGTACCTCATAGGCGAAGAGCTGACAGTTGGCGCCCTCGGCGAGGCCCGGCTTCCCGGCGACCGCCCGGGAGCCGGGGAAGCGCCTGCCGACGTACGGCGTCCCCCAGATCCATTCGGGCAGCCGCGCCAACAGCTCGTCCTCGCTCTGCTCCCGCACCTCTGCCTCCGCCCGTCGTCACACCGTTGTACCGCCACCCGCTTTAACCAGGACGACTTTTTTCAAGCCTTGACTTAACACCAGGGATATTGCTTGGATCTGCCGCACCAGTGGGGACGGAGGGAGTTGCCGTGGTGGCTGTCGCCACGTCAGGACGCATGCGTACACCCCTCTGTCGGCTGCCGGACGGTACGGGCAGGCCCATCGACTCCGGATACGCCGTAGAGGCGTGCCGGGTCGCCGGGACGTGTCCGACCTCGCGGCGTTCCCTCTTGAACCGCCCGTCCCGCTCGCACTGTTGGCGGCGGAACGGGCGCGTACCTCTCGTTCAGCACAGCGCCACCCCCCTCATCCACCAAGCCCAGGAGCAGCTGTGAGACGTACTCTCACCGCGATCGCGGCCATCGCTGTCACGACACTGTCCACACTGGCCGGCACGGGTCCGGCCGCGCATGCGGACCGGGCCGCCGGCGGGTCGGCCGGGAACGGCCAGGTCGTGACCGGCACCTACTCGACCGGCGGTGAGCAGGCCTGGCAGCCGCTGCCGAGTGTCCGGACAGGCACTGGCTCCGACGGCTCCGTCGATGCCACCGTGGTCGTCGACCCCAGTGCGGCACGGCAGGAATACACGGGTATCGGCTTCTCCCTGGACGAGACCAGCGTCTCCAATCTGTGGAAGCTCACCCCTGCCAAGCGCGAGGAAGCCATCCGGCTCCTTGTCGATCCCAAGACCGGCGCGGGCCTGGACCGGTTCCGGTTGACCATCGGCAGCCCCGATCTCATCGAGCACCTCCCGTTCTGGTCGGAGGACGACCTGCCCGCCGGTGTCACCGAGGACTTCGACCTGAAGTACTTCTCCATCCAGCGGGACATCGACCTGCACATCATCGACACCATCAAGCTCATTCAGCGCTACAACCCCAAGGCGACCTTTTTCGCGTCGGCGTGGAGCGCACCGGCGTGGATGAAGACGAACAACCGCTTCACCGGCGAGGTCGCGCTCAAGCCCGGGAGCACCACGGACTACTACCAGGTCGGCAAGTTGCGCGACGACTGCATCGACGTCTTCGCGCGGTACTACGTCAAGTTCGTGCAGGCGTACGCCAAGAAGGGCATCCCTGTCGACGCGCTGACTCTGCTGAACGAGCCGGGCATGGACGTCGTCTACCCGGCCATGGACATCAGCGTCGAGCAGCAGCAGAAGCTGACCCTGGCGATCAAGCGTGAGTTCAAGAAGGCGCGGCTGAACACCGAGCTGTACGTGCACGACTTCAACTTCTGGGACTGGCGGGACCCGGGCAGCACGGCGACCAAGAACTACTACCGCATCTTCGAGGACGCCCCGGACGGCTCGGTGACCGGTGAGGAGGTCCTCGACGCGTCGGACGCCATCGCCTTCCACCCCTACTGGGGGGATCCGAGCGTCATGCGTGACGCCTATGAGGAGACGGGAAAGCCGGTCCATCTCACGGAGACGAGCGACCTGGCTCCCTCGACCGTCCTCAACGACTTCCGCCTCGACGCCGGTTCCTACATCCTGTGGGCCCAGGCCACCGACCAGGACGGCGGGACACTGCACTGGACACCTTCTCGCGACAACGACATCGACTGGGACGAGGTCGCCGCCACCACCAAGTGGCCGGACCGGCTGGTGAAGGTGAACACGCTCACGAAGGACTTCACCGTCCGCGACGAGCTGTACACGATCGGGCAGTTCTCCAAGTATCTCTCTCCGGGTGACGTGCGTCTGGAGTCCAGCGCCTCGGAGCACGGTGTCAGCAACGTGGTCTACCGCTCCGGGAACGGCACCTTCACCGCCGTCCTCGGCAACAGCGCCGGCACCGACAGCAAGGTCCGGGTCGTCGTCGCCGATCAGACGTTCGTCGTGACCGTACCCGCGGGCTCCTACGCCACCTACCAGTGGAAGGGCAAGGCGCCGACGGGTTCCCGCAACCACGCCCCTGCGTTCGAACAGCCCGCCGACGTCGTCGCCGACCAGTACGGCACCGCAAGTGTGCAGTTGAAGGCGACCGACCGTGACCGTGACCGGCTGGCCTACTACGCCACCGAACTGCCCGGCGGCGTCACCCTCGACCCGGCGACAGGTCTGGTCACGATCCGTCCCACCGTCGCCGACGAGCAGGACCTGACCTTCTACGCCACCGACGGCAGGGCGCACGACGAGGTGACCGTCCATCTCACGGTGCGGCCGCACGCGGCCCCTGTGGGTCAGAGAATCGAGGCCGAGTCCTACACCGGCCGGCAGGGCTGGCCCGCGGACGGCAGCAACCTCATCGAGAACAACCCGGCTGCAAGTGGCGGCAAGAACGTGGGCTGGACAGCCGCCGGCAACCAGCTCACGTACGCCGTCGACGTGCCGCAGGCAGGCTCCTACGATCTTGAGCTGCGCGTCGCGAACGGAACGGACACCACCGCGGCGAACGCCGTCTCCCTCCGCGACGACAACGGCACCACGCTGGCCACGGCCTCGGTGCCCGCGACAGGTGGCTGGGGCACCTACCAGTCGGTGCACGTGCCCGTGGACCTGCGGGCCGGAGAGCAGACGGTCACCGTCTACTGCGAAACCGGCGGCTTCAACCTGGACTATCTGCTCATCTCCGGCACCTGACGCCCCTCCCGCTACACATAAGGAATAAATAAGAGCACAATGGGATGAGCCTGGCACTTACCGCATACCGGACCGGAGGCGGTAGGGCCCTGGAGATCGAGAGAGCTCGAAGGAGACGAGTCATGTCCAACGTCTCGCACCCCAGAAGCGATATCAGGAGCCACCCCGACGCCGACGAAATGCGGGACCGGTATGCCCGCATGGTCGGCGGTCGCGATGTGGCGCTCGTGGACGGGCCGGTGTTCCTGCTCGGCCTGTACTGCGCGGTGTCCCCGTGGATACTCCACTACACGACAAGCCAGCCCGCGCTCGTGACGCACAATCTCGTCATCGGCATCGCGATAGGCCTGCTGGCCCTCGGATTCACCATCACGCCGGAGAGGATGTACGGCCTGAGCTGGGCGATCTGCGCGATGGGCGCGTGGATGATCATCTCGCCGTGGGTCGTCGGCAGCAGTCCGGACACCGGAGTCGTTCTCAACAGCATCATCATCGGCGCACTGGCCGTGGTGCTGGGGGCACTCTGCGCGGTCACGGCCAGGGGCAGCACGCCTCGGGCGTAGCCGCCAGGACGCGGCAGCAAGCCACGGAAGGGAAGCCGACCTGAGGCCGGCCCGCTCAAAGCGGGCCGGCCTCACGCGTGCCGCGTCGGCCCGTCTCAGTGATTCGCTCTCAGTGTGTCTCAGTGTGTCGCGTCTCAGTGTTTCGGCGCCATCCACGGCTCCTGCGACAGCGGGCTGCCGGTCTCCAGCAGGGACTTCAGGTTGGACAGCACCGCAGGCCAACCGGAGCTCACGTCGCTCAGCGCACCCTCGTCCGCCAGCTCCTCGTGGGTCACGGTCAGCCGGACGATGTCGGCGTGCGGCTGAATGTCGTAGGTGACCCGGGAGTACCTGTCCGCCCGACCCTCGTCCTCGGGCGCGGCCCAGGTGACCACGAGCAGGGTCGGACGCTCGCTCTCCACGACGGTGCCCACCACGTCCGCGATGCCCGAGCCGTCCGTACGGCGGTGCTCCCAGCGGGAGCCGGGCTGCCAGTCCGAGACGTTGCTGTGGCCCCAGTAGGCGGCGGTCAGCTCCGCGTCGGTGAGTGCGTCCCAGACCTTCTCGGGTGTGCTCTGGATGTAGGTGACGTACACATAGCTCGGTTTGTCGGTCATGGCTTCCTCGGCTCGTCGCTTGAGTGCACTGAGCGCGCGCAGACGCGGGCGCTCGAACTTGTCGATCCACCGCTCCTGGACCTCATGGAGCGGCACCGGATTGAGGTAGTGCAGCTTTTCCCGCCCTCGCCGCACCGTGCTGACCAGGTTGGCGGCCTCCAGGACCGCCAGATGCTGCGTCACCGACTGGCGTGTCATGTCGATGTGCTCGCACAGCTCGCCCAGCGTCTGGCCACTGTGCGCGTGCAGCCGATCCAGCAGCCGTCTCCGCGTCTCGTCGGCCAGCGCCTTGAAGACCTGGTCCATTCCGGGTTCACTCTCCGATCGCACACTCAACGTTATGCAGGCAATTACCTGCATGTCAAGCGACAGCCATGGAGAGCGAGCGCGACCGGGCGTATACCGATCGCCCGGCGCACCGCGGGCTGGCACGCTTCTCGCATGGATCAACCGGAGGTACTGCTCATCGGCGGGCGCGCGGGCGTCGGCAAGTCCACCGTGGGCTGGGAGGTCTCGGCGCGGCTGAAGTTCGCGGAGGTCGCTCACGCGGTGATCGAGGGCGACTTCATGGGGTACGTGCATCCGGCGCCGGACGGCGATCCGCACCGCGCCGGGATCACCGAGCGCAATCTCCGGGCAGTGTGGGGGAACTTCGCCGAGCTCGGCTACCGGCGCCTCGTCTACACCAACACCGTGAGTGTGCTGGCCGAGTCGGCGAGCCTGTTCGAACAGGCCATGGGGAGAGAAGTACGGATCTTCCGCGTGCTGTTGACCGCCACCGACGACACCACGGCCCGACGGCTCAAGGGGCGGGAGATCGGCTCCGAGCTGGAGCGCGAGATGGCGAACAGTGCACACAAGGCACGACTGCTGGACGAGCGGGTGCCCGCGGACACCGTGCGGGTGGCGACCGACGACCGCACGGTGGTGGACATCGCGCGTGAGGTCGTGGCCGCCACCGGGTGGGTGCACACCGGGTGACGCGGGCGGGCCCGGCTTCGGGCCCGCCCCTTCGCCCGCCGGTCAGCTCACGTTCAGCGACGTGTCGTCGATGACGAACGACGTCTGGAGAATGGACCCTTCGACGCCGGTGAACTTGACGGTGACCGTCTGCCCGGCATAGCTGCCGAGGTTGAACGTGCGCTGGGTGTACCCCGTCGCGGCGTTCAGGTTCGAGTACGTGGCCAGCGTCGCCAGGACCGTGCCACTGCTGTTGAGAACCTGGGCCTTGAGGGTGTCGTACGCCGTACTGGTGGTCGTTTCCGCCGTGTCCACGTGGAGATAGAAGCTCAGGGTGGCGGCGCAGCCGGCGGGGATGGTCACCGACTGGGAGAGGGTTTCGGTGTTGGCCGAGCCGTTGCCGTTCAGCCAGGCCTTGTAGGAGCCGGTGCGGGCGGCCTGACCGGCGGCGGTGGTGATCACTCCGCTGGTGGCGGTCCAGGACGAACTGCCGGACTCGAAGCCGGGGTTGGCGAGGAGCTGCGCGCTGGTGCACGTGCCGCCTCCACCTCCGCCTCCACTGTCACTGGTTCCCGCCAGCCACTCGGTGGCGTTCAGGGCGAGCGCGGCGTTCGTGCCGGCCGTGTCGTTCCAGCCGTCGTACAGTGTGTTGCCCGACTGGCCGGTGCCGTCGTCGATGGGCGAGCTGTCGCCCCAGAACGCGACCCGGCCGCTGCCGAAGGTGCTGGTCGCGAAGAAGGCACCAGTGTTGCCGGAGTACCCGGAGCGGTAGAGGAGGCCCTTGACCGCGGAGTTGGCGGTGGGGCTCAGGGTGGCCGTCGTGCCGCTGCGGATGATGCTGCCGGTGACCTTGCCGAAGGAACCGTTGAGGACCGGGTCGGTCGTGCTGGAGATGGCCCTCGGGTTCTCGGTGCCGACGGTGAGCGTGTCGACGGTGAAGCCGAACGGGTTGGTGCTGTCGACGCTGTTGTTGGACATGAGGTCGTTGATGATCTCGACCGAGTCCTCGCCGTCGTTGTTGCGGTCGGATCCGGTGTGGTCGGAGACGAGGAAGAGGCCGCCGCCGTTCTGCACGAACGTCATGACCGCGGTCTTCTCGGCGGTGCTCAGCAGGACGTTCGGCTCGGGCAGGACGAACGTGTCGAAGTTCTGCAGGTCGGTCGCGGCGGTGGTGCCGTACGTGATGCTGCTGCCTGAAGGGAGTGTCTTCAGCGAGTAGTTGCCGGTCTTCTGCAGGGCGACACCCCACGCGGAGATCGCTCCGGTCCAGTCGGTCTCGGCCGACGGTGTGGAGTCCTGGCCGAGCGGGTCCGGCTGACTGGTGCCGATGATCCAGTCGGCGTTCCCGGCGGTCTCTGACTTGGTGTTGTCGAACAGGATGCGGTGCGGGGTCGCCGCGGCGGCCGAGCCCGCGGTGGCCGTCTGAACGGCGGCGCCCGTCAGGAGCAGCCCGAAGGCGGCCAACGCCGTGGTGAGTCTGTGGCGGGACCTTCTGAATCCGAGCATCCGGCAAACCTCCGTGAGGGGTGGGAGAGGCGGTGCGGGCGCCAAGTCTGCGCGCGTAGAACGGGGCTTGGCCGTCCTCCGGGCGACAGGTTCTTGAACGGTACATGACGAGCGAGGGGCCGAACAGAAGGCGTCCGAAGCGTGCGCCTCGGTCACGCGAAAGCGGGTCGAGAACCGACCGACACCCGGACGCCAGCCGGACGACAACCGGACTTGGGCCGGATCGAGCCGGCCGAAAACCGCTCGAAAGCCGTTCGGACTGCCTGGGCGTCCAGCGGGCACCCGCATACCTACGAAGGCAACGACCAAAGAGGGGCGGAGATGGAGATCTCAGGCATCATCAGTGCCATCATCATCGGCATCGTCATCGGCGTACTGGGCAGGCTGGTCGTCCCGGGACGCCAGCGCATCGGCATCCTGCTGACGATCCTCGTCGGCATCATCGCCGCGTTGGTCGGCGCCGCGATCGCCAACGCGTTCGACGTGTCCGACACCAACGGCATCGACTGGATCGAGTGGCTCATCCAGATCGGTCTGGCCGCGCTGGGCGTGGCGGCACTCGACCGGTCCAGCGGGCGGAGCAGGGGACGGGTTCGCCGCTGAGCGGAGCAGGCGCGCAGCGGGCAGCGCGGGTCGGGCGAAGGGTTCGCCGCTGAGGTGAGTGGCGGGCCCGGCTCGTGGTGCCGCCGCCAACCCCGTTGCGGACCACGCGCCTCGGCGGCTAGGTTCTGCGGGTTTCCCCGTACCCGTCTTCCGCCACGGAGAGCCCTTGCCCGCGCATATCACGCCGCTGACCGATCCCGAGATCACACCGTCGAGCCGGCGCCTGGCATGGCTGGCGTCCGACGCCGACGGTGTCCCGCTCGGCTCCGCCTTCCTGCGGCTGTTCGCGAAGGCAGGACAGGAGCATCTCGCGGAGATCGAGATCGCCGTACATCCGGGTGAGCGGCGGCAGGGGGTGGGCGGTCTCCTGCTGGAGGCGGCCGTCGCCGCGGCGCGGAGCGAGGGGCGGCGGTCGCTCGTCGCGCAGGCCGTGGACGGCTCCCCCGGCGACCTCTTCCTGGCGGGGCGCGGGTTCCGCCGGGTACTGGCGCTGACCTACGCAAGGCTGCCGCTCCCCGACGTGGAACTCGCCCGGCTCAACGGGATCGTCCAACAACCGCATCCCGGCTACGAGTTGACGCACTGGGACGGCTCCGTGCCGCCCGCACTGGCGCGAACCTTCGCCGACTCCCGGCGGGCCATGGACGACATGCCGATGGACGGGACCGACTACGGGACGGTCGTGTGGGACGTGGAGCGGGTCCTGTCGGCGGCCGAAGCCGTCGCCAAGCGTGGGGAGTTGCTCCACACGGTCGCCGCGGTGGACCTCTCGGACGGCTCGATCGCCGGGTTCTCCGAGCTGGTCGTGCCGGGCGACGGCCGCGGCGACGGTCAGCACTACGGAACCGGCGTACTGCCCGAGCACCGCGGGCACGGCCTCGGGCTGTGGACGAAGGCGGAGTCGATCCGTCGGGCCCGCGTGCGGCACCCCGAACTGGGCGGCCTGCTCACCGACACCGCCGACAGCAACGCGCCCATGCTCCGCATCAACGACGCGCTCGGCTATCTGCCGACGCACAAGGCCGTGGAGTACCAGCTCACGCTGTGAGCGACGCCTGGCAGCGGCAGCGACTGCTCCCCGGTCACGGGTCGGCTCGCGGGGTCGGCGCCCTAGGCGGACCCTGCCTCGCCCGGTGCATACACGTACGGCGTCGTGGTGGTCAGCGGCTGGAAGCCCAGGCGGGCGAGGACCGGGCGGCTCTGGCTGGAGGCGTCGACCTGGACGTAGCGGTAGCCGCGGTCGGCGGCGACGCGGGCACGGTGAGCGACCAGGGCGCGGTAGATGCCGCGTCCGCGCCAGGCCTCGACGGTGCCGCCGCCCCACAGTCCGGCGAACCGCGCCCCCGGCAGGAGTTCCATGCGGGCCGCGCTGACCGGGACGTCACCGGCGAGGGCCACCACCGCGACGACCGTGTCCTCGTCGCCGGTGAGCTGGGCGAGCAGTTGGTGGCGCAGTCGCGTGCCATCCGTGCCGAACGCCTGCTCGTGGACGTCGGCCACCAGGCCCACGCCGGCGCGGTCGGTGACGGAAAGCAGCCGTACGCCCGCGGGCGGCTCGGCGTCGAGCACGAGGTCACCCAACTCGGCGATCATGAGTGTCTCCTCGGGCTCGGAGGTGAATCCGGCGTCCCGCAGCCGCTGCCCGAGGTCCTCCGGCTGGTCGTGCCCGTAGAGCTTCCACTCGAACTCCAACCCGAGTTCGGTGAAGTACCGGATCTGCTCGGCGATCGCCGCGTCCGCGCTCGCCTCGTCGAGGTCCGACCAGGTCACCCCGCTCCAGCCCTGCCCGGTGCTCACCTGCCGCACCACCTTGCCGAGGTGCTCGATCCGGGCATCGGGGGCGTCCGGCCGCGCCCCTTCTCGCATATCCCGGTCGAACAGGGCAAGTACCGCAACGTGATCCATGGGAGCACTCCAGCATCCTGGGGCGGCCAGGGCAATGGGATAACGTTCTTGAACCCAAGCCCATACGGATCTGAACCGGATCTTCAGCATCTGAACCGGATCTTCAGCCGCTTCGAGCGCTTCGAGCGCCTTGAGCACCCGGGACGCCCCGCCCCCCGCCTCCGCCCCCCCACCTCCGGCAGGCGGCATCGGCATCGGCATCGGCATCGGCATCAGCCTGGACCGGTGGCCGGATCGGGTTCCTGCCGAGGCTTCTCACACCTCTTGGATTGCCGGCCCAACTGATGGCGTCCAAATTTCCATAAGGTTAGGCTAACCTAAGTTTTACTGCTCCGAACCCGACGGAACGGATTGCTTTCGTATGCCTGAAAGCGCCTCAACTGCCTTGCCGTGCAAGGCGCCTGTGACGTCGGAGCCCTCGTCCGCGACCGCCCACTCGAACACCGACGGAGACCCAAGGCCATGGCGCCGAATCCGCTCTTCCCGTCCCGTGGTACCGCTCCCCCGGCCGCGCCCCGACGGGTCGTGAAACTCAGCGAGACGGACCTGGACCGCGCGCTCGCCATCGGTGTCGAGCCGGGTACCTCGAAGTGAGCGCCGGCCCGGAACTCGCCGGCCGGCTCGCCCTCGTGACCGGAGCGGGCCGGGGAATCGGCGAGGCAGTGGTCGCGGCGCTCGTCGAGCACGGCGCCCGCGTCCTCGCCACCGACCTGGCCCCCGAGGGCGTGGCGGCCCTCGCCGACAAGTACGGCGAGCAGGTCACCGCCCGGCCGCTCGACGTCACCGACGGCGCTGCGGTCGAGGCCCTGGTCGCCGAGGGCGAGCGCACACTCGGCCCTCTCGACATCGCTGTCAACGTCGCCGGAATCCTGCGGAGTTCGGACGTCGTGGACCTGACGGACGAGGACTGGGCGGCCACCTTCGCCGTCAACACGAACGGCGTGTTCCACGTCTCGCGGTCCGTCGCCCGCCGGATGGCCGGACGCGGCCGGGGCAGCGTCGTCACCGTCGCCTCGAACGCGGCCGGGATACCCCGCGCGGGCATGGCCGCCTACGCCGCCTCCAAGGCCGCGGCCGTGATGTTCACCAAGTGCCTCGGCCTGGAGGTGGCCTCACGGGGCGTCCGTTGTAACACCGTGTCCCCCGGCTCGACCCTCACCGACATGCAACGCGCGCTGTGGGCCGACTCCACCGACCAGGCGGCAGCGGCCCGGCGCGTCATCGAAGGTGACCTCGCGTCGCACCGCACGGGCATCCCGCTCGGCCGGATCGCCGACCCTGCCGACGTCGCCGACGCCGTCGTCTTCCTCGCCTCCGACCGCGCCCGTCACATCACCATGCACGACCTGTACGTCGACGGCGGCGCCACGCTGCGGGCCTGAACCGGCCCCTGTCCCACCGACCACGGTCGTGCCACCTCTCCCCACTGGAGACACCCATGTCTGCATCTCTGCACGAAGCCACCAGCCCCACGCTGGTGTCCCCCGGCGCGGCAACCGCCCTGCTCGACGCCTACCGCCCCGGCCAGGACCGGTTCCTCGCCTCTCCCCGGCACACCCTCCTGGGCCGGGGCACCGCCGCCGAAATACCCCACGACACAAGACCGTTGGCGCAGCGGGTACGCGAGGTCCTCGACGCCCGGCGCCGCGCGGGCGGCCCTGCTCCGATCGTTGTGGGAGCGCTGCCCTTCGCCCCGGACGCCCCGCCCTCGCTGGCCGTCCCGCAGTCCGTACGGTGGGCGCCCCCGCTGCGAGAGGACCCGCTGATCGCGCTGCCCGTGCCCGACACCGACCAGCGAACCGACTGGCAGGTGCGGGAGGTTCCGGCCGCCGCGGGGTACGGCGAGGCGGTCGCCGCCGCCGTCGCGCGGATGCGGTCAGGGGAGTTCGACAAGGTCGTACTCGCCCGCACTCTGGAGCTCACCTCCCCGCGCGAGCCGGACCTGGCGGCCATGCTGCGCCGACTCGCGCGCCGTGACCCGGCCGGATACACCTTCGCCGTCCCCAGCGGGCCCGGCCGCACGCTCGTGGGGGCCAGCCCCGAACTCCTGGTCGCCCGCTACGGCGGACGTCTGACCGCCAATCCACTGGCCGGGTCCGCGCAGCGCAGCACCGATCTCGCCGAGGACGTCCGGCGCGCGGCCGCGCTTCTGGAGTCCCCGAAGGACCTGCACGAACACGCCGTCGTGGTGGCCGCCGTACGCGAGGCGCTGGCGCCGTTCTGCACCCGACTGAAGGTGCCCGACCGGCCCACCCTGGTGCGTACGGCGGCCATGTGGCACCTGTCGACCACCGTCACCGGCGAGCTCGCCGACCCCGCGGTCTCCGCCCTCGAACTGGCGTCGGCGCTGCACCCCACTCCGGCGGTGTGCGGGACGCCGACCGAGGTGGCCCGCGCCGTCATCGCCGAGCTGGAGCCCTTCGACCGCGGTCCCTACACCGGCATGGTCGGCTGGCAGAACGCGGACGGCGACGGCGAGTGGGTCGTGACGATCCGCTGCGCCGAGGCCGAGGGACGCTCGCTGCGGCTGTTCGCGGGGGCGGGTGTGGTGGCGGCCTCCTCTCCGGAGGCCGAGACGGCTGAGACGGGCGCCAAGTTCCGTACGTTCCTCAGTGCCGTGGGGGCCGCGCTGTGACCGCCGCCCGGCCCGACCTCGCGGCAGGTGCCACCACCCCCGGTGTCGACGCACCGACCTGGCCCGCCGAGTTCGCCGAGCGCTATCGCGAGGCGGGCTACTGGCGCGGAGAGACCTTCGGCGGCATGCTGCGCGAGCGCGCCGCCGCCCATCCCGACCGCATCGCCCTCGTCGACCCGGCTCCCGAGCGGCGCACCTGGACGTACCGCGAACTGGACGAGCGCGCCGACCGGCTGGCCGCCGGGTTCGCGGCGCGCGGGATATCCAAGGGCGACCGGGTCGTCCTGCACCTTCCGAACGTCGGCGAGTTCTTCGAGGTCGTCTTCGCGCTGTTCCGGATCGGCGCGCTCCCCGTGTACGCGCTGCCCGCGCACCGCGAGACGGAGATCGGCTACTTCTGCGCCTTCACCGAGGCCGTCGCCTATGTGATCCCCGACCGGCACGCGGGCTTCGACCACCGCGCCCTCGCCTCGAGAGTCAAGGAACGCACACCGAGCCTTCGGCACGTCTTCGTGGTCGGCGACCCTGGCGAGCACACGTCCCTCGCCGACGTGCCGTGCGATCCGTCCGGGCCACCGCTTCCCGGTCCTCAGCCGCACGAGTTGGCGTTCCTCCAGCTCTCGGGCGGTACGACGGGCGTGCCGAAGCTCATCCCGCGCACCCACGACGACTATCTGTACTCGCTGTGGGGCTCGAACGAGATCTGCGGCGTCGACGCCGACACCCGCTTCCTGGTCGTACTGCCGGCCGCGCACAACTTCCCGATGAGCTCGCCCGGTTGGCTGGGCGTGCTGTACGCCGGGGGCACCGCCGTGCTGTGCCCCGCGCCGGATCCGGCGACCGCGTTCCCCCTGGTCGAGCGGGAGCGGATCACCATGACGGGTCTGGTCCCGCCGCTCGCGCTGGTGTGGACGGAGGCCGCTCCGGGATCCGAACACGACCTGTCGAGCCTGGAGTTGGTGCTCGTCGGCGGCGCCAAGTTCAGCGAGGAGGCGGCACGGCGTCTGGAACCCGCGCTGGGTTGCGCTCTGATGCAGGTCTTCGGGATGGCCGAGGGGCTCGTCAACTACACCCGGCTGGACGACGACCGGGAGACGGTCGTCACCACTCAGGGGCTGCCGATCTCCCCGGACGACGAGATCCGCATCGTCGACGACGCCGGACTCGACGTGGCGGAAGGGGAGTTCGGGCACCTGCTGACGCGTGGCCCGTACACCATCCGCGGCTACTGGCGGGCTCCCGAGCACAACGCGACGGCCTTCACCGAGGACGGCTTCTACCGCACCGGCGACATCGTGAGCCGCCGGGCGAGCGGCCATCTCGTCGTCGAGGGCCGGGCCAAGGACCAGATCAACCGGGGCGGCGAGAAGGTCGCGCCGGAAGAGGTCGAGAACATCATCCTCGCGCACCCGTCCGTGCACGACGTGTCCGTCGTCGCGGTGGCCGACGAGTACCTCGGCGAACGCTCCCTCGCGTACGTGATCCTGCGCGAGGGCGCCGAGGCGCTGAAACCCGTCGCCATCAAGCGGTTCGTCCGCGAGCGCGGCGTCGCGGCCTACAAGGTCCCCGATCTCGTCGAGTTCGTCGACGTCTTCCCCCAGACCGGAATCGGCAAGGTCAGCAAGAAGCAGCTGCGTTCCACCGCCGTCGCCGAGCAGCACTGAAAGGCCCAGATTTCCCATGGCACTTCCGGCCATAGCCCCCTACCCCCTGCCGACCGAGGACGAGCTGCCCGCGAACCGGGTCGCCTGGACCGTGGATCCCGCGCGCGCCGTGCTGCTCGTCCACGACCTGCAGAATCACTTCCTCGGCGCGTTCCCGGCCGGTGAACCGCCCCTGACCGGGATGCTCGAGAACACCTCCCGGCTGCTCGACCACGCCCGGAGCCGCGCCATACCGGTCGTGTACTCGACACAGCGGGGCGGGCAGACTCCTCGCCAGCGCGGTCTCCAGCTCGACTTCTGGGGTCCCGGAGTCGCCAACGACCCGCAGGCGCTCAGCGTGCCGGAGGCGGTCGCGCCGCAGCCCGGCGACCGGATGCTCACCAAGTGGAAGTACAGCGCGTTCGTGCGCACCCGGCTGGAGGAACTGCTCCGCGACGAGGACCGGGACCAGCTGATCGTCGTCGGCGTGTACGCCCATATCGGCGTCCTCATGAGTGCCTGCGACGCGTGGATGCGGGACATCCAGGCGTTCGTCGTCGCCGACGCTGTCGCCGACTTCTCCCGCGAGGACCACGACATGGCACTGCGCTGGGCCGCGGGCCGCTGCGCGGTCGTGACCACCACCGACGCGCTTCTCAAGGAGATCTGAGCCCGATGGCCCTCACCCTGGAGCAGATCCGCAGCGATGTCGCCGACTCCCTCGGCGAGAATCCCGCGGACATCCCTTTCGACGAGAACCTCGTGGACTACGGCCTCGACTCGGTCCGGGTCATGGCGCTGCTGGAACGCTGGCGCCGTGACCACGGCGTCGAGGCGGCCTTCGCCGACCTTGCCGAGCAGCCCGCCATCGAGGCCTGGGCGCCACTCCTTGGAGTTGTCTCATGACGGTCCTCCTGACAGGCGACACCGACACCTCGGTCACCGAACTGCCGCTGACGGCAGCCCAGTCGGGCATGTGGTTCGCGCAGGCCCTGGATCCGGGCAGCCCCGCGCAGAACACCGCGGAGTGCCTGGAGATCGATGGGCCGATCGACCCGGAGCTCTTCGCCGCCGCCCTGCGGCAGGTCGTCGCCGAGGCCGACTCACTGCGCGTACGCGTCGAGGAGACCCCGGACGGCCCGCGCCAGCACATCGCCGCCGCCGTGGAGTTGCCGCTCACCGTGCGCGACCTGCGCGCGGCGCAGGACGCCGAGGAGCAGGCCGAGGCATGGATGCGCGCCGACCTCGGCGACCCCTTCGACCTGGCGGCGGGACCGCTGTTCCGCCATGCCCTCTTCCAGGTGGGCGAACAGCGGTGGCTCTGGTACCAGCGCATCCACCACCTCGTCATGGACGGCTTCGGCTACTCGCTCCTCGTTCGGCGCACCGCCGAGGCCTACACGGCGCTCGCCCGGGGCGCGGAGCCGGGTCCGCGCACCTTCAGGTCGCTTGCCGAACTCGTCGCCGACGACGCCGAGTACCGCTCCTCGGACGCCTTCGCGGCCGACCGCGCGCACTGGGCCCAGGCGTTCGCCGACCGTCCGGAGGCGCCGCGGCTCGCGGGCCGCGGCGCCCTTCCCTCGCGCACATTCCGCCGTCGTACGACGTATCTGCCGCGGGAGACCACGGAGCGCCTGCGCGAGCTCGCCGCCCGGTCCCGCGCGACCTGGCCGGACGTGCTGATCGCCGCGCAGGCCCTGTACACCTCCCGGGCCACTGCACAGTCGGATGTCGTACTCGGCCTGCCGATGATGGGCCGCATGGGCTCGGTGGCGCTGCGCGTGCCGGGCATGGTGATGAACGTGCTGCCGCTGCGGCTCACCGTCTCCCCCGACGCGACCTTCGCCGAGCTGGTACGCCAAGTGGTCCTCGGTATCCGGGAGGTGCGCCGCCACCAGCGTTATCGGTACGAGGACATCCGCCGCGACCTGGGGCTGCTCGGCGAGATGCGGGGCCTGGTCGGTCCGCTCGTCAACATCATGCCCTTCGACTACGGCGTCGACTTCGCCGGAGCACCGACCCGGGCACGAAACCTGTCGGCCGGCCCGGTCGACGACCTGACGGTCAACATCTACGACCGCGCCGACGGCCACGGCCTGCGCATCGACCACGACGGCAACCCCGCCCTGTACGAGGACTCCGAACTCGCCGCGCACCAGGAGCGGTTCCTGCACCTCCTGGACCGTCTCGCCAACGCCGACGCGCAACTGCCGCTCGCCGCCCACGGCATCGCGACCCCGGCGGAACACGCCCTGGTTGTGGACGAGTTCAACCACACGGTCCGCAAGCTGCCGCCGACCACACTCATCGGCCCCATCGAGTCGCGCGCGGCCCGGACGCCGGACGCGACGGCGCTGGTGTACGGCGACACCTCTCTGACGTACGCGGAACTCAACGCCCGCGCCAACCGGCTGGCCCGGCACCTGCAGACCCTCGGCGCCCGGCCGGGCGCGGTGGTGGCGGTCTCGGTGCCGCGCTCGGTGGAGCTGATCGTCTCGCTGCTCGCCGTACTGAAGGCGGGCGCCGCCTATCTGCCGCTCGACCCGGACTACCCGGAGCAGCGGCTGACCTACATGCTCCGGGACGCGGCGCCGGTGTGCGCCGTCACCGACCGCGTGGGACGTCTCCCCGAGGACTCCGGCACGCCGCTCGTCGTCCTGGACGGGCTGGACGTGTCCACGCACTCGTGGGTGAACCCGCCTCGGGCGCTCACTCCGTCCGATCCGGCGTACATCATCTACACCTCCGGTTCCACGGGCCACCCCAAGGGCGTCGTCGTCTCCCACGCGGCGATCGACAACCGGCTGCGCTGGATGCAGCACGAGTACGGGCTCACCGCCGAGGACCGCGTGCTGCAGAAGACTCCCTCGTCGTTCGACGTGTCCGTGTGGGAGTTCTTCTGGCCACTGCGCCAGGGCGCGGCGCTCGTGGTCGCAGAGCCCGGCGGCCACAAGGACCCCGTCTACCTGGCCCGGCTGATCCGCGAACAGTCCGTCACCACCTGCCACTTCGTGCCCTCGATGCTTCAGGTGTTCCTGGCGGAGGCGGACACCGCGCAGTGCGAGGGACTGCGCCTGGTCTTCTGCAGCGGCGAGGCCCTGCCGCGCGAGACCGCGAACGCCTTCGGGCGCACCGTGCCGAGCGCCCGGCTGCACAATCTGTACGGGCCGACCGAGGCCGCCGTCGACGTCACCTACCACGCCTGCGCCTCGGAGGGCTCGGGACCGGTGCCGATCGGACGGCCGGTGTGGAACACCCGTCTGTACGTGCTCGACGCCGCGTTGCAGCCCTGCCCGCCGGGAATTCCGGGCGAACTGTACTTGGCGGGAGTGCAGTTGGCGGACGGCTATCTGAACCGTGCGGAGCTGACGGCGTCCCGGTTCGTGGCCGATCCGTTCGGCCCCTCCGGCAGCCGCGTGTACCGCACGGGCGACCTGGCACGCTGGACGAAGTCGGGCGAGGTCGAGTACCTGGGCCGCACCGACCACCAGGTGAAGCTGCGCGGGCAACGCATCGAACTCGGCGAGATCGAGGCCGCGTTGGCCGACCAGGACGGGGTGGACGGATCCTGCGCACTGGTCCTCGACGACCGGTTGGTCGGGTACGTGACCGGCGTCGCCGATCCCGCGACCGTACGGGCAGCGCTGGCGCGCGAGCTGCCGGAGCACATGGTCCCGGCGATCGTCGTCGTCCTCGACGCGTTCCCTCTGAGCCCCAACGGCAAGCTGGACCGGCGCGAACTCCCGGCCCCGGTCTTCGCGGGCGGGGAGGGTGCCAGGCGCCCTTCGGGTCCGCGCGAGGAGGCGCTGACGCGGCTCTTCGCGGAGGTGCTCGGAGTGGAACAGGCCGGTCCCGACGACGCGTTCTTCGATCTGGGCGGCACCTCTCTGCTCGCGGTGCGGCTGGTGGCACGCGTACGGGAGGAGCTCGGCGCCGAGCTGACGATCGGCTCGCTCTTCGAGGCGCCGACCCCGGCCGCACTCGCCGGTCGACTCGAAGAGGCGGGACCGGCCTCCGGGGACGCACTGGACGTCGTACTCCCGCTGCGCGCCGAGGGCGACCGGCGTCCACTATTCGCGTTCCATCCGGCGGGCGGCATCTCCTGGTGCTATGCGGGGCTGTCCGCCCAGCTCGGTCCGGGACAGCCCGTGTACGGCATCCAGGCACGCGGCCTGGTCCGTGACGAGCCGCTGCCGAGCACACTCCAGGACGAGGCCGCCGACTACGTCGAGCGGGTCCGCGAGGTACAGGCACACGGTCCGTACCGTCTCCTCGGCTGGTCCGTCGGCGGGATCCTCGCGCACACCGTGGCCGTGTTGCTCCAGGACGCCGGCGAGGAGGTCGAACTCCTCGCGCTGCTCGACGCGTTCCCGGCCGAACAGTGGCGCGAACGGCCCGCGCCCGAGGAGGGCGACGCGCTGACCGCCGTACTGCGCATGGCGGGCTTCGACCGCACCGAGGAGCGCACCAGGGACGACGTACTCGCCACGCTACGTCGGGCGGGCAGCCCGCTCGCCGGGCTGAGCGACCACACCCTGTCGAAGATCGTCGACATCGTGCCGAACCACGCGCGCATGATGCGCGAACACCAACACCGTTTGTACGACGGTGACTTGCTGTTCTTCACGGCCGCGGCACCGCGTGCCGAGGACTGGCTCAGCCGGGAGGCCTGGCGCCCTCACGTGACCGGTGCCGTCGTCAACCACGACCTGGACTGCACGCACCCGCAGTTGATGCGGGACAGGCACCTCGACGACATCGCCGCGCATCTCGCGGCCCGCTTGAAGGAGCTCGACGATGCCTGCGCAGGGCGAAGATGAGCACGTCTGCACGCGTCACCTGGACGGGTGGCGGGTCAGCCGCCGGCGCCGGACAGCAACTCGACCAACCCATCAGCCAGTTCAGTGCGCCAGCAGAGGTAGTCATGGCCACCGTTGAATTCGCGGTAGGAGGCGTCGTCGTAGCCGGCGGCGGTGAGGGCGTCGCGCAGACGACGGGCCGCCGGGAGGGCGACCCACTCCTGCTCGCCGAAGGAGAGGCGGAAGCGCACCGGAAGGCGGGGGGCCTCGGCGACGCGCCCGGTCAACCACTCCGCCTCCGGACCGACGGGCCACCAGAACGAGCCCGACTGCACGAGCACGTTGCCGAAGCGGTGCGGGGCCCTGAGGCCGGCATAGGCGGCGGTGAGGCCGCCGAGGCTCTGGCCGGCGATCACAGTGCGCGCGGGGTCGTCCGTGACCGGCAGCCGGCCGGCCGCCCACGGCAGCAGCTCGTCCACGAGGAACGCGACGAACTCCGGACGGCACGTCAGCTCCGCCCAGCGGGTGTCCGCGTCCACGGACTCGGGCAGAACGGCGGCGAGCGGCGGGATTCGGCCGTCCGCGATGAGGTTGTCGAGGAGGTTCGCGAGACCGAGCCCCGGCTGCCAGTGCTCGCCGTCGAGCAGGACCAGGACGGGCAGGCCCGCCGACTCCCGTCGCTCCCCAGGGGGTTCATACAGCCAGACGCGCCGTCGCCCGCCGAGGAGCGCGCTCTCCACCTTGTGCTCGGTGGTCGTGCCGCGGGCCACGTCCGGCCTCGGCGTCCAGGCCTGCGCGCCAGGAGCACCAGGGAGTTCGGCGTACGGGACGGGGGTACCGCCCCAACGATGCGGAAGGGTCCGGGCGTTGAATGGGTCGGCGCGCCGCTGGGTGCGCAGCCATCGCCAGTACTCGGGAGTGCCCGGGTCCGGACCCTCACCCTCGTCGACGTAGAAATCGTAGGTGCCGCGCCAGTCGTGGCGCAGGCGGAGCGTCCAGTGCCAGACGTCGGTTCCGGGAGCCCGCTCCATCAGGTTGCCCGCCGGGACGCGCGGGTCGCCGAGCTTGTTGGGCAGGACCTGGACGGCCCGGGTGGCGGGCGTGCCGCGCCACAGGTACGTGACGGCCACATGATCGGCGCTGCCCAAAGGGTCGGGCGAGACGAGCGGGGTGCCGCGTCGGCGGATCCCGGCCCAGAACTCCTCGACGCCTTCCGGCGCCGGCAGTGGGCAGCCCGGTTCCTGGAGTCGCGGCAGCGCTTCGGGGCGCGGCAGTCGGGGCGGGTGGTGCGGGGTGCCCTCGGGCGGCACGAGCTCGAACATGCGGGTTGACTCCGGATGACGGGGGGTGAGTCGGCCATCTTTAGGTTAGGTGAAGCAGTCGGAGTGCGGTCGAGACGCTTTCAGGTACGCGCGGTACCTTCCCCCTGACACGGCCGCGCTCGGCCGGGAAAGTTCTCAGACATCGGGAGAGTCATGCGCGCCGGAGTGACGGACGAGACGATCGTCGAGGTCGCCGCCGGGGTCCACCTGGTCCACGGCAGCGACACGAACTGGGTGATCCTGGCCGAGGGCGACGACGTCACCCTGGTCGACACGGGCTATCCCGGTGACCGACAGGCGGTCCTTGCCTCGCTGGAAGCTCTCGGCCACTCCCCCGAGGCCGTCACGGGCGTGCTCATCACGCACGCGCACAGCGACCATCTGGGTTCGGCCGAGTACCTCAGCAGCACCTTCGGCATCCCCGTCCACCTGCACGACGCCGAACTGCCCCACGCGCGCCGGGAGTTCCTGCATCAGGTCAGCACCGGACAGGTGCTTCGCGAGGCCTGGCGTCCCGGCGTCCTGCCGTGGGCGCTGCACGCCGTCAAGTCGGGCGGCAAGGCGGACGTCCGGATGACCAGGCCGGAGCCGTTCCCCAAGGCGGGCGCGCTCGATCTGCCCGGCCGTCCGGTTCCGGTGCACACGCCCGGCCACACGGCGGGGCACTGTGTCTTCCACCTCCCGGATGCCGGAATCCTGATCTCCGGCGACGCCCTGGTCACCGGCCACCCCACGTCACGGGTACGGGGTCCGCAGCTTCTGCCGGCCATGTTCGACACCGAGCGTGTAAAGGCCCGGGCGTCGCTGACACACATCGAGGCCCTCGCCGCGGACGTCCTGCTGCCTGGGCACGGTCCCGTGCACCACGGCCCGGTGCGCGAGGCCGCGCGACGCGCGCGGGAGCTGGCCGGCTGACGCGGTCCAGTCGGCCGCGCCGGGCCGGGCCGCCGCCAGATATGCCCGCAGCGCGTCGCGGTCGCGGTCGCGGTCGCGGGCCAGGAAGTCGACGTGGCTCTGGATGCGGTCGATCTCGTCACGCAACAGTGCGGCGGTCTCCAAATTCAGGCACGCCTGGCCCGGTGAGCGTGTTGTCACCGGGACCGGTGGAGGCCGACGGGGCTCAGTGACAACACGAAGGTGCCTGCGTCCGTCCTCGTGGCAAGAAGGAGGCCCCACCGGTCAAGCGCGCCCGGTGGGGCCTTCCCTGCTGGAGCCTTCCCTGCTGGAGCCTTCCGGCCTCGGTGGGCGGCGGGCGGTGGGGTCAGCGGGTCGCGGCCGGCCGGGATCGCCGGTACAGGGCTGCCCCGCCCAGGAGCAGGGCGGTGCTCACGGCGATCGCGGGCAGGGTCTGGTCGGCGCCGGTGTGGGCGAGGGACGCCACGGGCTGCGGCGGAGCCTGGTGACGCGGCGTGCCAGGTGGCGTGTGCACCCCGGTTGGCGGGGTGGGCGGCTTCGGTGCGGGCTTGACCGGGCGGTCGGGCCGGCCGCCGGAGTCGTTCGTGGACTCGTTGCCGACGGCCGCGTTGCCGATGCCGACGACGCTCACGGAGTTGCCCGTGACGTTGACGGGGAGATCGACGGGAAGCTGCACACCGTTACCGGAGAGCACACCTGGCGAATCCTTTCCGCTGCTGTGTGCGACGGCACCGCCCTGCGTCCCTCCGGGCGCCTCGGCCCCGCTGCCCCCGCGCGTCCCGCCGGGCGTCCCGGCCCCGCCGCCCTTGTTGGCGCAGCTGTTGCCCGCCGCCGGGTTGAGGAGCCCGACGACGTTCACGGTGTTCCCGCACACGTTCACCGGCACGTGCACCGGGAGCTGGATGGTGTTGCCGGAGATCAGACCGGGCGAGCGCGCCGCGGTGCCGTCCGCCGCGGAGTCGGCGTGCGCCGGCATGGTCACGGCCATGGCGCCCGAGGCGGCGGCTGCGACGATCAATCCATTTCGGGTAACCCGTTTCATAGGGTCCCTGCCTTCCAGACATGGTCGCGGGCGGTCGCCCGCATGGCATAAAACGCGGGAGCACCATCCGAGTTATGGCTTATCGGTCTTTCACCCCATCGAGCGTCCCGTTTATCGAACTGGCGAGGGGGCTTGCGCGACCGGCGTAGGCGCGGAGTCGGCGCTCCTGAAACACGTCGGCCGGCCTCCCGTCGGGCGCGCAGATTAAGGCACCAGGGCCCTTTCCGCTCGCCCAGAGGCGTCCCCGGGAACCCGCGCTTATCGTGGGCGAGGGGGCAGCCGGGCCTACCTGGAGGCATGCATGCCGTCCGTGCACCAACGCTGCGCGCTCACCGGAGCCACGACCGTGACGCTGGCCCTGCTGGCGGCCGGACTCCCTTCGGTGGCGACGGCCGCCGACGCTCCCGACCTGTCCCGTTTCTACGGTCAGAAGATCAAGTGGTCCGCGTGCAATGGCTACGAGATGCCCGAGGACATGCAGTGCGGAAAGGTGACCGTCCCGCTGGACTATGCCAAACCCGGTGACGGAACACTGGACCTGGCGCTGGCCCGCTATCGCGCGACGGGAAAGTCACGGGGTTCGGTACTGCTGAACTTCGGTGGCCCCGGCGGTGCGGGGATACCCCAACTCGCCGTCGGCGGCGAGGACTTCATGGGCCTGACGAACGGCTACGACGTGGTCACCTTCGACCCCAGAGGCGTCGGCCAGTCCTCGCCCGTCAGCTGCGGCGAGGGCGCCGGCGAAACCGACGGCAGGACGGACGACACCACCGATCCGCAGGACGCCCTCAAGGCGTTGCGGAGGGCCGCGGACGAGTGCGCCAGGCACTCGGGGCCCGTGCTGCGCCACATCGGCACGGTCAACGCCTCCCGGGACATGGACGTGATGCGCCAGGCCCTCGGCGACAAGAAGCTCAACTACCTCGGTTTCTCCTACGGAACACGTCTGGGCGCGGTGTACGCGGCCCAGTTCCCCAAGAAGACGGGCCGGTTGGTCCTCGACGGTGTGGACACGCTCACCGAACCGCTGGCCGAGCAGGGTCTGGTGGGCGCGGAGAGTCAGCAGGCCGCGCTGGAGGACTTCCTCACCTGGTGCACGAAGGACCTGACCTGTCCGTTCGGGCAGGATCCGCGCAGCGCCCGAACAGAGGTGGTCCAGCTCATCGACTCGCTGGACGCGGACCCGGTCCCGGCCGACTTCGGCCAGGAGTTCTCCGGACAGGACCTCGTGGGCGCCATCAGCCAGGCGCTCTACAGCCGTCAGATGTGGCCCACGCTGGAGCAGGCCCTCAACTCCCTGCTGCAGGACGGCGACACCCGCTGGCTCGTTCAGTTGTCCGGAGGCGCGGCCTTCCCCGGAACCACCGTCGGAGGCCGGCCGGAAGGCGAACCGGCCGTGCCGGCCCGGCCGGACGGCGAATCGGACACGGCAGCCCGGAAGGACGACGAGCTGACCGTGACGGCCAGCCCGGACGGCGGCCTCGTCGACCCCGTGGACGTCCCCGTCGACAACCTCCCGGCCGCCCTGATGGCGATCAACTGCGCGGACGACCCCGACCGGCCCTCCGCCGACCAGATCACCAAGGAGATCGACAGACTCCGCGCCGAGTACGCGCAGGTGTCCCCGGTCTTCGGCGAGTACCGGCTCACCCAGGTACTGATGTGCTACGGCCGCGCCAAGGGCACCGACTACATACGCGACGAGGTACGCGACGTGGCCGCCCCCAAGATGCTCCTCGTCGGCACCCGTGGCGACCCCGCGACTCCGTACCGCTGGACCGTGGAGACCGCCGAGCGGCTCGGCTCGTCGGCCGTCGTGCTGGACAACAAGGGCGACGGCCACACCGGGTACGCGTCCTCCAAGTGTGTGCACCAGAAGGTCGACGACTTCCTGCTGTACGGCTCCCTGCCGGACAACGGCAGCTCGTGCGGGCCGCCTGACTCCGGCGACTGAACGGGGCGCTCGCGCGAGAACCGTGGTCCCCAGGGAACTGCAACAGCCGTGTAACACGGACAAGTCGGCTACAACCTCCTGATCGGCACGGCCGTCACACTGGGCAGGCGTCGCCTCGACCGGGCGCGCCGCACTTCCCGGGCACATGCCCACCGCAGCTTCACAGGGGGAACACCACCGATGCGTATCCGTCCCGTCCTCGCCCTCGCGACCGCCGCCGCGGCGCTGCTCGTCGCCGCGCCTCAGGGCTCGGCCGCCACGGCGCAGACGCCGACCGCCACCAAGGTCGCCGTCTGCCCCGACGAGGCCCTCACCCTCGCGGCACACCAGTCCGCCAAAAACGCCACTGTCGTGCACATCAGCGTCACCAACCACTCCACGCGCACCTGCACCGTGGACCGCATCCCGACCGTCACCTTCGGGGATCTCGACGGCGCGGCCCTGCCGGTGCCCGCCGGGGACAGCGGGCCCTACCGGGTCGGCGCCGGCAAGACGGCGTACGCGGCCCTGCGCACGATCGTCGACCCCGCCGACCCCGAGGTTCGCCGGGTGGACTCGATCGGCGTCTCCGCCGACCCGGCGCGGTTCGGCCGTACCTTCACGGCGCCGGAGCTGGGCGCCGGTGACGCGGTCCTGGTGTGGGAGCCGGTGACGACGTGGTGGAAGCCGTCGGTGGCCGCCGCGGACAAGGCTCTCGGGCTCAAGTAGGACACGCGGCGGCGCCCGCGCAGCCAGGCGGTCCGGGCACGGAGGACGGGCGGGACCCCGCAGAACTTCACGGGGTCCCGCCCGATCAAGTGCACCAAGTGCCCGATAGGCGAATTAGCCCTATCGTGCAGGTATGGAGCACGCACTCAGTCCCGCGACCCTGACCGAACTGCGCAGGCCCCGGCCCTATCCCGCGGTCTCCGTGCTGACGCCGACCCACCGCCGCGAACCCGACAACGCCCAGGATCCGGTCCGGCTGCGCAATGTGGTGGCCGAGGCCAAGAAGCAGCTTGAGGCCGATCCGTCGGTCACCCGCGAACGGCGGATGGACCTCGTCGAGCAGCTCGACCGGGCCCTCGCTGAGGTCGATCTGACGCACGCCGAGGACGGCCTGGCGATCTTCGCCGCCCCCGGCGAGCACCAGGTCTGGTCGCTGGCCCGCACCGTGCCGGAGCGCGTGGTGCTCTCGGACACCTTCCTGACCCGCAATCTCGTCGCCGCGCAGGCCTCCGAGCGGCCGTTCTGGGTGCTGTCGGTCTCGGCGGACCGGATCACGCTGTGGAACGGCGGCGTCGACCGTGTCGTCGAGGAGAACTCCGGAGGTTTTCCGCTCACGCGGAGCCTGGAGGACCCGGACGCCGAGCGCCAGGAACGCGTCGGCAACCTGCCCAGCTCCTTCCGCGACGAGCAGACGCGGCACTTCCTGCGTGACGCCGACACCGCCGTCGGCGCCGTCCTGCGCAGGCACCCGCGGCCGTTGTACGTCACCGGTGAGACCGCCGCGCTCTCCCTCCTCGAGGAGATCGGCACCGTCACCAAGGAAGCGGCGCACATCCCGCACGGCGGTCTCGCTCACGGCACGCCCGACGCCGTGTGGCACGCGGTTCGTCCGCTGATCAGCGCCGAGGAGAAGAAGGACGTCGACGCGGTGGTCCGGGAGCTCGAATCGGCACGTGGCCGCAAGGCGTTCGCCGCCGGGGTCGACGAGGTGTGGCAGACCGCGGCCGAGGGCCGCGTGCAACTGCTCGCCGTCGAGGAGAACTTCCGTGTGACGGTACGGGACGACGACGGCGACCATCTCGTTCCCGCGGAGAGCAGTGATCTGGACGCCCGCGAGGACATCGTCGACGAGATCGTCGAACAGTGTCTGGAGACCGGCGCCGAGGTGCGCTTCGTCCCCGACGGCAGCCTCGGGGACGCGAAAGGGATCGCAGGGGTGCTGCGTTACTGATCTCCCCGGCCGACAATGATCCCTGTCGTCGGCGGGAAGGTGCGAAGCGCGTGAGTGACCTACTGGGTGTGGCAGTTCTGGGTGCGGGACACATGGGTGCCGACCACATACGGCGAATCGACCAGGTGGTGAGCGGCGCGAGGGTCGCCGCGGTCGCGGATCCCGATACCGAGCGGGTCAAGGACGCCGTGGCCGGGATCGACGGCGTCTCGGTGCACGCCGACGCAACGGCCGCGCTCGACGCACGCGGCGTACAGGCCGTGTTGATCGCGTCCCCCGGGCCCGCGCACGAGGAGGCGCTGCTCGCGGCCTTCGCGCGGGGCCTGCCGGTGCTGTGCGAGAAGCCGATGGTTCCGGAGTCGTCCGGCGCGCTGCGGGTGGTGGAGGCCGAGGCGCGGCTCGGGCGGAGGCTGGCGCAGATCGGGTTCATGCGCCGGTACGACGCCGAGTACCAGCGTCTCAAGTCCCTGCTGGACAGTGGACGGTTGGGCCGCCCACTGATGCTTCACTGCACGCACCGCAATGTCTCCTCGCCGGCTCACTTCACCACCGCGATGCTGGTCAACAGCTCCGTCTCGCACGAGATCGACGCGGCGCGCTGGCTGCTCGACCAGGAGCTCACGGCCGTGACCGTGCTGCAACCGCGCCCGAGCTCACGCGCCCCGGGAGGCCTCCTCGACCCCCAGCTCGTACTGTTCGAGACGGCGGAGGGTGCCCTGGTCGACGTGGAGATCTTCGTCAACTCCGGCTTCGGCTACCAGGTGCGATGCGAGGCTGTCTGCGAGGGCGGGAGCGCTCGGATCGGGGACGAACACACGATGGTCGTGACGACGGCCGGCGGCGCGTCCGAGGAGGTGCCGCAGGACTACCTCGTACGGTTCGCCGACGCCTACGACCGCGAGGTGCAGGCGTGGGTGAACGCGACCCGCGAGGGCCGGGTCG
Source organism: Streptomyces sp. NPDC005808 (assembly GCF_042871385.1). Taxonomy (NCBI): domain Bacteria; kingdom Bacillati; phylum Actinomycetota; class Actinomycetes; order Kitasatosporales; family Streptomycetaceae; genus Streptomyces; species Streptomyces sp. NPDC005808. The sequence continues at coordinate 156,142 of NZ_JBIAIK010000011.1, read as the reverse complement.
TCGGACCGAGCACCTGGGACGGATACGCCGCGTCCGCCGTCGCCGAGGCGGGAGTCCTGGCGCAGGAGAGCGGCGGCCGGGTGACCGTCGAACTCGCCCCGCGCCCGGGACTCTACGACCGGATCGACCGCTGACGCCCGCCGCGCCCGTCGCGCTCTCGGCCTATGTCACGGCGCTCCGAATGCCGAGGGTGATGAGGACCGCCGACGTGACCTTGGCGGCAGTTTGCTTGAAGCGGGTTCTGTGCAGCGCGTGGGCAGCACGCAGGATGAGAAAGGTCCAGGCGGCGAGCCAGAGTGCGATCAGCAGCGCGTGGGCGGTGGCCAGAGTGAGGATCTGGCCGCCGAAGGGTTGGTGGGGTGCGATGAACTGGGGAACCAGGGTCAAGTAGACAGCTGCGGCCTTCGGGTTGAGGACGTTGGCGAGCAACGCTTGGGCGTAGACGGAGTCCGCCCCCTTCGGCAGGCGTTGGCGGTAGGGGACGGCTGCCGCGTGCGATGCGGCGGAGCGCCATGTCCATATGCCCAGGCCGATGAGGTAGACGGCACCGATGAGCTTGACGGCGGTGAAGGCCTGGCTGGAGTGCATGACCAGGGCTGACAGGCCGGCTATGGCGAGAGTGGCGTGGATGTACAGGCCGGTGACTGTGCCGAGGATGACGGGAAGAGCCTGCCGACGGCCGCTGTCGGTGACGTGTTGGAGCAGCAGGGCCAGGCTGGCTCCGGGGGTGGCGATCAGAGGAAGGACGGCCACCAGGAACCCGGCGACGGCGTAGGGATGGACCATGGTGCCTCCGGATCGTGCGAGCGGGGGATCAGAGCACGACGCGGTAGTGGGTGGTCAGGCGCCGGTCGTCGTCCAGGATGTGGAACGCGAGGCCGGGCGGCTGGTCGCGGTCTGCGGCCTTGTCACCCTCCCAGGGCATGCGCAGAGTCCAGGTGATGGCCGGTCCGACGATCAGCGGACGCCCGGCGAAGGTCGAGGCGGCCGCCGTGTGTGCGTGGCCTGTGAGGACGGCGGCGACCTGTGGGTGCGCGTCGAGCAGGTCGGCCAGTTCTCCGGGCTTTTCGAGCATGCAGGAGTCGGGCAGTGGGTGATGGAGTTCGACCGGCGGCTGGTGGAAGGCGACCAGTGCCGCGGTGTCCTGCGGCAGCGCGGTGAGGGTGGTGTCGATCCAGGCGAGTGTCTGGGCGTCGAGGCGTCCCTCGTCGCGGCCCGGGATGGTGGAGTCGCACATCAGGATGGTGGCGCCGGTGATGTGGTGGGCCTGATTGATGGGACCGTGGCCGGGTGCCTCTCCCAGCAGGGCCTTGCGGTAGGCCGGTCGCGCGTCGTGGTTTCCGGGACAGGTGAGCACGGGGAAGGGGGCGGTCAGGATCTGAGCTGCTTCCTCGTACTCGGCCTCCTCGCCGTGATCGGCGATGTCCCCGGTGACCAGGAGCGCGTCAACCGGGTGGGGGAGAGCTCGCAGATAGTCCATGACACGGGTGGCGCGTCGGGTTGCCCTCTCGCTGCCGTCCAGGTGCAGGTCGCTGATCTGTGCAAGCAGCGTCATTCCGCAGTCGCCTCCAATGGCGGGCTCAGCCGCCGGCCCAAGCCAGGGCGGGTGCCTCCACCTACTCCAGCCTCTAACGGATATTTTCTGTTTTCCATTAGAAACCTTAGGGTGTGCTCGGGGATGCGATCAAGTGGCGGATGACCGGGCACCGAGAGGAAAGGGATGCCTTGTGGAGCGGTGGCTGGCATTGGAACTGGCGAGCACGATTCGCCACGACGGAGACGGCGGCGTCGCCGACGACCTCGCGACGGTCCAGGGAACAACGCACTGGATCCACGAGCAGAGGGATCTACTGGCCGCCGACATTCCGGCCGGCGAACTCGCCGCGGATGAAAACCTCAGGGTCGGGATCATCGAGCTTCGGCAGGCCGTCAGGGCTTTGTTCGCCCGGGTGGTCAGTCCCGCTCCGCCCAGCCCGGCGGACGCCCATCGCCTGATGACTGCCGACCAGGCGATGACCCTCCTCAACACGGCTGCCGCGCAGGAACTGGTCGCCCCTCAGCTGGACTGGCCCGCTGAAGGAGTCCCCAGCGCCCGACTGCTGTCGGCGGAGAGCGATCCGTACGTTCGGCTTGTCGCGGCACTGGCCCGCGCCGCCATCGACTTCCTCAGCAGCCCGCAGCGCACGCAGTTGCGGTCCTGCACGGCGCCCCGCTGCGTGCGCTACTTCGTCAAGAGCCACGGGCGGCAGGAGTGGTGCAAGCCGTCATGCGGAAACCGTGCCCGAGCAGCTCGCCATTACAGGCGTCAGCGCACGGAAGCTGATGACGGTTCTACCGATGCCCGATTCCGTAACACAGCCGGACTAGCACAAACGACCCTCGAACAAGAGAATGAGTAACGTACACGCTTAGCCCCGGGCGCCATCAAGTCACGTACGCCGTCTACGACTTGATCGCATCGAGCACGATCCGGACGCGGCCGGGACACGCACTCCGCGGGGACTGTGGCATATGCCAGATGCACCACCGTATCGTGTGTTGCCAAATCCCTTACAGCGCGTCGCGGGCTGTGCGAGAGTCGTAACGGTCCTTCCGTCAGCCTTGGTCGTACCGTCCCCGCATCGGAGTACGTCATGCCCTCCCATCTCTCTGCGGACCGCTCAGCCGCCCAGCCGCCGCAGCGCGGCACGGTCGATGCGCTCATTTCGCAGACGCGGCGGCTGCGCGGCGAGGTGGACGCCGTACGACGGGAAGCACCCGTCGACGACGAGAACCCACAGGGGCGCTGGCAGCGTGCACTGTGCAATCTGGCGCTGCATCAACTCAACGACCTGGACGAACACTTGGCCCAGCTGCGGGACGGACCTCCACCCGCACCCGTCCAGCCCGCGCCGGTCCCCGCCGTCCGAGCCGTGCCGACCACACCCCGGCGCGGCTCACTGCTCAGCCGGGTCGGCAGCGCCGAGTGGAATCTGCTGACGGACGAGGCCAGTTGGTCGGGGGAGCTCTACGAGATCCTGGGGCGCGACCCGGCCGCTCCCCCGCTCACGCTCGATGAGCTGCCGTCGCTGGTGCACGACGAGGACCGGCCGATGCTGACGGCGATGGTCACGGCCTGCCTCATCGACGCCAAGCCCATCGACGGAGAGTTCCGCATCCAGCGGCCCGACGGCGGGATGCGGACCGTGCACATGATGGGCGAGCCCGTGCTCGACGCCGACGGCAGCACCGTCTCGATGTGGGCCGTGCTGCGCGACGTCAGCGAACTGCGCCGCAGCCAGCGGACGGTGAGCGAGACCCGTGACTCGCTGCAGCGTCAGCGGCACATCGCGCAGACCGAGCACCGGCTCGCGGTAGAACTGCAGGAAGCCGTGCTGCCGCCGTGGCGTGGCTCCCTGCGGTTCCCGCAACAGGGTCCCGAGACACTGGACCTCGCCGCCCGCTATCTGCCGTCGTCCAGCAGCGCACTGGTCGGCGGCGACTGGTACGACGCGCTCGAACTCCCGGACGGCGAAACGCTGTTGAGCATCGGCGATCTCACCGGCCACGGAGTCTCGGTGACCTCGGGCATGGCGATGCTGATCGGCGCCCTGCGCGGTATGGCCGTGGCCGGCACCCAGCCTGGGCAACTCATGTCCTGGCTGAACCAGCTACTTGACGTCTCCGTGCAACCGGCCCTCGGCAGCGCCGTCTGCTGCCGCTACCGGCCCGAGACCCGCACCCTCACCTGGGCACAGGCAGGACACCCCGCCCCGCTGCTGTTCCGCAACGGGACGGGGCGCATGCTGACAGCACCGGACGGCGTGCTGCTCGGGGCGACCTCGGGTGCCACCTACGGACAGGCCGAAGAGACACTCGAAGACGGCGACCTGCTGCTCCTTCACACGGACGGGCTGGTCCCCCGGCGATGGGAGTCCCTCGGCTCGGACGAGTCCGAGAGCGGCGAAGGAACGGCGGCCGTCCCGAGGCTGCTCGCCCTGGCCCCGCGCTTCAGCGAGGCCCGCACGGCGCAGGAGTGTGTACGGGCGGTTGTCGAGGAGTTCGGTGAGACCGAGCGGGAGGACGACGCCTGCGTGCTCGTGGCCAGGGTCGGCTCCTGACGAACGGCCATCACCACGCCATGGCGGTCGAGCTCACGTCCTGCTCGCTGCACCCGCGGACCTAGGCCCGCTCGCTGTTCCCACCCTTCGGCTTGAACGTGCCTTTGGGAAGGGCGAGTTCGATCTCCTCACGCAGTTCGTGGATCTTCGGATAGCTGGAGTACTGCCCGGTGAGCCGGTACATCTCGCGCAGCCTGTCCCAGGTGCGGTGGGAGGAGTTGGCCCCCATCGACGTCAGGGCCAGTCGCGCGTACCGGTCGGCCTGCTCGGGGTCGTCGGCGATGAAGCAGGCGGACGCCAGGGAGATGTGGTCGAAGATCTGTGACCTCTCCCTGCCCGTCCCGCGCAGCTTGAGCGCCTCCTTCGCATGGCGCTGCGCGGTGGCGGCCGCGGCCGGCTCGTGTTCGGCGAGGGTCCGGTAGGCCAGGGCCTGCATGCCGTGCATGTCGGCCTCGTCGAACATCTGCATCCAGCTCGGTGGAGGGACGTCGCCACGGTCGGAGACGAACAGGTCCTCCGCCTCGCCGAGGGTGCGCCGCATGGCCTGGCCCTTGCCCATGGACGCCTGTGCCCAGGCCTCGATGGTGTAGAGCATGGCCTGGGTGCGCGGCAACACCTCGTCGCCGGAACCGGACTTGGCGAGTTTCATGAGGTCGAGTGCGTCGTCGGGCCGGCCCAGGTGCACCATCTGGCGAGCCGCTCGTGAGAGCGCCTCCCCGGCGCGGGGCCGGTCGCCGCCCTCACGGGCCGCGTGGGCGGCGATGACGAAGTACTTCTGGGCCGTGGGCTCCAGGCCGATGTCGTGCGACATCCAGCCCGCGAGGACGGCGAGGTTGGCGGCGACGCCCCACAGGCGCCGCTGCAGATGGTCAGGGTGTCGGTAGGAGAGCATTCCTCCCACTTCGTTGAGCTGCCCCACCACAGCCTTGCGTTGCAACCCGCCGCCGCGGGCCGCGTCCCAGGCCCGGAACACTTCGACCGAGCGCTCCAGCTCTTCGATCTCCTGCGACCCGATGGGGGCGGCCTCGTAGCGGTCGAACCCAGCGGGGTCGGCGTGCAGGGGATCATCGAGATCAGGGGCGTCGGCCGCGAGGGCCGGATCGGTGTGGAGCCACTCGTGCATGGCAGTACTGAGTGCGGAGCCCGCGGCAAGCGCGGCACCCGCGCCCACCAAGCCGCGTCGGTTGAGCATGAGGTCCATTCCCGTGAATTCGGTGAGGACCGCAGCGGTCCGCTCGGGCGCCCACGGCACTCCGTCGGGATGTTCCGCATTCCCGCCGCCCTGCCGTTTCCCCACGCGCCCGTGCCGGACCAGACCGAGGTCCTCGATGGTCACGACACGGCCGAGACGCTCGGTGAACAGAGCTGCCAGCACCCGCGGCACCGGATCGCGCGGGATCTCTCCCATGTCGATCCACCGCCGCACCCGCGAGGTGTCGGTCGCCAGCTGGGGGTGGCCCATGGCCGCCGCCTGCCGGTTGACCATTCTCGCGAGTTCGCCCTTGGACCAGCCGGCCAGGCCGAACAGGTCCGACAGGCGGGTGTTGGGTTGTCCGTTCACGTCAAGCCCCCAGGTTCTCGGCTGAATTGACAGTAACCGTCTGTCAGTTGCTGAGCGACTATTCGCCAGGGTTCGCCAGGGTGCGCCAGATGGTGTGCCACTGGGCATCCGGTGTCAGGTAGGAAAGCGCCACCCCGACCCGGTTGCCCCAGGGACATTCCCCAGGGTGCACCAGGGCAGCCGGGGCGGGTGGCGCGGCATCTTGCAGGCACACGAAGGGATCTGTTTCGCCCATGTACACAGCATCGTCCTCCGTGTCCGCCCCGCCCCGGCCGTTGCACCCCCGCCCGGCGGGCAGCGGCCCCTACCTCGACCCCGCGCGTCCCGCGACGGGCCCCGTGCTCGGTGCCGGCCGGACGCGGCGAGTTCCGGGGCTCGGCACCCAACCGCTCAGCGGGAGACTCGACTTGTCCGGCCCTCAGGGCGCGCAGCTGCGCACGGCGATCGCGTCGGTGCACCGGATCTGTCCGGAGTTCGCTCCGGTTCAGGTACTGCGCCGCAGCGGACGCTCCGTACTCCTGGTCGGCACGACCGGGCGCAGCACGGCCGTCGCCAAGTGTCTACTCGACCACTCTCCGGTGTGGGCTGAGCGCTTCCAGCATGAAATAGCTGCCTACCGCTCGTTCGTGCGGCACCGGCCGCCGGTCCGGGTGCCCCGGCTGATCGCGGCGGACCCGGACAACTGCACCCTCGTGATCGAGCGGATGCCGGGCCGGGTGGCCGCGCTGCAGCGGCATCCGGCGGAGGCCCCGCCGCGCGCGGACATTCGGGCGGCACTGGGTGCCATCTGCCGGCTCAACGCGTGGCGGCCGCCGGCGGGGACGTTCAACGCCCCGATGGACTACGCGGAGCGGATCTCCCGTTTCCATCAGCTGGGTCTGCTCACGGACCGGGACATGGGCGATCTGCAGAAACTGGTGCACGGCATCGCGCACTCGGCGGGCCGCCAGGGCATGGGCCAGTTCTGCCACGGCGACGCCCTCCTGTCGAACATCCTTCTCTCACCGGCAGGTCCAGTGCTGGTGGACTGGGAGCACGCGGGCTGGTATCTGCCGGGGTACGACCTCGCGACCCTGTGGGCGATCCTCGGTGACGCTCCGGTGGCGCGGCGGCAGATCAGCCAGCTCGCGCAGTCGGCGGGGCCGGCGGCGCGCGACGCGTTCCTGGTGAACCTGATGCTCGTACTGACCCGGGAGATCCGTACCTACGAGACGGCCGTGCAGCGTTCGATGCACGACGCGACCCCGGCGGCACCGGGACCGGCCCATCCGGGTGCTGCGCCGTCCGGCGAGGAACAGCGGCTGCTGCTGAGGCGGCTCCACGACGACTGCCAGATGGCCCGGCGGGCCGTTCGAGCGGCGGTCGGAACTCGCTGACGGGGATGGCGGTCCGCGGTCGCGCCTTGGACAGGGGCGCACCGCGGACCTTCGTCATGCCCGGGGGTGTTCCGGTCGCGCTCGGGTTGTACATCCCCCAGCCGGGTTATCGGCCCACATCACTGACACTCCACCAGCGACCACACTGCCGCCACGAAATCTCCTTCACCCCTTCCTGACGTGGGAAATCGCCTGCCTCTGGGCATGATTGACGGATCGTCCGCGAGCCGATACCACTGACGCACGTTCGGCCCCGCACGCCCCACCGCGCTCGACCGTCCCAGGAGGCTGCTTTGCGAGGACCCGTCACCGATCCCAGGACCACCGCCGGGCGCAGAGGCGCGCGCAGGACCGCGGGCACCGTCGCCTCGGCAGCACTGCTGCTGCCACTGCTCGGCGCGGCCCCCTCCGACAACACCGTGCAGGCCTCCTCGGCACAGTTGCAGAGCGCCTTCGCCGACGCGGCCGCCCAGTACCACGTGCCGCAGAGTGTGCTCCTTGCCGTCTCCTATCTGCAGTCCCGCTGGGACGCGCACGGCGGAGCGCCGAGCGTCAGCGGCGGCTACGGCCCCATGCACCTCACCGACGCGCGTACGGCGATCGCTGAAGCGCCACACCACAGCGAGGGCACGGAGGACGCCCGCGGCGACAGTTCGCGCCCGGCCCTGCACCCCGACACCGCAGTGCCGGAGAACTCCGAACTCCCCGCCCGCCTCAAGACCTTGACGAAGGCGGCCGAGCTCACCGGCCTGCCGGCGGAGCAGCTGCGTACGGACACGGCGGCGAACGTGGCGGGCGGCGCGGCACTCCTCGCCGCCGCACAGCGGGACCTCGGCGAGCCGTTGAGCGGCAACGCCGCCGACTGGTACGGGGCGGTGGCACGCTTCTCGGGCGCGGACGACAGCTCGACGGCGGCGACGTACGCCGATGACGTCTACGACGTGATCCGCGGCGGCGAGCAGCGCACCACGGACGCCGGTCAGCGGGTCGAGCTGGCGGCTCAGCCCGGGCTGGTCCCGGACACCGCTCAGCTCGGGCGAACCGGGCTGCGCACGGTCTCCGCGGCCGGCACGGAGTGCCCGACGACGGTGTCCTGCGAGTGGATCCCGGCGCCTTACGAGGAGTTCGGCGACGGCGACTACGGAAATCACGACCTCGGCAGCCGGCCCGCCTCGCAGAGCATCAAGTACATCGTCATCCATGACACGGAAGGCACCTGGAACGGTGTCCTGCAAATGGTCCAGGACCCGACCTATGTGTCGTGGAACTACACCCTCCGCTCGACCGATGGTCACATCGCCCAGCATGTGAAGGCCAAGGACGTGGCCTGGCACGCGGGCAACTGGTACGTCAACGCCAAGTCGATCGGCCTGGAGCACGAGGGTTTCCTCGCCTCGCCCGACGCCTGGTACACGGAGGAGATGTACCGGTCCTCGGCACGGCTGGTGGCCTACCTCGCCAAGAAGTACGGCATTCCGCTGGACCGACAGCACATCCTGGGCCACGACAACGTTCCGGGCACGACGGCGTCGACCATCCCCGGCATGCACACCGACCCGGGGCCGTACTGGGACTGGCAGCACTACTTCACCCTGATCGGCCACCCCTTCCGCGGCACGGCAAAGGCCGGCGGCGGGCTGGTGACCGTGCTGCCGGACTTCACCGCGAACCGGCCCGCCTACACCGGTTGCGTCACCGCGGGTGAGCCCTGCGCCGTGCACGGTTCCAGCGAGGTGCGGCTCTACAGCGCGGCCGACGAGACATCACCCCTGATCAAGGACATCGGTCTGCGACCGGGCGGCGCCGCCTCCACGATCGGCGTGAACGACATCGGCTCCCGGGTCTCCACCGGACAGCGGTACGCGGTGGCCGGCCGCGACGGCGACTGGACGGCGATCTGGTACCTGGGTCAGAAGGCCTGGTTCAAGAACCCGCAGAAGCAGCCCACGGCGGTGAGCGCGTCGGGGCTCGTGATCACACCCAGGACAGGTCTCCCGGAGATCCCCGTCTACGGACGCGCCTACCCGGAGAAGGCGGCGTACCCGGCGGGCGTACCCGTCCAGTCGGTCTCACCCCTGCCGTACAAACTGCTGGCGGGCCAGGAGTACGCGGTCGGTGACAAGGTGCCGGGCGAGTACTACTTTGCGCCGACGTTCGACACGGCTGCGCACAAGGTCGTGGTCGGCAAGGACATGTACTACGAGATCCAGTTCGGGCATCGGGTGGCGTTCGTGCGCGCCGCCGATGTGCGGGTGGCCTCCTCGGCCTCGTGATGAGGGGTGCCGGGTCCGCTGGACACACGGACCCGGCTCCCTCACCCCAGCCGCGATCACTGGAGCCGCACTACGCTTTCCAGACGTACCGTCGGCCGGCGACCGCCTTGAAAACCACCTCGCCCCCCTCCAGCAGCTCGCTGCGTACGGTGAGTTCGCGGGTCCGGTGGGCGGTCAGCGTGATGCGTGTGGCCTTGCCGTCCGCCCAGTCGATGTCGAGCGTGGCACCGCCACGGGCGCGCAGACCGCGCACCGATCCGTCCGGCCAGGCCGCGGGCAGCGCGGGGAGCACCTCGATCACATTGTGCTGGCTCTGCAGCAGCATCTCGACGACCCCGGACGTCGCACCGAAGTTGCCGTCGATCTGGAACGGCGGATGAGTGTCCCAAAGATTGGGCAGCGTCGAGGACTTGAGCTGTTCACCGAGCATCTTGTGGGCATGGTCGCCGTCTCGCAGCCGCGCCCAGAAGTTGATCTTCCAGGCCTTGGACCAGCCGGTTCCGCCGTCGCCGCGCGCGGTGAGCGAGACCCTCGCGGCGTCCGCCCACTGACTGCCGGGCTCGATCTGCCGCCCCGGGTGCAGGGCATAGAGGTGCGAGACATGCCGGTGGTCGTCGGCCGGGTCGTCCAGGTCCGACTTCCACTCCTGAAGCTGCCCCCATGAACCGATCCGCAGCCCGGGATCCAGCTGACCGAGTGTTCCGGCCAGTTGCTCGCGGAACTCCGGGCTGTCGCCCAGAATCCGCGCGGCCTCCAGCGTGTTGGTGAACAGGTCGTGCACGATCTGCTGCGACATCGCCGCGCCCGCCGTGAAGTCCCCGTGCTCGGGCGAGTAGCTGGGTGTGACGACGAGGGTTCCGTCGCGCGGGTCGGTGCGCAGGTTGTCGAGCCAGAACTCGGCGGCTTCCTTCATCGCGGGATAGGCGGTGGAGCGCAGGTAGGCCGTGGATCCGCCGAACCGGTAGTGCTCGTACAGCTGCCCGGTCAGCCAGGCCGCCGCCTCCGGGAACCAGAAGGAGGTCGCCCAGGTGTGCACGCCTGTGAAGCCGTACGGATTCGTCTCGTTGTGCACGACCCAGCCGCGCGAGCTGAACATCTCTTCGGCGGTACGCCGTCCGGGAGCGCGCAGCGCCTCGACGAAACGGTCGTACGGGACTGTCGTCTCGGCGAGGTTCGCGGCCTCGGCGAGCCAGTAGTTCATCTGCAGGTTGATGTTGACGTGGTAGTCCGCCGACCAGGGTGGCGCGGTGCTCTGGTTCCACACGCCCTGGAGGTTGGCCGGCAGCGAGCCGGGGCGCGAGGAGGCGATGAGGAGGTAGCGGCCGTACTGGAAGAAGAGACCCTCCAGGGCGCGGTCCGTGGCAGTCGTCCCGCCCGTGTAGCCGGCGAGCAGCTGGTCCGTCGGAACGTCGGGGACCTCCGCTCGGATGTCGAGCGCGACCCGGTCGAACAGGGCGCGGTGGTCGCGCACATGGCGGGCCCGGAGTGCCGAATAGCCTTTACCGAACGCGCTGTTGACCGTCTTGGTCACGCTCGCGTGCGGGTCGGCTCCGCGGTAATCGGGGTAGGTGTCGGCGTAGTCGGTGCCCGCGGCCAGCACGAACCAGACACTGTCGGCCCCGGTGACGGTCAAAGTACCGTCAGGGTTGGCGACAAGGCTGCCGCCTTCCTGCCGTACGCGGAGCTGCGCCTCGAACTTCATCCCGTTGTCGGCGAGTTCGCCGCGCACGGTGACCCGGTCCCCGCTCGCGGTCGCGACGAAATCGGCCCTGGGTGAGGTGTAGCGCAGGGTGACGCCGACTCCGCCGGTGAGGCGACCCACGATGACGTTGTCGGGATGGGAGACGAAGAACTCCCGGTGGTGACGCGCCTGTTGATCGTCCGTGTACGTGACGGTGGCGACCGCCTCGCGCAGATCGAGGGCGCGACGGTAGGAGTCGGGGGTCTGCGCCGGAGCGCCGGGCAGATCGAGGTGGAGGTCGCCGAAGGTCTGGTACGCGCCGAATCCGGCCTTGGTCTGGCCGAGCTCGGCGGCGACGGCGACGGGGTCGAGCTTGGTCTCGGCGTCGATCTGCTCCTGTACGGCGGTGATCGCGCCGGGGCGGGGTGTGCGCCAGTTGCCGAAGTCGTAGCCCTGCCGCGAGCCGGGGCCGCCGGTCCACAGGGTCTTCTCGTTGAACTGGAGCCGCTCGGTGGCAAGGGTGCCGAACACCATGGCACCGAGCGCGCCCCCGCCGAGGGGCAAGGCCTCGCGCTCCCAGTCCGCGGCGGGGGCCGCGTACCAGAGGGCTAAGCCGACATCCTCTTGAAAGACATCGGAGGAATCTGCAGCGTCCGCCGACTGGGCGAGAACTCCCCCACCCAGTGCCAGCCCTCCCGCGCCGCCGAGTGCGGTTTTCAGCGTGGTTCTTCGGGATATCTCATGCGACATACCACGGGAAGGTAATGGTCCGATGTCTGACCGACAAGGGTCATGACAAGCCGTACAGAACCACGAACGCCCACGGCCCGGAAGAGGCGGCTTTGAGACGGTTCAGCCCTGCTGGAACAGCTCCGCCGGCAGCGGCTTGAGCAGTGTGTACAGATCGTCGGTGATGGGGCGGTCCCAGGCGGCGATGGTGACCAGCACCTTGTCGCTGCGGTCGAACTGCACGCAGGAGATGCGGGTCTCGGAGAGCTTGAGGCGGCGCACGATCAGAAGGTTGTCACCCTGCATCACCGGCATGTCCTCGGTGCCGACGACGGTGACCTCCTCGTCGTTCTCCAGTGCGAGCAGCAGCTGGGCCACCTCGAAGGGGACTTCTCCCTCGGGCACGTCACGGGCCGGGGAGCCCTCCGGGAGATTGCCGATGATCATCGCGGGGCCGCGGCCGCCGAACAGGTCGTAGCGCAGGAAGACGCCCTGGCAGCTGCCGTCGGGAGCGGGCAGCAGGCCGGCACCGAGATTGCCCGGCCAGTCGCCCGGGTCCATGGCCAGAACATCGAAGTCGGGCCCGGCGGGAGTGGCGCTGCGGCGGCGGAGAAAGGACATGCCGTAATGGTACGTGCACGGTCGTGAACCGGGCCCCGGGGGCGGGCCTTGCACGCGGCCGCGCGGACGGTTGTTCCGTCCTCGTCGAGCACATGGCCTTCGTTGATCCACCTGCCCGCCCGGACGTCGAACAGTGGCCATCCTCCCCTCTTGTCCTGGGCAAGGAGAGGGGAGGATCACCTCCGTAGCGGTCGGCGCTCAGGTCAGGTCGAACTCGCCCTCCCGGGCGCCCGACACGAACGCGCCCCACTCCGCCGGTGTGAAGATCAAGGAAGGACTTTCGGGTCGGCCGCTGTTGCGCATCGCGATGAAGCCCTCGACGAATGCGATCTGGACGTCTCCCCGCCCTCGGCTGCTGGAATGCCACTCGGCCCTGCTGAGGTCCAGCTCCGGCTTGTCCCAGCCCGCGAGCGGGTGCTGCTCAATGGTGCTTTCGGCCACGTCCGTGCTCCTCCCGATTCGTCGTCCGCGGCCAGCCTAGCGATCGGTTCGGGCGGCGGACAGGCCACGTGAGGGGGACGGTTTCAGGAGGCGGGCGGCGCGGCCCCGACCAGCCACATCGAGAAGAACTGGGATCCGCCGCCGTAGGCGTGCCCCAGCACCCGGCGTGCCCCGTCGACCTGGTGATCTCCCGCCTGCCCGCGTACCTGAAGTGCCGCCTCGGCGAAGCGGATCATGCCGGAGGCGCCGATCGGATTGGTGGAGAGCACTCCGCCCGACATGTTGACGGGCAGGTCCCCGTCAAGCTCCGTCACCCCGGACTCGGTGAGCTTCCAGCCCTCGCCCTCCGCGGCGAAACCGAGGTTCTCCAGCCACATCGGCTCGTACCAGGAGAACGGCACGTACATCTCGACGGCGTCGATGTCACGGCGCGGGTCGGCGATGCCTGCCTGCCGGTACACGTCCGCCGCGCAGTCCTTGCCCGCCTGCGGCGACACGAAGTCCTTGCCCGCGAACATGGTCGGCTCGCTGCGCATCGCGCCACCGTGCAGCCACGCGGGCGGGCGGGGCGAACGGGCCGCCCCCGCCCGGTCGGTGAGGATCATCGCGCACGCACCGTCCGAGGACGGGCAGGTCTCCGAGTACCGGACCGGGTCCCACAGCATGGGCGAGGCCTGGACCTTCTCCAGCGTGATGTCGTGCTCGTGGAGATGTGCGTACGGGTTCTTCAGCGCGTTGCGGCGGTCCTTGTAGGCGACCAGCGAGCCGACCGTCTCGGGCGCGCCCGAGCGCCGCATGTACGCCCGGATGTGCGGCGCGAAGAAGCCGCCCGCCCCGGCGAGCAACGGCTGCGTGAAGGGGACCGGCAACGACAGGCCCCACATGGCGTTCGACTCGGACTGCTTCTCGTAGGCCAGGGTCAGCACGGTGCCGTGCACGCGCGCGGCGATCAGGTTGGTGGCGACGAGCGCCGTCGATCCGCCGACCGAGCCCGCCGTGTGCACCCTGAGCATCGGTTTGCCGACGGCGCCGAGCGCGTCGGCGAGATACAGCTCCGGCATCATGACGCCCTCGAAGAAGTCGGGCGCCTTGCCGATGACCACCGCGTCGATGTCGGCCCATGTCAACTCCGCGTCTTGGAGGGCGCGTTGGGCGGCCTCGCGGACAAGTCCCGCGATCGACACGTCCCGTCGGGCGGCCACATGCTTGGTCTGGCCGATGCCCACGACGGCCACGGGCTCCTTGCTCATCGGGCATCCCCTTCCAGTACGGCGACCAGGTTCTGCTGGAGGCACGGGCCCGAAGTGGCATGGGCCAGCGCCCTGTCGGACTCGCTGCGGTGGATGCGGGCGGCTGCCTCGCCGATGCGGATGAGCCCCGTCGCCATCACCGGGTTGGCGGCGAGCGCGCCTCCGGAGGGGTTGACGTTCACGTCGTCACCGAGGCGCAGCGCCTTGCGCAGGACGAGCTCCTGCGAGGAGAAGGGCGCGTGCAACTCGGCGGTGTCCACGGGGCGTTCGAAGACGCCGGCCCGCTCGGCGGCGAGGCGCGTGGACGGCGAGTCCGTCAGGTCGCGCACCCCGAGGCTGTGCGCCTCGATGCGGTGGTCGATGCCCCGGATCCAGGCGGGCCGCGCGCACAGTTCGCGGGCCCGCTCCCCCGCCGCGAGGATCACGGCGGCGACCCCGTCGCCGATGGGCGGGCAGTCACCGGTGCGCAGCGGACGTACGACGTAGTCCCCCTGAGGCACCGAACCCCGCAGCTGCGCATGGGAGTTGGCGGATGCGGATGCGCGGCTGCGGGCGGCGACCGTGGCGAGCGCGGGTTCGTCGGTCTCGCCCGCGTCGATGAGCGCCTGCGCCTGGAGCGCCGCGAGCGCGACGGAGTCCGGCCACAGCGGCGCCACGTAGTACGGGTCGAGCTGCCGGGTCAGAACGTCCCGTACGGAGCCGGGTGACGACTTGCCGTACGCGTAGACGAGCGCGGTGTCGGCGTCACCGGTCAGCAGTTTGGTCCATGCCTCGTACAGCGCCCACGCGCCGTCCATCTCCACGTGCGACTCGGATATCGGCGGCCAGGCGCCCACTCCGTCGAGCGCCATCGTGAAGGAGAAGGCGCGGCCCGCGAGGTAGTCCGTGGAGCCGGAGCAGGTGAAACCGATGTCGCTGGTCTTCAGCCCCGTCCGGTCCAGGACGTCGTGCAGGACCGGGATGAGCATCTCCACCTCGGACTGCTCGTCGCTGGTGCGCCGGTGGTCGTTCTGCGCGAAGGCGACCACGGCAATCTCACGCGTCACAGCAGCTCCTTGTACATGTCGTAGTCCGCGTCCGGTTCGCCGCTCGGCCGGTAGTGGTCGGGGTAACGGCCGCCTTCCGTCCACACCGGCTCGACCCGTAGGCCCATGCGCACCTGGTCGTAGGGGATGCCGCCGATCCGGCCGTGCAGGGCGAGGTCGGCGCCGTCGAGGGCGATGTGCGCGTAGACGTAGGGCACTTCGATGTCGAGATTCGCCGTGTGACCAGCCTTGATGTTGACGATGCAGTACGTCGTGACGGTGCCGGCCGGGCCCACTTCCACCTGTTCCGACGTGGCGATCCCACACGTGGGACACGCACCCCTGGGCGGGACGTACACCTTGCGGCAGGACGGGCAGCGCTCCCCGACGGTCCGCTGCTCGGAGAGGGCGCTGATGTAGGCCGACTGGGCGCGGCCGGGTGAGTAGACGTAGTCAAGGCGGGCGGGGGCGACGATGCCGGTCACCAGGTCCTCGAAGTGGCCGTCGTGCCCGGCCCCGGCGGGCTGCCACGGCTCGCCGTCGTACGGCTCGAAGCAGGCGATGTCGGTGATGGCGCCGGAGCGTTCCCCGGCCCAGCGGACGCGGACGCGCATTCCCGTGTGTACGGCGTCAGGGCCGGGGGCGTCGAGCGCGTGCAGGAGGCCCGTGTCGGCGCCGTCGAGCCGGACCAGGACCCAGGCGAAGGGGGTGCCGAGGGGCTGGCCGCGGCGGGGTTCGTGGTTCCAGGCCCAGGTGGTGACGGTGCCGGTGGGGGCTACCTCGACCAGGTCGCGTATCTCCTCGGCGGTGACAGGGTCGTACTCGACGGGCGGTACGAGGGTGCGGCCGTCGCCGGTCCGTACACCGAGGACTACGCGCTCGCGCAGGCCGGTGAGGAACGCGCTCTGGACGGGGCCGAGCGACCGGGTGAAGGGGAACTCGACGACGAGGGGGGCTTTGAGGACTTCGGGCATCCCGGATGTCTCCTTCGATGGTCGGGCGCGCCGGTGGACGGGCGGGGTCGGGCGCGCCGGTGGACGGGCGGAGATCAGGCGCGCCGGTAGAGGGGCGGGCGCTTCTCTGCGAAGGCCCGGGAGCCCTCTTTGGCGTCGGCGGTGTCGAAGACCGGCCAGCCGCGCGCCAGTTCGGCGGCGAGTCCGTCGGTCTCGGTCATCTCGGCGGTCTCGTACACGGACGCCTTGACGGCCTCGACGGCCAGCGGGCCGCAGTCGTTGATCTGCTCGGCGACCGCGAGGGCCTTGTCGAGGGCGGTTCCGTCGGGGACGACATGCCCGATCAGACCGATGTCGGCGGCTTCCCGCGCCGTGTACGGGCGGCCCGTGAGCAGCATTTCGAGGGCGTGGGTGCGCGGGATCTGCCGTTGGAGGCGGACCGTGGAGCCGCCGATCGGGAACAGTCCGCGCCGCACCTCGAAGAGCCCGAAGGTCGCTGAGCGGCCGGCGACACGGATGTCGGTGCCCTGGAGTATCTCGGTGCCGCCCGCGACGCAGTGCCCTTCGACGGCGGCGATCACGGGCTTGCGCGGACGGTGGTGGCGGAGCATCGCCTTCCAGTGCAGATCCGGGTCCGCCTTGAGCCGGTCACGGTACTCCGCGCCCTCCATGCCCTTTCCGGCCAGTGCCTTGAGATCCATCCCGGCGCAGAACGCGCCCCCCGCGCCGGTGAGCACGATCGAGCGGATCGTGTCGTCCTCGTCGGCCTCGATCCAGCCGTCGTACAGGCCGACCAGCATCGGCAGTGAGAGCGCGTTCTTGGCCTCGGGCCTGTTGAGCGTGAGCACCAGCGTGGCGCCTTCGCGCTGCACGGTGAGGTGTTCCGTCCCACCCATGGGTTCCTCCCGTCTCGGACCGTCCTGGCCCTCCTGGCCGTCCTGGCCGTCCCGGACGTCCCGGACGTCCCGGACCGCTCGGGCTGTTGCGACCGCCTCCGGCCCTTGCGAGCTCTCGGATGCGAGAACAGGTTGCAGGAGGCTTCGAGCCAGTACAAGGGTTTTCTGACAGGTAGTCAGATTACTTCTGCGCGGACCCTTCACAGTTGGGTCCGGCTTTGCTCTGATGACCGTCGAGCCGATGGCGCCCAGCCGATGACGTCGCACCGATGGGCGCCATGATCGTCCGGGGTCAGGAGGAGCGGTGGAGTACAACCTTGCCGACCTGTTCGAGTCGGTCGTCGACGTGGTCCCCGACCGCGAGGCGCTTGTGTACATCGACCACCCCGGCACCGGTGCCGAGCGCCGGCTGTCGTACGCACAGCTGGACACGGCCGCGAACCGCATCGCGCACCACTTGATCGACAGAGGCGTTCGCCCCGGCGAGCACCTCGGGCTGCACCTCTACAACGGCATCGAGTATCTGCAGACCGTACTCGCCTGTCTGAAGGCGCGAGTCGTTCCGGTGAACGTGAACTACCGTTACGTGGAAGAGGAGTTGGTCTACCTCTACCGGGACGCGGATCTGGTGGCCCTGGTCTTCGACGCGGAGTTCACGGAGCGGGTGGCGGCGGCACTGCCACGGGCTCCGGCTCTGCGGCATCTCGTCCGGGTGGGATCGCCCGCCCCCGATGCCGTCCCGGTGCCCGCGGTCGAATTCACCGACGCCGAGGCCGCCGGATCCCCGGAGCGGGGCTTCCCGCAGCGCTCGGCGGACGACCAGTTCATCATCTACACCGGCGGCACGACCGGGATGCCCAAGGGGGTGATGTGGCGCCAGGAGGATCTGTTCTTCTCCGGGTTGGGCGGAGGTGCCCCGACGGGCGAGCCGGTCAGCAGTCCGGAGGAACTGGCCGAGCGCGTCGCGGCCGGAGGCGAGGGCATCACCTTCTTCCCCACACCCCCGCTGATGCACGGCACTTCGACCCTCACGGCCTTCATCGGCTTCAACTTCGGCCAACGCATCGTGATCCACCGCAAGTTCGTGCCGGAGGAGGTGCTGCGGACGATCGAGAGGGAGCAGGTCACCAGCGTGTCGCTGGTCGGGGACGCGATGCTGCGGCCGCTGATCGACGCGCTCAACGGGCCCTTGAAGGGCACCGACTGCTCCTCCCTGTTCAGCGTGTCCTCCTCCGGAGCGATCATGTCGGAGACCGTGCGCGAGCAGTTCCAGGCACTCGTCCCGAACGTGCTGCTGCTCAACAACTTCGGCTCGTCGGAGTCCGGCTTCAACGGCACGGCCACGGCGGACTCGGGCCCTGAGCGAGGATTCCGGGTGCGGGTCAACTCCCGTACAGAGGTGGTCGATCCGGCCACCTACGAACCGATCGCCGTGGGCGAGCCAGGCCGCATCGCACAGCGCGGCCATGTGCCCCTCGGCTACTACAACGACCCGAAGAAGACCGCCGAGACCTTCTTCCAGAAGGACGGCGAGCGCTGGGTGCTCCTCGGCGACATGGCCACAGTCGACGAGGAGGGCATCGTGACCGTCCTCGGCCGTGGCTCGCAGTGCATCAACACCGGTGGCGAGAAGGTCTATCCGGAAGAGGTCGAACAAGCCCTCAAGTCCCATCCCGACGTCTACGACGCCCTCGTCGCCGGAGTGCCCGACGAGAAGTGGGGCAACCACGTGGCGGCGGTGGTCCAGCTCCGCGGCGGCGCCGACCGACTCTCCCTGGACGACATCCAGACCCACTGCCGCTCCCACCTCGCGGGCTACAAGATCCCGCGTCAGCTCGTCATCACGGAGGCCATCGAGCGGTCGCCGAGCGGAAAGGCGGACTATCGATGGGCTCGGTCGGTGGCGGCGGAGGCGGCTCGCTGAGGTCTCCCGGCACACCGCGCACCGTCCGTCTCACCGCCGAGCGACTAGAGTGAAACGGTGAGTTCCCTGCCGGAAAAGCCGCCGACGCTGATCACCGAGGACGACCGCGACACCGCCGTGCGGCGCGTGCAGCAGGGGTACGCCGAAGGGCACATCTCGCACGAGGAGATGGACGAACGCCTGCACCGGGCACTCACCGCCACAACGCGCGGCGAGCTCGTGTCGGCGCTGTCCTCACTCCCGGAGGAGCCCGCGGAGAGTACGTCGACGATCGCCGCCGCAGGCGGGCGGATCCAGCGGCGCGGCGCTTGGCGGGTGCCACGCACCCTCAAGATCGAGTCCGCCTTCGGAAGGGTGCACCTGGACCTGTCCCGGGCGGTCATCGAGCATCCGGTGGTCGACATCGAGCTGCACCTCGGCACCGGCAGGGCAAGAATCACGGTGCCTCGCGAAGCGACCGTCGAAGTCGGGGAGCTGCAGACCGGGTGGAAGGACTGGCGCTACAAAATCCCGCGGCGCTCACGCCCTGGCGGACCGACGATCCGGATCTCCGGGTCCATGGGGTTCGGACGGCTGAAGATCCGCCACGCACGGCGATGACGTTGCGGATGCCGGCGCCGCGCCCATCGGCCGTAGGCAGGCGAACCCGCGGCTCGACCGACCACAGGCAGGCGAACCCACGGCTCGACCGACCACAGGCACGGGCGAACCCGCGGGGCACAGCGGGCTCGGGAGTGTGGCACTGGCGCCCAGACCTCAGGCAAACCTTTCCCGCAACTCCCGCTTGAGGATCTTCCCGCTGGCGTTGCGCGGCAGCTCGTCCACGAACAGCACCCGCTTGGGCGCCTTGAAGTGGGCGAGCTTCTCCCGTGCGTACGCGAGGAGTTCGGCCTCGGTGACCTCACCGCGGGGAACGACGACAGCGGTGACCGCCTCGATCCAACGCTCGTCAGGAAGGCCGATCACCGCCACTTCGGCGACCCCCTCATGCGTGTACAGCGCGTCCTCGACCTGGCGTGAAGCGATCACCACGCCACCGGAGTTGATGACGTCCTTCACCCGGTCGACGACGGTGAAGTACCCGTGGGCGTCCCGCACCGCCAGGTCCCCGGAGTGGAACCAGCCGTCGCGGAACGCCTCGGCCGTCTCCTCCGGCTTGTCCCAGTACCCCTCGCACAACTGCGGGGAACGGTAGACGACTTCACCCTGCGTCCCGTCGGGGACCTCCTTGCCGTTCTCGTCGACCACCTTCGCGTTCACGAACAGGACCGTACGTCCGCAGGAGTCCATCCGCCCCTTGTGCTCGTCCGGCGCCAGGACCGTGGCCAGCGGGCCGATCTCGCTCTGGCCGAAGCAGTTGTAGAAGGCCAGCTTCGGCAGCCTGGCGCGCAGCCGCTCCAGTACGGGCACCGGCATGATCGACGCCCCGTAGTACGCCTTGCGCAGTCCGCTCAGGTCACGGGACGCGAAGTCGGGACGGTTCGACAGACCGATCCACACGGTGGGCGGGGCGAAGAAACTGTCCGCGCGGCCGGCCTCGATCAGCTCGAAGATATGGTCCGCGTCGGGCGCGTCGATGATGACGTTCGGCGCGCCGACCGCGAGGTACGGCAGCAGGAACACATGCATCTGCGCCGAGTGGTAGAGCGGCAGCGCGTGCACGGGCCGGTCCCCCGGGCTCAGGTCAAGGGCCGCGATCGCGCTCAGGTACTCGTGCACCAGGGCGCGGTGCGTCATCATCGCGCCCTTGGGAAGAGCGGTGGTGCCCGAGGTGTAGAGCAACTGCACGAGCGTATCGGTCCGCGGCTCGGTACCCTCGTACACGGGCGCCGCGTCCAGCCGCGCGAGCAGCGAGTCGCCCGCGTCCCGCAGCGGCAACGTACGTACCGACTCGGGGAGTCGGGCGGCGAGGTCCGGGTCGGTCAGGACAAGGGAACTGCCGGACTGGCCAACGATGTACGCGAGGTCGTCGCCGGTCAGGTTCTGGTTGACCGGCACGTGGACCAGTCCCGCGCGGGCGCAGGCGAGGAAGCCGATCAGGTACGCGTCCGAGTTGTGGCCGTAGGCGCCGACGCGGTCGCCGGGGGCGAGCCCCTGCTCCAGCAGCACGCTCGCCGCGCGTGACACGGCGTCGTCGAGTTCCGCGTACGTCCAGGAGCGCTCGCGGTACTCGACCGCGATGCGGGCCGGGACACGCCGGGCGCTGCCCTTCAGCACTCCGTCAACCGTGCTGCCGTGTTCAGGCGTCATGACACATGATCCTCGTTCCATCGCGTCGAGGAGGTCAAGCCGGACGCACAGTGACGGGAACGGACACCCCGCTCACGCCGGCCGGCACATACCCAGCCTCGGTTTCGGCACCGGCTGGGCGCAGGCCGCCGACCAGATGTGCACGCTCGCCGACGGCTTCCCGACCTTACGCGGCGATCGTTCCCGCTGCTTCGGTCCCGACCGGGCCCCAGGCCACACCATCGGTCGCAGCTGGTCCGGCGCTCTCTCACACCACCCGGTCGCGCCCCTCCCAGTACGGATCGCGCAACCGCCGCTTGTACAGCTTCCCGTTCGGATCGCGCGGCATCGTCTCGATGAAGTCGACGCTCCTGGGGCGCTTGTAGCCCGCGAGCTGCCGTTCGCAGTGCTCGAGAATGTCCGCGGCGAGGGCGGCGCCCGGTTCGTGTCCGGGAGCGGGCTCGATCACCGCCTTGACCTGCTCACCCCAGCCGTCGTGCGGGATGCCGAAGGCCGCCGCGTCGGCGACCGCGGGGTGCGCGAGGAGCGCGGCCTCGATCTCGGCCGGATAGATGTTGACCCCACCCGAGATGATCATGTCGATCTTGCGGTCGCGGAGGAAGAGATAGCCGTCCTCGTCGAGCAGACCGAGGTCGCCGACGGTGAAGAAGTCGCCGATGCGGTTCTTCTTCGTCTTGCTCTCGTCCTTGTGGTACGAGAATCCGCCGGTGCTCATCTTCATGTAGACGGTGCCGAGTTCACCGGGCGGCAGCCTGTTGCCGTCGTCGTCGAAGACGGCGAGTTCACTGATCGGCCAGGCCCTGCCGACCGTGCCGGGCTTCTTGAGCCAGTCCTCGGCGGTCGCGAAGGCCCCGCCGCCCTCACTGGCCGCGTAGTACTCCTCCACACACTCGCCCCACCACTCGATCATCGCCCGCTTCACATGGTCCGGGCACGGGGCCGCGCCATGGATCGCGTGCCGCATGGCGGAGACGTCGTAGCGGGCCCTCACCTCGTCGGGGAGTGCCAGCAGCCGGTGGAACTGGGTCGGGACCATATGGGTGTGGGTGCACCTGTGTGCGTCGATCACACGGAGCATCTCTTCGGGCGTCCACTTGTCCATCAGCACCAGAGGGTGGCCGATGTGCAGGGACGCGCCCGCGAACTGCAGAACGGCGGTGTGGTAGAGCGGCGAGCAGACGAGGTGCACATTGTCGTCGTACGGCTTGATGCCGAAGATGCCGAGGAAGCCGCCGAGATACGTCTCCTCGGGGAGCTTGCCGGGCAGCGGGCGCCGGATGCCGCGTGGGCGGCCCGTGGTGCCCGAGGTGTAGTTCATGACCCAGCCGAGTGTGCGGTCCTCGGGCACCGATGCGCTCTGTCCGTCCAGCAGTTCGGTGTACGGCCGGAAGCCCTCGCCGCGGCCGACGCAGTAGCGGTGCTTGACCGGCAGCATCGCCTCGTCCGCGGCGTGACGTGCGGCGTCCGCGAAGCGCTCGTGCGCGATGAGCACCTTGGCTCCCGAGTCAGCGACGATCCAGGCGATCTCGGGGCCGACGAGGTGATGGTTGACGGGAACGAGGTAGAAGCCCGCCTGTGAGGCGGCGAGGTAGGCGACGACGAACTCGACGCTGTTGGGCAGGACGATCGCGAAGGCGTCCCCGCGTGCGAGGCCCGCGTCGCGCAGTCCGTGGACCAGTTGATTGGCGCAGGCGTGCAGCCGGCCGGCGCTCCACTCCTCTCCTGCCGGGGTGATGAGGACCGTTCGCTCCGGGTCGGCCGCGGCCTGGGCCCAGAAGCCGTTCGGCGGCGCACTCTCCACCTTGCTCACGACGGGTCGCCCCTTCCTGCGATGCGGTTGATCCGGTCGACGGCGTGCTCGAACCCCCGGGTCAGGTCGTCGAAAACCTCCTGGACACTGCGCTCGCTGTTCATCCGGCCGACGATCTGCCCGACGGGTGTGCCGAGCAGTGGCTCCACCTCGTACTTCTGGATCCGGGAGAGCGCCTCGGCCACGAGCAGGCCCTGCAAGGGCATGGGAAGCGTGCCGGGCCCGCTCGGGTCGTCCCAGGCGTCGGTCCACTCGGTACGCAGTTGCCGTGCCGGTTTTCCGGTCAGCGCGCGTGAGCGGACCGTGTCGCCGGATCCTGCGGCGAGCAGCTTCCGCGTGACGCCGCGGGAGTGCATCTCGGCCTCTGTCACGGTCAGCCATATGGAGCCGAGCCACACACCTTGGGCACCGAGGCTGAGCGCGGCGGCCACCTGCTGTCCGCTGCCGATGCCACCGGCGGCGAGTACGGGCAACGGGTCGACGGCTTCCACGACTTCGGGGGTGAGCACCATCGAGGCGATCTCCCCGGTGTGGCCGCCCGCCTCATAGCCCTGCGCGACGACGATGTCGATGCCCGCCTCGGCGTGCTTGCGGGCGTGCCGGGCGCTGCCCGCAAGGGCTGCGACGAGCACCCCGCGCTCGTGGGCGCGCTCGACGACATCGCCGGGCGGCGACCCGAGCGCGTTGGCCAGCAGTGTGATCGGGTAGTCGAAGGCGACGTCCAGCTGAGTGCGGGCGACCTGCTCCATCCACCCCGTGATCCGCCATCCCGACACCTCGCCCTCGGCGAGCTCGGGCACGTCGTACTTGGCCAGGGTGTCCCTGACGTACTGCCGGTGCCCCTCGGGGATCATCGCTTCGACGTCGGCCTCGCTGACGCCCTCGACCTTCTTGGCCGGCATGACGACATCGAGGCCGTAGGGCCTCCCGTCGACGTTCGCCTCGATCCAGTCGAGATCGCGTTTGAGGTCGTCGGGGGCGGCGTAGCGGACCGCACCGAGCACACCGAATCCGCCCGCCCGGCTGATGGCCGCGACGACCGCGGGAAACGGCGTGAAGCCGAAGATCGCGTGCTCGACTCCCAGTCTCCTGCTCAGCTCCGTCTGCATGGGCGCAGGATGCCGCAGTCCTCCGGACGAGGGAAGACCTTTTCTGATGATCCGTCAGATTCCCGGGCCTCGCCTGCCACGGTTGACACACCCCCTCCCCTGACAGGAAAGTTTCACCCCGCACAGCGAACCCGGAAAGATAATTTCAGGCGGCGCGGCGGGAGACTCCTCGATGACCGAACAAGCAGTGGGTAATTCGGCGGGCGGGCCGACCCGTCGTCAACTGGGCCGACAGATACTGGCCTTGAGCGGCGCGCTGGCCATCGCCCCCTTCCCGGCAGGGCCCGCGGCGGCCTCCGAAGGAGCTGGTGACGACCGGCCGACACTGCGGTACGGATCGGCCGAGCGTGCCGGCCTGCTCCCCGGCCATCTGCGCCAACTGGTCACCGACACCGAGGCGTTCCTCAACCCCTCCCCCAAGCACCCCTGGTACGCGGGTGCCGTACTTCTCGCCGGGCGCGGCGACACCGTGGCGCTGCACCAGCCCATCGGCATGGCGGTGCGCTATGCGGCGTACGACGAGAAGACCGACACCGGCGTCGAGTTCCCCAATGGGCAGCAGATCGCTGCGTCCGAGGACACCGTCTACGACCTCGCCTCCGTGTCGAAGCTGTTCACCTCGATCCTCGCGGTCCAGCAGATCGAGCGCGGCACGCTGGAGCTGACGGCGACGGTCGCCTCGTACCTCCCGGAGTTCGCGGGCGCGGGCAAGCAGGACATCACGATCCGTCAGCTCCTCACCCACACCTCGGGTTTCCGCGCCTGGATCCCCCTCTACAGCGCGCCGACCCAGGAGGGAAAACTCCAACTCATCTGGAACGAGGCGCCGCTCAACCCGCCGGGCACCAAGTACCTCTACTCGGACCTGAACCTGATCTCGCTCCAACTCGTCCTGGAGGAGATCACGGGCCGCACCCTCGACACCCTCCTCGACGAGGAGATCACCCAACCGCTCGGCATGCACCGCACCCGCTACAACCCGCCTGCCTCCTGGAAGCCGAAGATCGCCGCCACCGAGGACGCCAGGCTGCCCTGGTCGGGGCTGAACCGGGGGCTGGTGTGGGGCGAGGTGCACGACGAGAACGCGTACTCCCTGGGCGGGGTGGCCGGCCACGCGGGTGTGTTCTCCTGCGCCTGGGACCTGGCGGTTCTCGGCCGCACACTGCTCAACGGGGGCGCGTACGGCGGGGCCCGCATCCTGGAGCCGGAGACGGTGGACCTGATGTTCACCGACTTCAACACGGCCTTCCCCGGCGACGAGCACGGCCTCGGCTTCGAGCTCTACCAGCACTGGTACATGGGCGCGATGGCCACGCCGCGCACCGCGGGCCACACCGGCTTCACCGGCACCTCACTCGTCCTCGACCCGACGACCGACTCGTTCCTGATCGTCCTTGGCAACTCCGTTCACCCCGCTCGCAGTTGGCGCTCCGGCTCCGCTCCCCGGGTCGCCGCGGCGAACAACCTGGCGCGCGCCGTGCCGGTACGCCCCGCCCGGGGCCGCACGTCCTGGTTCTCCGGGATGGCGAGCACCACGACGGCCACACTGGCCCTACCCGTACTCGACACCGGCGCCGGCCCCACGCGCCTGCGCTGCGCCCTGTGGTGGGACACCGAACCGCAGTCGGACCTCCTCTTCCTGGAGGCCTCCACCGACGGCGGCGCGACCTGGCAGCCGGTTCCCTTCACCACGGCGGCCCCGCACGGCGAGGAACCGCGGGAACATCCGACCGGCTCGGTCACCGGCTGGTCGGGGCGGGTATGGCAGCGGCTCACAGCCGACCTCCCGCAGACGCGGCAGCTCGCCGCACGCTGGCGATACCGGACCGACCAGCTGTACGTCGGGCGCGGCGCGTACGTCGACGGACTCCGCGTCGAGTCCGGCGACCGGGTCCTCTTCGACGAGGCACGGCCTGCGGACGCCGCTCGGATCGAGGCGGTGGGCTGGGTGGAGTCCGGCGACTGAGGCCGCCGCAGGCATTCCCCAGCCACGCGCCACCCGTCACAAGGCTTCCCCGGCCAGGTGAACGGCCTAGCCGAGGTCTCCGGGGTCTCGCTCCTCCAGCACGGCCATCGCCGCGTTGTGCCCAGGCACGCCGCTCACCCCGCCGCCCCGCACGGCGCCCGCCCCGCACAGCAGGACGTTCGGGTGCCGGGTCTCCACACCCCAGCGGCCCGTACCCTCCTGCGCGTAAGGGAAGGCGAGGTCGCGGTGGAAGATGTTGCCGCCCGGCAGCCGCAGCTCGCGTTCCAGGTCGAGCGGGGTCTTCGCCTCGACGCAGGGGCGGCCGTCGGCGTCGGTGGCCAGGCAGGAGACGAGCGGTTCGGCGAGGTACGCGTCCAACTGCGCCAGGGTCGACTTCAGCAGTTCGTCGCGTACCGCCTCGTTGTCTCGCGCGAAGAGCCGGGCCGGCGTGTGGAGCCCGAAGAGCGTGAGGGTCTGGTAGCCCTGCTCGACCAGATCCCGGCCGAGGATGCTCGGGTCGGTGAGCGAGTGGCAGTAGATCTCGGAGGGAGGCGCGGTGGGCAGTTCGCCGGACGCGGCCTGCGCGTGGGCGGTGGCCAGCTGCTCGTACCCCTCGGCGATGTGGAAAGTCCCGGAGAACGCCTCGCGCGGGTCGACGGAGGTGTCGCGAAGCCTCGGCAGCCGCTTCAGGAGCATGTTCACCTTGAGCTGGGCGCCCTCGGCCGGGGTGGGCGGTTCGTCGCCGGTGAGGCGCGCGAGCTCCTGCGGCGAGGCGTTCACCAGGACGTGCCGGGTCGCGATGACGCCCTCGCCGTCCGCGCTGCGGTAGGTGACCTCGGCGGCCTGCCCGTCCGTGTCGATCCGTACCGCCTCGTGGCCGGTCGCGATCACGACGCCCGCGTTGCGTGCCGCCGCGGCGATCGCGTCGGTCAGGGCTCCCATGCCGCCGACGGGCACGTCCCAGGCTCCGGTGCCACCTCCGATGACGTGGTAGAGGAAGCAGCGATTCTGCCGCAGTGAGGGGTCGTGGGCGTCCGCGAAGGTCCCGATGAGGGCGTCGGTGAGGACGACACCGCGTACGAGGTCGTCCGCGAAGTACTCCTCCACGGCGGCGCCGACCGGTTCCTCGAAGAGAACCCGCCAGGCCTCCTCGTCGTCGACCCGCCGGCGCAGCTCGTCACGCGTGGGCAAGGGCTCCGTGAGCGTCGGGAAAACCCGCTGGGCGACACGGCCCGTCATGCCGTAGAACCGCTGCCACGCCGCGTACTCGCTGTCCGATCCGGTCAGCCGCGCGAAGGCCTCGCGGGTGCGCCGCTCGCCACCGCCGACGAGCAGGCCGGTCGGCTTTCCGTTCCGCTCGACGGGTGTGTACGAGGAGACGGTGCGCCCGCGTACCCGAAAGTTCAGGCCGAGATCCCGCACGATCTTCCGGGGCAGCAGGCTGACCAGGTACGAGTAGCGCGACAGGCGTGCGTCGACCCCGGTGAACGGCCGCGTGGACACCGCGGCACCGCCGGTCGTCCCCAGGCGCTCCAGCACCACCACCGACCGGCCGGCCCGGGCCAGGTAGGCAGCGGCGACGAGGCCGTTGTGGCCCCCGCCGACGATCACGGCGTCGTATCCCTCGAGTGCAGGCATGCTTCTTGGTAGCACGCGATGATCTACAACGGCCAGGGTTACGCGGCAGGCGGCGGGCGCCCGTATGGGGCGACGTCCCCGCAGGGGCGCGGGGAACCGCGCGACAAGCCCCCACGGCCCGCAGCGAACAAACGACCCAGGGGGTCGGGGCGCAGCCCCAGAAAGAAGGGACGGGTAGGGGCGGCGGGGGCGAAAACCCACCACCCCACCACTCCACCACCCGTCACTGCCCCCCGGCCGCCCGCTGCTGCCGCAACGCCGCCACCCTCCGGTACAGCTCCACCGCCTCCTGCCGCCGTCCCAGCTGCTCCAGACAGTGGGCTTCGTCGTTGCGACTGGCAAGCGCGTCGGGATGGTCGGCCCCGAGGACCCGCTCTCGGGCGGAGGCCACCTCGCGGTACTCGGTGAGCGCGTCGGACCAGCGGCCGAGCCAGCCGAGGCCGACGGCGACCTCTCGGCGGCTGACAAGGGTGTCGGGATGGTCGGCGCCGAGGACTCGTTCACGGATGGCGCACACGTCGCGGGACTCCGCGAGGGCCTCCTCCCAGCGGCCCATCCGGCCGAGGTTGACGCCGAGGCCGTGCCGGGCGCGCAGGGTCTCGGGATGCGCGGCCCCGTGCACCCGGGTGCGGTCGTCGATCAGGTCGCGGTACAGCTCCAGGGCCTGCGCGCTGCGGCCGAGGCGGCCGAGGCTGATGCCGACCTCGTAGCGGGCGGCGAGGGTGTCCGGGTGATCGGGACCCAGTGCCTGCGCGCGGGCCTCGGCCACCTCACGGTAGGTGTGCAGGGCTTCGGGCCAGCGCCCCAACTGGCCCAGCGCGTAGGCGACTTCGTAGCGGGTTACCAGCGTGTCGGGGTGCGTCGCGCCAAGGACCCGGGCACGGGCGGACGCCACCTCGCTCGCCATGCGGTACGAGTCCTCCAGTCGGCCCAGTCTGCTCAGGTTGAAGGCGAGGTTGTGGCGGCAGCGCAGGGTGTCCGGGTGATCGGCGCCCATGGCACGCTCCCGGGCGGCGAGCACCGACGCATAGGCCTGGTGCGCCTCGAAGTGGCGGCCCAACTGGCCCAGCACGTACGCCATTTCCTGCCGCGCGGCGAGCGTGTCGGCGTGGTCGGGGCCGAGCACCCGCTCCCTGGCCCGGGCGACATGCGCGTACTCGCGCAGTGCCTCGGCGGGGCGTCCGGTGCGACTGAGGGTGAATCCGACCTCGTAGCGGCTGGCGAGCGTGTCGGGGTGATCGGGGCCGAGGACGTGTTCCCGCTCGGCGGCGACCGCGCGGTGCACCTCGCCGGCCTCGGTCCACCGGCCGAGCCGCCCGAGACTCAGCCCAGCGCTGTGCCGCCCTGCCAGGGCGGTGACCGCCTCCGGTGAGGGAGTGGGACGTTCGGTGTGCTCGATCTCCCGTGCCACCGCCGCTGACGGACGCGCGATCCACTCGCCGGTGAGGCCCGCGGAGGCGTCCGGCGGTGCGGCGCGCAAGCCGGCGCCGGTCGCCTTGTGGCCCGTCGTCATACCCCGGGTCCAGGAGGGCAGCCGGGATTCGCGCGACGGCGGCAGCTCGGGGCGCGCCTGGACCGAGGGCGCCAACGGATGCTGATCCATGGCGTGTTGTCGTACGACGGGAGACACCACGGTCGGCACGTACATGCCGGGCGCGCGGCCCGCGCTGATCCGGTGGCCGAGTTCGCGGGCGTCCTGCGGGCGCTCCTCGGGCTCCTTGGCGAGCAGATCCAGAATGATCTTCTCGAAGTACTCGGGGAGTTCAGCCCGGTGGTTGCGCGGCGGTTCCGGCGCCGTGTCCCGGTGGCCGACGAGGACCGCCCATGCGTCGTCGAGGTCGAACGGCGGCGCCCCGGTGGCGATTTCGTAGAGCACGCAGCCGAAGGAGTACAGATCGCTGCGCTGGTCGACGTGGGTGCCGCCGATCTGCTCGGGCGACATGTAGTGCGGGGTGCCCATCGCGATACCGGTGCCGGTCAGACGCGAGGTGAACCCGATGTCGTGGCCGAGGCGTGCGATGCCGAAGTCGCAGATCTTCACCGTGCCGTCGGAGAGCCGCATGATGTTCGCGGGCTTCAGGTCACGGTGCACGATGCCCTGTTGATGTGTGTAGGCGAGGGCCGCGGCCACCTGGTCGGCGACGTCGATGACGTCGGCGACCGGCAGCGGATGCTGCTTGTTGTCCTCCAGGAGCTGGCTGAGGTTCCGCCCTTCCAGAAGTTCCATCACCAGATACAGCACGCCGTCGGACTCGCCGAAGTCGTGGACCACCGTCACCCCGCGGTGCTGGAGGGCGGCGGCCACCCGTGCCTCGCGCCGGAACCGCTCCCGCAGCACGCGGGTGAAGGACTGATCGTGGTGCGGTCCAAGGGGCTTGAGGCACTTGACCGCCACCTGACGGCCGAGGGACTCGTCCCGCGCCCGCCACACCTCACCCATACCGCCGCGCCCTATGAGATCGAGCAGCCGGTACCGGCTCTGGATCAGTCTGGTGTCCGCCATCTCCTGCGACCGCCCCCGTCGATGCTCACCCCGCGCCCTCCCCGGCCCGTCCAGTATGGCGAGTTATCTGTCGACTTTGTACGGCGCCGGGCGGGAGCCGGGGCCCAGTCGTGACATGGCGCGCAGAATGTGTTTGGGCGGAAGTTGCCAGCGCAGACGGGCGGGAACACAGCGCAGCATGGTGCCCGTGACACGCAGGCGCCGGGTCACCGCGGCGGGCGGCGGGGCCGTCCTGCCGTACAACTCGTGGGCGTACGACGGCAGAGAGGCGTACGCCAGCTGCGCCACACGCCGCCACAGCACAGCGCGCGCCGGTACGAGCAACGGGTGTGTCGGCGGGCGCAACAGGAAGTCGTCCACGTCCCGCGCCTCCGGACCCGCCGCCAGCTCGGGCAGCACCTTCTCGAAGTACCCGGCCAGTTGGGCCCGGTCCGCGGGTACGTCGTCGGGGTCGAGCCCCACCAGCCGTGCGCTGACCCGGTGTTCACCGATGTACTGGTCGGCCTGCGCGTCGGTGAGGCGGAACCCCGAGCGCCGTACGACGTGCAGATAGGAGTCGATCTCCGCGCAGTGCACCCACAACAGCAGCTCCGGCTGGTCGATCCGGTACCGCTCCCCCGTCTCCGGGTCGACGGCTGTGAGCATCGTGTGAATCTTCCGTACGCGCGTCCCTGCCTTCTCAGCGGCTTCACTGGTCCCGTAGGTCGTCGTCCCCACGAAGTTCGCGGTGCGCATCAGCCGTCCCCACGCGTCACGCCGGAAGTCGGAATTCTGCATGACTCCCCGCACTGCCCGCGGGTGCAGGGCCTGCAGGTAGAGCGCGCGGACTCCGGCGACCCACATCATCGGGTCGCCGTGCATCTGCCAGGTCACCGAATCCGGAGTGAAGAGTCCTGGGTCACCTGCCCGAAAGGCGTCCACACGAGCAGTGTGGCCGGTCCTTGCTGTCGGCACCATCCGCGCCGTCGGCTTTTCGCGGTGCCCGGGGACGTTTCCGCAGCGTGGTCAGCCGCGGCGCGGGATGGAGGCGGGCGGACACCTCTCCGAAGCCGGCTATCGCCGCACCCGTGGCATCCCCAGACCGATCCACGAGATGATCTCCCGCTGGATCTCGTTGTTGCCGCCGCCGAAGGTGAAGATCACCGCTGACCGGTAGCCGCGTTCGAGTTCGCCGTGGAGGACCGCGCCCGCAGAGCCTTCCTTGAGAGCGGCCGGGGCGGCGACGACCTCCATCAGCCAGGCATAGGCGTCCCGGCGGGCCTCGGAGCCGTACACCTTGACCGCGGAGGCGTCCTGCGGGGTGAGGGAACCGTCCTGGACGGCATTCACCATCTGCCAGTTGAGGAGCTTCATGGCGTCGAGCCGGGTGTGGGTCTGAGCCAGCCGGCGGCGCACCCAGGGCAGATCGATGACACGGCGGCCGTCGGCGAGCTTGGTCTCCATCGCCCAGTGCTGCACGTCGTGCAGGGCGCGGATCGCCATGGTGCCGTGCGCGGCGAGGGTGACGCGCTCGTGATTGAGCTGGTTGGTGATCAGCCGCCAGCCCTTGTTCTCCTCCCCGACACGGCGCGAGACGGGCACGCGGACGTTCTCGTAGTAGCTCGCGGTGGTGTCGTGCGAGGCCAGGGTGTTGATGAGGGTGCAGGAGTATCCGGGGTCGGAGGTCGGGACGAGGAGCATCGTGATGCCCTTGTGCGGCGGGGCGGTGGGGTCGGTACGGACGGCGAGCCAGACCCAGTCGGCCGTGTCGCCGTTCGTCGTCCAGATCTTCTGTCCGTCGACGATGTAGTCGTCGCCGTCCCTGACCGCTCTCGTCTTCAGGGCGGCCAGGTCCGTACCCGCGTCAGGCTCGCTGTAGCCGATCGCGAAGTCGATCTCGCCGGACAGGATCCTGGGCAGGAAGTACCTCTTCTGCTCCTCCGTGCCGAACTGCATGATCGTCGGGCCGACCGTGTTCAGTGCCATCAACGGCAGGGGTACGACCGCCTGGGCCGCCTCGTCGAAGAAGATGAACTGCTCCATCGGGCTGAGCCCGCGCCCGCCGTACTCCTTGGGCCAGCCCACGCCCAGCCAGCCGTCCGTGCCGAGGCGACGGATGGTGTCGCGGTAGAAACGCTTCTGAGCGGCCCGGTCGGCGTACCGGGCGTAGGCGTGATCGGGTACCAACTCGGCGAAGTAGCCGCGCAGTTCGGTGCGCAACCGCTGCTGCTCTGGCGTGTATTCGAGATGCACGGCGCCTCCTGGCTCCCACTGACTGAGCTGGTTCTCCCGGGCTTGACGGCGCACACGGTAGAACGCGTTGCAGAAATTGGGAATGCCGGTGACGGCCTCGAAGGGACCAGATCTCGAGTCTGAGGTGCGCTCAGCTCAGCGTGGCGATGAACTCCATGCACACCTGGGCGCATTCACGGCAGGCCTTCGCCGCGTCCTCGGCCCCGGCGAAGTCGTCGAAGACCTGCGCGCTCTCCAGACAGACCGTGCGGCACCACTCCACCTGGACCCGGATGGCCGCCTCGTCCTGATGGAGCTGCTCGGACAGCACACGACAAGTCGCGTCGCACACTTCCGCGCACAGAATGCCCTCCCGGCGCATGAGTTGCTGTTCCTTCGGCCCGTCCGGATTCACGCAGCTCGCGCTGGTCGCACACGCCCGGGCGCATTCGGTGCAGGCCTGGGCGCAGGCGAAGCGGTCCTCCAGGAATCGGAAGAGCTCCTGTTGGGATGTCGTCGTGGTCACAACGCGCGGGTAGCCGAAGGGAACCGCGTCAAACCCGCGAGGAGCGCTGGACTGCGCTCACGCGCCCGCCGCCTCCTGCGCGATCCGCTCGAACTGCTCCGCCATCGCCTCGGCGAGCGCGTTGGCCGCCGAGAGCGGGCGGACCATGACCGTCAACTCGTCGATCCTGCCGTCCTCGTCGAAGTGCAGGAAGTCGCAGCCCTCGATCTCCTTGCCGCCGACCGTCGCCTTGAAGACCAGCGCGTGGTCACGGCCACCGGCGTCGGCGATCTCACGGACGTAGCGGAAGTCGGTGAACACACGGGTGGCGCCGCGCAGGATGGCCGCGGTGATCGCCTTGCCCGGATAGGGCTTGAAGACGACGGGGCTGGTGAACACGACGTCGTCAGCCAGCAGTTCCTCGATCGCAGCGAGGTCGCCCGCCTCTACGGCCTTGCGGAAGGGGTTCATGACGCCCGCCTCTCCTACTCGAAAAGTCACGAAGAGTGATACTCAACCAATTGATCAGGTGCGGGACAGATTAGTCGCCGGTGCGGGTGTCCAGGCGGTCGGCGCGGGGGACGCGGGGGACGCGGGCACCGTACGGGCGGCCATCGCCGAACGGCTGGCGTGAGCGCGCCAAGCCGGCCCGCTACGCGCGGATGTGCGCCGCGGTACGGCAGCAGGCCGGGCCACTGGATGCCGGTGACTGCCAGGGTTCCCTGCTGGCCGCTCGTCTCCGGGCGGCATAGCGTCGGGGACATCGCCGCCCTGATGATGTGAAGACGGAGTGTCAGGGCAGGTGAGTGAAGCAGATCCCGTTCGCTGCCCATGCCCGTCAGGGCCCGACCCCCGGAGCAACGCCATGTCGAAGATCCTGTTCGTACTGACCGGCGCCGACCACTGGACGCTCGCCGACGGCACCCAGCACCCGACCGGCTTCTGGGCCGAGGAGGCCGTCGCACCGTACGAGGCATTCAAGGCTGCGGGACACGAGGTCGTCGTCGCCACGCCACGCGGCGTCGTGCCGACGGTGGATCAGGGGAGCCTGGCACCCGAGTTCAACGGCGGACAGGAGGGCTCCGACAGGGTCGCCGCCGCCCTCGCCTCGTTCGACGAACTCCACAAGCCCGTCAAGCTCGATGAAGTGGACCTGAGCGGCTACGCGGCCGTCGTCTACCCGGGTGGTCACGGTCCGATGGAGGATCTCGCGGTCGACGAGGAGTCCGGCCGGCTGCTCACCCGCGCGCTGGCTTCGGGCAAGCCGCTCGGTGTGGTGTGCCACGCCCCGGCCGCACTGCTCGCCGCCACCGGCCCGGACGGCGCCAACGCGTTCGCCGGCTATCGGATCACCGGCTTCACCAACGTCGAGGAGGCGCAGGCCGGTTTCGCCGACAAGGCCGAGTGGCTGCTCCAGGACCGTCTGGTCGAGGCGGGCGTCGACTTCCAGGAGGGCGAGCCGTGGGCCCCGCACGTGGTCGTCGACCGCAATCTGGTCACCGGCCAGAACCCGGCCTCCGCCGCCCCGCTCGCCGCCGAACTGCTGAAGAAGCTGGCCTGAGCGAGGGGCGGCGGCGGTTCGAAGGGCAGGGCGGGCGACCGACCTCGCGTCGAGCGCGCCGCCCGCCCATCAGCTGTCGCCGTCCGGGATCAGGGCTCACGCCCCTCGTCGAAGCTGGCGAAGTAGGCGGCCGCCATGTCCTCGTCGCCATGCCCCTGGGCCTCGGCGCGGGCGAGGCGTTCGGCACCGGCGGCCGCGATGTCGAGCCGGACACCGTTCCGCTCGGCGGCTTCGACGATCAGCCGGGCGTCCTTGGCGGCGGTGGACACGGCGAAGGCGGCCGGGGTCAGTCGGTCCTCCAGGATGAGCCCGGCCTTGGCGCGCAGATAGCCCATGTCGAGCGGGCCGCCTTCGATGGCGTCGAAGAAGCTCTGCGGGTCCACTCCGAGAGCCTTGGACAGGGCCAGGACCTCGCCGGTCGCGTTGTTGACCGCGACGACCCAGCTGTTGGCGACGAGCTTGAGCCGGGTGGCGCTGCCCGCCGCACCGTCCTCGCCGGTCCACACCGTGCGGGCGCCGACCGCCTCGAAAACGGGCGTGACGGCGTCCCGGCCCTGGCTCGGGCCCGCGGCCAGCACGAGCAACTGGCCGGCCTCCGCGGGCTGCCTGGTCCCCAGTACCGGGGCGTCGAAGAAGACCAGCCCGTTCTCGCGGGCGAAGTCGGCCAGCTCGCCGATGGCCTCGGTCCCGGCGGTCGTCGACTGCACCCAGGCGGTACCGGGGCTCAGTGCGGGAGCGGCCTGCCGCATCACGTCCAGTGCGGCGGGGCCGTCGTACAGGATGGTGAGGACGACGTCGGCGCCCTCCACCGCCTCGGCGGGCGTGCCGGCGATGTGCGCGCCGTCGGCGGCAAGCGGCTCGGCCTTGTCCCGGCTGCGGTTCCAGGCGCGGACGTTGTGCCCGGCGCGGGCGATGTTGCGGGCCATCGCGGCCCCCATGATTCCGGTGCCCAGCACACTCACCGTGAGCTTGTCGGTCATGTCATCAACTTCCCTGTCCATATGGTGCGGTGGAACTTCTGGTCTCTGCGGGGGCGGTGGCTGCCCGACCGGTGGCCAGGGCCGTGACAGGCGACGTTCGCCCCGTCGTCGTACGCCTGCACCGGCCGAAGATCCGGGTAGGTCCGGTAGAAGGGCCTCCGTAGGCATGCCGGGAGCACGCACCGGCCGCCCCTCCTTCACGGGCGAAAATCGCCGGACACGGCACTAGCCGGACACCTGGTCGCTGTCCCGCAGGCCGCCCCAGCCGTGCCAGCGGTCGACCTCGATCCACGCGCTGACGCGACGCCGGTCGCGCTGCGCGTACGGCTTGCCGAGGTACTGCCGGGAGAGCCGGTCGATGTCGGCCAGCCCCTTGTCGTCATGCATCTCCACGACGCGTCCGATCAGCGTCACGTGGGTGTACCAGTCGGCCTCGTCGAGCACCGTCAGCGTGACCCGGGGGTCGTTGCGCAGGTGGTCGAGCCGCTTGCGGCCCTCGTCCATGTTGACCAGCACCCGCCCGTCTTCCCAGAGGTACCAGGTGGCCGTGGACACCGGCTGCCCGTCGGACCGCAGGGTGGTGATGACCGCCGGGTTGGGCTTGCCCAGCATGGCGACTGCGGCCTCGGGAAGCGGCGGCTTGGACATGGGCTCTCCTCTACGTCGTCCTGCGCGCGGCCCCGTAGCGGTTGCGCACAGTGTCCGAGCGGTGGATCTCGGAGGTTGATCCATCGGGCACGCGTCCACGCTGCCATATACCGGTAGCGGGATTCCGCACCACCCCACTGGACGTGGTCAAGGGGTTACGTCGTCAGTCGACGCCCGTGACGGATGAGCACGTCTCGCTGGAGCCTCGGCGGATCGCTGGAGCCTTCGACGGACCAGCCGTCGGGACCCGTGATGGTCACCTTTGTTCCTCCAGCCGCCCGCCGCCCTTGAACCGGCCCGCCCGGACCGATCACGGAGTGGTGTTCCCGGCGTCGCCAAAGGTGCCGTCACGGGTGCCTCCATTTGACTCACTCGGCAGCGTCACTACGTCCCAGGAAGCATCCGCTCGCGTCAACCATGTCCTCGACCGATTCTCGAATCCCGCCGGAGGAATACCTTCACGGCGAGCGTCGTCGAAGAGGTCATCCCGCCTGAGTACATTCCTCGCAAGATCACCATCCCGACGCTCGATGAGATCCACGCGCTGAAGGCAGCGGCCAGTGACGAATCGGTCGTCGTGATCGACCAGACGCCTACCGCCTGGGGGCCGATGCCGGCGAGCGGGCGGAAGCCTCACGGGCGAGGACACGGATCAACGCAAGCCAGCGTACGTCCAACGCAGACCATTTCATCTTCTTGACCTCTGGCGAAATATCGCCATCAGGATCAGAGAAAATCCGCCAACAGTTGCAACTACCCCGGCTCCGAGAAGAGCATAGTTCCGGCTTTGAGCGCCCAAGATAATGCAGAACAATCCGAACGCCGTACCTATTACTACGAACCATGTCAGCTTCTTGGCTGGACTGATTGACACAACTTCTCCTTGTTCGGTTCCGTGTCTTCTCTTCGGGAGAGCTCGCAAGAGAGAACGCCAAGTTCTGGCAGTTTCCAGGTGGCAGTCAGAGGGAAAGGCTGCCACCTGGAAACTCTGCTCTTTGGTTCCGTTGTCTCAGTTTGTGACCGTTCTCGCTCTCCTGTTACCCGTAGGAGATGATGTCCGCACCTATCAAAGCAGCCCCCGCTCCGACGCCACAGGCGAGAGTTCCAGCCGCCAAACCGCCTGGCGCGCCAAAGAAGCCAGTCGCTGCTGTAAGGATTCCGGATTCACCCGCAGCACCAATTCCGGCCAGGCAGCCAACGGCAGCGCTGAAGATCTTCTCTCCTACTTCGAGGGCGGCGGAGAGACTGAACAGGCCTGTCGGGTCGCTGTTGTTGACGGGGGCGCCGTCGGCGTATAGGTAGGGGTTGGTTTCTGGCCGGAGGGGTCGGGTTGGGTGAAGCGGCCGAGTTGGGGGTCGTAGTAGCGGGCGCCCTCTTGTGCGCTGTTCGGCGGCTCGCGTGAGCGCCAACGCCGAGGGGCCCGGACAAATGCGTCGCAGCCGCCACCGAGGCTGCACGCACCGCCCCCTTTCCGACACCCGCCGCGATCGACAGACCCCGGCAGCCGGACATGCCTGCCCACGGGCGTCCAAGCCCGTGACCTTCACTCCCGCAAGGTCGATACTTCTCACAGGGGCGCTATTACCAACCCTCGCTCGACCAACCCAAGAGACCTGACACTCCATCACCAGAGTCAGCATTGAGGCAGTCAGCATCCGCCCGGCCAGAACCCGCTCTCGACCGCAACGGACCGCCAAGATCAAGAACTGACGTAACCCACTCTGACCAGGAAAGACACAGGTCAGAGACTCGCCTGCGAGTGTCACCAGGAGGTACCCATGAGAATGCTCATCAACGTGGCGGAGACCGTGGTCGCGGATGCCCTGCGGGGCATGGCGGCCGCGCATCCGGAGCTGACGGTGGACGTGGAGAACCGGGTGATCGTACGGCGGGACGCTCCGGTGGCCGGCAGGGTGGGCCTCGTCTCCGGCGGCGGCTCGGGGCACGAACCGCTGCACGGCGGTTTCGTGGGTCCCGGAATGCTCTCGGCGGCCTGTCCCGGCGAGGTCTTCACGTCGCCGGTGCCGGACCAGATGCTGCGGGCCGCGGCCGCCGTGGACAGCGGCGCGGGCGTGCTGTTCATCGTGAAGAACTACACGGGTGACGTGCTCAACTTCGACATGGCGGCCGAGCTCGCCGAGGACGAGGGCATCCAGATCGCCAAGGTCCTCGTCAATGACGACGTCGCCGTCACCGACAGCCTCTACACGGCCGGGCGACGCGGCACGGGCGCGACGCTGTACGTGGAGAAGATCGCGGGCGCCGCCGCCGAGGAGGGCGCCCCGCTGGAGCGGGTCGAGGCGCTGGCCCGCCAGGTCAACGAGAACTCCCGGAGTTTCGGCGTCGCCCTCAGCGCCTGCTCCACACCGGCCAAGGGCAGCCCCACCTTCGACCTGCCGGCCGGGGAGCTGGAGCTGGGCGTCGGCATCCACGGCGAGCCGGGCCGGGAGCGACGCGCGATGATGACCTCACGGGAGATCGCCGACTTCTCGGTGAACGCCGTCCTGGAGGACCTCGATCCGCGCAATCCGGTGCTGGTCCTGGTCAACGGCATGGGCGCGACGCCGCTGCTGGAGCTGTACGGCTTCAACGCGGAGGTGCAGCGGGTGCTGACCGAGCGCGGGGTCGTCGTGGCCCACACCCTCGTCGGCAACTACGTCACCTCGCTCGACATGGCGGGCGTCTCGGTGACCTTGTGCCAGATCGACGAGGAGCTGCTGCGGCTGTGGAACGCGCCGGTGAAGACACCGGGCCTGCGCTGGGGTGTGTGACGCCCACGAGTCTGACGCCCACGCCGGTTCGGTCAACGTTCGTACCACGCAAGGAGATTCCGTGCTCGACGCCGATTTCTTCCGCCGTTGGATGACGGCCACCGCCGCGTCCGTGGACCGCGAGGCTGAGCGGCTCACCGCCCTGGACTCGCCGATCGGCGACGCCGACCACGGCAGCAATCTGAGGCGGGGGTTCACCGCCGTGGTGGCCACGCTGGAGAAGGAGGCCCCACAGACACCGGGCGCCGTCCTCACACTCGCCGGACGGCAGCTCATCTCGACGGTCGGGGGCGCGTCCGGACCGTTGTACGGCACCCTGCTGCGCCGTACCGGTAAGGCTCTCGGGGATGCCGCCGAGGTCAGCGAGGACGAGTTCGCCGACGCACTGCGTACGGGCGTGGACGCGGTGATGACGCTGGGCGGAGCCGCGCCCGGCGACAAGACCATGATCGACGCGCTGGTACCGGCCGTCGACGAGCTCCCCGAGTCCTTCGCCGCGGCGAGGACCGCCGCCGAGGAGGGCGCCGCCTCGACGATCCCGCTGCAGGCCCGCAAGGGCAGGGCGAGCTATCTGGGCGAGCGCAGCATCGGGCACCAGGATCCCGGCGCCACCTCCTCGGCGCTGCTGATCGCCGCGCTGGAGGAGGCAGCCGATGAGTGACGCCCCGGGCTCCGCCGACGCCGGCCCTCAGCTCGTCGGCATCGTCCTGGTGTCCCACAGTGCGGCCGTCGCCGCCTCGGTCGCCGATCTGGCGACGGGTCTGGCGGGCGGCGGTACGACGGCTCCCGTCGCTCCGGCGGGCGGCACCATGGACGGCGGTCTCGGTACGAGCGCCGAACTGATCGCCGCCGCGGCCGCCTCCGTGGACCGTGGCGCCGGCGTCGCCGTCCTCATGGACCTCGGCAGCGCGGTCCTCACCGTGAAGGCCCTGCTCGCCGAGGGCGACGAGCTCCCCGCGGACACCCGGCTGGTGGACGCGCCCTTCGTCGAGGGCGCCGTGGCCGCTGTCGTCACGGCCTCGGCAGGCGGGGACCTCGCCGCGGTGGCGGCGGCCGCGGCGGAGGCGTACTCGTACCGGAAGGAATGAGGCCCGCTACGCCGGGCTCACCGGCTCAGTTCGCGTTGACGAACTTGCGCGCCAGGCTCTCTCCCAGCGTCACCGCCGCCCGGTGGCTCTCGATGGGTGAGACCCGGGAGTCCTTGAACACCAGGTAGGTGACCCCGGCGTCCGTCCCGCCGCCGACCGGGTCGGGGCGGATACCCAGGGCCTTGGCGGTGGCGTACGAGGCCTCGCCGATGATGTGGCGCGGCCCGATGTCGCCGACGACCGCGTACTGGACGCGGTCCCGGTAGATCACCGCGGCCACCGAACCGGCGCGTACGTCGTGGTCCCGGTGGTTCCAGATGCTGCTGACGCCGGGGACGACGATGTACGGGAGGTTCTCGGCGTCCAGCTGGCGTCCGTCGGACTGCTGGTAGGCGGTGGCGTCGGAGAAGAGCGGGTCGGTACGGCTGTTGCAGCGGCGGCCGGGGCGGCCGTCGCAGTCGATGTCCATGTCGGCCTTCCAGAACACCGCGCCCTGTTTTCCGCAGACGGGGATGTTCGCACGGGCGCCGTCGTCGCTGCGGTAGCGCCCCTTCGAGATCTGGGCGCAGCCGCGTAGTTTCGCGAGCAGGTCGGCGGCCTGGACATCCCCCTCACGCACCACCGCGGGAGCGCCCGCGCGGGCGGCGGCGGGAGGCGCCGCGGAGGCGGGGGCAGGAGCGAGCAGGGCGGCGCCTGCCACGGCCAGCGTCAGCGACTGGACACGCACGATGAGAGACCCTCTCCTGGGGGACATTGACGGTCACTCGCCCAAATCTGGTGCGTATCTGACGGTCCGTCCACCGGGAGGGGCCCGGACGGTGCACAGGCCCCGAAACTGGCGGTGTGCGGCCGAGGGCCCGAGCCGCAGTGGGCTCGGGCCACTCGACCGCCTTCGCCGGCGCGGGAACAGCGACGACAGCGGTCCGCGCCGTGGACACGAACTCCCCTGACAAAGGGCTCAGTTCGCGCCGCGTCAAGAATCAGCATACGTATCCCACGGCGGTCCGACGAACGGTCACCGCCCTCTTGATGTGGTCGCGTCAGCGGTGTCTTATAGGTACAGACCAATCCCGTCGAGGGAAGGCATGACCGTGCGACGCGTCCCCCACGCGCTGATCTGCGGCTCGCTGCTCGTCCTGACGTCCTGTGGGCTGGGCGGACAGAGCGACAGCCAGGGCGGAAAGCTGCCCTCGGCACCGATGGGCGTCACCGCCGCGGCGGGCAGCGCCACCAGTGTGCACGTCATGTGGAACCGGGCGTCCGGCGATCCCGAGGTCTCCCGGTACGTGGTGTACCGCGGCATGACGAAGCTCAAGGAAGTACCCGGCGCGGAGTACATGGTGGACATCACCAGGCTCAAGCCCTCCACGACGTACGTGTTCACGGTCCGCGCGCTGAACACCGAGGGGAATCCCGGTCCGCCCAGCAAGCAGGTCCGCGCGACCACACCGGCAGCCGTAGCGGCCGACGACAAGGCGCCGTCCCGCCCCGGCAGTCCGAGCGGAAAGGCGGTCGGGAGCGGAGCGGCACAGCTGTCCTGGGAGAAGTCGACGGACAACCGTGGCGTGGCCTCGTACGACATCTATCAAGGTGACTCGAAGATCCACAGCGTGGGCGGGGCGCAGACCGCGACCGTGGTGACCGGCTTGCGGCCCGGCACCAGCTACTCCTTCACCGTGAAGGCGCGGGACGCGGCGGACAACGTCTCCCCCGCGAGCGGTGCCGTGCGGCTCACCACCGCGCCCGGTTCGGACGACGGAAAGGGCACCGCGCCGACCGACTTCCGCGCTGGCACCCACCTCGCTGACGGGGCGTACTACCTCGATCTGTCGTGGGTTCCGCCGGAAGCGGACGGGGTGATCACGGAGTACCAGATCGAGCTCGAGGGGCAGGACGCGACCTCGCTGGTCTGGGGCGGCACCGCGCCGAGCGAGAAGGCGACCTACAGCTTCTATGTGGGACGTGACGCCGGCGTCACCCACCGGGTGCGGATCCGGGCGAAGCTGCCGGACGGCACCTGGGGCGGGTACTCGACGGAGCGGACGGTGACAACGGGCAGCGAGGGGTAGACGGGGCCGCGGGTTCCCCGGACCTTCCCGGGCCGCGTACCTTCTCGC
The DNA here is from genome assembly GCF_042871385.1 of Streptomyces sp. NPDC005808. Classification (NCBI taxonomy): domain Bacteria; kingdom Bacillati; phylum Actinomycetota; class Actinomycetes; order Kitasatosporales; family Streptomycetaceae; genus Streptomyces; species Streptomyces sp. NPDC005808. The sequence continues at coordinate 114,155 of NZ_JBIAIK010000011.1, read as the reverse complement.
GGTGCCCACCCGTCGGCCGGACGATGGAATCCGTCACCTGCCCGGTCCCCGTCCGCATGCGGGCCGGATGAAAGACACGTTGGCTCTCCCTGGAGGCAGCACGGGCCTTTCCAATCCTCGGCGGCGCATGGGATGTACCGCCAACCGTGCCGCTGGAGGGCAGTCCTATGCGTACTACTCAGATATTTCTCCGCTCCGGCCTGACCGTGGCCGCCGCCGCTGCGCTTCCGCTCACCCTGGCCGCCTCGCCGGCCGTCGCAGTGGGTTCGGGGATCTCCGTGAGCACCAGCGGTTCCACGGTTTCGGTCACGACCAGTGCCTGTCCGAGCAAGGGCAGCAGCTTCGGCAACGCTTCGCTGCTCACCAGTAGCCAGGGGAGTTTCGCCCAGGGGCGGCAAGTGGCCCTGACGGGGACGAGCACCAGTCAGGCGGCGTCCTGGTCGAGTGTGAGTGCCGGCACCTACACGGTCATCGTGGTCTGCCAGGACGGGACGACGGCGGGCACCCAGTCCATCGTCGTGTCGGCAGCCTCGACGCCCAGAGTCTCCGCGACGCCTTCGCTCGGAGTCATGGGCGGCCTCGGCGGAGCGACCAAGGACTACGGAGCCGTCACCCTGGTGGGCGGCGCGGCGCTGGTGGCCACGGGCACCATCGCGGGGGCCTGGTTCCTGCGCCGGCGGGCCAAGCCGCACCGGCTCTGATCCGGGGTTCCTCACCGCGGCGGCCGTCCACCCGACTCCGGTCGGCGGGACGGCCGCCTACTCGTGCGCGGGCAACTGCTCGAACTCCTCCAGCGCATGGGTCAGCCACTGCGTCCAGAAAGTCTCCAGGTCGATTCCGGCGCGCAGGACGAGATGCCGCAGGCGGTCCTGCGGCGTGTCCTTGCCAGGCGGGAAATCGCGCGCCTCGATCTCCTGGTACTCGCCCAACTGCCGCTCGTGGAGGCCGAGATGACGACGCAGGTCCGCCTCGATGCCCGCGGTGCCGACGACGGCCGAGGCGCGCAGCCGCAGCAGCATCGCGTCGCGCATGGGCTTCGGGTCCTGGGAAGCGGCGGTCCAGCGGGCGAGTTCGGCGCGGCCCGCGGGCAGGACCTCGTAGCTCTTCTTCCGCCCCCGGGCCGGCTGCTCGGACTGCAGGGCGCGGATGTGGCCCTCGGCCTCCAGCTTTCCCAGCTCGCGATAGATCTGCTGATGCGTCGCCGACCAGAAGTAGCCGATCGACTTGTCGAACCGCCGGGTCAGTTCGAGACCCGACGACGGCCTCTCCAGGAGAGCCGTGAGGATCGCGTGCGGGAGTGACATGGGGTCATCCTAGGGACGGGGCGCGGGCCCCTACAGCGCCGCCGCCAGCTCCGTGCCCTGCTTGACGGCACGCTTGGCGTCCAGTTCGGCTGCCACGTCGGCGCCGCCGATGAGGTGCACGTTCACGCCCGCGGCGAGCAGTTCCTCGTACAGGTCGCGGCGCGGGTCCTGCCCGGTGCAGAGCACGATCGTGTCCACGTCCAGGACCTGGCTGTGTCCCTCGACGGTGACGTGCAGTCCGGCGTCGTCGATCCGGTCGTACCGGACGCCCGCGACCATGGTGACGCCACGGTGCTTGAGCTCGGCGCGGTGGATCCAGCCGGTGGTCCTGCCGAGCCCGGCGCCGACCTTGGACGTCTTGCGCTGGAGGAGGTGGACGGTGCGCGGCGGGGCGGGGCGCTCGGGGGCGGCGAGGCCGCCGGGGAGCCGGTAGTCCATGTCGACGCCCCAGTTCCGGAAGTACGCCGCCGGGTCCTCGCTCGCCTTGTCGCCGCTGTCGGTCAGGTACTCGGCGACGTCGAAGCCGATGCCGCCCGCGCCGAGGATCGCGACACGGTCGCCGACGGGGGCGCCGTCGCGCAGCACGTCCAGGTAGCCCACGACGCTGGGGTGATCGATGCCGGGGATCTCGGGGGTGCGCGGGCTGACGCCGGTCGCAACCACGACCTCGTCGTAGCCGGAGACGTCCTCGGCGGTGACGCGGGTGTTCAACCGCACGTCCACGCCGTGCAGTTCGAGCTGGGTACGGAAGTAGCGGATCGTCTCGTCGAACTCTTGCTTTCCGGGGACCTTGCGGGCCACGTTGAGCTGACCGCCGATCTCCGACGCGGCGTCGAACAGCGTGAGGTCGTGACCGCGCTCGGCCGCGGAGACCGCACAGGCGAGTCCGGCGGGACCCGCGCCGACCACGGCAACTCGCTTGCGCAGCTTGGTCGGTGAGAGGACGAGTTCCGTCTCGTGGCAGGCACGCGGGTTCACCAGGCAGGAGGTGATCTTGCCGCTGAAGGTGTGGTCCAGGCAGGCCTGGTTACAGCCGATGCAGGTGTTGATGGCCTCGGGCCGGCCCGCCTGAGCCTTGGCGACGAAGTCGGGGTCGGCGAGCATCGGGCGAGCCAGCGACACCATGTCGGCGTGGCCGTCGGCGAGCAACTGCTCGGCGAGCTCGGGGGTGTTGATGCGGTTGGTGGTGACAAGGGGGATCGAGACGGCGCCCATGACCTTCTTGGTCACCCAGGCGTACGCCCCTCGCGGCACCGAGGTCGCGATGGTGGGGATACGGGCCTCGTGCCAGCCGATGCCGGTGTTGATGATCGTCGCTCCGGCCGCCTCGACGTCCCGGGCGAGCTTGATGACCTCCGCCAGGGAAGAGCCGCCCGGCACCAGGTCCAGCATCGACAGGCGGTAGATGATGATGAAGTCCTCGCCGACCGCCTCGCGCACCCGCCGGACGATCTCCAGGGGGAAGCGCGTGCGGTTCTCGTACGAGCCGCCCCAGCGGTCCTCGCGTTTGTTGGTCTGGGCGGCGATGAACTCGTTGATCAGGTAGCCCTCGGAACCCATGATCTCGACGCCGTCGTAGCCGGCCTGCCGCGCCAGCCGGGCGGCCCGCACATAGTCGTCGATGGTCTGCTCGACCTCGGCGTCGGTGAGCGCACGCGGGGCGAAGGGACTGATCGGCGCCTGGAGTGCGCTCGGTGCGACCAGGTCCTGGTGGTAGGCGTACCGCCCGAAGTGCAGGATCTGCAGGGCGATCCTGCCGCCCTCGCCGTGCACCGCGGCGGTGATCTCGGCGTGCTGCAGGGCCTCCGCCTCGGTGGTCAGCTTGGCGCCTCCCTCGTACGGCCGGCCGGCCTCGTTCGGCGCGATCCCGCCGGTGACAATGAGGCCGACGCCGCCCCGGGCCCGGGTGGCGTAGAACTCCGCCATCCGCTCGAAGCCCCGCTCGGCCTCTTCCAGGCCCACGTGCATGGAGCCCATGAGCACGCGGTTGGGCAGGGTGGTGAAGCCCAGGTCGAGCGGGGTCAGAAGGTGCGGGTAGCGGCTCATCGGGCAGTCCTCCGTGCGCGGTGTCGTGATGTCTGTTGTAGACGACCGGGCACACCTTGTGCAACTAGTTGCACAATGCCGTAGCTCACTTCCTCCAGGGGCCGGATACCCAAGGGGTCCTAGGCTTTGGTGCCTATCACGACGTTGGCGTACAACTCCTCCGAGACGGCCAGTCGGCCGGTCAGGCCGCTGTGGGTGAGGGCCTCGACGGCACGGGACGCCTGGCGTTCGCTCGTCTCGACGAGGAGGCGGCCGCCGGGGGCCAGCCATTGCGGAGCCTCGGCGGCGACGCGGCGCAGGACGTCGAGTCCGTCGGAGCCGCCGTCGAGTGCGACGAGGGGTTCGTGGTCGCGGGCCTCCGCGGGCAGCAGGCCGACCTCGTCGGTGGGGACGTAGGGCACGTTGGCGACCAGGACGTCGATGCGGCCGCGCAGGGTGTCGGGCAGCGCCGCGAAGAGGTCGCCCTCGTGGACGTGCCCGGCGAAGGGCGCGACATTGCGGCGGGCGCAGCGCACGGCGGCCGGGTCGATGTCGGCGGCGTGCAGTTCGGGCCCGCCGAGGCAGGCTGCCAGGGCGGCACCCACCGCGCCGGAGCCGCAGCACAGGTCCACGACGAGGGACGCGTCCCGTGCGAGGGCGACCGCCTGGTCGACGAGGAACTCGGTGCGGCGGCGGGGCACGAAGACGCCCGGTTCCACGGCGATGCGCAGACCGTGGAACCCGGCCCAGCCGAGGACGTGTTCAAGGGGAAGTCCGGCGACGCGCCGATCCACCATGGTGGCGATGTCGGCCGGAGTACCTGCGGTGGAGAGGATCAACTCCGCCTCGTCCTCGGCGAAGACACAGCCGGCGGAGCGGAGTACGGCGACAACGGAATCAAAAAGAGGGGGCATGAAAGCCGAGGGCCTTTCGGTGAGCCGAAGGGCGCTCTCGCGGCTGCCGCCTACGAGCGGTGAGCCGCCTTGCCTTGAGGTGAGAGCACCCGACCTGAACTGGCGGTAATGGGTCTCACCTCCTGGGCAACTCCTTGGCTGGGGCGATCCACAGCCGGCGCGGCACACATTAACAGGGTCGGTCGGACGGCGACCGGCCCCTCCACCTTTCCTCGGCCGGGGCGCTCCCGCCGGTCAGGTTGTACTGTGCAACCAGTAGCGCGAGGGAGGTCCCATGAAGGTTGCCGAAGAGTCCGTGGAGAGTGGTGTCACCGCCGCCGACACAGCCGTCGAGACCATCCAGCGCGAGATGACCGCGTTCGCCCGGCGAGCCAGGGCGAACGCCGGCCGTATGCACCCCGAACTGTCCCTGGTCTCGTACACCCTGCTGGGCCATCTGGAGGAGCGCGGCGGCTGCAGTGCCACCGACCTCGCGGCCCACTACGCGCTGGACAAGTCCACGGTGAGCCGGCAGGTGGCCGCCCTGGAGCGGTCCGGGCTCATCGGGCGGCGGCTCGACCCGGAGGACCACCGCGTACAGGTGCTGCATCTGACGGACAGGGGCACGGAGATCCTCGCCCAGGTGACCGCGAGCCGTCGGGTGGCGTTCCGTGAGCGGTTGGCAGGCTGGCCCGAGGAGGATCTCGCGCGTTTCGCCTCGTATCTGCTGCGGTACAACGCGGCGGCGACGGACGAGCCGCCCAGCGGCTCGTCCACGCGCGCCCAGAACTAGTCAGGAGTCAGGCGTCGGCATGCTCCGGCACGCGTGCCGCCGAGAAGAGGGTGCTGCGCCGGAGCCGGAAGCCCAGGGCCTCGTAGAGGCGGATGGCGTTGGTGTTGTTCGCGGCGGTGTGCAGGAACGGAGTCTCGCCGCGTTCGCGGATGCCGTGCGCAACGGCCAGGATCAGCCGGGTGGCCAGGCCCTCACCGCGGAAGTCCGGGTCGGTGCAGACCGCGCTGATCTCGGTCCAGCCCGGCGGGTGCAGCCGCTCTCCCGCCATGGCGATCAGGGCGCCGTTCCGGCGTATCCCCAGGTAGGTCCCGAGCTCGACGGTGCGCGGCAGGAAGGGGCCGGGCCGGGTCCGTTCGACCAGGTCCAGCATCTCGGGTACGTCGGCGGGGCCGAGCCGTACCGCTTCCGGGTCCGGCGCCGCGGCGATCCCGTCGTCGACCAGCTGAACGCCCTCCAGGCTGAAGGTCACCTCCCAGCCGTCCGGGGTCTGCCCGGTGTAGCCGGCCAGCATGGCGTCGCCGCCCGGGCCGACCAGGTTGGCGAGGTCCGCCCAGTCGTCGGCACCCGGGTCGTCGGGGAGTGCCATCCACGGCGATACGTCCAAGGGGTAGCGCAGGACACGTCCGCGGCGTTCGGCGAAGTGGGCGTGCGGGCCGGTCAGCGCGCCGAGCGCCGGATTGTCCAGAGGGTGCGCGCTCATGCGCCGACCTCGATGACGGTCTTGCCGAGCGCGTGTCCTTCCTCGACCGTGCGCAGCGCCTCGCCGGCCCGGTCGAGCGGGAAGGTCTGGGTGACGAAGGGCTTCAGCTTCCCGTCGACCACGAGCTTCGCCACCTCGTCGAGCACGGCGGCGTTGCGAGCCCGTTCGACGGGCGCGCCGCCGAGCCGTGCGGCGGTCTGCCGGTCGGCACCGGTGATCAGCTTCGCGGGGTCGGTGAGCAGCGTCGCCGCGGCCTCCTGGACCTCGCCCCCGACCAGGTCGAAGACGGCGTCCACGCCCTCCGTCGCCGCCCCGCGCACGCGCTCCGCGAGGCCTGGCCCCGACGGGACGTGCACGGCGCCGAGCGACTCGACGAAGTCCTTCTTGCCGTCGCTCGCGACGCCGATGACCCGCACCCCGAAGGCGCGCGCGATCTGCGTGGCCGCGACACCGACACCGCCGCCCGCGCCGGTGATCAGCAGGGTCGCGCCCGCGGGCAGAGCGAGCTGCTGGATCCCGTCGTACGCGGTCGCCGCCGCGACGGGCAGGGTCGCGGCGTCCGAGTACGAGAGCTCGGTGGGCTTGTGCGCGGTGACGGTCACGGGGAGCAGGGTGTACTCGGCGTATCCGCCGGTCACCGGGTTGCCGAAGACCTCGTCCCCCACGGCGAAGCCGGTCACGTCTGCGCCGACCTCCTCGACCACCCCCGCGACCTCGTTGCCGAACACCGCGGGCAGCTCGCGCGCCGCGCCGCCGGCGGGGCCGTAGCCCGTCCGCTGCTTCCAGTCGACGGGGTTGACGCCTGCCGCACGGACCGCGACGAGTACCTGGCCGGGGCCGGGCGTCGGCCGGTCCAGCTCCACCAGGGCCTCGGCCTCCGGACCGCCGTACCGCGTGAAGACGTACGCCTTGGGCATGTGCTTCCTCACTCTCCTTCGCTGTCGCCGGTTGCCGGGACCACTGTCACCTGCCGCAGCAGATGGGGCCACCGACGTCGGCAATAGCGGCAAGGAAGATCACGGCGCGGCTATTCCCGGACCTCGGCAGAGTTCATACGTCCGCAATGATCGGGGGCCCTCGGGACACGGGCACGGTCGACGGCCACGTACGGTTGATTCCGTAGCCGCTGTTCAACCACTGTTCGCGCTCGACAACCACAGTTCGCGCTCGACCGGCGGGCCGCCGCCCCCGGCGGCCTGGAGGCACCACCCGCATGAACGTCACCCGAGGCTTCACCGGGCGTCCGCGCACCCCCGACGCCGGGCTGCCGCCCGGCCAGTACGACACGGGCGACGACTGGCCCGTCCTGTCCGCCGAGGTCACCCCCGACCTGGCGCCCGCCGACTGGACCTTCCGGGTGGACGGTCTGGTGGCCGAGCCGCGCGGCTGGGACTGGGACGAGGCGCACGCACTGTCCGCCTCGGCCTACGAGGGCGACATCCACTGCGTGACGAGCTGGTCGAAGTTCGGCGTGCGCTTCGGGGGCGTCTCTCTGGACACGTTCCTGGACGCGGTGCGCCCGGACACCACCGCCACGCACGCGGTGGCCTACTCGCACACCGGGTACACCACGAGCCTCCCGCTGGGCGACCTCACCGGTGGCCGTGCCTGGATCGTGTGGGAGTACGACGGGAAACCGCTGCCCGCCGAACACGGTGGCCCGGCGCGGCTGATCGTGCCGCACCTCTACTTCTGGAAGAGCGCCAAGTGGATCGCCGGTCTGCGACTCCTCGACCACGACGAGCCGGGCTTCTGGGAGCAGAACGGCTATCACGCACGCGGCAACCCCTGGGAAGAGCAGCGCTACTCCGGTGACTGAGACGACGACCGAGACCTTCGTGCCGCGCACCGCCTTCGCCGTGCCCGGGCGGATCGCCGTGAGCGACAGTGCCGCGGCCGCCTGGCAGACCGCGACGCTCACCGGGATCCGCCGGGAGACGCCCCACGCCTCCACGTTCCGGTTCGCGGTGCCGCACTGGGCAGGACATCTGCCCGGACAGCATCTGATGCTGCGGCTGACCGCCGAGGACGGATATGTGGCGCAGCGCCACTACTCCATCGCCTCTCCACCCGACGACCACGGACACATCGAACTGACGCTGGACCATGTCGAGGACGGCGAGGTCTCCGGCTGGTTCCACACCGTGGCCGAACCCGGCGACTCGGTGCAGGTGCGGGGCCCGCTGAGCGGCTTCTTCGCCTGGCCCGGCGACCGGCCCGCGCTGCTCATCGGCGCCGGCTCCGGTGTCGTACCCCTGATGTCGATGCTGCGACACCATCGCGCTCGCGGCCTGGACGTGCCGCTGCGCCTGCTCGTCTCGGCGCGCGGTCCCGAGGAACTCATCTACGCGCGGGAGTACGGCGAGGAGACGACGACCGTCTTCACGCGCAGTGCGCCGGACGGATCGCCGGTCGGACGTATGGCGGCGGCACATGTGGCGCCGCTGCTGGCGGAGCGGCCGCCTGGTGGCTGGGAAGCCTATGTGTGCGGCTCCAACGGGTTCGCGGAGCACGCGTCACGCCTGCTGGTGGCGGCCGGGCAGCCGGTGAACCGGATTCGCATCGAGCGATTCGGCTGAGCCGCCGTTCCTGTCGTGATCTGCCCTCAGCCGTGCGGCACCACCGCGACCGGACACCTGGCGTGCTGGATCAGCGAGTGCACGGCGCGGCCCAGGCCCTCGCCGACCCTGCGCCCGGTGACCAGCAGGCCTGCCCGGGTGGAGGCCCTCAGCAGATGGTGACCGGGATGGCCGTAGATCACCTGCTCGGAGACGGTCGTCTCGGGAAACTTGTGGCGCCACGGATGCAAGGTGCTGCTCAGCACGTGCCAGGTGCCGTCCGTCCGTTCCGCCGCGGCACCGGGCAGTGGCACGACGGGCGCGTGGCCGCGCGGCGGAGGCACGGTCCAGGTGTGCACGACGTGCAGGGGTGCGCAGCGGACGGCGGCTCTGTCGAAGGCGTACCCGATGAGGTCGTCGGCCGGGTGGCTCAGATCGAGGCCGAGGACCACCGGCAGATAGGGAGCCGCGCTCGGCGGTGTGCCGTCGACCACCGGCATCCGTTCGTCCTCGGGCAGTTCGCCCGCGCGCACGACGACGACCGGGCCTTCGGCGCGTGCCGTGACGGCGAGGGCGACCGAACCGACCAGGAAACCCGCGAAGCCGGTCAGACCGCGTGAACCGAGAACCAGGGTCTCGGCGTCCAGGGCCGCCGCGAGCAGCGCGGGTACGGCGGGCGTGTCGGTGCTGCGCGCGATGATGTCCAATGCCGGGTGGGCGTACGCCAGTTGGATCGCGGCCCGGTCGAGCGCCGTACGGGTGTCCCCGGCCGGAACGGCGGCGTCCGGGATCCGTGGCGGCACAGCGGGTCCGGGCGCCGCGTGCAGCAGACGCAGCGGGAGGCGGTGGCGCTGGGCCTCGCGGGCGGCCCAGTCCGCCGCGTCGAGACTCGCCCGCGAACCGTCGATGCCTACCGTGATGGTGCGGGTGCCGGAGTTCATGGCGGGGCCTTTCGGTGTCGGGGCGGATGCCGTTCGGTGTCGGGGCGGATGCCGTTGGGGTGTCGGGACAGGTGGTTGGTCCTCGGACGTCGAGGCAGGTGTCTCTCGGTGCCGGGGCGGGTGGCGGGAGGGGCCGACTGCCGGTCCTTGCCGGTGCCGGGCGGGTTCCACGGGGGGCGCCGATCAGTCGTGCGGGGACGGATTCGCTGTGCCGCGCGGCGGCGGTAAGCAGTGCCTGGCGTCTCCGCCGATGACCGACGTACCGTGTGATCACCCGTATTCCGACACCAAAGGTGATCCTTCATGGCCCTGTTCGACCTCCCTCTCGACGAACTCCGCGCATACCGGAGCGCGTCCATCGCGCCCGAGGGTTTCGATACGTTCTGGGCCGAAACGCTCCAGGAGGCACGCGAGCACGACCTCGCCCCCCGCTTCGAGCCGGTCGAGACGCATCTGAAGACGGTCAAGGTGTACGACGTCACGTTCGCCGGGTTCGGCGGGCATCCGGTGAAGGGCTGGCTGACGCTGCCGGCCTGGGCGAACTCACCCCTGCCCGCGGTCGTCGAGTTCGTCGGTTACGGCGGCGGACGCGGCCTTCCGCACACGCATCTGCTGTGGGCATCGGCGGGATTCGCGCACTTCGTGATGGACACCCGCGGCCAGGGCAGCGCCTGGGGCGGCGGCGGGACGCCGGACCCGGTGGGCAGCGCGTCCGCTTACCCCGGATACATGACCCGGGGCGTCGACGCCCCCGAGAACTACTACTACCGCCGCGTGTTCACGGACGCGGTGCGCGCCGTGGAGGCGGCCCGCTCGCACGACCTGGTCGACGAGGCGCGCACGGCGGCCGTCGGCGGGAGCCAGGGCGGCGGCATCACGATCGCGGTGGGCGGGCTGGTCCCCGATCTGGCGGCGATCGCCCCGGACGTGCCGTTCCTGTGCGACTTCCCTCGCGCCGTCACGCTGACGGACCGTCACCCGTACCGGGAGATCGGCAACTACCTCAAGACGTACCGCGGCCGCACCGACGAAGTGCTGCGCACGCTCTCCTATTTCGACGGCGTGCACTTCGCCGCGCGCGGCCGGGCACCAGCCCTCTTCTCGGTCGCACTGGAGGACCAGACCTGCCCGCCGTCCACGGTTTTCGCGGCGTTCAACGCGTGGGCGGCGCAGGACAAGACGATCGAGGTGTACGACTTCAACGACCACGAGGGCGGGGGTACCTACCAGGAGGCGGCCAAACTGCGCTGGCTGCCGTCCTACCTCTGAGGTCGCCTCAGCCGCTTCACCCTCGCGGTACGACCGTGGACAGGACGGCGGGCAGCGGGTACCAGTCCGCGGAGACGACGGTGGCGTGCTGCCCGGCCAGCAGGGCGAGGCGGTCGAGGGCCTGCTGCTGGGTGGGGTTGGTGCCGTCGATGGCCGGGGGCACGTTCTGGGCGTCGGTCATGACCACGAGGTAGTGGCGGTCGTCGTACCAGGCGGTGTCGATCGTGCCGTTCGCGTAGGTGGCCGCGTCGCCGTCGAACACGACGAGCCAGGGGCGGATCGTGGCGTCGGTGTAGCGGGTGCGGGGGTCGCCGGTGGCCGCGTTGTGCACGGCGGGGAAGACAGCCGCCTCGCGCAGGCGTCCGGCGGCGGCGAGGTCGCGCAGGTAAGTGGCGTACTCGCGGTCCGTCCACAGCGTGTCGAAGGGGTTGCCCTCCTCGACGGTGCCGGGGATCAGCTCGACGATGAACTTGCCGGCCAGCGCGGAGCGCGCGGGCCAGCCGTCGGCGCGGACGGCCGTGTCCAGGTCGGGGTGGGAACCGACGACGTCGGCGGGGCGGAGCAGCGCGTCGCCGAGCTTCGAGGTGAGCAGGGCGTCCAACTGGGCGGGACCACGGCCGCTGGTGGCCAGGAAGCCGTCCTTCATCTCTATCTTGAGCTGGATCGGCCGGTGTCCGGGGTTCGCGTCGTGCCAGGCTTTGATGTCCGCAAGGCAGCCCGCGAGGTCGCGGTTGGTGGTGTTGGTGCGCAGTTCGGAGGCGTTCGCCGCGTTCGCGCAGTTGTTGTCGTTGCCGAACGGATTGCTGTGCGAGACCCGCCAGGAAACCCCGAACACATTGGTCCACACGTCGAGTTCGAGCATTCCGGCGCCGGAGTCGAGGGCGTCGGCGAAGTAGGGGTACTTCGCCTTGTCGTAGGCGTTGTGGACGCCCACGGAGGTGTTGGACGAGTACGACAGGTCGGCGGCCGTCGCCTGGGGGCCCGTGGCGAGGGCCAGTACGCTCGCTGTCGCCACCGCGATACCGGTACGTGCCAACACCTTCACATGTCTCCGCATTGTCCCCATGCCTCCTGCGCCTCATCGGTCAACTTGGCTGCACAGTACGGGGGTTGGGTGGCCGACGGGGGATCACGCGATGACGAATGCGGGCTGCCCGACCTCCACCCGGTCCGACCAGGGCGCCGGGTTCGAGTACGAGACGGAGACCGTGCCCGGGTTGTGGCTGAGCGGACCCAACGGTCCGTTTGGGCCCGACCCGAGGGCTTTCGGACATGACGGCTTCGGTGGCTCCTGCGGGTTCGCCGACCCGGAGGCGGGCGTCACCCTGGAGAACGTCATGAACCGCACGGGCCCGCACATCGCCGACGACCCAAGGAAAAGCGGCGCCTGTGGATACCCTGTGCGGTGCGCTTCGAACGCACCCTTGCCGCACGGGACCGCGGGCTGAAATCGGCCGAACCGCGGACCACCCTTCCATGGTGGTTTAGACCAATGCTTAGACTGGTCGCGCAATGAGCCCGCACGGCTACGTTTCGTCACCACGTCTGGGTTGTCACTACACGTTTGTCCTTTTCACACGCAGGAGGGGCGCGGACATGGCCCGCACCGTCCACCCATCCGACCACGAGCCCCGTTACTCGCAGATCGCCGCACAGTTGCTCGGCGATCTGCGCGACGGGACCATTCCACCCGGCGAGCGCCTGCCGGGAGAAAGGGAGTTGGCCAACCGCTTCGGCGTGAGCCGCGAGACCATACGACAGGCGCTCAACATGCTGCGACGCGGCGGCCTGGTCACCACCGACCGGCGCGGCAGCCACGCGACACTTCCCGGCAGCACGGCCGAGCACATCCCGTCACTGGACTTTCCCCTCGGGGCACACGTCCCGGAGCCGGGCACCGTCCCCCGGACCACGGTGACCTGGGAGGCTCCACCACCGGAGCACGCGCACGCCCTGGGACTCCCCCCGCGGCTGCCGACCCTGGTGCACCGCTACGAGTCGGCCGCAGCGGACGGCAGCGGTCAGCGTACGGCCGTGACGTCCTTCTCCGCCGTCGCGGTGACCGAGGTCGAGGAGCTGGCCCGCTACCGCGACCGGGCCGACGGCACCGCGTCGGCGCAACTGGGGCGCGCCTACGACTGGATGCGCAAGGCGGGCCTGGCCCTGCACCACCGGGACTCCATCACCCAGCTCCCCGAGTCGGTACTGGTCACCCGGCGCGTGCACGACCAGTACGACCGGCCGCTGGAGATCACCGACCTTGTCGTCGACGCCCAACAGGACGCGCTGGTCTACGAGTTCACCCTGCCGGCGGCCGGGTGAGATCCATGGGGCGGCGGAAGTACATGCGTACGGCGGAGCCCGAGGGTCCGAGATCCTCGGCGACGAGGTCGCTCAACTGCCGTACCACCCACATGCCGTGACCACGCACAGCGCGTGCGCCGGGCGGCAGCTGGCCGGGGAACCGCGCGGGCGTCGCGGGACTGCGTGCGCCGTCGTCCACGACCTCGCAGATCACGTAGTCGGGGTCGCTGCGCAGCCGCAGTACCCCTCCCCCGCCGCCGAACCGCACGGCGTTGACCACCGCCTCGTGCACGGCCGCCACCATGTCGTACGTCCGCTGCTCGGGCAGCCCCGAGCGGCGGGCGTAGGCGGCGAGGGCAGCGCGCACGGCCGCTGACCCGCCCCGCCCGAAGGGGATGTCGTCGGCGCCGTCGGGAAGGAGGGCGGCCGGACGGCCCGAGTCGCACTCGGCGTAGAAGTCGGCCGGGTCGGTGTAGTGGGGGCTGGCGACCCAGGTGCGGGCGCCGAGGGACAGTTCGGGGTGGGTGCGGGATGCGGCACGCACGATGTCGGCGGGGACGGTGCGGGTGTCGTAGAGGCACAGGATCCAGTGGCCGGAATCGGCGAACGCGACGTTGAGCAGCGACTCGTAGCGTGTCCACTCCCGTGTCTCGAACTCCGTGCGGTCCCTCCAGACGGGTTCGCCGATGATGCGTACGCGGCGGTCCCTGCCCCGGTCGGCGCAGTAGCTGTGGTACCGCCCCAGGGTTCGGGAGGGGTAGCGGTACCAGTCGTCGGCGTCGACGAACTCGACGTCGTGGGAGAGGGTGCCCAGGGCGTCCTCAAGGAGGGGTGTGTGCCGGCCCTGCGTGACGGCGAGGACGGCCTCGCCCGCCGCCAGCCCGTCTCGGGTGAACGCGAGGGTCCCGTCGAGGAATTCGTCGTCCGAGCCGAAGCACAGTGCCTGGTGGACGAACCCGGTGCGGATCATGGCACGTCTTCTCCTGGTTCCAGCCGCAGCCCGGGAACGCGGTCCCAGCCGGTCACCCGCATCACCCGCCGGACGTGCGGGGCGACGCCGTACAGGACGAGGTTTCCGCCGCCCGCGTGCAGCTCAAGAGCGGAGAAGACCAGCAGGCGCAGTGCGCCGACGTCGACGAAGCACAGATCACGCAGGTCGAGGCGGGCGCGGATGCCGTTCACCGTGCGGGCGCGGGCGCGGGCCGTCTCGTCGTGCAGGGCGCGGGCGACGGCGGTGACGTTCGTGTCGTCGATCTCGCCTGCGAGGGCGAGGCCGGGGGGCGCGAAGGTGCGGGTGATGGAGAGCAGGTCGTCCTGCCAGACGAGGTCCGCGGCGACCCGGCCATGGTGCAGTCCGTCGAGCCGGGCCAAGTCGCCCTCGCCGAAGACCCGTCGGTCGTACTGGCAGATGCCCAGCACCGGAAGGGCGGCGAAGACGGGGTCGAGGAGCAGCTCGCTGTCGTGCAGCATCTTCAGCCCCTTGTCCGCCCCGCCGCACAGCACCTCCATGCTGACGCGCAGGCCGAGGAAGCCGTCACCGACCGCCCGGCGCGCCTCGCGGCGGATCATGTCGTCGAGGTCCCACAGCCCTTCGGGCACGGCCAGATGCGGATCGACCGCTAGCCGTCCGGCGGCGATCTCGTCGTCCACGGCGCAGCCGTGCGCTTCCAGGAAGGACAGGGCCAGGCCCGCCGGGATCTCCGCGGGGGTCAGCACGAGCCCGCGTTGACCGCTGGCCAGTCCGTCGAGGAGGAACGCGGCGAGTACGGTGTCCCGCTCCTCGTCCGTGTCGTAGCCGAGGAGCAGATGGTCTCCGGAACGCATCTGGCCCACGGAACGCAGCGCCGGTACCACTGTCATCCGCCGCACCCCCCAAGGTCGGTGTGCCAGGACGCGCGCTTCTACGCTACGTCGGCAGCGGGTCGCGCGTCAGAGGGTTATCGTGACCGCCATCGGGTCCGGTGAGGGGGAACCATGGCGGGCTCAGTACGCAATGGCAGGATCGGCAATCTGCCCGCCGAGGCCAACGCCTTCATCGGCCGGAGGAGCGAACTCGCCGCCATCTCGGGCTTGTTGGACACCAATCGCCTCCTCACCCTCACGGGCCTCGGAGGCGTCGGCAAGTCAAGGCTCGCGCTGCGGGCCGCGCACACCGGCCTGGCGGATTTTCCAGGTGGTGTGTGGTTCGTCGAGCTTTCGGAGCTGCAGGACCCGGGCCTGCTCACGAACGCCCTGGCGCAGACGACACGGCTGGCCGAGCAGACGCTGCTGCCGCTCCTGGAGGCGCTCTGTGAGCATCTCGCGGGGGCTCCGCCGCTGCTGGTCCTGGACACCTGCGAGCATGTACTCGACGAGTGCGCGCGAGTGGTGCAGGAACTCCTCGCGAAGGTACCGGAGTTGCGTGTGCTGGCCACCAGCCGGCAGCCGCTGGGTGTGCCGGGCGAGCAACTGCTCACGGTGGCGCCGCTGCCGCTCGGTGAACGGGACGACGCGGTGGCGCTGTTCGCGGCGCGCGCTGCCGCGGCCGTGCCGTCGTTCGCGCTCACCGACGCCAACCGGGTGAGCGTGGCCGCCGTGTGCGCCCGTCTCGACGGGATTCCACTGGCCCTGGAGCTGGCGGCCGTGCGGCTGCGCGGCTTCCCCCTCGACCGGCTTCTGGAGGGCTTGGACTCCCGCTTCGAGCTGTTGGTCTCGCCGGCCCGGCCGCGCCTCGCCCGGCACCAGACCCTGCGTACGACGATCGGCTGGAGCCACGAGCTGTGCACCCCGCTGGAGCGGCTGCTGTGGGCCCGGTTGTCGGTGTTCGCCGGCGGCTGGGACGTGGAGGCGGCTGAATTCGTCTGCCACGGCGACCCGTTGGATGCCGAGGAGATCCTCGCGCTGCTCTCGTCGCTCACCGAGAAGTCGATCGTGACCCGCGAGGGCGACGGCGCGGCGGTGCGCTACCGGATGCTCGACACGGTCCGCTCCTTCGGCGCCGAGTGGCTCGCCGGTCTCGACGAGGAGGACGCCGTACGCCTGCGCCACCGGGACTACTTCCGCTGGATCTCGCGGCAGGGCGAGGCCGAGTGGCTCGGTCCCGGGCAGCGGATGTGGGCCGAGCGCCTCACCGTGGAGCACGCGAATCTGCGGCTCGCCGTGGAGGAGTGCATCGCCGCACCCGAGCCGGAAACCGCGCTCGAACTCGCGGGAACCCTCTGGTTCTTCTGGTTCGCCTGCGGCTTCGCCGAGGAAGGTCGCGGCTATCTGGAACGGGCGCTGCGCCGGGAGCACGCCAGGGGCCCGGAGCACACGCTCGCCATCTGGACGCACCGCCTGGTCACCGTCGTCCCGGACGATCTGGATGCGGCGGAGTCCGTGAGCGCCGCGTACGTGTGGCTCGCCGAGGAACGTCGGCTGCCGGTGCCCGCCCTGCCGTTGACCGGCGCGAGCCTGGCCGTGCGCGGGGAGTCCGCCCGCTCGGCCGTGCTGTACGGGAACACCCCGCAGGGGCCGGGAGGTGGCGGCGGCGCGGAGTTCTTCCAGCTGCTGACGCTCGCCGTGCAGGCGTATCTTCTGGCCGGCCAAGGGGCGTTCGAGCGGTGTGCGGCGGTTGCCGAGCGGCTGCGCGCGGACTGTGCGAAACGCGGTGAGCTGTGGATGCGGGCCTGGGGTGACTTCTTCCTCTCGCTCTCCGGGATGGGCCTCGGCCACCCGGACGAGGCGCTGCGCACGGGACGTGAGGCGCTGGCCGCCAAGTGGCGGATGAACGACCGGCTGGGCACCGCGGCGGTCACCGATCTGCTGGTGGCAGCGACGGCCTGCCAGGGCGAACCGGAACTCGCCGCGCGACTGCTCGGCGTCAGCAGACGCCTCTGGTACGCCGCCGGGCTCCCCCGGCTCGGCCACTGCGAGACGACCGTCTTCCGCCGGGAGTACGCACGCCGACTGCGCGCGGAACTCGGCGACACCCGCTTCACCCAAGCCGTGCGCGAGGGCCACGAGCTGGGGCCGGACGCGGCGATGGCACTGGCCCTGGGCGGCACCGGGCTCGGGGAGCCGTGAGGCTACGCGCCTCGCGCCGCTCCCGGGGGCGTCATCCCGGGAGCGGACGGCGGTCACGCACCCGGCCCAAGGCTGCCGGTCCTCACCGCGCGGGCCGGCACCGGTCGGTATCCGTCACCGCGAACCGTCGGCGCCCGTTTACCCGGACCTTGTCGAAGCTTTGCATCTCATCACGCTCGGAGCCGCGGGACGCGATGCACACTTTGAAGATGCGAAGATTATGAGATATGCGCACATTTGCGCTAGGCGAAAATGCAGTCATCGGACCCATTCCAGGAACGCCACACATCGCTTGCGTCGAGGTATGCCAACGACGCACCGCAGGTCGAACGCGCCAACACCACCGACCGCGTCCGGGTCGCTGTCGCCCACGGCCTGCGGCTGCTGCCCTGCAGCCGGGAGCGGCGGACCGCGCACTTCGTGCAGTCGGGCTACGGCGCTCTTGCCGAGAGGCCTGTCGTGATCGGCCATTCCTTCCGTGGGCTTCTCACCCGGAGCCCGCCCTCGCCCGACCCCATCCCGACGTTCGCAGGTCACGTCGACGAACTCTCGAAAGGGAACCTCATGAGCACGTTCACCACCTCTGACGGGACCAGCCTCTACTACAAGGACTGGGGCACCGGTCAGCCCGTCGTCTTCAGCCACGGCTGGCCGCTCGACGCGGACGCGTGGGAAGGGCAGTTGAAGCTGGTCGCCGACAACGGCTTCCGTGCCGTGGCGCACGACCGCCGCGGGCACGGCCGCTCGGAGCAGCCCTGGCAGGGCAACCACATGGACCAGTACGCCGACGACCTGGCCGAACTCATCGAGTCGCTCAATCTCAGCGACGCGATCCTGGTGGGACATTCGACCGGTGGCGGGGAGGTGGCCCGCTACATCAGCCGGCACGGCTCTGGGCGGGTCGCCAAGGCGGTGCTGGTGGGAGCCGTCGCGCCGCTGATGCTGAAGACCGATGCCAACCCGGAGGGCACGCCCATGGAGGTGTTCGACGAGATCCGCGCCGGGGTCGTGGCGGACCGTTCGCAGTTCTTCCAGGATTTCAGCTCGCCGTTCTACGGCTCCAACCGCGAGGGCTCCACGATCTCGCAGGGCAAGCATGACGAGTTCTGGCTCCAGGCCATGCAGGCCGGGCTGAAAGCGGTGTACGCCTGTGTCGAGCAGTTCTCGGAGACCGACTTCACCGAGGACCTGACCCGGATCGACGTGCCGACTCTCGTCGTGCACGCCGACGACGACCAGATCGTGCCGATCGCCGCGTCGGCACTCAAGACAGCCCAGCTCGTCAAGGACGCGACGCTGAAGGTCTGTCCGGGTGGCTCGCACGGCATTGTGGGCGCGTACGAGCAGGCTTTCAACGGTTACCTTCTCGACTTCATCCGCAACTGACCGAACGGCGCGGACTTGTGGACCCGGATGTCTACGCGGGCGTCGGGTCGCCCTTCCGGATGGCGACGACCAGCCGGCACCGCGGGCTGCCGTCCGGCCGCCTTCCGAATTGCGGCAGGGGCTGCAGTTCGACCTCGAAACCGGCCCGCGTCAGTTCCCGGCGCACCTCGTCGAGCCGGAACGCCCGGTAGTACATGACGAACGGCGGCCGCCACACGGCGTTCCGCACCCGCATGGCCGCGTCGAAGCCCAGCAGGGCCCAGTACCAGGGCGAGCTCGGCCGGGGCGGAGCCACGATCGGGAACGCGAAGCGCCCGCCCGGCGTCAGCACGGAGTGAACCTGGGCGAACAGCCCGGGCAGCTCACGCGGCCTGAAGTGGCCGAACGCGCCGAAGCTCACCACCAGGTCGAAAACGGGCGAGAAGGGCAGAGCGCGCGCGTCACCTCGCACCCATGTCACGCAGGGCGCCTGGTCGGCACCCGCACGCTCGCGCCCACCAAGGGCCGCACGAGAAGCATCCGCCCGCTCCCGTCCCACGGCGAGCATCCCCGCGCTGATGTCCACGCCGGTGACGCTCCCTGGGCACAGCTCGCGCAGTACCCGCATTCCCGCGCCGGTTCCGCAGCAGAGGTCGAGCCCGCGGTCGAAGGGGCCGATCCGGTCCAGCGCCGACGCCACGGCGTCGAGGATCGGGTCCGGTGTCCGGAACGGCGTGTGGTCGAACTTCGGCGCGAGCAGGTCGTAGCCGTGCTCGATGGACGAAAGGGCCTGCACGGCCAGTTCGCGGAGGGTGGGGCCTTGCGGGGTGAACATCCAGCTGAGCTTAGGGGCAGCGCACGCCCCGTGCGACGGCTTATGGTCCACTTCATGACTTCGTTCCGCCCCGCTCCCGCCTGGCTGGCCGACGCCGTCTTCTACCAGATCTACCCGCAGTCGTTCGCCGACTCGAACGGCGACGGCATCGGCGACTTCAACGGAATCGCCGAGCGCCTCGACCACCTCGCGTGGCTGGGCGTCAACACCGTCTGGCTCAACCCCTGCTTCGTCTCCCCGTTCAGGGACGCCGGATACGACGTCTCCGACTACCTGAGCGTCGCGCCCCGCTACGGCACGAACGACGACTTCGCCAAGCTGGTCGAGGAAGCGGGCCGCCGCGGTATCCGCGTACTGCTGGATCTCGTGGCCGGTCACACTTCCGACGAGCACCCGTGGTTCACAGCTTCGGCGAACGACCCGGGAGACGACCGGTACATCTGGGTCCCCGATGCCCACCAGGACGGCTTCGTCGTCTCCCCCGGCACCCGCCCCGGCGCGTACCTGCCGAACTTCTTCGCCTTTCAGCCCGCCCTCAACTTCGGTTACGCGCGCACGAATCCGGCAGAGCCGTGGCGTCAGCCGGTCGACGCCGACGGACCGCGAGCCAACCGCGCCGCGCTCCGCTCGATCATGGACCACTGGCTCGGCCTGGGCCTGTCCGGCTTCCGTGTCGACATGGCCGCATCGCTCGTCAAGGACGACCCGGGCAAAGCCGGGACGGCGGGCATCTGGACGGAGCTGCGGCACTGGCTGGACGACGCGCATCCGGAGGCGGTGCTGCTCTCGGAGTGGGGCGAACCGGAAGTGTCCGTTCCCGCCGGCTTCCACACGGACTTCTTCCTTCAGTTCGGCGGCCCGACCGACGGTCGTGCCCTGCGTTCGTTGTGGAGCAACGCGGACGGCACGGTCAACGAGTCCTGGGACCCGCTCGACTGCTTCTTCGACCCGAGCGGCAAGGGCTCGCCCCGCCCGTTCGTCGAGGCCTGGCTGGAGGCGTCAGCCGCCGTGACCGGCCGCGGCTTCATCTCCCTCCCGACCGCCAACCACGACTTCTCGCGCCTCAACTGCGGCCCCCGCTCGGCCGAACAACTCCCCGCAGCCTTCGCCTTCCAGCTCACCTGGCCAACCCTTCCGGCGATCTACTACGGCGACGAGATCGGCATGCGATACGTCCCGGGCCTCCCCGACAAGGAGGGCAGCGTGCTGGGCCCCCGCTACAACCGAGCGGGCTCCCGTACCCCGATGCAGTGGGACAACAGTCCGAACGCCGGCTTCTCCACCGCCCCCGCCGACCACCTCTACCTCCCGCTCGATCCGGCGCCCGGCCGCCCCACGGTCGCCGCACAACGTGCCGACGACACCTCACTGCTCCATTTCGTACGCCGGCTCATCGCTCTGCGCACAGCGTCACCGGAACTCGGCTCCGGCGGCTCGGTGGAAGTCCTGCACGCGGGTTACCCGTTCGTGTACGTACGGGGCGGGCGGTATCTCGTCGTCGTCAATCCGCAGCGTAACGCGGTGAGTTACCCGTACGACGCCCCGGCGGAGCCACGGCCGCTGGAGGTGTCCGGCGTGCGGATCGACGGCAGAACCGTCGTCTCGCAGGGCTTCGCGTACGGGATCTTCGAACTCGGTCGATAGTTCACGACTGGACCCCCGGTTCACGACTGGGGGTCCGTGATTCCGGGGGCGTCGAAGGGGACCGACGTGTGCTGGTGAACGATCTGCCAGCGGTCACCGGCCGCACGGTAGCCAGTGGTGACCCGCGCCGTGGAGTCCAGCGGCACACCGCCGGCCAGTGTGGCCCGCATCCGTACGAGCGCGTGGCTGAACGCGACGCTCTCGTCGACCCTGACGCGGAAGTCGAGCACCTCACGCTCCACCGGCCCGGTCAGCGTCGAGAACCACAGCTCCTCCGCCTTGCGAAGGGCCTCGATCCCGCTCTGCTCCAGACCGCTCACGGGGTGGAAGACCTCGACGTCCGGGGCGTAACAGGCCATCGCCCTGTCGAAGTCGCGCTCGCGGCCGGCCGCGGTGAGCTCCGCGTCGATCCGGCGGATCTCCGCCTCGGCGTCCTCGTCGTCCCAGAAGGCGCGCACCTCCAGGGCACCGACGCTCGCCACCGGATGCTTGGCGGCTGCCTCCACGGCCTCCTCCAGGGTGTCGCATTCGAGGATGTCGTATCCGGCGATGTATTCCTTCGTCGCGGCGAACGGCCCGTCGGTGCGCAGCACTTCGCCGTCCCGTACCCGGACGGTGACCGCGTCCGCGGGGAGCCGTAGCCGGTGTCCGTGCAGCCGTACGCCGCGCTCGACGCCCAGCTCCTCGACCCAGGGTTCGACGGGCGCCATACCGGAGGCGTCCGCGGTGTCGTCACCACAGACCAGCAGCATGTACTTCATGGGTTCCTCCCGGTGATCATGAACTTCCTGCACCCCACCGACGAACGGCCGCCGCCGAACAGACACCCTTCCAGGTTCGCGTGTGTACGACCGGACACATCCGGCCGTATTCCCACGGCTCCCCGGCCACGCACGATTGGATGTCCCCATGACCGAGACGGCCGACCGGCACGAGCACGAGCACGAGCAGGCGCGGATGATGCGGGCCAACCAGGCCAACTGGGACGCGCGCACCCCCATCCACCTCGCCAGCCGCTTCTACGGGCTGCACGAGAATCTCGATCCGGCCCGCTGGTTCGCCGCCTTCGAGTGGGAGGACCTCGGCGAACTGGCCGGCCTTGACGTGATCCACCTCCAATGCCATCTCGGCACCGAGACGATCGCCTTCGCCGAACGCGGCGCCCGCGCCGTCGGGCTCGACATCTCCGAGGCATCCGTGGCGGCCGCGGCGGACATCGCGGCACGGGCGGGCGCCGACGTCGCGTATGTACAGGCCAACGTGTACGACGCCGTCGAGGCCCTGGGAGAGCGGCGGTTCGACGTCGTGTACACCGGAAAGGGCGCGCTGTGCTATCTGCCCGACCTGGACCGCTGGGCCACCACCGTCGTCCAACTCCTGCGCCCCCAGGGGCGGTTGTACATCGCCGAGTTCCATCCCCTGCTCAACTCGCTGGGGCCCAAGCCGGCCGAGGGCGAGGGCGGTGAACTGCTCCTGCGGCACGACTACCTGGGCGGCCGGGACGCCGTTCACCGGGACGCGACGTACACCTACACGGACGGTCCGGCCGTGCACGGGGCCACCGACAGCTACGAGTGGATGCACGGACTGGGCGACGTCATCAACGCGCTGATCGGAGCGGGCCTGCGGATCCGGCGGCTGCGGGAGAGCGACGAACTTCCCTGGCCCCGGTGGCCGCAGATGACCCCTACCCCGTCCGGGTGGTGGCGGCTGCCGGAGTCCGAACCGCGTATCCCGCTGCTGTACGGCCTGCTCGCGGGCCACTGAGACTCACATCACAGCCGAGCCCGGGCCCGAGGTGCTAGAGTGCGAACAGCATTCGTGTACGCCCCGTCTCGGGCACCGGTGCTTGTTCCACTTCTTCTCGCTGACACGCCCGTCGCATTCCGACCGGCGGAACAGCTTTCCAGCACATCACCTCCTGAGCACGGCCACAGGCAGATCCTGCCGTCCGCCGTACCCGAGGTGCTGTCTCCTCGCCGCACGGAGGCGTGAGCACGCCGCCTCCCCCCGGCACATCCCCCTCCCTTCCTCATGACCTCATGAACCCGTCCTCGAAAGGACACCCCACCATGACCACCACACTCGAACCTCCCGTACGGCAGAAGCAGCTCCCGGCGCACGCCAACGGTGTCCTGGACATCGCGAACAACGGGCAGGGGTACCTGCGCGCCGCCACCAGCTGCCTGCCCACGCCGGCCGACGTCCAGGTCTCCGCCGCGCTGATCCGCCGTTACGGCCTGCGCAAGGGCGACACCGTCCAAGGCGTACGCGGCGGGCCCCGCGCGCTCGCCGAGGTGGAGCGGATCAACGGGCGTACGCCCGAAGAGCTGCGCCGCCGCCCGCACTTCCATGACCTCACCCCGCTGCATCCGCGTGACCGGCTCCGCCTGGAGCACCCGGCGAGCGGCCTGGCCGGCCGCGTCGTCGACCTGGTCGCACCGGTCGGCAAGGGCCAGCGCGGACTGCTCGTCGCCCCGCCCAAGACCGGCAAGACGGTACTGCTCCAGCAACTCGCCGCGGCCATCGCGGGCAACCACCCCGAGATCCACCTGATGGTGCTGCTGCTCGACGAGCGACCGGAGGAAGTGACCGACATGCGGCGCTCCGTCCGGGGCGAGGTCTTCGCCTCGACCTTCGACCAGACGCCGAAGCACCACATCGCCCTCGCCGAACTCGTCATCGAGCGCGCCAAGCGGCTCGTCGAGCAGGGCGAGGACGTCGTCATCCTGATGGACTCGCTCACCCGGCTGTGCCGGGCGCACAACAACGCGGCCGCCTCCGGTGGCCGCACCCTCAGCGGCGGCGTCGACGCGGCCGCGGTGCACGGACCCAAGCGGTTCTTCGGCGCCGCACGCCTCGCCGAGGAAGGCGGTTCCCTCACCATCCTCGCCACCGCCCTGGTGGAGACCGGCTCCCGTGCCGACGACTACTTCTTCGAGGAGCTCAAGAGCACCGGCAACATGGAGCTCCGCCTCGACCGCACCCTGGCCTCCAGGCGGGTGTTCCCGGCCGTCGACATCACTCCCTCCGGCACCCGGCGCGAGGAACTCCTCGTACCTGCCGCCGAGTTGGGCACCGTACGAGGACTGCGCCGCGCCCTGCAGACACGGGACGGCCAGGCCGGCCTGGAGACCCTCCTGGAGCGGATGCGCGCCACCCCGGACAACGCGGCCTTCCTCCGCCAGGTCCACCCGACGCTGCCCTCCTGACCTTTCCCACGTGCGGCATCCGGGTGCTCGATCCCGCCGCTGTGGCCCGGCAGCCCGCCGCGAGGCATGCCGGTTCCTACTTTTGCGGTATGACCATCGGGTTCTCCTCGCGCGCCGCCGTCTATTGTTCCGCCGTCTGTGCGGTCGGGGCCCTGGCCCTGGCGCCCAGCGCCGCGGCTCTCGCACCGAGTGCGGCAGCCGCCAGAGCCGGCACGGACCCGGGGACACCCGGAGCCTCGGCCTCGCTGCCGCCGCTGCACCGGGCCGGAACGCAGGTACGGCCGCGGTCCGGAGCGCCCGAGATCCCCCACGACGTCTCCGCACTCTCGTGGCTGGTGGCCGACGCCCGCACGGGCAAGGTGCTCGCCGCCCACAACGCGCACCGCAGACTGCCGCCCGCCAGCACCTTGAAGACCCTCTTCGCCCTCACGGTGCTCCCGGTGCTGCCCGGCGGCATCCGGCACACCGTCACCGAGAAGGAACTGCGGGGCATCGGCGACGGCAGCAGCCTGGTGGGCGTCGCGGAGGGGCGCACCTACCGGGTGGCGGACCTGTGGCGCGGTGTCTTCCTGAACTCAGGGAACGACGCCGTCCACGTACTGGCCGCGATGAACGGCGGCTGGCGCACCACGGCCGCCCACATGCAGGCCAAGGCACGGGCTCTGGGCGCCCTCGACACGCACGTCCGCTCCCCCGACGGATACGACGCGCCGGGGCAGGTCTCGTCGGCGTACGACCTCGCGGTGTTCGGCCGGGCCGGGCTGCGCAACGCCGAGTTCGCACGGTACTGCTCCACCGCCGAGGCCACGTTCCCCGGCGGGGGCGGCTGGTCGTACAAGATCGAGAACACCAACCGGCTGTTGACCGGCGCCGACGGGGTGGAGCCGTACCCGGGCCTGGTCGGCGTCAAGAACGGCTCCACCAGCAACGCGGGCAGCACACTCGTGGCCGCCGCCCGCCGGGGCGGGCACACCGTGATCGTCACGGTGATGAACCCTCAGGAGGGCGGCGGGTTCGCGGTGTACGAGGAGGCCCGCTCGCTGCTGGACTGGGGTTTCCAGGCCTCCGGGCGCGTCGATCCCGTCGGCTCGCTCCTCGACACGCGTCCCGTGCCGACGGCAGGACCGGCCGCCCTACCGGCCGCGCTGCCCACGGCCGACGGACCCGACTGGCCTGCGGCTGCCGCCGCGATCGCGGGCGCGGCCTGTCTGGGCGCGGGAAGCGTGGCCCTGGCCCTGCGGACCAGAGGCGGACGGCCGGCGCCCGGCTGACCGACCGGCAGCCACAGCAGCAGGCCGAGCGTGATCCACGTATAGGCGTTGCTCCCGACGAAGCCGTCGAGGCCGGACGCGTCGTGGAACCACAGCCACACCAGGCTGCTGCACAGGATCGCGTACAGGATTCCCGCGACCCGCACTCGGCGCCTGCGCAACAGTACGGCGAAGGACGGCAGCAGCCAGACGAGGTGGTGCACCCAGGTGATCGGGCTGACGAGGCAGGCGGTGAGGCCGGTGAGGGCGAACGCGGCGATCCAGTCCTCGTCGGCCACGGCTCGCGAGGTCCGCCGGGCCCATACCCACAGGACCAGCACGGCGGCCGCCGCCCAGAGCGCCTTGCTCGGTTCGCCCGGTGCCGCGAGCCGCGCCAGGACGCCCTGCAAGGACTGGTTGGAGACATAGTCGAGGCGTCCGATGCGGTCCGTGTCCCACAGGGCGTGGGTCCAGTAGAAGCGCGAGGCGTCCGGCGCCACCCAGGCCGCCAGGGCGGTGGCCGCCGCGGCGACGGCTGTGGCGACCCCGGCCGCGCGCCGGCGACCGGCGAGCAGCAGCATGCCGATGAAGATCGCGGGGGTGAGCTTGATGGCGGCGGCGAGGCCGATACCGACGCCCGCCCTGCGGCCCCGGCCGGTGGCCAGCAGCCAGGCGTCGCTCAGGACGAGGGCCAAGAGCAGGAGGTTCACCTGGCCGAAGCTGAAAGTGTCGCGGACCGGTTCGAACAGGGCGAGCAGGCAGGCCGCCATGGCGAAGCCGAACCAGCCGTACCGGCGCAGCGCGGGCCCGACCAGGATCCACACCACGGCGGCGAGCGCGACCAGGTTCAGCAGCAGCCCGATGGCGATCGCGGTGTGCAGTCCGATCAGCGCCATCGGCAGCATGCTGAGGGCCGCGAACGGCGGATAGGTGAAGCCGTACGTCGTCCCGGGCAGCAGGTAGTCGTAGATCCGGCCGTCGTGGTGCACCCAGGCGTCGATGGTCCCGTAGTAGACGCGCAGGTCGAACCAGTCGCGCAGCAGGGGCACGGTGGCGGTGAACGCGATGACGGCGGCGGCGAGTCCCAGCACCAGGAACAGGCGCCCCCGGTCCGTGCGGGGAAGCCGGAAGGAGACCTGGGGAAGTCCGCGGGTCATACGGGGAAATCCGGGGAAGGTGCGGGGGCGTTTCATGCGGTGCGCTCCAGTACCGGCGCCTGCGCCGCTTGATGGGCCTGCCAGAGCACGACGAGGGCGAGCAGTCCGCCGGAGACGGCCAGGACCACCTGTTGGGCGTCCGGCGCGTATCCGCTGGGCAGCACGGCGAGGGCGAGTACTCCGCTCGCGGCTGCGACCCGGTGGCGCACCGAGCCGTTGGGCGCCGCGGCGGCGATGAGGAACAGCCCCCACAGCGCGTACCAGGGCCTGATCGCCGGGCCGAACGCGGCGACGGCGGCCAGGCTCAGGCCGAGTGCGTAGATCGGTCCGGGCCGCAAGCGCAGCCATATGAAGAGGACGATGGCCGCGGTCAGCACGAGTCCGGCGGTGTGCCAGGCCGGGATGGCCAAGGGGGCGAAGCCGCTGCCGAGTTTCTCGAGCACAGTGCCGGTGGCCCGGCCGAGCAGACTGGTGAGCGACCAGTTCTGCGGGGACACGGGGGTCTTCAGAGCTGCGATCCAGCCGTAGCCCGTACCTGTCACGGCGGTCACCCCGGCCGTGGTGGCGAGGGCACCGAAGGCGGTGGTCAGGACGGACGGCACCAGCCCCCGCCGCCCGCGCAGCGCGATCACCGCCAGCAGGCCGAGCGCGGCGGGTGCCTTGACCAGCGCCGCGAGGGTGATGAGGACGACGCCCAGGACGGGCCACCGGCCGCGTGCGGCCACCAGTCCGACGCCGAGCAGTCCGAGCATGATGGCGTCGTTGTGCGCGCCGGCCACCAAGTGCAGCAGGACAAGGGGGTTGAGGGCGCCGAGCCAGAGCGCGGCGGCCGGATCCGCTCCGCTGTGCCGGGCGAGCCGGGGCAGCGCCGCGGCCATCAGTGCGACGCCGAGCAGGGCGACCAGGCGCATGCCGAGCAGTCCGGCGGGGATCTCCCCGCGGGTGAGTGCGGACAACGCGGAGGCGACCGCGAGGAAGACCGGGCCGTACGGCGTCGTGGTCTGTTGCCACACCGGCGCCACCTCGTCGGCGAGCGGACCGCCGAGCTGGGCGGGTCCGTGCGCGTACACGTCGATGTGCGCGTCGACCATCGCGCCCTGCGCGAGATAGCTGTACACGTCCCGGCTGAACAGCGGCGGCGCGAGCAGCAGCGGCGCCGCCCACACGACCAGAACGAGCAGCAGGGAGCGCGGAGTCGGCGGTTCGGGACCGCGTACGACGGTGCCGAGGAGCGCCCACGCCGCTATCAGCAGGACGACGCCGAAGTACACGCCGACCAGGCCGAGTACGGCCTCGGCGGACTCGGGGGCGAGGAACTCCCGCACAGGCAGGGCCCCGGCCGTCTCACCGCCCAGAGCGAGAAAGGCGGAGCCGGCCAGACCGAGGGCCTGACAGCGGCGGAGATCGACGGGAAAAGCCATGGCCAACACTCGGAAAGCGTGTCAACGCCGGGTGGCCGTAAAGCGACGTACTTCCCTCCGTACGGGGGCCTGCGCGTGACCTCCGTGTGAGATCCGTGCGAGATCCGTGCGACGGGGGCCTGTTAACCGCCGCGGACAACCCTCCCGGCGATGTCGGATCAGAACACGGACACCCCTGTCAGCGTCGTGAAACGGTCGAGAGCCGCGACGCCCGCCACCGAGTTCCCTCGCTGGTCGAGGCCCGGACTCCACACACACAACGTGCACCGTCCCGGCACCACCGCGATGATCCCGCCGCCGACGCCGCTCTTGCCCGGCAGCCCCACGCGGTAGGCGAATTCGCCGGCCGCGTCATAGGTGCCGCATGTGAGCATCACCGCGTTGACCTGTTTGGACTGGCTCTGGGTGAGCAGCCGGGAACCGTCGGACCGGATGCCGTGCCGGGCCAGGAATCCGGCTGCCAGCGCCAGATCGGCACAGGATGCCTCGATCGAGCACTGCCGGAAGTACTGCTCAAGGAGCACCGGAACAGGGTTGTCGATATTGCCGTAGGACGCCATGAAGTGGCCGAGAGCGGCGTTGCGGTCGCCGTGCGCGGCCTCGGAGGCGGCGACGTCCTTGTCGAAGGTGAGGTTCGGGTTGCCGCTCTCGGCGCGCAGGAACGAGAGCAGGGTCCCCGCCGCGTCTCCGGTCTGGGTCTGCAGCCGGTCGGTGACGACGAGGGCGCCCGCGTTGATGAACGGGTTGCGCGGGATGCCGTTCTCGTACTCCAGCTGCACAAGGGAGTTGAAGGCGTTGCCGGAGGGCTCGCGGCCGACGTGCTCCCACAACTCGTCGCCCTCACGGGCCAGATCGAGGGCGAGGGTGAAGACCTTGGTGATGGACTGCGTGGAGAAGGGTTGGCGCCAGTCGCCCACGCCGTACACCGTGCCGTCGAGTTCGGCGACGGCCATGCCGAAGCGGCGGGGGTCGCAGGCGGCGAGCGCCGGGATGTAGTCGGCGGGCCGACCACGCCCGGGGGTCTGCGCGATCTCGACGGCGATGCGTTCCAGGACCGGCTGAAAGGTCAACGACGGGGACATGATCACCATCATGCCGCCCGGCCGGCCCCGGTGCCCACCGGCTCAGAGCGCCTGTGACACGGCCTGGAGGCGGCCTACGGGGTGCCGCTGCCTGCCGGTGCCTCCTGGCGGAGCGGTGCCGCGAAGGCTTCGGTCGGCAACAGGCGCTTCCCCAGGGCGAGTTCGGCACGTCCGGGGCCGGTGGTGGTCTACGTCCGGCATCACGACGTACGACGGGATCCCGCGTGGGTGTCATCGGCGCCGCGTCCTGGTGGTCGGTCGGATCCTTCCCCCAGTCCTCTTCGCGACGCGCTCAGGCGCACATGTCCTGCGCCGGGAGCGGATCGAGCGCGCGGGCAGGGCGGACGTGACCGACCACCACGCCACCCCCGAGGAGCGGCGCGCCGCCGAACTCGGCGAGGGCTGCCGGGTCGACCCCGGCGCGGGCCAAGGCAGCCGCAGCCACCGGGATCCGCGCCCGGTCGGCGCCGTCGGCGATCTTCACGGCGACGGACCGGCCGTCCGGGAGCGCCGCGAACTGCACGCCTTCGAAGCCGTCCTTGCTGAGCAGCCCCGGCACGGCCCGCATCAGCGCGGCGACGTCACGCCCGGAGCCGGAGGCCATCTCGGCGTGCTCGCGCATCGCGTCGGCCACCTGCGCCTCGGGGGTGCCCGGGGCAGCGGTGGTGATCCCGGCCGCGGCGCGCGCGAGTCCGTGCAGCGAGACGGAGAACAGCGGTGCGCCGCAGCCGTCGACGCTCACCCGCGCGATCGCCTGTCCGGTGAGGTCCTCGACGATCTCCGCGATGGCCTGCTGAAGCGGGTGCGCGGGGTCGAGGTAGTCGTCGAGGGACCAGCCGTTGAGCTTGGCCGTGTACAGCATGGCGGCGTGCTTGCCGGAGCAGTTCTGTGCGAGCCGGGAGGGCAGTCGTCCCTCGCGGATCCAGGCCTCGCGTACGACCGGGTCGAACGGCAGGTCCGGGACATTGCGCAGCCGGTCCTCCGTCAGTCCGGCCAGCTCCAGGATCCGCCGGGTGCCGGCCAGATGCCGTTCCTCGCCGGAGTGGCTGGCCGCGGCCAGCGAGAGCAACTCGCCGTCGAGCGGCAGCCCGGCCCTCAGCATCGCCGCCGCCTGAAGGGGTTTGACCGCCGAGCGCGGATAGAAGGCGGCCTCGATGTCGCCGATCTGGAGTTCCACGGTGCCGTCGGCGGCCAGTACGACCACCGAGCCGTAGTGGATGCCCTCGATCACCCCGCCGCGTACGAGATGGGCGACGGGTGCGTGGAGGGGCTCGCGGATCACCGGTGCGGCCGCGAGTGAATTGCCGTACTCCAGCTTCAGCGATGGCTCGTTCACGCTTCGGGTCCGTCTTTCCTGGAGGTGTCCGCGCGCTCGGGATGCACGATGGAGGTGAGGGTGGTCTCGACGCGGTCGAGGTGGTGGGACATGGCCTCCACGGCGTCGTGCTCGCTGCCGTCGACCAGTGCCTCGAGGATCGCGCGGTGCTCGCGGTCGGACTGCTCACGGCGGCCGCCCAGATCGTTCAGGAAGGCCGACTGGCGGGCCAGTGCGTCCCGGATCTCCTCGATGACCTTGCGGAAGACGGGGTTCTGGGAGGCCTCGGCGAGGGCGATGTGGAAGACCGTGTCCATCGCCACCCACGCGGTGGTGTCGGTCTCCCCCTCCATGCGCTCCAGGAGATGGGCGAGGCGGTCGAGGTTCTCCGGGGTACGGCGCACCGCGGCGTACCCCGCGACCGGGATCTCGACGTGGCGGCGCACTTCGAGGAGGTCACCGGCCGCGTAGTCGCCGAAGGTGGGGTCCTCGACGGCGTTGGCGAGGACGAAGGTGCCCTTGCCGGTACGGGACACGGTGAGGCCCATGACCTGCAGGGCTCGCAGCGCCTCGCGGAGCACGGGACGGCTGACCTCCAGGCGGCGGCAGAGCTCCGCCTCGGAGGGGAGCTTGTCGCCGATGGCGTACTCACCGCGCTCGATGGCGCCGCGGAGGTGGGTGAGCACCGCTTCCATGGCGCTGACGCGCCGCGGGGCCGACCCACCTGTCTGGCTGTCTGACAGGTTCACGGGACCGATACTCCGCGGAACAGGAGGCCGCTGTCAACCGCCGGAGCGGCTCACCTGGGCGGCCTCAGCCGAGCACACCCGCTCCGAGCAGGCCGAACAGGGCCACGCCGATCACGAGCCGATAGATCACGAACGCGTTGAAGGAGTGCTTGGCGACGAACTTCAGAAGCCAGGCGATGGAGCCGTACGCGACCACGAAGGAGACGAGTGTGCCGACGGCGAGCGGGGCGGCGCCGACACCCGTACCCAGGGCGTCCTTCAGCTCGTACAGCCCTGCGCCGGTCAGGGCGGGAATGCCGAGGAAGAAGGAGAGCCTGGTGGCGGCGACGCGGTCGAGGTCGAGGACGAGCGCCGTGGACATGGTGGCGCCGGAGCGCGAGAAGCCCGGGAAGAGCAGGGCGAGGATCTGGGAGCCGCCGACCAGCATGGCGTCCTTGAGCGTCGTGTCGTCCTCGCCACGCTTGTGCCGGCCCATCTGGTCCGCCGCCCACATGACGCCACTGCCGACGATCAGGGAGGCTGCGACCACCCACAGCGAGGCGAGCGGCCCCTCGATGAGCGGCTTCGCCGCCAGGCCCACGACGACGATCGGAATGGTCGCGTAGATGACCCACCAGGCGAACTTGTAGTCGTGGTGGTAGCGCTCCTCGCGATGCCGCAGGCCGCGCCCCCATGCGGAGACGATCCGCACGATGTCCTTGAAGAAGTACACGAGGACGGCGGCGATCGCACCGACCTGGATGACCGCCGAGAACCCGACTACGGCGTTGTCGTCGACGGGGATGCCCATCAGCCCCTCAGTGATCTTGAGATGGCCGGTGGAGGAGACGGGGAGGAATTCGGTCACCCCCTCGACGGCTCCGAGGACGACGGCCTGCCCGATGTTGATGACGCTCATGGGGTCCAGTTCTGGGAGTTGGTCGACAGTGCTGTAGACAGTCTTACAGCGCGCGGGTGAGTGCCCGCGGTCTACGACCACACGGCTTGCGCGACCGACACCCCCGCGAACGCCGCCCCGAGGCCCGCCATGACGCTCGCGATCACGTTCGCGGCGGCGAGGAGTCCGGCGCCCGTTTCGGCCAGCCGCAGCGTCTCGTAGGAGAACGTCGAGTACGTGGTCAGCGCCCCGCACAGACCCGTGCCGATCAAGAGTTGCAGGTGGGGGGAGGCATGGCCCGCCGAGGCCGCGCCCGTCAGGACACCGAGGACCAGACAGCCCGTGACATTGACGGCGAAGGTGCCCCAGGGGAAGACGGTGTCGTGCCTCAACTGCACCGCGCGGTCGGTCAGGTAACGCAGGGGCGCGCCGACCACGGCACCGATGATCACCAGCAGCCAGTTCACAACCAGTTCTTACCTTCCTCGCCCGCTCGTCGCCGCTTCCGCGACAGGACGCGACGAGCCGCCGTCATCGCCAGCCATACCGCCGCGAGCGCGGCGAACAGGGTCGCGGCGAGGTAGACGAGGCCGGTCACGGGCCGGTCCCCGTCGACGAGTTTCTGGATGTCGACGGCGTACGTCGAGAACGTGGTGAAGCCGCCGAGTACTCCGGTGCCGAAGAACGGCCGCACCAGCCGGTGGACCGCCCACGCCTCGGTGACGGCCACCATGAGGACGCCGATCACCGCACACCCGACGACATTGACCCAGAACGTGGCCCAGGGGAATCCGCCTCCCTGGGAGGGCCACAGCAGCGAAGCGCCGTAGCGGGCCGTGGCGCCGATCGCGCCGCCCAGCGCGACCGCCGCGACGACCGGTCCCTGACCCTGCCACGGGGACACCGGCCGCGCGGGCGTCCCGGCCCGGTCGGCTCGCTCCGGTCGCGGGATTGTCATGTGCGTACGCCTGCGGGCTCCGGCCGCGAACCTGTCACGCGGGTACGTCTGCTCGCGTCTTGTCGCGGGGCGGTCACGTGCGTACGTCTCCTACTCGCCGGGGGCCCGGTCGCCCGAGCACACTTCTCGCAAGCAGGGACCGTTGGCGGCTCTGTCGCGCCGCGGTTCGGGTACGGCGGGTCCCGCCGCCGCGCCGCGCGGCAAGATCGCGGCCGGTGGACAGCGTAACGCCGGGGCGACAGGTCTCGCACGCCCGGCAGAAGCCATCGAGGACCTGTGGCCCCTACCAGCCCGCCTCGAAGAAGCGGACCACCTCGGCGATGCGGTACTCGTCGCGGTGGTAGAAGGTGCGACGTCTGATCTTCTTGGTGCGCAGCAACCCGATCCCCGTGAGGACGTCGAGGTGAGTGCGCGCGACGCCACGGCTCACACCGAGCTTGGCGGCGACGGTCGCCGGAGTGACACCGTCCTCGACGAGATCACCGCGCCGCTGCGGAGGAAAGTGCGCCACGGGATCGCGCAGCCACTCCAGGATCTCCAGTCGTTGTCCACTGACGGGAAGCTTCAGCATCTTGTCCCCTCCGTCACGGCGGTCTCCCGACACTGTCCCGCAGCCCGGGGCGACGCGCACGGCCTTCGGCGACGCCCGCGAAGACCGGACGCCACCGGGAAAGCCCGGGTCTCACCCCAGTTGCTCAGCGGCGCGGAGCCTCTCCATGGCGAGGGGGCAGCGACTGGATGCGGCTGAACTAGTTGCACGCTCAATTACTGGCCGGATCTCTGTTACCGTTCAGTTATGGCAGTGAAGAGTCCGGACGCTCGGCTCGAGGACAAGTGGCGGGACATTCTCTCGGTGCACGCGCGCACGATGTGCGAGATCGACCGCGAGCTGCATCCGTACGGTCTCGGCGCCAGCGACTTCGAGGTGCTCGACATCCTCGCCTCCGGCGTGGCCGCGGATCCCGGCGCACAGTGCCGTGTGCAGAACATCGCCGACCGTGTCCATCTGAGCCAGAGCGCGCTGTCCCGCCTGATCGGTCGACTGGAGAGGGACGGCCTGGTCGAACGCACCCTCTGCGCGGACGACCGGCGCGGAGTGTGGGTCGCGCTCACCGCCAAGGGCCACGATCTGCACGCGGAGGTACACCCTCTGCAACGCGCCGCCCTCGCCCGCATGTTGGGCGGATAGCGCCGGGCCGGGGGCCAACTGTTCGACGAAGGGGGGCCGTTGTACCGGACGCTCCTCACCT
This sequence comes from Streptomyces sp. NPDC005808, assembly GCF_042871385.1. Lineage (NCBI taxonomy): Bacteria > Bacillati > Actinomycetota > Actinomycetes > Kitasatosporales > Streptomycetaceae > Streptomyces > Streptomyces sp. NPDC005808. The sequence continues at coordinate 80,209 of NZ_JBIAIK010000011.1, read as the reverse complement.
CCGAGCCTTCCCCCGCTTCCCGGGCGCAGGTCCATCGGCCGTTGCGGACCGACAGGGCAGGTCACCTGCGTCGCGGCACGCTCCGCGCGTGTCCTGCCCTGTCCCACGTACCCGCCCGCGTCACCCGCCCCGCGTCACCGCAGCAGATCCCGTACGGCGTCGAACGCGGCGGCGACCGTGGCCGGGTCCGCGCCGGAGCGGGCCAGCGCGCTCATGGGGATCGGGGTGACCGGGGGCAGTCCGTCATAGGGTGTCAGGCCGTCCGGCGCGGGTCCGACCGCGGCGAGCAGGGCCACGCCCTGACCGGTGCGGGCGATGTCGAGGACGCCCGCGAGATAGCCCGCGTCGCCCACCACCCTGGCCGCGACGCCGTGCGCGGCGAGGGTCGCGATGGCCCGGCGGCGGATCGCGCAGGGGTCCTCGATGGCGACCAGCGGTACGGGATCGGGCGCCCCGGGCGGCGCCCAGCCGGGGGTGGCGTGCCAGGTGAGCGGCAGCCCGCCGACCGGGGTGCCCTCGGTGGCGGCGGCCTCGGTGACGTACACCGCGACGTCCACGCTGCCCCGCTCCACGGCCTCGACGAGGCGCGCCGAGCGGTCGATGCGGAAGCGCACCCGGCAGCCGGGCCGTACCGACTGCACGGCGGCGGTGAGCCGGGGCAGGAACTGGTCCGCGGCGTGCTCGGTGGAGCCGATGGTCACGGTGTCGCCGTCCACGTCGAGGAGGGCGCGTACGGCCTCGTCGTGGACGGCGAGGATACGGCGGGCCTGCTCCACCAACAGGCGTCCGTCGGTGGTGAACCGCATCCCGCGGCCCTCACGCTCGACGACCGCGCGGCCCAGCGTCTTCTCCAGTCTGCGCACGTGCTGGCTGACCGCGGACTGGCTGAGGGCGAGGGAGTGGGCCGCGCGATGGAAGCCGCCGCAGTCGGCTATCGCGGTCAGGCTGCGTAGGGCCACGATGTCGAGCACAGGTTGGGACATGCGTCGAACGTAGTCCGATGCCGGCACCGATCGCGATTGCTGATCGATTTCGATGCGGAATCGTCGTTGGACGCGCTCGGCCACGGTCAGTCATGATGAGGCCATGCTTCACGCCACCGCTACCGCTGCCTTCCTGACGCAGCGCCGAGTCATCGACTTCGGCGTGGCGTGCAGCGCGCGCTGTCGCTGATCTGCTGAAGCACTCCGCCGCCGGCCATTACTGAGGCGTTCGGCGCTCCTTTCTCCCGCGAGCCGTCTCTGGTTCCGCGTATGACGCGTGACACCGGTCCTGAGCCGCGGCCTGGTATCTCCGCATCTCCACCCCCATGTCGCCCCGCCCCGCCAAGGGAGTCGCCCCCTCATGCCCGCATCCCCGCCTTCCCCATCCCTGTCCGTCTGGAACGAACCCGAAGGCCTCGCCGCACGCGGCACGCTCATCGTGCTGGCCGGGCGCGGTGAGCACGGCGGCCTGTACGAGCGCTTCGGCCGCCGGCTCGCCTTCGACGCCTACCGGGTTCTCGCCCTCGGCGATCCCGGCGCCGACCCGTCGGTCCTTGACCAGGCCGCCAAGCTCCTCGCCGACGAGTCGCTGCCCGGCCCGAAGGTACTGGTCGGTTCGGACACCGGTGCCCGGTACGCCGCCCACCTCGCCGCCGAGCAGACGCCGGGGATCGACGCGGTGATCCTCGTCGGTCTGCCCACCGCTCCCTGGGAGTCCGGCGGCTGGGACGTCGAGGTCCAGGCGCGCACCGCCTGCCCCACCCACCAGGGGCGGCTCACGAACGACCCGGACTTCCGGCGCGGCGCCATCGACGCGACAGCCGACCTTCCGGAGCTGCGCCTCGACCTCGTGGACGTCCCGGTGCTCGCCCTGCACGGCGCGGACGACACGGTCAGCCCCCTCGACCAGGCGCTGACCCTGTACGCCGGCCACCCCGAGGTGCGGTCCGTGACGTTCGAGGCCGGCCGTCATGACGTGCTGAACGACGCCCAGCACCGCACGGCCGCCGCCACGGTGGTCCTCTTCCTGGAGCGGCTGCGCCTCTCCCCCGAGCTGCCCCTGATCGCCGAGGCCCTCGCATGACCGGCCGGGTGACAACGACGGTCGCCGAGCTCGACGCCCTGCTGCGCTCCGCCGAGCCGCCCGCCGTACTCGACGTCCGCTGGGCACTCGGCGACCCGCACGGCCGCGACCACTACGCGGCCGGACACATCCCCGGCGCCGTGTACGTCGACCTGGACACCGAGTTGGCCGCGCCGCCGAGCCCGGAGGGTGGACGCCATCCGCTGCCGGATCTCGACGATCTACGGGCGGCGGCACACCGGTGGGGTCTGCGGGCCGGTCAACCGGTCGTCGTGTACGACGACTTGGGGAACACGGCCGCGGCCCGGGCGTGGTGGCTGCTGCGCTACGCCGGAGTGGCCGAAGTGACGCTCCTGGACGGCGCGTTGGGCGCGTGGCGGGCGGCCGGACTTCCACTGGAGTCGGGCACACCCGCCGCTCCGCCGCTCGGTGACGTCGTCCTGCGCCCCGACACCCTGCAGACCATCGACGTGGACGGGGCCGCCGACCTCGCCACGACGGGGCTGCTGCTGGACGCCCGCGCGGCCGAGCGATACCGCGGCGAGGTCGAACCGGTGGACCCGCGCGCCGGCCACATCCCAGGGGCGGTCTCCGCTCCGACCGGGGAGAACCTCGCGGCGGACGGCACCTTCCTGCCGCCCGACGAGCTGCGCAAGAGGTTCGCGGACAAGGGCGCCGACGCGACCGCGCGTATCGGCGTCTACTGCGGCTCAGGCGTCACCGCCGCCCACCAGATCGCCGCACTCGCCATCGCCGGTTATGAGGCGACCCTCTTCCCCGGCTCCTGGTCAGCCTGGTCCGCAGATCCCGCACGCCCCGCCGCGACCGGCCCCCTGCCGTCCTGAGGCGAGAGGAACCCCGCCATGACGACGAAACCCCTGAGCCCGGCGCCGGCCGTGCTGCCCGCCCCCGCTCCCGACACCCCTGCCGCTCCGGCCCCCCGGAGCACGCCCCGGGTCACCATCCGCGGCACCGCCCGCACCACCCGCCGCTTCACCGTCCCCCGCTCGGTACGCCGCGCCTCCGGCCCCGTCGGCCTGGTACTCCTGTGGTTCCTGGCCTCGGACACAGGCGTTCTCCCCGAGTCCGTGCTCGCCTCCCCCGTGGACGTGCTGCGTCAGGCCGTGGAGCTGACCAAGAACGGTGAACTGCCGAGCGCCATCGCCGCGTCGGGACGCCGGGCCGGCATCGGGTTCCTGATCGGCGCGACCATCGCGCTGAGCCTCTCGCTGCTGGCCGGGCTGTTCCGGCTCGGCGAGGACGTCATCGACTCGTCGATGGGCATGTTCCGGGCGATCCCGTGGGTGGGTCTGATCCCGCTGTTCATCGTCTGGTTCGGCATCGACGAGACCCCGAAGATCGCGCTCGTCGCACTCGGCGTCACCTACCCGCTGTACTTCAACATCTACGGCGGCATCCGGTCCACCGACTCCCAACTCGTCGAAGCGGCACGGATGATGGGGCTCGGCCGACTGGGCCTGATCCGGTACGTGATCCTGCCGAGCGCGCTCCCGGGGGCACTCGTGGGCCTGCGGTACGCGCTCTCCACCGCCTGGCTCGCGCTCGTCTTCGCCGAACAGGTCAACGCCGACGCGGGCCTCGGCTATCTGATGAGCAACGCCCAGCAGTACTTCCGCACGGACATCATCGTGCTCTGCCTGGCCGTGTACGCGCTGCTCGGTCTGACCTGCGACTTCGCCGTACGGGTTCTCTCGCGCCGGCTGCTGACCTGGCGCGCCAACTTCGAGGGCGAGGCCTGACGATGACCAACAGCGTGGAAATACGGGGGCTTTCGCGGGCCTTCGACGGCAACCCCGTCCTGCACGACCTCGACCTCGACATCCGCGAGGGCGAGTTCGTGGCCCTCCTCGGGCACAGCGGCTGCGGCAAGTCGACGCTGCTGCGCATCCTCGCCGGGCTCGACGACGAGATCGGCGGCGAGGTGACCGTGCCCGCGCGACGCAGTGCCGCGTTCCAGTCTCCCCGGCTGCTGCCCTGGCTGAAGGTGTGGCGCAACGTCGTCCTCGGGCTGCCCGGCCGCCCCGACCGCACGCTCGCCGACAAGGCGCTCGACGAGGTGGGCATCGCGGAACGCGCGACCGTCTGGCCCAAGACCCTCTCCGGAGGACAGGCGCAGCGCGTCTCACTCGCCCGTGCCCTCGTCCGCGAGCCCGAACTCCTGCTCCTGGACGAGCCGTTCGGCGCACTTGACGCACTGACCCGGGGCAAGGTGCAGCAGCTGGTCGGCGAGCTGTGGCAGCGGCACGGCTGCGCGATTCTCCTGGTCACGCATGACGTGGAGGAGGCGCTGCTGCTCGCTGACCGGGTGCTGGTGATGGACGAGGGGCACATCGCCCACGACGTCACCGTCGATCTGCCCCGCCCCCGCGATCTCACCGCCTCCGAGTTCGTCACCCTCCGGGCCCGCGTCCTCGGCTGGCTCGGTGTCGCCCCCACCCTCGAAGGAACCCCCTCGTGATACGCAGAATCGCAGCCGCCGCCCTGAGCCTCACCGCTCTGCTGGCACTGACCGCCTGCGGCGCCGACTCCTCCGCGGACACGGCCACCAGCCAGGACGAGGTCACCCTGACCATCGGCGACCAGGCGAAGACTCTCCAGACCATCTTCGCCGCCTCGGGCGCCCTCGACGGTGCCAAATACAAGGTGAAGTGGGCCGAGTTCGAGGGCGCCGCGCCGCTCTACCAGGCCGTCCAGGCGGGCGCCACCGACACCGCGTACTCCGCCGATCTGCCCGCCCTCCAGGCGCTCAGTGGCGGCGTCAAGTTCAAGACCATCGCCGCGCTCAAGAACGACGGCCACAGCACCGGGATCATCGTCCCCAAAGACTCCGACGTGAAGAGCGTCAAGGATCTCAAGGGCAAGACGGTCGTGGTGTCCTCGGCGAAGGGCAGCATCGCCGAGTATCTGCTGGCCAACGTCCTGCAGCAGAACGGGCTCAACTACTCCGACGTGAAGGTGCAGTACCTCCTGCCGACCGACGCGCAGGCGGCCTTCGTCTCCGGGAAGATCGGCGTCTGGGCGACCTTCGGGACCTATATGGCGGTCGGTCTGCAGCAGGAGGGCCGGCTCCTCGTCGACGGCACCGACGGACGCATAAGTGGGTACGGCTTCATCGGCGCCTCCGAGCAGGCCCTTGCGAGCCCGGCGAAGAAGACCGCGCTCGGCGACTTCCTCAAGCGCCTCGGTACGGCCCTGGAGTGGACGGACACGCACGAATCCGCGTACGCGGACGCCATCGTGAAGCTGAACGGCGCCGACCCCTCGGTCGCGAAAACCCTCTCCACGTCCGCGTACAGCAAGGTTCTCCCCATCACCTCCGAGGTGACCTCGAAGGTCCAGGACGTCGCCGACCTCATGAACGGCATCGGCGTGCTCGAACCGAACGTCGACGTGGCGAAGTCGGCGGACACGTCCGTGCTCAAGTGACCTCCGCCCCGACCGCCTTTTGAAAGCAAGTGACCTTTGAACGCCAGGAGTTCTCCATGCCCGTAGAGTTCATCAGCGCCGTCCACACCGACGCCGGGACGAGTGGTCCGGCCGCCAGCGCGCGCACCGGCTTCGACCCCGACTTCGTACGCCGCTACGCCCGCGCCCTGGACGACGGAGGCTTCGACCACACACTGGTCGCCTACCACTCGGCCTCACCGGACGCCCTCCAGCTGGCCCAGTTCGTCGCCACGCACACCGAGCGCATCCGCCCGGTCCTCGCGCACCGGCCCGGTGTCATCTTCCCCACCCACGCGGCACGCGCCTTCGCGACGCTCGACCGGATCAGCAACGGACGTCTGTCCGTTCACATCATCTCCGGCGGCAGCGACGAGGAGCAGCACAGGGAGGGCGACTACCTCAACAAGACCGAGCGGTACGAGCGTTCGGACGAGTACATCCAGATCCTGCGGAAGGTGTGGACCGCGGACGGGCCGGTCTCCCACGAGGGCAAGCACTACAAGTTCGAGGGATTCCACTCCGACGTACGTCCCGTGAACGGGCTCGTGCCGATCTCGGTGGGCGGTTCCTCGCAGGACGCGTACCGGGTGGGCGGGCAGCAGGGCGACATCTTCGGGATGTGGGGCGAGCCTCTGAAGGAGACGGCGGAGCAGATCGCCGCCGTGAACGCCGTCGCCGACGCCGCCGGGCGCCCGCACCCGCGTATCTGGGTGTCGTTCCGCCCGATCATCGCGCCCACCGACGAGCTGGCCTGGGAGAAGGCGCACCGCACCCTCGGCGTGCTCAAGGAGCAGACCGCGAACACCGAGCTGCTGCGCCACTACAAGACATCCGGGCGGCCGGCCAATGTCGGCTCGCAGCGGCTCCTCGACATCGCCGAGCGCGGCGAGGTCCACGACCGCTGCCTGTGGACGGCGCCGGCCATCGCGACGAACGCAGCCGGCGCCTCGACCGCGCTGGTCGGCTCCCCCGAGACCGTTGCCCAGGCGCTGCTCGACTACGTCGACATCGGCTGCGACCTGCTGTCGATCCGCGGCTACGACCCGCTCAACGACGCAATCGACTACGCCCGTTACGTACTCCCGCTGGTCCGGCAGGAACTCGCCCACCGCGCCGCCACCTCCCAGGCCGCCTGACCCCCCTCTGAGCTCTCATGGAGATTCCGTGTTGCGTCATACCCTGCGTGCGTCCACCGCCGCCCTGGCCCTCATGCTGCCGTTCGCGGCGGCCTGCGGGAACGAGGCGCAGGCCGAATCCTCGTCCGACGTCTCCTCCGTGACCCTGGACGTCGGCGCCACCGGCTGGAAGGCCGACGAGGCGATCCTCAAGTTCGCCCACCTCGACGACACCCCTTACAAGGTCAATTGGAGCCTCTTCCAGGGAGGTGACCTGCAGCTCCAGGCCATCCGGGCGGGAGCGCTCGACCTCGCCTCCTCCAGTGAGATCCCGCCGATCTTCGCGGCGGCCGACGGCAAGCCCAACTTCAAGGTCGTCGCCGTGGAGCGGGCCGCGACACTCAATCAGGAGGTCGTCGTCCCCAAAGGCTCCAAGGTGACCGACATCGCGGGCCTGAAGGGCAAGAAGGTCGGCTACGTCGCGAACACCACCGCGCACTACTTCCTGTACGAGCTGCTCAAGCAGGCGGGCCTGAAGTGGTCCGACATCGACGCCAAGCCCCTGCTCCCCAATGACGGACTCGCGGCCCTGAACGGCGGCGGCATCGACGCCTTCGCCTCCTACGGCACGTCGATCATCACCGCCCACCAGCAGGGCGCCGTCACCATCGGTTCGGGCAAGGACATCCTGTCCGGCAACTTCCTCTGGTCGGCGCGGGACACCGTGCTGAAGAGCCCCGCGCAGACCGCCGCCGCGGCCGATCTGATCGCCCGGATCTCCCAGGCGTACGCGTATGTCAGGGACGGGCACGAGGCCGAGTTCGCCAAGGTCATCGCCGACGCCACCCACCAGCCCGTGGAGCAGGCCGAGAAGGACCTCGTCGCCCAGCAGACCCAGCGGCCCAACCAGGCCGAGACGGTCAGCGACGCCACCATCGCCTCGCAGCAGAAGGTGGCCGACGCCTTCACCGAACTCGGCGCGCTCAAGTCGCACCTGGACGTCGGGGCCTTCTGGAGCCGCGACCTCAACGCCGACCTCAAGAAGGCACTGTGACCTCCCCGATAACGCTTCGCCTCGCGGAACTTGCCCCCGAATACGATCGATCGGCTGCCTTCCCCGCCGAGTCCCTCCAGGCCGTGCACGAGGCCGGACTGCTCACCGCGACCGTCGGCGAACGCTACGGCGGCCCGGGCGGCAGAGTCGCCGAGACCGCGCGCATCCTGCACACCCTCGGCCAGGGCGACCCCTCCGTCGCCCTGATCACGGCGATGACCCTCAACACCCACGCCAGGCAGGCCGTCCAGCCGCACTGGCCCGACGAGCTGTACGCGCGCGTGCTCAAGGAATCCGAGAAGCGGCCCGTTCTCATCAACCACGCGCGCGTGGAGCCCGATCTGGGCTCCCCCGCGCGGGGCGGACTGCCCGCCACCCTCGCGCGGCGCACCGCCGACGGCTGGTCGCTCAGTGGCCGCAAACGGTTCGTGACCGGAGCCGAAGGTCTCGACTGGTTCCTCGTGTGGGCCACCACCGACGAACCGGAGCCGCGCGTGGGCACCTTCCTGGTCCCGGGCGGCTCCCCCGGCATCGAGATCGCCGACCGCTGGGATCAGTTGGGTCTGCGGGCCAGCGGCAGCCATGACGTCGCCTTCCACGGCGTGGAGATCCCGTACGAGAACGTCATCGGCCTGGGCCCGCACGGACCCGCAGCCGAGCAGGACAACAGGGCCGGCGCCGCTCTCCATCTGCCGCTCGCCGCCCTCTACTTGGGTGTCGCACGGGCGGCGCAGGCCTTCTTCCACACCTTCGCGCACTCACGCGTGCCGGCCAACCTCGGTCACCCGGTGGCCCGTACCGAACGCTTCCGGCGGACGGCCGGGGAGATCGAGGTGCTGCTCACCGCCGCCGAGCAGCTGGTGCTCGGCGGCGCCGCCCTGGTCGACGCGGGCGACACGTCGTACACCCCGGAACAGGCGCTCGGCGCGCGCGTGCTGGCCGACCGGCACAGCGTACGGGCCGTGGAACTGGCCGTGCGGCTGCTCGGCAACCCGGGCCTGGCTCGCGGCAACCCCCTGGAGCGGCACTTCCGCGACATCCAGTGCGCGCCCGTGCACGCACCCCAGGAGGACATCTCCCTGCTCACGATCGGAACGAAGGCGTTGAACGGTACGAAAGCCCCGACGGGCACACAGGCACCGAACGGCACGAATTCCCCGGCGGGCACAAAGGCACCGAGCGAAACGACGGCATCGGGCGAAGCTCAGGCGCCGACCGACACGAAGGCTCTGATCGTATGACAGCACCAGCCATCACGGCCTCGGCCCAGTTGCTGGGCCTCCTCGCCCGTGACCTGCCCCCCGACCGCCTCACCACGGACCCGGCCACGCTGACCGCGCACGCCACCGACCGCTCCGGCACGCGCGTCGACGGCAGTCCGCTGGCTGTCGTGCACGCCCGACGCACCGAGGACGTGACCGTCACTCTCCGGCACGCGCACGAACTGCGTGTGCCGGTGGTCCCGCGCGGCGCGGGCACCGGTCTGTCGGGCGGCGCGACGGCGGGCGAGGGCACGCTGGTCCTCGACCTGTCCGGGATGAACCGCATCCTCGAACTGTCGACGGACGACCAGCTCGCTGTCGTCGAACCCGGTGTGATCACCGCCGAGCTGGACCTCGCGGCCGCCGCGCACGGTCTGCGCTACGCACCCGATCCGGCGAGCGCGGCCATCTCCACGATCGGCGGGAACATCGCGACCAACGCCGGCGGTCTGCGCTGCGCCAAGTACGGCGTGACGCGGGACAGCGTGCTCGGTCTCGAGGCGGTGCTCGCGGACGGAACCGTCGTGCGCACCGGCCGCCGTACCGTCAAGGGCGTCACCGGCTACGACCTCACGGCACTGCTCACCGGCTCCGAGGGCACCCTCGCGGTGATCACGTCGGCGACGCTGCGGCTGCGGCCCGTCCCGGTGGCGACGGCCACGCTCGCCGCGTACTTCGCCTCCTTCGAGGACGCCGCCGAGGCCTCGTACGCGATCGCGCGGGCCGGCGTCGAGCCCGCGCTGGCGGAGCTGGTCGACGGGCCGGTACTGCAGGCCATCGACCCCGCGCTGCGCGAGCGCGGCGCGGCCCTGCTGCTCGTCCAGTGCGACGGCGCGGGCGCGGCGATCGAGGCGGAGACGGTCGCCCGGCTGCTGGCACCGCTGGCCACGGCGGTCGAGACGGCGGCGGACCCCGCCGAAGCCGACGCTCTGCTCGCCGCCCGCCGCCTCGCGCTGCCCGCGCTGGAACGCCTGGGGCGTCCGCTGATCGAGGACATCGCGGTACCGCGCTCCCGGCTCGCGGAGGCGGCCCGCGAGATCCGCGCCATCTCCGCACGCCATGACGTGCCCGTGTTCACCATCGCGCACGCGGCGGACGGGAACCTCCACCCGATCATCGTGGTGGACCCGTCACTGCCCGTGCTGCCGGACGCCGCGTGGGAGGCGGCCGGCGAGATCTTCGCGCTGGCCCTGCGCCTCGGCGGCACGCTGACGGGCGAGCACGGGGTGGGGGTCCTGAAGCGGCAGTGGGTGGCGGACGAACTGGGGCCCGCGGCCCACGCGCTGCAGCGGCGCCTGAAGGACGCCTTCGACCCCCGCGGGATCCTCAATCCCGGCAAGAGTCTGTAGGCGGCCTTACGCCTGAGGCCTGGCGAGCAGGGTGCGGACGCCCTCGGAGGTGAGGGTCAGGCCGTGCGGCGAACTGCCGTCGATCGTGAGCGCCAGTTCACTGGACGGCCACTGCGAGGCGAGGGCGCCCAGCGGCACCATGCGGTACCGGGAGACGGACGGGAGCAGCCCTGCCATCTCCAGCTCCGAGGTGAAGACCGGCACGACCTGCTCACCGCCCGGCGCCTCCAGGACGGGCAGCGCGACGGCCGTAGGGTCGGCGACCTCCTCCTCGCTGACGTCGTCCGGCACGGGGACCAGGACATCGCTGCCGGCCAGCGTGTCCAGTGCCACCGCGTCCTCGGTGTTCCGGGTCAGGACGTCCAGTGCCTCCTGGGCGGGTGTCGTGGGCGGGGTGTGGTTGTTCAGGGGGGTGTCCATGGCAAATCCCGGGGTAGTACGGACGGGTCGCCCGGGACGGGTCCGCCCCGGGCACACCCTCGTCGCGTACCCACCCGATGCCTGGGCATTCCTCACACTTGCCGATCGAGAATGTCCAGTCCAGGCGGTGAAAACCGACGAGTAGTGGTGACGGGTGCCCACGCGCAGGCCGGATCCCTACCGGGGAGCCGGGCGCGATTGACGGAGGAACTCGTCGAGTGCGGGCGCGTCGGGCGCGGTGGCGGGTCCGGACCGGGTGACCGCCAGCGCGGCGGCCGCGTTGGCACGACGGGCGGCGTCGGACGGGGCCAGACCGCCCGCCAGGCCGGCCATGAAGACACCGGTGTGCGCGTCGCCCGCGCCGTTGAGGTCGACTGCCCGGACGTCGAATCCGGGGACCGCGGTGAGTGTGCCTTCGTGGTGCAGGAGGCAGCCGTCCGGTCCGGTACGGATCAGGGCCGAGCCGCGCTTCAGACGGGAACGCACGGCGCGGGCCGCGGCGACTGGCTCGTCGACTCCCGTGAGCAGCGCGGCTTCACGGGCGTTGCAACTCCACCAGTCGGCTCGCGCCATGAGCAACTCCAGCGCCTCAAGGGGGATTTCGCCCACCAGGGGGCCAGGATCCACGATCACCGTGACGGCCGGGTCCAGCCGGGGCACCCATTCGACGAGCGCGGCGCGATTGGCCTCGTACATCAGGCTGTAGCCGGAGATATAAGCCATGTCGGCTGCCGCCGGCCGCAGTTCGGCGAGATCGGTGAAGGCCAGTGTGGCTTCGGCACCCGGGCTCGTGACAAAAGTGCGCTCGCCCTCGGCGTCGACGAGGCAGACGACGAGGCCGGTGTCGAGGTCCGGGCGGGGTGCCAGCAGGACGTCGATGCCCTCCGCGCGCAGGGCGCTCCGGGCCCGGTCGCCGAAGGGACCCGTACCGTGGGCGCCCGCGTAGGTCACGGGCAGTCCCTGCCGGGCTGCCGCCGCCATGACGTTGAAACCGCCGCCCGGCGTCCGGTCGGTGCGGGTGGCGAGGACGTCACCGCCACGCTCAGGCAGGGCGGGGACCTCCAGGACCAGGTCCATCATCACGTTGCCGAGGTGCAGGAGCCGGCTCATGGCCGTCCTCGCAGGGTGAGGAGCGCGGCGGCGGTCGCGTCCAGGTTCAGCTGTGGGTTCACTCGCGCCAAGGCCGCCCGTGCGTCGGCCGGAAAGGCGTCCACTCCGTGGCAGGCGCCACCGACGGCGCCCGCGATCGCGGCGATGGTGTCACAGTCGCCGCCGACGGACGCGGCGAGCAGCACGGCCCGCCACGGGTCGTCCGGAGAGGCTGCGAGGACGGCGAAGGCGGCGGGTACGGACTCCTGGGTCGCCAGGCTGGTGCCCACCAAGGTGTAGACCCGGTCGCATACCTGGGCCTCATCGAGACCTCGTACCAGCCCGGTGGCCCACACGATCCGCTCGGCCACATCGGCGGCGGCCACCCAGTGGCCACGGTCCGCCGCCGACCGGGCCGCCGCGATTGCGACTTCGACGGCCTGCGCGACCGACGCTCCGTCAAGTCCCGCGCTGACCGCGGCGGCCACTGCTGCCGCGCCCGCCAGGGCGACCCCGGTGTTGTGGGTCAGCCGGCTGGCCTCCACGACCCGGTCCACCAGCGCAACCGGATCCGCCACGGACACGGCGATGCCCACGGGCGCGATCCGCATCGCCGCGCCGTTGGTGGTGCCGTACCTGCCGACCTCGTCCACGGGCGTACCCGCCAGGACCAGTTCGACCGCACGCTTGGTGGAGGGGCCGAGCAGATCCAGCGAGCCACGGGCCCGCATGTCCTCCTCCCAGGCCACCAGACGCCGGGCGAGCTCCGCCGGGTCGATGCTCCCCTTGCCGTCGAGCAGCAACCGGGCGAGCAGGAGGGCCTGTTCGGTGTCGTCGGTGACCGCCCCGGCCGGCATTCCGGCGGCCAGCGGGTGGTCGAGGTCGGCGGGCTGGAACCCGGTCAGCACCGGGCCGTAGCGCGCGAGGATCCGCGGGCGCGACAGCATCTGGGTCGGCATACCGAGGGCGTCCCCGAGGGCGAGCCCGTAGAGGGCTCCGGCGGCGCGGCTCTGGAGAGTCATGGGCGCTTTCCGTAGCAGGAGTGTGTCAAAACAGGGGTTCAGCCGAACTCGAGGGAGAGCTGGAAGTGGTCGGGGTCGAGCAGGCTCGCGACATGTTCGACGAAGGAGCCGTCGACCGCACGGCTCGTGCGCCGCGTGTCGAGGAACCAGTCACCCGGTGCACGGCGCAGCACCTGCGCTTCCCGGACGTCGATCCGCCGCCCGGCCAGCCGCTGTTCACCGTGGTCGGGGCGGAGCCCGGCCCGCAGCATCACCTCGGTGAGGGAGAGGTCGTCGAGACCGCGCCCCGGAAGTTCCTTTACGCCGGGAACGGGCGGCAGACAGCTGCGTTCGTACGAGATCACGGAGCCGTCGGCGACCAGCTCCCGGATCCGCTCGACCCGTATGAACGTCGGTATGTCCAGAGCGAGTTGAAAGGCCAGCTCCTTGTCGTGGACTTCCCGGACCGCGAGTGTCCGCACGCGTGTGTCGACGCCCTGGACGGCCAGGGCGTGCGCCCAGCCGAGCCGGTCGTCGAGCGGGCGGCCGTCGAAGAGTACGTACGAGCCCTTGCCGGTGCGGGTGGCGATCAGTCCGGCGTCGTTCAGTTCGGCGAGTGCGGCGCGCACCGTGGTGCGGCTGACGCCGAAGCGCTGGGCCAGGGCGTGCTCCCCCGGCAACTGCTCCCCCGCCGGCCGGCGTCCGCTGCGGATCTCCTTGGCGAGTACGTCAGTGATCTGCTGGTGCTTCAGCGGGATTCCGGTCATGCCGCGACCCCGGCAAGGACCTCGTCGACGGTGACGACCCGGATCAACGGCCGGTACAGATCCAGCACATGGAGAGCCTTGGCGTGCGAGTCGTCGTCGACGCCCGCGCAGGCGTCGGCCACGACCAGCACCTCGATTCCGGCGTCCGCGGCGGCGAGGGCGGTGGACACGACGCAGCAGTCGGTGCTGACTCCGGCGAGGACCAGCCGCCCGTCGCTGCCGACGCGCGCCGCGAGCTCGGGGGTCCACTTGCCGAAGGTCGTGGCGTTCACCAAGTGCCTTGCCTGTTCGGCGAATTCGTCCGTCAGCTCCCACAGCGGGGCGTCGGCCGGCTGCAGCGCGAAGGGCCACTGGTCGTAGTAGGCGCGCCAGGCTCCGACGGGCTTCTCCGGCGCGAGGAAGCGGGTGAACGTGACGCGGTCACCGAAGGCCGGCAGCAGTCGACGTACACCTCGGGCGGCTTCCTCGAAGCGTGGCGTCGCCCAGGGGCTGTCGGGCTCGGCGAACACGCGCTGCATGTCGATGACGGTGAGCAGTCCGTGAACCGGTTCGGCGTTCATACGGCGCTGAGCACCTCCTCGCTCGGGTCCTGCCGCTCCTGGGCGGGCACCCGGCCGCGACCGAGCGCCAGTGTGCCGAGGAATCCGAGGGCGAGGGCGAGCAGGACGCCCAGGTTGGCGTAGGCCCAGGAACCCGTCTTGCCGCCGAGTCCGAACGGGTCGAGCAGATAGCCCTGCCACTCCAGCCAGCTCGCGGCGGAGTTGGTGACCAGGCCCCAGCCGAGCGCGGTGGCGGTCAGGGTGAGCAGCAGCGGCTGGAGCGGGATGTCGCCGTACCGGCCGCCGGTGCGGAACAGGTCGCGCTCGTCGTAGTCGCGGCGGCGCATCGCGAGGTCGGCCAGCATGATCCCGCACCAGGCGGCGACGGGAACGCCCAGGGTGGTGAGGAAGCCGATGAACTGGCCCAGGAAGTTGTCGGTGAGGAAGACGATGTAGACCGAGCCCGCGATCATCAGGACTCCGTCGAGGAGCGCCGCCAGATAGCGCGGCACGCGCAGACCGGCGGAGAGCAGCGCCAGGCCTGACGAGTAGATGTCCAGGACCGCGCCGCCGACCAGTCCGAGCACGGCGACGATCGCGAAGGGGACCAGGAACCAGGTGGGCAGGATCGTGGTCAGCGCGCCGATCGGGTCGGCGGCGATGGCCGTGCTGAGGTCGCTGGAGGAGCCCGCGAGGAGCAGGCCGAACACCAGCAGGAGCAGTGGCGCCACCGAGGCTCCGAAGGTGGTCCAGCCGATCACGCCCCGGCTGGACGATCCGCGCGGCAGGTAGCGGGAGTAGTCGGCGGCGGCGTTGACCCAGCCGAGTCCGAAGCCGGTCATCATGAAGACCAGCGCGCCGATGAACTCCTGCGCGGAGCCCGCCGGTACGGCGCTGACGGTGCTCCAGTGGATGTGGTCGGCGACCAGCGCGATGTAGACGACCGTGAGAACCGCGGTGACGACGGTGATCACCGTCTGCAGACGCATGATCAGGTCGAAGCCCATCACACCGCCGACCACGACGAGCGCGCCGACCACGATCAGGGCGACCACCTTCGTCTCGGTGCCACCGCCCCAGCCGAGCCGCCCGAACACGGTCGCGGTGGCCATGGTCGCGAGCGCTGTCAGCACGGTCTCCCAGCCGACGGTCAGCATCCACGAGATCACCGAGGGAAGCCGGTTCCCGCGTACTCCGTAGGCGGCTCTGCTGAGCACCATGGTCGGCGCGGAGCCGCGCTTGCCCGCCACGGCGACGAACCCACAGAGCAGGAAGGAGAACACGATGCCGATCACTCCGGCGATCAGAGCCTGCCAGAAGGAGATGCCGAAGCCGAGTGCGAAAGCGCCGTAACTCAGTCCGAGGATCGAGACGTTGGCGCCGAACCAGGGCCAGAACAGTGTCCGTGGAGTGCCCTTCCGTTCGGCGTCGCCGATCACGTCCAGGCCGTGTGTCTCCACCTGGAGCTGCCTGCTCCCGGGTCCACTGTCGGGTCTGCTGTCGGGCCTGTTCTCGGAGGAATCGCGGGAGTCCGTCATCTTCGACCTACCTGTCCAGACGTGTTCAGTGGAGGCTAGGTCGGCCGCCCGGAGCCGTCAAGGGGCGCCGGCGAACCGGGGTCCGGCCCGCGAACGTTGCTCGCCGCGGTGAGAAGCTGTGCCCGAACCGGCGTACTGAAGGTGGAGGGGCACCAAGCCACCGAGCCCTTCCTTACCGGAGGTACCTCACTCGTGACCATCACCAAGGCGGCCCCGCCCCCGGTCGAGCACCGCGCCGCGGGCGACCCGCAGGGCCGGCGGGGCTGGAACGTCAACTCCCCGCTTGTCCTGACCATGGTCCTGCTCCTGCTGGTCACCCTGCAGGGTCCGATCCGGCAGGTGCTGTCCGCGCCGGTCATGCAGAGCTGGATGACCGTGTTCGTCGCGGTGATCATCCAGGCCCTCCCCTTTCTCGTCCTGGGCGTGCTCCTGTCGGCGGTCATCGCGGTGTTCGTCCCGCCCTCGTTCTTCGCCCGCGCCCTGCCGAGCCGGCCCGCCCTCGCGGTGCCGGTCGCCGGGATGGCCGGGGCGGTCCTGCCCGGCTGCGAGTGCGCCTCCGTTCCGGTGGCCGGGGCGCTGGTGCGCCGGGGCGTCACACCCGCCGCGGCGCTGGCTTTCCTGCTGTCCGCACCGGCGATCAACCCGATCGTGCTGACCGCCACGGCGGTCGCGTTCCCGCGCAATCCGGAGATGGTCCTCGCCCGCTTCGTGGCGAGCCTGCTCGTGGCGTGTTCGATGGGCTGGCTCTGGCAGCGGCTCGGGCGTGCGGACTGGCTGCGCCCGCCGGCTCGCCCGGCACACGACGGCCTCGGCAGGGGCGCCGCGTTCTGGGGGTCCGTGCGGCACGACGTGATGCACGCGGGCGGTTTCCTGGTCGTCGGCGCGATGGCCGCGGCCACGCTCAAGGCCGTCGTTCCGGAGAACTGGCTGCAGGCCGCGGCGGGCAACTTCCTGGTGTCCGTCCTCGCGCTCGCGGTCCTCGCGGTACTGCTGTCGATCTGCTCCGAGGCCGACGCGTTCGTGGTCGCGTCGCTGACCCAGTTCTCCCTCACCGCCCGGCTGGCGTTCCTCGTCGTCGGGCCGATGATCGACCTGAAGCTGTTCGCCATGCAGGTCGGCACGTTCGGCCGCGGGTTCGCCCTGCGGTTCGCCCCCGCCACCTTCACCCTGGCGGTCCTCATGTCGGTCCTCGTCGGGGCGGTGCTGCTGTGAACCGGCAGGCGCAGGCGGCCGTCCTGTTCCTCATCGGCGCGGCGGTACTCAAGGCCGGCTCCAGCGATCTCTATCTGCGGTACGTCAAGGCCGGGTTGCGGCCCCTGCTGCTGGCGGCCGGCGTCGTACTGATCGTCACGGCCGTCGCCACGGTGTGGTACGAGTTGCGACTCTGGCGCGCGCGCCGGGAGAGCCCGCCCGAAGAGGGCCGGGACGACGAAGGGCACGGCCACGCCCACCGCGAGCCCCGCATCGCCTGGCTCCTGGTCCTCCCGCTGCTCGCCCTCATCCTGGTCGCCCCGCCCGCGCTGGGCTCCTACAGCGCGATGCGTACCGGCACGGCCCTGCAACCCCCCTTCGGCTACGCCGACCTGCCCTCCGGCGACCCACTGCCGCTCAGCCTGGTCGACTACGCGGGCCGCGCGGCCTACGACCACGGGCACACCCTCGGCGACCGTCGGATCAAGGTCACCGGCTTCATCGCCCTGGGCGACGACGGCACCCCCTACCTCGTCCGCATGGCCCTCAACTGCTGTGCCGCCGACGCCCAGCCGGTCAAGATCGGCCTGACCGGACAGATTCCCCCCGTGCTGCAACCCGACTCCTGGCTCGAGGTCACCGGCACCTACACCAGCAAGCGGACGAAGGATCCCGTCAACAACGGCGTCATCCCCTTCATCGACGTCGCCGACGCCAAGCCCGTCGGGGCCCCGCGCGATCCGTACGACGAGAGCTGGAACAGCTGAGGGCTTCTCCGGGGAGCCGCTGGGCTTTTTCAGGAGGGTGCCAGGGAGAGATCGGAAGGTGACGGACAGAGATCGTCGCCCCTTCGCTCGATGGAAGCGGGCTTGCGGGAGCGATCAGTTCCAGCCGATGTTCAAGCCTGCCGACGCCACCGGCGCAGTGACCTCCGGGCGAGCAGCCCGGCCTTACTTTTCGCTAAATATCCAACTCCGACACAAAAGGATCACGCCTGGTCGCATTCTGAACCCCATCCGACCGAGGACTTCACATTGACCACTGCTAATTTAGGGGGGCCGCGATGTACCGAAAGGTCGGGGAGGGGGGCTCGCAGCCGCATTTGCGGCAGCTGCATCTACCCGCGCGAGCAAGCACGAGCGCGGAGGGAGACGCAGGCATGTCCAGGCCATGGCAGCGAATACATCGGGGGCTTCCCGGAGGGGACTCACACCCGGCAGACGTCATGGCTAGGCCGGAGGAAGGCAGCCCGGAGGAAGGCAGCCTGGGCCGCCGCCTGTCCGCCGCGAGACACGCCAGGTTCCGTCGCCGCAACGGCCGCACCGGCGTCGAGGGGACGGACGCCTCCAACCCCGCAGCCGACTCGCCGGATGCCGAGGCGGACTCCCGGTATCCCCAGGCCGGTCCCTCCCTGAGCGAGCCCGGCAGTGAATCCGACGCGCGTGACACAGCGGGCTCATCCGTTCCGCCACCGGCCGACCCGGACTCGACCATCATGCTCCGGGTCCTCCGCATACCCGTATCCGCTCGCCTCGGCCCCCGGCGCAAGCCCGCGCCGCCCACCGCCGCACGCCGTGTCACGGCAGGCGTCACCGCACGCCTCGCGCCGGTCCTCCAAGGCATCGCACCCACGGCACGCCGCCTTCGTCCCCGCTACCCGCGGCCGGGCCGCACCGGCTGGCGGCGCTGGACACCGTCCTGGCGTCAGTGGCTGGGTGCCTGCCTGACACTCACGGCTGTGATCGGTTCCCTGCTGACCGTCCTCTACGTCACCACGGACATCCCTGAGGACCTCAACACGTACGCCACCCAGCAGGACAACGTCTTCTTCTGGTCGGACGGGACGCCCATGGCCCGTACCGGCTGGGTGCGGCGGCAGGAGATGCCCCTCAAGGACATCCCCGAGGATGTGCGCTGGGCCGTGCTGGCCGCCGAGAACGCGAGCTTCTACTCCGACCCCGGAATCTCGCTGAGCGGCGTCTCCCGCGCGCTGTGGCGCACGGTGGGTGAGGGTGACACGCAGGGCGGTTCCACGATCACCCAGCAGTACGTCAAGAACGTCTACCTGTCGCAGGACCGCTCGGTCAGCCGCAAGCTCACCGAAGCCATGATGGCCATCAAGCTCGACCAGCAGATCAGCAAGGACGAGATCCTGGAGGGCTATCTCAACACCAGCTGGTTCGGCCGGGGCACCTACGGCATCCAGCGGGCCTCGCAGGCGTACTACGGCAAGGAGGTCGGCGAACTCGACGTCAGCGAGGCCGCGTTCCTCGCGTCCTTGCTGAAGGGAGCCGGCCTCTACGACCCCACCCTGAGTGCGGACAACCACGACCGGGCCGTCGAGCGGTGGTCGTGGATCCTCGACCGCATGGTGGAGATCGGCAGGCTGTCGCCGACCGAGCGAGCGAAGTACAAGGAGTTCCCCGAACCCCTGAAGCAGTCCCAGGTCTACGACACCGGCCACCAGAGCGACTACCTGGTCGAGTTGGCCACCCAGTACGCCAAGAAGGCCGCGGGCATCTCGGACAAGCAGTTCGACCTGGGCGGCTACCAGATCTACACCACTTTCGACCGCAAGCGGGAGGAGGCGCTCACCAAGGCCGTCACCAGCGCTCGCCAGGATGCCGAGGAGAGCGACGCCTCGGCGGCGAAGACCGCGCACTACGGCGCCGCCTCGGTCGCCGACGACGGCCGGATCCTCGCCGTCTACGGCGGGCCCGACCACCGCAAGCAGGGGTTCAACGAGTCCAACGCGACGACGGTCCCGGCCGGTTCGGCGTTCCTGCCGTTCGTCTACGCCGCCGGCCTGGAGAACGGCGTCAGCACAGAACGGGGCGCGCCGCCGACTCCCGTCAGCCCGGACTCCCTCTACAACGGAGACAGCGGCGTGCCCGTCAGCACGCCCGAGGGCCCCTACTGGGACCGCAGCGGCAAGAAGGTCACCGCCCACAACGACAACGGCACGTCCTGGGGGCAGATCTCCCTGCACAAGGCGCTCGCCAATAGCGTCAACGCCCCGTTCATGCAGCTCGGCATGGACACCGGCCTGGACAAGGTCCGCCTCACGGCGCAGGCGGCGGGCATGCTGGCGTCCAGCATGGGCTCGCAGGTACCCGCACTGACACTGGGCAGCTCGACGCCCAGCGCGATCCGGATGGCCGACTCCTACGCCACGTTCGCGGCCGAGGGCATCCACACCGAGCCGTACTCGGTGGGCCGCATCACCCGCAACGGAACCGGCGTCCCCCTGGACAAGCCCGCCTCGGGCCGCGCGATCAGCACCAAGGTCGCCAACCAGGTCACCGAGGCGCTCACGGAGTCCTTCGTCACCCAGCACCCCGACGCGGCCGAGGACGCGGCCCACGTCGCCGGCAAGGGCGGCACGACCGAGAAGGACACGGCCGCCTGGTACGTCGGCACGAACGCGTCGGTGTCGACGGCGATCGTCGTCTACCGCATGGATCTGACCAAGAGCCTCGAACCGCTGCCGTTGAAGGGTGTCGCCGGCTCTCCCGCCACCGACGTTCCCTACAGCATCTGGTCGAGTGCCATGAGCCCGCTCAGCTGACGCGAGCCGCGACGGCGACAGAGCCCCATTCCGCATCCCTCCTCGCAGAATGCGCCACCGATGACCTCCAACGCCCACCGCCGTCGCCGCAGACGGAACCGTGCTCACGTTCTCGGCCGGCTCACCGCCCGGCCAAGAATCCTGATCGCCGCCATCGCCCTCGCCCTCGTGTGTATCGCCGTACCCCTACTGGTGCTGGGGAACGGCGATGATCTGGTGGCCACCGGATCGGCGGACGGAAAAGCTGACGCAGACGGGAAGAACTCCGCCAAGAGCGACACGGAACCCTCGTGGGACGGCAAGACGAAGGTGATCGGGGACGGGTCCACGTCGTACACCGGGCCACAGACCGAAGAGCTCGATGCCAAGCCGCTCAAGCCGGGAGAGAAGCCGCCGCAGTTCGTCGTCTTCTCCTGGGACGGCGCCCTGCAGGGCGACGACGAACTCTTCTCGCACTACCGGGAATTGGCGAAGGAATACAACGCCCATATGACGTTCTTCCTCACCGGCATCTACCTTCTGCCGAAGGACAAGAAGACGCTCTACGATCCGCCGATGCACGATCCCGGGGCGGCGGCGATCAGTTACCCCACCGACGAACACATCCGCACCACGCTGGAGCAGCTCGCACTGGCCTGGGAGGAGGGGAACGAGATCGGTTCCCACTTCAACGGCCACTTCTGCGACGCCAAGGGCGGCGGCGACTGGAGCGTCGCGGAGTGGAAGAGCGAGATCAGCCAGTTCTACTCCTTCGTGGAGAACTGGAAGACGAACACCGGCTACACCGATCTGCCACCGCTTCCCTTCGACGCGCAGCAGGAGATCATCGGCGGCCGGGCGCCCTGCCTGGAGGGCCAGAAGAACCTGCTCGAGGCGATCAAGAGCTTCGGCTGGCGTTACGACGCCAGTTCGCCCGGCGACTTCCAGATATGGCCCACCAAGAAGGAAGGCCTCTGGGACTTCCCGCTCCAGATGCTTCCCTACGAGGGGGGCGAGTACCAGGGCCTGTCCATGGACTTCAACTTCCTCTACAACCAGTCCGACGGCGAGACCGAAGGCGACCCGGCCCAGTACGAGTTGTGGCGGCAGGAGACCGTCGACTCCTATCTCGCCGGCTTCAATCGCGTGTACTACGGCAGCCGGGCACCCCTGTTCATCGGCAACCACTTCGAGGACTGGAACGGCGGCATCTACATGAAGGCCATCGACGACGTCATCAAGAACGTGTGTGTGCGCAAGGAGGTCCGCTGTGTCTCCTTCCGCGAACTCGCCGACTGGATGGACGTCCAGAAACCCGAGGTCCTGGAGCGCCTGCGCAGCCTCGACCCGGCGCAGTCACCGGACTGGTCGACCGTCGTCAAGTAGCCCTGGCCGACGTCCCGCTCGCCGGTGCGGAGGTACGCCTCGGCGAGCTCGGCCAGGAACAGCGGTTCCAGCAGTCCGCCGAGCCACGCGCACTCCAGCCGGCACCCGACCGGTACCGGCATTCCGTGGTCTCCGCGACCCACTGCTCGCGGAGACCACCCGTCAGCGTCGGCTCGCTCGTGAGGCCCCGTGCGCCCTTACATCGGCACCGAACCGGTACGGGCACGGTTCCCGAGGCGGCCCGCGGCGGGTACCAGGGCGATGGCGACCGCGCCGGTCACTCCGGCCAGCGCGAAGGCGATGAAGCCCCAGCTCTCGCTGCCGTTGGAGGCGAGAGTGCCGACCAGCGAGGGGCCGACGACGGCACCGGCACGGCCCACACCGGTGACCCAGCCGAGTCCGGTGGCCCGTTCACTGTCCCGGTAAAGGGAGTTGGAGGTCGCGTACACCATCACCTGGGCGCTGAACAGCCACACACCGGTCACCGCCACGACGGCGTAGGTCAGGCCGAGCGACAGGTGTGACTGGGGCGACAGTCAGGCCGAGAACGGTCGCCGCCATACCGCCGGCGTGGTAGGAGGTCATCAGCAGCCCCGTGGTGAGCGCTGCCCGGCGGGGCGGCGCGAACTCCATCACCATGGCCAGGCACAGCGGCATGAGGCCGCCGAGCCCCAGTCCGGCGATGAACCGCCCGGCGCCGAACAGAGTGGTTGTCCCGGCCATGGCACAAGGCCGGAACCGAGGGAGAAGAGCGTCACGCTGCACGCCAGGACGGGCCGACGGCCGAGCCAGTCCGTGATGTTGCCCGCGGTGAGCGCGCCGGAGATATTGACGTCCATGCCGTCGAAGAACACCGCCAGCCAGCACAGGGCCAGCACGGGGAAGACGGAACGGAATGTGTGCTCGGGGCGCGTCGGGTGCGCGTCCGTGATGCATTGTTCACAAGGATGTCGGTGCCCGCGGCGGACCGTTCCGCCGCGTCGAGGTCGGTGAGCGTGCTCAGGCCCGCGGCGTCGCGGTCGACCGCTCTCACCCTGGCCCCGGCGGCGGCGAGTCACAGCACACAGGCACCGCCGATTCCACCCCCGGCGCCGATGACGAGGGCGGTGCGGCCGCCGAGGTCGAATGCGCGTGGGCTTGATACCTGGGCGGGCGCTAGGCATGGTCATGTCTCGACCCTTCTAAGCTGCGCCCCGGAGCCAGCCCATGTGGTCAACTCACACACTTCACGCTCAGGTCATGGGGTCGAACCACGTGGGTGCATCGGAGAGCGCCTGCTTGATCCGCAGCAGGCAGAACTCGTTCAGCTCCGGCAACGCGTCCACGTCGAACCATCCGACGTCCAGCGACTCGTCGTCGTTGACACGCGCCTCACCACCGACGGCCCGGCACCGGAACGTGATGTCCATGTACTGACAGTTGTCGCCGTTCTCGTAGGTGACCGGCGCAAGGGCCTGGACGAGCACGACGCGCTCGACCACGCACCGAACAGCCGTCTCCTCGAAAACCTCCCGCACCGCTCCGGCAGCGGGCTGCTCCCCCGGCTCCGGAATGCCACCGATCACCGACCACTTGCCCGTGTCGGAGCGGCGCCCCAGCAGCACTCTGCCCTCGTCGTCGAAGACGATGGCGGTCACTCCGGGCAGCCAGAGAAGCTGGTGGCCGGCGGTGGCCCGGATCGTACGGATGAAGTCGGGAGTAGCCATGCACCGACCCTAACGGCCCGGTTCCACCGCTCCGTTACGGTCCGGAAACGGCGGCCTGAACGCCGCTGCCACGCCGTCCGCGCACCGTCCTCGCCACGGCCCAGCCGAGCCCGCCCGCCGCAATCAGCACCAGGATCATCTCCGGCAGGATCCCCAGACGCGTGGCCGGGGTCTCGGAGGATCGCAGCGGCACCTTCTGGACGAGCGAGTCCGCCACGAACATCCCGGTCTTCTGGGTGATCTTCCCGTCCGGCATGATGACGGCGCTGACGCCGCTGGTCACCGGCACCGTGACGGTGCGGCTGTGCTCCACGGCGCGGACGCGTGACATGGCGAGCTGCTGGTAGGTCATCTCGCTGCGGTCGAAGGTGGCGTTGTTGCTGGGCACCGAGATCATCTGCGCTCCGTCGAGGACGGTGTCGCGTACGTCCCAGTCGAAGGCCGCCTCGTAGCAGGTGGCGAGGCCGACCTTGGTGCCGTCCATGGTGAAGACGCCCGCCTTGGTGCCGCGGCTGAAGTCCTGGCTCACCATGGACGTCCAGTTGCTGTTGATGGCCCCGATGAGAGAACGCATCGGGAGGTACTCACCGAACGGCTGGATCTGCCGCTTGTCGTACGTGTCGACCGGGCCCTTGTCCGGATCCCACAGGATCTGCTCGTTGTAGAGCTTGCCGTCCCGCTCGACGACACCGCCGACCGAGATGGGGGCGCCGATCTCCTTGGCCGCGCTGTCGATGACGGCGCGGGCGTCGGGGTTGGTGAACGGGTCGATGTCGGAGGAGTTCTCCGGCCACAGCACGAAGTCCGGCTGGGCGACCTTGCCCGCCTTGACCTCGGCGGCCAGCCGCTCGGTCTCCCGCGCGTGGTAGTCGAGAACGGCACGCCGCTGGGCGTTGAACTCCAGGCCCGCGCGCGGAACATTGCCCTGAATGACCGCGACGGTCGCCGTGCCGTCCTCCGCCGTGTCACTCACCAGCGACCGCGCGGCGAGCGCCCCCGCCACGGGGGCGACGACGCTGAGCAGCGCCACCGCGGCCGCCCCACGCCGTACCACCCGGGTGCGGCGGCCTTCGAGAAGCAGGCGGACGGCCTCGTACAGCCCGAAGCCGCAGAGCACGACCGCGAAGCCGAGTACCGGCGTGCCGCCCACCGCGGCGAGCGGCAGGAAGACCCCGTCCGCCTGCCCGAAGGCGATCTTCCCCCAGGGGAACCCGCCGAAAGGCACGCGCGCACGTGCGGCCTCACCCGCGATCCACAGCGTCGCCGCCCACAGCGGCCACCCCGGCAGTCGGGAGACGGCCGCGATGCCCGCGCCCACGAGCGCGACGAACACCGACTCCGCGATGACGAGTGCGATCCACGGGCCGGGGCCGACCTCGACTCCGGTCCACACGAGCAGCGGCAGAAGGAACCCGAGGCCGAACAGATAGCCGAGCCCGAGACCCGCCTTCCAGGTGCGGCCCCGGAGGGTCCAGCCGAAGACCGCGAAGGCCGGAAGGGCCAGCCACCAGAGGGTGCGCGGCGGGAAGCTGACGTACAGCAGCACGCCGGACAGCGCCGCGGAGGCCGCCGGAACGAGACGGAGGGCCAGTCCGGCCGCGCGCGACGCCGGCGCGGTCTGGGGTTCGAGCTGTTCCGGCTCGTCTACGGATGTCGCGGTGGCGGTCACTCCGGGAGTCTACGGCGCGTGACCTGGGCGCCGACAGCGTGGTCCACCCGGCCCCACACAGGAACCGGTCCGGCGCAGAGCCCGCCGTCGTCGATTCGGTCGGCGACGCGCTGAGCTGCACCGCGGTGACGACCGGCGCGGACCTGCCGGCAGGGTGCGACATCACGACCACTGTCCGACGAAGAGATCACCACGGCCCCGGGGGAACGTCCCCGCAGCGACCGTCCGGAACCGTGAACGGCGGACGGCCGAGGGGTCAGAGCGCCGTCCCCGGGGTGCTCGTCCGCAGATGGTCGCGGATGATCCGTACGGCCGCCTCCGCGTTGTCCACCGTGATCGTGAACGTATGGCCGTCCCCGAGTAGGAGCACCACGCCCTCGCCGCGCCTGACGATGACGGCGGTTCCCATCTCGGGACGCCAGCGGTAACCCCAGCCGCCCCACTGGCGAGGCGTGACCGAGGGCGCGAAATCGGCCCCTACGACGTTCGAGAGCGGGATGCGGCGACGCGGCAGCCCTATGTGGCCGCAGCGCACTTCGAGGCAGTCCTTGTCGACCTTCACGGCGACATGCACGAAGGCGAGCGTGCCGAACAGAATGAGCAGGCCTGCCGCGATGCATCCGACGACGGACATGACGAGCGGGGCGCTGCCTGACGTCCACGTGGAGTCGACGGCCAGCTCGATGCCGAGCGCGATACAGGCGGCCCCGCCGAGCGCGGGCAGCCACTGGACGCGGTTGGTCGCGCGCCCCGTCCAGATCTCCGGGTGCGAGGTGTTCTCGCCGTGGGGGTGGTCCCTCATGGCAACGAGACTACTCAGGTTCCGCAGTGCGGGCACGGCCTTGCGGAGCGTTACTGCTCCGGGTGGCCGTCCTTCGTACACAGCGCGTCCGCGGCGTAACCGAGGGTGCCCGACGGTGACCTGCGGTCAGCGCGTGGGGGTGACCGCGGACAGGAGGCGGCCTTCCTCGTAGGCAAGCGCGGAAGCGGGAAGCGCACCCTCCTGGCCACTCAGGAGCACGGTGAGCGAGCCGTCCGCGGGGGCTTCCGGAGCCGGGGACTCACCGGTCCTGCGCAGCGACTGGGCGGCGACCGCTCCGGCGGAGCCGTGCAGGACCAGCGGCGGCGTGCCGGGCCGCTGTACGGCGGCCCGGATGCGCTCGGCGACCAGCTCGTAATGGGTGCAGCCCAGGACGACGGCCCTTACATCGTCGGGGGTGCGGGCCGCGGCAGCGGCGATCGCAGCGTCGATGGCCGCCTGGTCCGCGTGCTCCACTGCTTCGGCGAGCCCGGGACAGGCCACTTCGGTGACCTGCACTCCGTCCGCGAACTCACGGATGAGACCTCGCTGGTAGGGACTGCCCGTGGTGGCGGGCGTGGCCCAGATCGCGACGGGTCCGCCCCCGGCCGCGGCCGGTTTGATCGCCGGCACGGTGCCGATGACGGGCACCCCGGGCTCCAGACGGGCGCGCAGCGCGGGCAGAGCGCGCACGGAGGCGGTGTTGCAGGCGACGATCAGTACGTCGGGGCGGTACCGCGCTGCGGCCTCGGCGACAGCGAGGGCCCGCAGGGTCACGTCCTGCGGGGTGCGCGGGCCCCAGGGCATGCTGTCGGGGTCCGAGGAGAGGATGAGATCGGCGTCGGGTCGCAGAAGGCGTACCGCGGCAGCGGCGGCGAGCAGTCCCATACCGGAGTCCATGAGCGCGATCTTCACCCGGTCACCATAGACGATCCGCCTCGACGGGCCGCTGGGGTGGGGCAGACTTCGGCGGATGAGCGCCATCGCGTGGACCGCTGCTGGATCACTGGCCGCCTGGCTCTGGCTGCTGCTCGGCCAGGGCTTCTTCTGGCGTACGGATGTGAGACTGCCGCCGCGCGGGACGCCGGACGACTGGCCGTCCGTATGCGTCGTCGTACCGGCGCGCGACGAGGCCGCCGTACTGCCCGAGAGCCTGCCGTCGCTCCTCGCTCAGGACTATCCGGGGCGGGCCGAGATCTTCCTCATCGACGACGGCAGCTCCGACGGCACCGGGGAGCGGGCCCGTGAGCTGGCGCGGCGGCACGGCGGGCTGCCGCTCACCGTCGGCTCTCCCGGGGAGCCGCCCGCGGGCTGGACGGGCAAACTCTGGGCCGTTCGCCACGGCATCGGCCTGGCACGCGCGCGTGATCCCGAATATCTGCTGCTGACAGACGCCGACATCAGCCATGCGCCGGACAGCCTGCGGGAGTTGGTGGCGGCGGCGCGCACCGGCGGCTTCGACCTGGTCTCGCAGATGGCCCGGCTGCGGGTGGAAAGCGTGTGGGAGCGGATCGTCGTGCCCGCCTTCGTCTACTTCTTCGCTCAGCTCTATCCCTTCCGCCGGATCGGCGTGCGGGGCTCGCGCACGGCTGCAGCGGCGGGCGGCTGCGTCCTGCTGCGTACGGACGCGGCCGAGCGGGCGCGGATCCCGGAGGCCATCCGGCACGCCGTCATCGACGATGTCGCGCTCGCGAGGGCGGTCAAGAGCAGTGGGGGCCACATCTGGCTGGGGCTCGCGGAGGGCGTGGACAGCGTGCGTCCGTATCCGCGGCTGCACGACCTGTGGCGGATGGTCTCGCGCAGCGCGTACGCCCAGTTGCGGCACAGTCCGCTGCTGCTCGCCGGAACGGTCGCCGGCCTCTCCGTCGTCTACCTGGTGCCGCCGATCGCCCTCTTCGTGGGCCTCGCCGCGGGGAGCGCGGGGGCCGCGACGGCCGGGGGGCTCGCATGGCTGCTGATGACGGCGACGTACCTCCCGATGCTGCGCTACTACGGGCAGCCTCTGTGGCTCGCTCCGCTGCTCCCGGTCACCGCGTTCCTGTACCTCCTCATGACGGTCGATTCCGCGGTGCAGCACTACAGGGGGCGGGGCGCGGCCTGGAAGGGCCGTACCTATACGCGTCCGGACGCCGCCTTGGACGAGCGCTGATCGCTCACTTCCTGCCCGGGGTCCAGTTCATGCCCCACCCGTAGGTGTAGTCGACGGTGCGCTGGGGGCTCACCCCGCGCTCGGGTACCAGGAACCGGGCTTCGCGCTGGACGATCAGGTCGCCGCCGTTGTTGGTGATGAGCGCGAGCGCACAGACGGTCGAGGGCACTGTGCACTCGCCGAGGGAGAAGTCGATCGGCGCGCCGTTCAGCGGCTGGAGGGTCACCGTGGCGTCCAGGTCGGCGAAGGAGCGCGCTCCTTCGTAGATGGTCACGAAGATGACGATGCGCCGGAAGCTCTGCTTGTGGTCGAGATTGATGGACAGGTTCTCACCACTCGCCGACCCACCGGTGCGGTCGTCGCCGTCGAGATGGATGTACGGCGGCTGGTGCAGCGCTCCGTATGCGTTGCCGAGCGCCTGGACAACACCCTTGCGGCCGTCGGACAGTTCGTAGAGGGCGCAGAGGTCGAGGTCGAGATCGGCGTGCATCGCGACGGCCCGGCCCAGCTTGCTGCCCCACCCCGAGAACTGCTTGCGCACCTGCCAGTTGAGGTTCACGCGCATGGCGCCGGACGTGCCGCCCTGCTTGCTCAGCGAGACCGACGGGGCCTCCTTGGTGAGCGTGATCTTGGTCAGGCGCACCGGCGCCGGAGGTGCCGCGGGCGCGGCGGGCGTCGGCGTGGTGACGGGCGGGGCAGCCGGCGTCCGCACGGTAACGGGCGGGGCGACGGGCGGACGCGTCGTGACGGGCGGGGCGATCGGCGGCTGCGCGGTCACCGGCTGGGCTACGGGCGGTGCCGCGTGCTGCGGCTCGTCCACCGTGATCCCGTAGTCCGTGGCCAGTCCTTCCAGTCCGCTGCTGTACCCCTGCCCGACCGCTCGGAACTTCCAGGCGCCCTGGCGCCGGTAGAACTCACCGAGTACGAAGGCGGTCTCGACGCTCGCGTCGGCGCTGTCGAAGCGGGCGACCTCGCTCCCCCGCTGTCCGTCGAGCACCCGGATGTACAGACCGGGCACCTGCCCGAAGGGGCCGCCGTCCGTGGAGGCGGCGAGCACCACGGTCTCGATCGCGGGCTCCACGCGCGCGAGGTCGACGAGCAGTGTGTCGGTCACCCGACCGTCCTCGCTCCGCTTGCCCTCGTGCCGCACGGCGCCGGAGGAGTGCACGGGCTGGTTGTAGAAGACGAAGTCGGCGTCCGACCGGACCCGTCCGGCGACCAGCAGTAGCGCGGAGGCGTCCGCGTCGGGCACGCCCGGCGCCGAACGCCATCCCAATTCGACGCGCAGCACGTTCGTCGGCACGGGAACATTCGATCCCTTAGGCATTGACATGTACGCCCCCATCACGTGTCTCCGCGCCGAAGGGCGCCTCGGTCGGTCCGTCGGCTGGGCTCCTGCCAAACCTAATCCCCGCAGTGACGAACTCCCAAGATCCGCACCCGAAGATTGATGGTCAACCGCCGGTAACCTGCAAGGAACTAGGCCTTTACACGATCTGAACGCACTTTGGTGCCCTTTTTTGACGAGTTCGCTCGCATTGGGGATCCCACGTCACTGCCGACACGGAAAACAACCCTCTTATCGGTCTCCCCAACCAGCACATCGTGGGCTTAACTTATGTGCCATGACCTCCCCCCGCTCCACCTATGGCGGCGGTTACTACTCCGCGCCGTCCTTCCCGGACACCCCGATCTACGACTCGCTCGTCGCCGAGCGGGGGAGCCCTCAGATCGCCCCGATCCGGGTTCCCGCCGCCTACGACTCCGGAAGCCATCTGCCCGCGCTTCCGTCAGCGCTCCCCGCTCTGCCTCCCGGCCCCTCCCAGCAAGCCCAGATGTACGGCTATCCACAGGCCCAGCAGCCCGCACCGCTGCAGCAGGCCCCGGCGCCCTACATCCCGCAGCAGGCCGGCGTCCCGCGCGGCTACCCTGGCGGCCAGCCCCAGCAGCAGCGCCCGATGGCGCCCGGCACGGGCTACGAGGCCATGCGCCCCGCGGCTCCCCGTCCCGCTCCGGCTCCTTACCAGGATCCGTACAACGGCCAGCAGTACCGCGGGTACTGAGACTGCGGGTTCTGAACTCATCCGATCGGGATTGTTGTCGGTGCCGGCTGGCACGATGGCGTCATGGGGAACACGGAGCTGCACTCGATCCATGTCCACCCGGTCAAGGCCTTCAGGGGCCGGCCGGTCCGGGAAGCCGTGGTGGAGCCTTGGGGGCTGGCCGGAGACCGACGCTGGGTAGTCATCGACGACGGGGGAAAGGTCGTCACTCAGCGCCAGCAACCACGTCTGGCACTGGCCGCCGCCGAGCTGCTGCCCGGCGGCGTGCGCCTGTCCGCGTCCGGCCGTGAGCCGGTGACCGTTCCCGTCCCCGAGCCGCTGGGCACGACCACGCTGAACATCTTCGGGACAAAGGTGGAAGCCGTCCCCGCCGACGACGCCGCGCATGCCTGGTGCAGCGACTTCCTGGGCGCCGACGTGCGCCTGGTGCACATGGATGACCCCGCCACGCGCCGCTCGATCGACGACGCCCCGCATTCCCGTCCTGGCGAGACGGTCAGCCTCGCCGACCGCTATCCACTGCTGCTCACCACGCTCGCCTCGCTGGACGCCCTCAACTCCCTCATCGCCCAGGGAGATCACGCCGAGGAAGGTCCGCTGCCCATGAACCGCTTCCGGCCGAACGTGGTCGTGGCGGGCACGGAGGCCTGGGCCGAGGACGACTGGTCGCGGATCTCCATCGGTGAGGTCACCTTCCGGGTCGCCAAGATGTGCGGCCGGTGCGTCGTCACCACCACCGACCAGGGCAGCGCCGAACGCGGCAAGGAACCGCTGCGGACCCTCGGGCGCCACCGCCGCTTCGGGGACCGGCTGATCTTCGGACAGAACCTGGTGCCCGAGACGCGTGGCACGGTACGGATCGGCGATGCCGTCACGGTCCTCGGATGAGCCTCCAGACTCCCGGTCAAGTTCCGTGAATAGGCCACGCACAATGGGAACCCGGTCCCCTGACAGGGTCGTTGAGACTTCGTGAGGCGTTCACGAACGGCCCGGGGCGGGGTGATTTCGCTCTCTCTTCCCCGGGCTCGATGCGCGAACGGCTCCGCGGTGGGTTATCACGGAAGCGGAAGGGGGTGCGGAACGGTGCGAGCAATCGGCGGACTTTGGCGTTGGCGGCACAATCCGCTGCGCCGAGGGACCGATCTTGCCGAGGCCTGGCTGGCCCTGGCGGCCGTCGTGCTGATCCTCGCCGTCGTACCCCTCGTCGGAGCCGCCGTCGGAGCTTTGGCCCACAGCGCCTTGCAGCAGTCCGTGCGGGACCAGCGTGCGGCCCGCCACGAGGTGGTGGCCACCGTTGACAGGAAGCTGTCCGACAGCCCGCTCGACCCCGACCCCGAGACAGCCTCGGGACGGGACGCCCACAGCCGCGTGATAGCCACCTGGACGGCACCGGACGGTACCTCACAACACGGCGCGGTGACGGCCGCCCTCAAGTCCCCCGTGCCCGGGGACCAGTTCACGCTCTGGACCGACCCGCACGGCCGCATAGCCGCCCGCCCGTTGGACAGTGCCACCGCGACGACACACGCCGTGCTGGCCGGATTCGGCGCTGCCGCGATGGCTGCGGGGCTCGTCGAGGGCGGCAGGCGGCTGATCGTCTGGCGCATGGTCCGCCGCCGGTACGCCCGTTGGGACCGCGCCTGGGACAAGGCGGGCCCCGACTGGGGCAGGACCGGCGCGGGCAGCTGACCGCCTTCCCACTACGGTCAACTCGCCCTCCCCGCGCACGCTACGGTGGACCGGCGAGGTCTTCGGCACCGTCGTGAGAGGCTTTCCGTCATGCCGACGGGGTTTCGTTCCGGCCTTGCAGGACCCGCATATCACGAGGTGGGGGCAGAACAGCGCCATGGCACAGGGCACGGTCCAGGTGACGCACACCGGCACCTCGCGGTGGCGGCGCCGCACGGGTGAGTACGCATCGCTGGCCGCCGCTCTGGAAGCGGCGGGCGACGGTGACGTCCTCACTGTCGCTCCGGGCACCTACCGGGAGAACCTGGTGGTCCAGCGCGCGGTGACGCTGCGCGGCCCCGAGGGATTCCCCGGCTCCGTACGCATCGCGCCGGTCGACGGAGTGCCGCTGACCGTGCGCGCCTCCGCCGTGGTCCAGGACCTGCATGTGGAGGGCCAGGACTCGGCCGCGCCCGCACTTCTCGTCGAGGAGGGCACCCCGGAGCTTCTGGACGTGCGGATCGTGACGCGCTCCGCCGCCGGGATCGAGGTGCGGGGCGGCGCCCGTCCGACGGTCCGTCGCTGCACGGTCGACAATCCGGCCGGTATCGGCATCGCCGTACTGGACGGCGGCGGCGGGGTTTTCGAGGAGTGCGAGGTCGTCGCGGCGGGCCAGTCGGGCATCGTCGTCCGTGGGGGCGGCCGTCCGCGCCTGGAGCGCTGCCGGGTCCATCACGCCTCCGGTGCGGGCCTGTCGGCGACCGGTGAGGGCTCGTCGCTGGAGGCCGTCGGCTGCGAGGTGTACGAGGTCAAGGGCTCCGGCGTGCAGATCACCGGGCGGGCCACAGGCCATCTCACCGACTGCGATGTGCACCGGACGACCGGGGACGGCATCACCCTCGACACGGACGCGGTGCTCACGCTGGCCGACTGCCGTATCCACGACATCCCGGAGAACGCGGTCGATCTCCGCTCGCGTTCGGTCCTCACGCTGACGCGCACCACCGTGCGGCAGTTCGGGCGCAATGGTCTTTCGGTCTGGGACCCGGGCACGCGAGTGGACGCCAACCAGTGCGAGATCTTCGACAGCACGGGCGACTACCCCGCGGTGTGGATCAGCGACGGCGCCACCGCGGTACTCGACTCGTGCCGGGTGCACGACGTGCCGGACGCCCTGTTCGTCCTCGACCGCGGTTCCCGCGCGGACGTCGTGGACAGCGATCTCTCGCAGGTGCGGAACACAGCAGTGTCGGTCAGCGACGGCGCGACGGCGCAGCTCGACGACTGCCGCATCCGGGACGCCGCGACGGGCGCCTGGTTCCGTGACCACGGCAGCGGCGGCACCCTGTCCGGTTGCACCGTGGACGGCACCCAGACCGGCGTGATCGTCACCAAGGGCGCCGATCCCACCATTGAGCGCTGCACGGTCACCTCGCCCGCCGAGGCGGGCTTCTATGTGTCGGCGGGCGGCCGGGGCAGCTTCCACAACTGCCGGGTGACGGACAGCGGAGGCTACGGCTTCCATGTGATCGACGGCGCCCGCGCGACGCTGAAGAAGTGCCGTACGGAGCGGTGCGCGCGCGGGGGTTACGAGTTCGCCGACGCCAATGCCGCACAGAGCGGAGGCGACGGACCGGTCATGGAGGACTGCACGAGCGACGAGAGCGCGGGACTGCGGTCCCCCGCGCACGAGATCGCCGTACAGAAGACGCCAAGTGCGACCACGGGCCTGCTCGGCGCGATCCCGGGCCAGCGCACCACCGAGCAGGAGCCCCTCGTCGCGGTGCAGGAGCCCGAGCAGCCGACACGTTCGTCGCAGGACGTCCTCGGTGAACTCGACACGCTGGTGGGCCTGGAGAGCGTCAAGCGCGAGGTGCGCGCCCTGACCGACATGATCGAGGTGGGCCGCCGCCGCCAACTGGCGGGCCTCAAGGCGGCCTCCGCCCGGCGCCACCTGGTCTTCACCGGCTCCCCCGGCACCGGCAAGACCACCGTCGCGCGGTTGTACGGCGAGATCCTCGCCTCGCTCGGCGTCCTGGAGAAAGGGCATCTCGTCGAGGTGTCCCGGGTGGACCTGGTCGGCGAGCACATCGGCTCCACGGCGATCCGCACGCAGGAGGCGTTCGACAGGGCGCGCGGCGGGGTGCTGTTCATCGACGAGGCGTACGCGCTGTCGCCCGAGGACTCGGGCCGCGACTTCGGTCGCGAGGCCATCGACACACTGGTGAAGCTGATGGAGGACCACCGGGAGGCGGTGGTGGTCATCGTGGCGGGTTACACGGCCGAGATGGAGCGTTTCCTCACCGTCAACCCCGGGGTGGCGTCCCGCTTCTCACGGACCATCACCTTCAGCGACTACGACCCCGAGGAGCTGCTGCGGATCGTGGAGCAGCAGGCCGAGGAGCACGAGTACCGGCTGGCCCCCGGGGCGCCCGAGGCGCTGACGAAGTACTTCACGGCGATCCCCAAGGGACCCGCTTTCGGCAACGGCCGCACCGCACGGCAGACGTTCGAGGCGATGGTGGAGCGGCACGCGGGGCGGGTCGCCCAGCTCACCGAGCCGAGCACGGACGACCTCACCCTCCTCTACTCGGAGGACCTCCCCGAGCTGCCCTGAGGCGGGCCGTCGTCCCGAAGACGCGGGGCGGCCGACGCGCTGCCGTCCTTCCGCGCGCGTGGAAGCGGCACCTCCGGTGTCAGCCGGGCCAGCAGCTCTTCCCTCTCGACGGCGAAGGCGGGGTCCGCCTGGTAGTCGGAGTGGCCCAGGATCGGCGCGGGCAGCGGGTGCTGTGTGGTGCGTCCGTAGGCCAGCGGATCCTTGAGGGGCTCCCGGTCCACCTCAGGCCCGCACTCCCCCGCCAGCCGGACGCTTCCGCCGATGGGGTCGCTGAGCCGGTACAGATTGCGCCAGCAGGCGACGTCACGGTGCAGGGAGGCGAGGGCGGCCGGGCCGAAGTGGGCCGGGAACCAGCGCCCGTACAGACGCTCCAGGGGTGAGCCGTAGGTGAGGAGCGCGACCCGCCTGCGTACGGACGGCTGCAGCTGCCAGGCCGCCGCGGCGGCCAGCACACTGCCCTGGGAGTGACCGGAGATGACGAGCCGCCCGCCGGTGGCGCGGGTCCAGGTGGCCATGCGCCAGGTCAGGTCTGGCACGGCGCGCTCGGCGTAACACGGCGGCGCGAAGGGGTGGGCGGCGCGCGGCCAGAAGGTGCCGACGTCCCAGAGGATGCCGATGGTACGGCGGGCCGCCGGGTCCTTGTAGGCGCGGCGGCCCCAGGTGACGAACAGGATGAAGCCGAGGCCGATCAGCCAGGAGCCGAGCGCCTGCGCGGTCTCGGCCGCGCCCTGGACGAACGCGTACGTCCCGTGGGCGGCCTCGCTGGGAGCGTCCTCGGTCGCCAGCGCGCCGGCCAGCGCGGCGGCGCCGAGCAGCCAGGTCACGGAGGAGATGACGGCAATCAGGAGGGGCGCCCTGTCGGTGAGGGAGGCCATCGCGCGGGTGCTCGCGATGTCGCGCGTACGGACGGGGTCCTGGGGCTCGCCCTCGTAGTCGAACTCCACGGCGTCCATTTCCCGCTTCCGCAGCAGCCAGGTGCGCCAGGCCAGCCAGCCGATGAGGAAGGCGAGCACGACGAGGAGTACGGGGATGGTGGATGCCTGCCAGGTCAGCAGGACGGGCGGCCCCGGGATCGAGCTCCGAGTGCCGTCCAGCCAGTCGGCGACGCGCTGGGACACCCCTCCGGACATCACGCCGCCCAGTGCGCAGGCCAGCATGGCGACGGCTGGACCGGCCAGTCCGCGCATCGCGGTACGTGTGTCGGGCCGGGCGCGGAACAGGATGTGGGCCACCACGCCCAGCACGATGACGAGCAGCCCCTGGAGGAGAGCGATACCGCCGAAGGTCATGTCGCCGGGCAGCCGCCCCTGCGAGTGCCAGCCGGGCCGCGACCAGCCGGCGTAGAAAAGGGTCAGGGTCAGCAGGATGACGGAACCCGTGGGCAGCCAGCGCACCAGGGGCTGGTCGAGTTCCTCGTCGAGGCGGTTCTCGGTGCGGCCCCTGCGGCACACCACCCACACCACGACGACGAAGCCCGCGACGAGGGTCAGGTCCAGGAGCAGGCCCAGGGTCGCCAGTACGCCGGCCCCCTGGGACGTGCGGTCGTAGCGTGCGGCGGAGGTGCCGACGGCGGCGGCGACCGTCAGCAGGCCCGCGGCGGTGTGCGCGGCACGCAGCCGGGCCACCAGCCGTCGCCCGTACCAGAATCCCGGCCGGCCGAGCCCTGACCGGCCGGTCTCCTCGTCGGGCTCCGCCTTACGGGACATCGGCTGCTGCGACTCGTAGGCACTCCAGGTCCGGTGGGACAGGTACCACAGGAGGACGGTCAGCGCCGTGGGCACCAGGGAGGCCAGGGCGAGGCGGCGGCCCGGCTGACTCCACCAGCCGTCGTCCGACGCGGCCGGTGAGAGGAACTCCAGCCAGGAGTGCTCCGCGGCGCACGCGCGCGTGCCCGCGCACTGCCAGGCGGCCAGGTCGAGGGCGACCTCGCAGGCGGCGGCGACCAGGAGCACGGTGAGGGTGAGTCCGGCCAGACGGACCAGCAGGCCGTACAGGCGGACCGTGCGTCTGCGGCCCCGGGTGGTGGGACGCATCCAGTGCGCGAGGTTGACGACCATGAAGGGGAGCAGTAACAGCCACAGGGCGCGGGAGCCGTTGCCCGACGTGAGGTTGCACCACACGTAGGCCTCGGGCACCGGTTGGCTCCGTGGGGTGTCAGGGTGCTGCTCGGCGTCGGCGTCGGCGATGCGCCGGTAGACGGCCGCCGTCTCGTCGCCGGTGACGCGCACCGTCCGTGGGTCGTCGAGCATCCCCTCGGGTGAAGCTCCGCCCACTCCGTGAACCAGGAGTTCCAGGGCGGGCGCGGCCGCTTCGGGCCGCTGTTCGGGGCTGCGGAGCTCCCCTGTCGAACCGTTTTCCCGTGCAGCTTCCACCGCTTCGCACTTCCCCCGTGCCGCATGTATCCCATGTGTCATGTGCAGGTACAAGGATCCCGCCCGCGGACGGTGTGTGCACCCGTCGTCACTGAATCTCCCCGATACGTGTGACACCACCGCGACGGGAGTCTGTACGAGCAGTGGCGCGGCTGTCGGTGACCCGTGCGAGGATGAGGCGTCCTGAAGCCCTCGGACGGGGAGAATGTCCACGTGGGAGTGGGTTCGGGCGGAGTGCCGACAGGTTTGGACGAAAGGAACCGGAGCGGACGTGAGTGAGAATCAGAACCTCCTCGCGGAGCAGCGTCGTGCCCTGATCCTCGACGAAGTACGCCGCCGTGGCGGCGTCCGCGTGAACGAACTGACCCGCAGGCTCGGCGTCTCCGACATGACGGTCCGCCGCGATCTCGACGCCCTCGCCCGCCAGGGCGTGGTGGAGAAGGTGCACGGCGGGGCGGTGCCGCTGGTCGAGGCGAGCACGCACGAACCGGGTTTCGAGGCCAAGTCGGGCCTGGAGCTCACCGCCAAGGAGGACATCGCGCGCGCCGCCGCCGAGTTGGTCGCGCCGGGCACGGCGATCGCGCTCTCGGGCGGCACGACGACATACGCGCTGGCCCAGCATCTCCTGGACGTCCCTGATCTGACCGTGGTCACCAACTCGGTGCGGGTGGCGGATGTTTTCCATTCGGCGCAGCGCGTCTCCGGCCAGCGGCAGGGCGCCGCCACGGTCGTCCTGACGGGCGGGGTGCGCACGCCGTCCGACTCACTGGTGGGGCCCGTGGCTGATCAGGCCATCGTGGCGCTCCACTTCGACGTGCTGTTCCTGGGTGTGCACGGGATATCGGTCGAGGCCGGACTGTCGACGCCGAATCTGGCGGAAGCCGAGACCAACCGGCGGCTGGTGCAGTCCGCGCGGCGTGTCGTCGTGGTCGCCGACCACACCAAGTGGGGCACGGTGGGCCTGAGTTCGTTCGCCGCACTCGAACAGGTCGACACGCTCGTCACCGACGCGGGTCTGCCGGCCGATGCCCGCGAGGAGATTTCGGAGCACCTCAGGCGCGTGGTGGTGGCCGGTGAGCCCGGAGACGGTACAGACACCTGACGGTCCGCCGGTTATGGTGCCCCTTCCCTCGCCGCCGTGCCGGTGCGGGAGCGTTCCGTCATCGCCCGTTTCCGCCCGGGACCGTGTCCCGCCAGGGGGTTTCGCACATGGCACGCCGACTGCGCCCGGTAGGACCGGAGTTCATCGAGAGCGCTCCGGTGCGTCTGGTGTTCGCCAGGGTGGTGACGGCGTCCCCGGAGGCGGTCTTCCACGCGCTCGCCGAGGATGTTCCCGGCTGGACCGAGTGGTTCTCGGCGGTGACGCTCGCCCGGCCGACCGAGGACGGCGCCGGGCGTGAGATCCGGCTCCGGGGCGGCATTCGTTTCCAGGAGACGGTCCTCGCGGCCACGGCTCCCGAGGTGTACACGTACCGGGTGGACGTCACGAACGCGCCCGGGGCCCGCGCCCTGGTCGAGGAGTGGCGGCTCACGCCGGCCGGGGCGGGCACGCGGGTCCAGTGGACCTTCGTCACGGACGGCACAGCGTTCTTCCGGCTGGCCCTGAGGCTGAGCCGGGCAGGGCTGGGACGAACGTTCCGCGACGCGGTGACGGCGCTGGACCGGCGACTGGCGTCGACGAACGGCTGACGTATGCGTGATCGTCCCGGCGGCGGCTGACCTCTCGACAACCGTCTGACCGGCACAAGACCGTCCCAGCGGCGTCTGACCTCGACAAAAATTCTCACCGGTACGAGACCGTGTCACCGGTGTCCCACCGGCGCCTGACCGTCCCACCGACGTCCCACCGGCACCTGACCACCCCACCGACCTCCCACCGGCACCTGACCACCCACCCCAGCGGCGTCTCACCCACGCCAGTCCTGCCAGACGCCCGTCTCCAGCAGCGACGCGATCGCCCTCGTGTACGGCTCGATGTCCAGCCCCTGTTCGGCCAGCCACTCGTCCGAGTAGTACTTGTCGAGATACCTGTCCCCGGGGTCGCACAGCAGCGTCACCACACTCCCCGTACGCCCCTCCGCGACCATCTCGGCGACGATCTTCAGTGCGCCCCACAGGCCGGTTCCGGTCGAGCCGCCCGCCTTGCGGCCGATGGCCCGTTCCAGCGCGCGTACGGCAGCCACACTGGCCCCGTCCGGCACCTTCATCATCCGGTCGATGGCGCCGGGCACGAAGCTCGGTTCCATCCGCGGCCTGCCGATGCCCTCGATACGCGAGCCGCAGTCGCAGGTGACGTCTGGGTCGCCGGTGGTCCAGCCCTCGAAGAAACACGAGTTCTCCGGATCGGCGACACAGATACGGGTGTCGTGCTGCATGTAGTGGACGTAGCGCGCGAGGGTCGCCGACGTGCCGCCGGTGCCGGCCGTGGCGACGATCCACGCGGGCTCCGGGAACCGTTCCAGCTCCAGCTGGCGGAAGATGGATTCGGCGATGTTGTTGTTGCCGCGCCAATCCGTCGCCCGTTCCGCGTAGGTGAACTGGTCCATGTAGTGGCCGCCGGTCTCTGCCGCGAGGGCGACGGACTCCTCGTACATCTTGCGGGAATCGTCCACGAAGTGGCACCGGCCGCCGTGGAACTCGATGAGGCGGCACTTCTCGGCGCTCGTCGTGCGGGGCATGACCGCGATGAAGGGCACGCCGATGAGCCCCGCGAAGTAGGCCTCGGAGACGGCCGTCGAGCCGCTGGACGCCTCGATGACCGGGCGGCCCGGGCGGATCCAGCCATTGCACAGTCCGTAGAGGAACAGTGAGCGGGCGAGCCGGTGTTTGAGGCTGCCCGTGGGGTGCGTCGACTCGTCCTTCAGGTACAGGTCGATGCCCCAGTGCTCGGGGAGCGGGAAGCGCAGCAGATGCGTGTCGGCCGATCGGTTGCCGTCGGCCTGCACCTTGCGTACGGCTTCTTTGAGCCAGGTCCGGTATTCCGGGTCGCTGTGGTCGACATCGAGGGTTTCGCCGGTCCGGGTCTGCTGAGGGGTGGTCACGGCGGGCTCCTTCGGGTTGTGCCGACGCCGGATCGCGAGGTCGGACACCTTCGATCATAGGCACCTTCCGCACGCTTCTCACCTGCATAAACATGCCTTTGAGCACCCCAAAGGCACCCGAGGGGCAGGAGTGTGCGGGACGGCGGGGGCGCATCCGGACAAGTACTCCCGTTCCCGTCACTGCACCGCCATGCGCACTGGTGCTCGCTGCCCGGTGCGGGCAGACTGCACCGCGGGAACAGGGACCGGCAGCACAACGCTCATCGAGAACGAGCCGGTCCCTCCCGGTGAGGTGCACACTGGATCACGGCACAGCACAGCCGAAGCGCACAAGGGGGCGGGGCATCATGGCGGAGCCGGAGTTCACGGCCACGGGCGTGCGGATCGGGAAGAGGCTGCGTTCACTCACCCGGGCCGGACAGGTCCGGATCAGTGACGGCAGGCTGGAATTGCTCACCAGTTACGGGAGCGAGATCGACAGTGCTCCCGTCCAGGCGGTGCGCGCCTCCAAGCCGTGGTTCGCGCCCGAGGACCGGGCGTTGGCGGATGTCAACGGCACCCGCTACTCACTCACCCTCGGCGAGCACGACCCCGCACCCGGCAAGCCTGGCCCGCCCTCGGCCCGCCGTTTCATAGAAGCCGTACGCAAGGCGGCAGGACGCAAGCACTGAAGTCACGGCGACGGGGCTGCGGGGCTGCGGGGCTGCGGGGCTGCGGGGCTGCGGGGGCAGAAGTACCCGCGGAGTTGCAGGACCGCACCCCTTGAGTCACTCTGTTCTCACATCACTACTCTGGGTTTACCGGCGATAACGCTGCGAACCAGCCCGCCGGCCACGTCAGCAGGCGGCCGTTGCACTCAGCCACTCTGCTGGATCCGATCTCCGTCTTCTTCCGGACCTCAATTCGGGGAGTCGCAGCCGTGATCAGCCAGCCAAGCAGGCATTGCACGGTGGAGCTCCAAGCCCTGCCGTCGCGGATCGGCCAGGTCCGCAGAATCGTATCTGCGCAGTTGCGCTACTGGCATCTGGACCCCTTGATAGACCCGGCCGCGCTCGGTGTGACCGAGTTGCTGACCAACGTCCATCGGCACGCCCAGCCCGACAAACTGTGCACCGTGAAGATCGAGCTGCTGCTCGACCGGCTCACGGTCTCGGTGCACGACCACGACCCCCGCCTTCCCGAGGTTCGGGACGCGGACTCCGCCGCCACCTGCGGACGTGGCCTCGCGCTGGTCGCCGCGGTCAGCGAGAGCTGGGGGGTGCGTCCCGACGGCGAGTCCGGCAAGGTCGTGTGGTTCACCCTTCCGGCGCCGGAGCCCGCCGTGGCGATGCCCGTCCTTTCCCCGTACGACACGGCATGCGAGGCCCCACGCCTGCACCCGGTCGGCGGTCGCAGGCCCGAACACGCTCCCGCCCGGTCCGCCGTTGCCGGCTGACCGGGCGGTGACACCCTCCTCGTACGTCATTCGGTGGCGATGGCGCGCAACACGTCCAGGCGTGCCGCCCGACGTGCCGGACGCAGGCCCGCGAGGCCTCCGGCGGCGAGGCCGACCAGGGCGACCACGACCAGTTGCACGGGCGGTATCGCGAAGGCGAAGGCGCTGTCGCTCGCGCCGTCCGAGGCCTTGACGAGCACCCAGCCGAGGAAGCCGCCGAGGGCGAGGCCGCCCGCCGTACCGAAGGCGGCGACCAGGACGGATTCCCAGCGGACCATGGCGCGCAGCTGCGCCCGGGTCTGTCCGACGGCCCGGAGCAGGCCGAGTTCGCGGGTGCGCTCGTGAATCGCGAGTGTCAGGGTGTTGGCGATGCCGAGCAGTGCGATGAGCACCGCGAGGGCGAGCAGGGCGTAGACCAGGGTCAGCATCATGTCGATGCCGCCGGCCGAGGACTGCGCGTACTCCTCACGGGTCTGCACCTCGGGACTGCCGTACTGGTCGGCGACCTTCTGCACCGCGGCCTTGCCGTCGGCCGCGCTCACGCCGTCCTTGAAGGAGACGGCGACGAGGGTGTCGGCGTCCTGGGTGCGGTGCGGGTTCCAGGCGGCGCGGGTGATGACGTAGTCGCCCGCGAGTTCCGACTGTCCATAGACCGCGCGGACGGTGAACGGCTCCTTCTCGCCGTCGATGAAGGCGAGTTGGGCCGTGTCGCCGACCTTGAGGTGTTGTTTGTCGGCCTCGTTCTCGGTGATCGCGATGCCGTCGGTGCCGAGGTCGTCGAGCGAGCCGCGTACGTCGCCGAGGTCGAAGACCTTGCCGAGAATGACCGGGTCGGTGACGGTCAAGGCCCGCCCCTTGCCGTTGACCTCGGCGACCCCACGGCCCAGGCCGACGGCGTTCTCGACCGCGGGCTGCCCGGCGATCGCGGGTGCCAGCTTCGGGCTCAGACCGCTGCCGCCCGCGCCGAACGACGGGGTGCTGACGGCGACATCACCCGCGAAGGACCGGGAGACCGTCTGGTCCATGGTGGCCTTGAGCGAGGCGCCGAAGACCGTGAACAGTGAGACGACGGCGACACCGATCATCAGGGCGCTCGCGGTGGCGGCGGTCCGCTTCGGGCTGCGCAGGGCGTTGCGCCGGGCGAGTCCGCCGGTGACACCGCGCAGCCTGTCGAGGGGCATGCCGAGGACCCGTACGGCTGTCGAGGACGCGACGGGACCGAGGACCACGAAGGCGACGAGGGCCAGGACGGCGCCCAGGCCGGCGAGCCACAGGGACGGACTCGCCAGCACGCCGAACAGCGTGATACCGATCGCGAGCGCGGCCAGACCGCCACCGACCACGGCGCGGGTGCTGGAGGCCCCGGACTGGTCGACGGCCGTCTCGCGCAGCGCGGCCAGCGGTGCGGTACGTCCGGCACGGACGGCGGGCAGCAGCGCGGAGCCGAGGCAGACGATGACGCCGACCGCGAGCGGCAACGCCATGGACAGCGCGCTGATCACCAAGTCGCCCTCAGGGAACGGGAATCCGATGGCCGGGAAGAGCGCTTGCAGTCCGGCCGCGATGCCGATACCGGCGACGAGTCCCGCGACCGACGCGATCACCGCGACGGCACTCGCCTCGATGAGCGTCGAGACGGTCACCTGACGGCGTGAGGCGCCGAGCGCACGCAACAAAGCGTTCTCACGGGTGCGTTGGGCGACGACGATCGCGAAGGTGTTGTGGATGGAGAAGGTCGCGACGAGGAGCGCAACGCCGGAGAACACCAGGAGGAAGGTGGTGAAGATGCTCAGGAACTGGCTGGAGATCATGTCGGTGTTCTCCTGGGCCGACTCCTGGCCGGTGATCGCCTCAACTCCGGTCGGCAGTACGGGCGTCAGAGCGGAGACGAGTTCCTCCTGGCTGACTCCGGGGCCGGCCCGCACGCGGATGTTCGCGGCCTCGCCGGGCTTGGCGGTGAGGTACTTCTCGGCGTCGGCCCGGGTCATGCCGGTGAAGGTCACCTGGGCCATGCCGTCCTCGCCGCCGAAGGTCGCGAGGCCCACGATCGTCACCTTGACGGGGTCGGGGGTGCGCAGCGTGGTGGTGTCGCCGATCTTCAGGTCGCCCTTGTCGGCGGCGCCTCGGTTGACGACGACCTCGCCGGACTTCGACGGGGCGCGGCCTTCGGCGAGTTGGTAGGCGTTGAGCTCCGGGTCGTCGATCCAGTTGCCCGCGAGGGTGGGCGGTCCCTGGCCGCCGATGGGCTTGCCGTTGGCGCCGATGAGCTGGCCGGCGCCCTGGATGTCGGGCACAGCGGCCGCCACGCCCGGGGTCTTCTCGATCGCCGACACCAGGCCGGTGTCGACGGGCTGCCGGACGCCTTCGCTCTCGCCGGGGGTGGTGATGGTGTCGGCGCTGCGGACGACGGCGTCGGTGCCGCTGCTCGCGTTGCCGAACATCGTGTCGAAGCCGGCGCGCAGGGTGTCGCCCATGACGAGTGTTCCGGCCAGAAAGGCGACACCGAGGACCACCGCGAGGAACGTACCGGCGAAGCGTCGCTTGTGGGCGCGCAGGGAGGAGACGCTGATGCCCAGGGAGGCGTTCATGACGGCGCCCCCTTGCCGTCGAAGGCCTTCAGCCGGTCCAAGACCCTGTCCGCCGTCGGGGATTCCATCCGGTCCACGAGGCGGCCGTCGGCGAGGAAGACGACCTCGTCGGCGTGCGCGGCGGCGACGGGGTCGTGGGTGACCATGACGACCGTTCGGCCCATCTGGCGCACCGCCCGGCCGAGGAGGCCGAGCACCTCCTCGCCGGAGCGCGAGTCGAGGTTTCCGGTCGGTTCGTCGGCGAAGACGACATCGGGCTGTCCGGCGAACGCCCTTGCCACGGCGACACGTTGCTGCTGTCCGCCGGAGAGCTCGCTGGGGCGGTGGTGGAGCCGGTCGCGCAGGCCGACGACGTCGACGAGCGCGTCGATCCACTCACGCGAACCTTTCGCCCCCGCGAGGTCCAGCGGCAGGGTGATGTTCTCCGCGACGGTCAGCGTCGGGACCAGGTTGAACGCCTGGAAGACGAAGCCGACGCGGTCGCGGCGCAGCAGGGTGAGGCGGCGGTCGTCGAGCGTGCTCAGCTCGGTGTCGCCGATGAAGGCCGCACCCGAGGTGAGGGTGTCCAGGCCGGCCGCGCAGTGCATCAGGGTGGACTTGCCGGAGCCCGAGGGCCCCATGATCGCGGTGAAGCGCCCAGCCGGAAAGCCGACGCTCACCCCGTCCAGGGCCCGCACGGCGGTGTCCCCGCTGCCGTACACCTTGACGGCGTCGGTGACACGCGCCGCCGCCTGAGTGACCGTCACGGTGGTCATGCCGCACCGCCCTTGGCCGTAGGCCCGAACTGCTCGTCCAGGACGGAGAGCCGCCGCCAGTACTCGTCTTCGTCGATCTCACCGGAGGCGAAGCGGCGGCCGAGCACGGCGATCGGCGCGTCACCCGTCGGGCGGGGGTCGGCCATGGCGCGCCACGGACCGCGACGGCCACGCCAGACGGTGCGGCGCAGGACAGTTGCGACGCCGATCACGACGGCCGCCCAGATGAGCGGGAAGAAGAGGATCCACGGCCCGGGGCCGCCGTCCCAGTTCGCCAGGGTCTGCATATCGGTCATCTCCTCTGCGGGACCGTTTCCGATCCACCGCGGGA
This sequence comes from Streptomyces sp. NPDC005808, assembly GCF_042871385.1. Taxonomy (NCBI): domain Bacteria; kingdom Bacillati; phylum Actinomycetota; class Actinomycetes; order Kitasatosporales; family Streptomycetaceae; genus Streptomyces; species Streptomyces sp. NPDC005808. The sequence goes on along the minus strand of NZ_JBIAIK010000011.1, from coordinate 35,223 downwards.
TGGGTTTTCGATGCCTTGAGCCTCGCTCCAGGAGGGGGTCCCGGTCGTCGTACGGCCAGCGGCACTGTGCGTACCTCCACGGGAGTACGAACCCTCCACTCGACTGCTCCCCCGGCCCCTCGACTTTTGTAACTACTAGTATGTACAGTACGGTCATGAGCACTCCGGAGCGGCTGATCGAGTCCACGCGCGAGCTGTTGTGGGAGCGCGGTTACGTGGGCACCAGCCCCAAGGCGATCCTGGAGCGCGCGGGCGCGGGGCAGGGCAGCATGTACCACCACTTCAAAGGCAAACCCGATCTGGCACTCGCCGCGATCCGCCGCACCGCCGAGGAACTGCGTGCTACGGCGGAGGGAGTACTGAGCGCGCCCGGATCGCCGTACGAGCGCATCGAGGCGTATCTGCGCCGCGAGCGCGACGTCCTGCGCGGCTGCCCCGTAGGGCGGCTGACGATGGACCCGGACGTGGTCGCGAGCGAGGAGCTGCGCACGCCGGTCGACGAGACGATCGACTGGCTGCGTGAGCGGCTGGCGGGAATCGTCGAAGAGGGCAAGGAACAGGGCGAGTTCGCCGCATCACTCGACGCGGAGGAGATCGCTGCGACGATCGTCGCGACCGTGCAGGGCGGCTATGTACTGGCGCGCGCCTCCGGTTCACCGGCCGCGTTCGACACGGGAGTTCGCGGACTGCTTGCCCTGCTCAGGCCGGACGGCGCCACCCAGTCGATTCCCCACTGAACCCTTCAGGAGGCACACGATGCACGCCATGCAGTACGAGCTCACGCTGCCCGCCGACTACGACATGGACGTCATCCGCGCTCGGGCGACGGGCAGGGGGCCGCTGCTCGACGACTTCCCCGGCCTCGGCCTGAAGGCGTATCTGATGCGCGAGCGCGGTGTCGACGGGTCGCCTGTCAACCAGTACGGCCCGTTCTATCTGTGGAACTCCCCGGAGGGCATGAACTCCTTTCTCTGGGGGCCGGGTTTCCAGGGTCTCGTCGACGACTTCGGGCGGCCCGAGGTGCGGCACTGGACCTGCCTGGCGTACGAGGAGGGGGTCGCCGCGGGTTCCACGGCCACGGTCGCCGTGCGGCGGCGGCAGAGCGTGCCCGAGGGGGTGCGGCTGTCCGAGGTGATGGCGGAGGCGGTTCGGGAGGCCGAGCGGCTGGCCGAGCTGGACGGTGCGGTGTGCGCGGCCGCCGTCGTCGATCCGCGTCACTGGGAGCTCGTGCACTTCTCGCTCTGGGACCACGACGTTCCGAAGGCGCCGGGTGAGGTGTTCCAGGTGCTGTACGTCAACACGCCCGAGCGCGACCGACTCCCGCGTGGCCGGCAGTGGTGACCGCGGTCCGTACCGTCCTCGGGGACGTGCTCCCCGAGGACTTGGGAGTGTGCGACGCGCACGACCACCTCTTCCTGAGCAGCCCCCGACTCGCCGGGCAGGAACTCGACGACGCCTCCGCCGCGCGGGCCGAACTGACGGCGTTCCGCGAGGCGGGCGGTGGGAGCGTCGTGCAGTGGACGCCCTACGGCATGGGCCGAGGTGCCGCGGACCTGCCGCTGATCGCCCGTGACACCGGCGTCCAAGTGATCGCCGCGACCGGACTCCACCAAGCGGCGCACTACACACCGGAGTTGCTCGCCGAACTGCGCGGCAAGCTGGCCGACGTCTTCGTCTCCGAGTTGACGACGGGCATCGGCACGTCGGGAGTCCGGGCCGGACTGATCAAGGTCGCGGGCGGCTTCCACGCCCTGGACGCGCACGCCCGCTGGACGATGACCGCGGCGGCCGAGGCTCACCACGCCACGGGTGCGCCGATCGCCGTCCACCTGGAGCTGGGCACGGGCGCACTCGACGTACTGGACCTGCTGTGCGGGGAGTTGGAGGTGCCTCCCGAGCGTGTGATCCTCGGGCATCTGAACCGCTCCCCGGACTTCGTGACCCATCGCCAGGCGGCCACGTCGGGCGCCTATCTCGCCTTCGACGGCCCCTCCCGCGCCAACCACGCCACCGACTGGCGCATGCCCGATGCCCTACGCACCCTCGCCGACGCCGGCTTCGGCGACCGTCTGCTCCTGGGCGGCGACACGACGACCGCCGCGGCTCGTTCGGTCAACGGCGGTCCGGGGATGCCGTATCTGCTGCGCCGGGTGCGGCCGAGGCTCGAACTCGCCGTGGGCGAGGGGCTGGTGGAAAACCTCTTCATCCACAATCCAGCCAGCGCCTTCGCCGTGGAGTGGTCCTGACATGCCCTTGGTTCGCTTAGACACGCTGGGAGCCGACACCGACCGCCTCGACGCGCTCGGCCGCGCCGTGCACGAGGCTCTCGTCGAGACGATCGGCGTCCCGCCCGACGACCGGTTCCAGGTCCTGGTCGGCCACGACGGCGTCCGCAGCACGCTGCGCTATGACGGCTACCTCGGCGTGCATCGCGGCGACGGCATCGTGTACGTGGCGATCACCATGCGCTCGGGACGGACTCCATCGCAGAAGCAGGCGCTCTTCAGACGGATCGCCGAGCTCGCCCAGGAGTATGCCGGCACCGAGCCACGGAACATGTTCGTCACTCTGACCGAGAACGCGTCGATCGACTGGTCGCTCGGCGACGGGGTGGCGCACTACTTCGACTCCTGAGCCACCGAAACGCCCACGGACAGGCGGAGCTTCGCCACACCCGAGCAGGTGGCCCCGCGCCGGCGGACCCTGCCCCGACCACTGGTCGAGGTGCTCGCGAGTCGCGCACGGCCCCTAGAGCGCCAACGCCCCCAACGGATCGTCCAGCACCGGCTGCCAGGCCAACTCGGCCGCTCCGACAAGGCTGTTGTGGTCCAGGGTGCAGGCGAGGATGGGTACGCCGCCGCTCTGGCCCCAGAGGCTTCGGGCGGCGACGACGGCTCGTAGGCGGCCGGGGTCGGCGTCGAGGAGGGTGCGGTGCAGGCCGCCGAGGATGATGCGGTCCGGGTTGAGGATGTTGACCAGGCCTGCCAGGCCGAGGCCGAGGCGGTCGATCAGGGCCTCGGTGGCCAGCCGGATGGCCGGGGCGGCGTACTGGTGGCGGATCAGGTCGTTGGCCTGCTGGAGCAGCGACACCTCGGGGCCGGGATCGAGGCCGGCCGCGATGAGGAAGGCCAACGGGTCCGCCTCGACGTCGAGACAACCGCGGCTGCCGCAATAGCAGGGGCGGCCCGCGGGGTTGACGGTGAGGTGGCCGACTTCGAGGGCGAGCCCCGAACTGCCCGTGTGGAGGCGGCCGTCGAGGACGAGGGCGCCGCCGACACCCCGGTGCCCGGTGGCCACGCAGAGCAGGTCGCGGGCGCCGCGGCCCGCGCCGTGCCGATGTTCGGCAAGGGCCGCGAGGTTGACGTCGTTGGCGGCGAACGCGGGCCCCTGGATTCCGGCCGCGCGCACCTTCTCGGCGAAGATCTGGCGCACCGGGGAGCCCGCGGGCCAGGCCAGGTGCAGCGGGTTGAGCGCGAGCCCTTCGGGTTCGGCGACGGCGGACGGCACGGCGAGTCCGGCGCCCACGCAACGCAGCCCCGACTCGCGGAGCAGCTCCGCGCCGACCTCGACGACGGAGCCGAGCACCTTCGCCGGATCGGCGTCGACCGTCTCGCAGCCGGGCGCGGTGGCGACGAGACGCCCGCCTAGACCGACAAGCGCGGCGCGGAATCCGTCGGCGTGCACCTGCGCGGCGAGCGCGACGGGACCGTCCTCAGCGACCTCCAGGCGATGCGAGGGCCGCCCCTGCGAACCGGCCGCCGCGCCGGGCCGCGCGTCGACCCTGATCAGCCCCAGGGCCTCCAGCTCCGCGGCCACCGCTCCCGCGGTCGCCCGGGTGACGCCCAGCTCGGCGGTGAGCACGGCACGCGTCGGCGCACGCCCGGTGTGCACAAGCTCCAGAGCGGGGCCGAGCGCCCCGCGCCCCCGGTCCAGCCGCGCCCGCGTGTTCCCTTCCCCCGCCGCCCGGGGGCCCGCCTTGCCGTTCATGAGGGCGAGTCTCCCATGATCCGCTCCTACGGTGGCCCCTCCAATCGTCTAGAGGCCACTCACCCGCAGCGTGATGTTCAGCCGTCCGGTCAGCCCCAACTCGCGCGGCGCCGTGTCCGCGTACACCCGTGGCACCCCGTGATACGCGAGCCGGGACGCCCCGCCGAACACGAACAGGTCACCGCTGCGGAGCTCTACATCGGTGTACGGCCGTGTGCGCGTCGCGGTGTTCCCGAACCGGAAGACGCACGTGTCGCCCAGGCTCAGCGACACCACCGGCGCGTCCGACCTCTCGTCGCTGTCGCGGTGCATGCCCATGCGGGCGTCGGCGTCGTAGAAGTTGATCAGTGCGACGTCGTACGCGGCCACCGAGGCCCCGGCTCCGAGGGCATCCCTGACCGCGCGGCGGCCGAGGTCGTCCAGCCACCCCGGGAACGGTTTCACGGGGCTGTCGTCGCCGTCGACGACCGTGCGGGCGTAGCCGTACGGATACCAGTGCCGGCCCAGGCAGACCTGCCGGGCGGTCATCGTGCCGCCGCCCGGGGTGCGGACCGTCCGCAGGCCGGCAGGCGGGCGGGCCCAGGCGCGGCACGCTTCCAGGAGCTGCCGTTGACGGTCGGCGTCGAGCCAGTCGGGCACGTGGACCGCGTCCGGAGCGATCTCCGTACGGTCCCGGGGGAACAACATCGACATCGGCCTGTCCTCGCCCACCGCGCTGAGCTGCGGCTCCGTTAGCCTTGACCTACGATGACCGACTCTATGGCTACACCCTGGGGCGAGTACGCACTCGCCCGTTTCCCCGAGGACACCCGCGACCAGCTGCGCGCCTGGGACGCCGCCGATACGTATCTGCTGCGGCATCTGGCGGAGAGCGGGACCCCGCTGTCGGGCTCGGTCGTGGTGGTCGGTGACCGGTGGGGCGCGCTCGCCACGGCGCTCTCGGCACACCGGCCGACGCAGATCACCGACTCCTTCCTCGCCCGCGAGGCGACGCGGGCGAACCTGGCGCGAGCCGGTGTCGAGGAGTCCGCGGTGCCTCTTCTCACCACACAGGACACACCTCCCGACCGCATCGACGTGCTGGTCGTCCGGGTGCCGAAGAGCCTCGGTCTCCTGGAGGACCAGCTGCACCGGCTGGCGCCCGGCGTGCACGAGGGGACGGTCGTGGTCGGCACGGGGATGGTCAAGGAGATCCACACCTCGACGCTGCACCTCTTCGAGCGGATCCTCGGCCCGACCCGCACCTCGCTGGCCGAGAAGAAGGCCCGGCTCATCTTCTGCACGCCGTTCCCCGGGATCGCCCGCAACTCCAACCCGTGGCCGTACAGCTACGAACTCCCCGACGGTGTCGGTGCGGTCTCCGGCCGGACCGTGATCAACCACGCGGGCGTCTTCTGCGCCGACCGTCTCGACGTCGGCACCCGGTTCCTCCTCCAGCACATGCCGCGCAGCCGCGGTCCCGAGCGCATCGCGGATCTGGGCTGCGGCAACGGAGTCGTGGGTACGGCGGCCGCGCTGGCCAATCCCGAGGCCGAGGTGCTGTTCGTCGACGAGTCGTACCAGGCGGTGGCCTCCGCACGGGAGACGTTCGCCGCGAACATCGAGGGTACGAAAGCGGAGTTCCGCGTCGGTGACGGGCTGACGGACATCGCCGACGGAAGCGTCGATCTCGTACTCAACAATCCGCCGTTCCACTCGCACCAGGCGACGACGGACGCCACGGCCTGGCGGATGTTCACGGACGCGCGCCGCGCGCTGCGGCCGGGCGGCGAACTGTGGGTGATCGGCAACCGCCACCTCGGGTATCACCTGAAGCTGCGCAGGCTCTTCGGCAACAGTGAACTCATGGCGAGCGACGCGAAGTTCGTGGTGCTTCGGGCCGTCCGGAAGTAGCGCCCCGCAGGGTGCGTGGCGAACCCCACACCGCACTACGGCGGTCCCTCATCCGCACGTCGACGGTCCCGCACCCTCGCGAGGGAGGTCGACGCCCTCGCGAGCGCGCCCTTCCTGCGGGGTGGAGCGCGGCCTCCGGACGTCACCCGCGCAGTACCCCGATGAGCCGCGCCACCGCCCCCGTCATCGCCCCCCGCGCCACGCCGAGGTACTCGCGGGAGTCCATGGCCGAGGGGTGGGCGGCGAGGAACTCCCGTACGGCGCCGGTCATCGCGAGGTTCAGGGCCGTACCGACGTTGACCTTGGCGATGCCGCCCACGACGGCCCTCGCCAGCTCATCGTCCAGCACACCCGAGGAGCCGTGCAGCACCAGCGGTACCTCCAGTACCGCCGTCAGCCGCTTGAGCAGGCGGTGATCGAGGGTCGCGGTACGGGTGGTCATCGCGTGCGAGCTGCCGATCGCGACGGCCAGGCCGTCCACGCCGGATTGGGCGACAAATGCGCGGGCCTCGGCGGGGTCGGTACGGGCGCCGGGCGCGTGGGCGTCCAGCGGAGCCGCGCCGTTCTTGCCGCCGACCTGGCCCAACTCGGCCTCTATCCAGAGCCCTTGGGTATGTGCCCAGTCGGCGGCGGCCCCGGTGGCGGCGAGGTTCTCCTCGTACGACAGCCGGGCGGCGTCGTACATCACGGAGCTGAAGCCGGCGTCGGCCGCCTGTCGGAGCAGGTCGTCGCTCTTGACGTGGTCGAGGTGCAACGCGACGGCTACACCGGCGCGTTCGGCCGCGGCGGTCGCGGCGCGGGCCAGCGGGAGGAGCCGTCCGCAGCGGAACTTGACGGCGTTCTCGCTGACTTGGAGGACGACCGGCGCCTCCGCCGACTCGGCGCCCGCGATGACCGCCTCGATGTGCTCCAGGGTGATGACGTTGAACGCGGCGACCGCGGTCCGCTCCTTGGCGGCGGCGAGGACGAGTTCACCGGTTGCGGCAAGTGGCACAACTCCTCCTTCTCATCGGGTGGTCGAGCCGACTCAGCCGGACGTCCGGGTGAGGATCACCGAGCGCGTGAGGTGACGCGGCCGGTCCGGGTTCAGCCCGCGGGCCGCGGCGGCCGCGACCGCCAGGCGCTGGACCCGGACGAGTTCGGCGAGCGGGTCGAGTTCGCCGGCCACCCACAGACCGCCGGTGGCGCGCACCTGTTCGGCCAGGCCCGGGGGCGCCTCGCCGAGCATCCAGGTGGCTGTCCCCCGGGTGGTGACGCTGATGGGGCCGTGCCGGTACTCCATCGCCGGGTAGGCCTCGGTCCAGGCCAGTGCCGCCTCGCGCATCTTGAGCCCGGCCTCGCCCGCGAGCCCGACGGTCCAGCCACGGCCCAGGAAGGTGAACTGCGCGCAGTCCATGAGCCCTTCGGGCAGCGGTTCCTTGAGGGCAGTACGGGCGTCGGCGACGACTGCGTCCGTGTGGAGACCGAGATGGGCGCGGAGCAGGGTGAGCGCGGTGGTCGCGAACCGGGTCTGCACGACGGACTGTTCGTCCGCGAAGCCGAGCACCACCACGTCGTCCGCGGAATCCACGACGGGTGTGCGCGGGTCGGCGGTGATCACTGTCGTACGGGTACGGCCCTTCAGGTCCCCTAGGAGTTCGAGCACCTCGGTGGTGGTGCCGGACCGGGTGAGGGCGACCACCCGGTCGTACGAGCGGCCGCCCAGGAACTCCGACGCGGCGACGGCATCGGTCTCTCCCTGGCCCGAGCGTTCGCGCAGCGCGGCGACGGCCTGCGCCATGAAGAAGGAGGTACCGCACCCCACGATCGCGACCCGCTCCCCCGCCGCGGGCAGTGCGCCACCGTGCGCCGCGGCCTCCTCGGCGGCGAGGATCCAGCAATCGGGCTGGCTGTTGAGCTCGTGCTCGACGTGGGTCATTGCACACCCTCCCATCGATGCTTGTTTGTGCAAGATATAGCGAGCTTTCAAGCACAAACAAGCATTCTGACGCGTGAAAGGTGCGCTAAAGGTGCGCTAGGGTCACGGAAGATCGAGGAACGGAGTGTGCGGATGTCGCGCGACGCCCGCTGGAAGACACTGCTGGATCTGCTGGTCGAGCGGGGTCGGCTGGATGTCGAGGAGGCCGCGTCCGAGCTGGCGGTGTCGGCCGCGACGATCCGGCGTGACCTCGACCAGCTCGCCGAGCAGCAGTTGCTCGTCCGCACCCGGGGCGGCGCGGTCGTGCACGGCGTCTCGTACGAACTGCCGTTGCGCTACAAGACCGCTCGGCACGCCTCCGAGAAGCAACGGATCGCAAAGGCGGTGGCCGCCCTCGTCACGCAGGGCGAGGCGGTGGGCCTCACCGGCGGCACGACCACCACCGAGGTGGCGCGCGCTCTCGCGGTGCGGCCCGACCTCGCGTCCGGTACACGCGCGCTGACGGTGGTCACGAACGCGCTCAACATCGCCAACGAGCTTGCTGTGCGCCCCCAGTTCAAGATCGTGGTGACCGGCGGGGTCGCGCGCCCTCAGTCGTACGAGCTGATCGGTCCCCTCGCCGACGGTGTACTGAGCCAGATCACCATCGACGTGGCCGTGCTCGGCGTGGTCGCCTTCGACGTCACGCACGGCGCGGCCGCCCACGACGAGGCGGAGGCCGCGATCAACCGGCTGCTCTGCGAACGGGCCGAGCGCGTGATCGTCGCCGCCGACTCCAGCAAGCTGGGCCGGCGCGCCTTCGCCAGGATCTGCGTGGCCGAGTCGGTGGACACGCTGGTGACGGACACGGCGGTGAGCGAGGAGGCGGTACAGGGGTTCGAGGAGGCGGGGGTCAGGGTCGTGGCCGTCTGACCGCCGTAACCGGCTGCCGGTGACTGACGCCCGACGCCCACAACTGGCGGCGCAGTGCCTCGCGTCCGACCCCACAACCCGACGGCACGGTGCCTCCCGTCCGACCCCCACCACTCGCTGGCACGGCGCCTCACGCCCGACCGCCGGAGCCGGCCGGCCGGCTCCGGCTTGCGTCCGGTCGCCCTGGACGGACGGCTGTGGCTCGGTGGTCGGCTCGCGGTGGGGGGCGTGGGTCGGGACACTGCTGTCGGAGGTGCCGGGCTGTGCCGCCGGGCACCTGAAGGTTCCAACCGACCGAAGGAGACCGGACGATGAGTGCATTCCCCACCGCGCGATCGGTACGGACCACGCCGGAGGGCCTCCTGTGGGAGCCCAGTGAACGCTGGGTACGCGGCCGCAAGGGCGACGTCACCGTCGTCGACAGCCATCACCCCGTCCTCGTGTGGGAGCCCGCACTGCCCGTTCCGACGTACGCCTTCCCCCGCGAGGAGGTCCGCGAGGACCTGCTCCGCCCGGCCAAGAATCCTCCGACCGGCACGCACACGGGATCGCGGATCTTCTACGACCTCGAAGTCGACGGCGAACCGGTGGAGAACGCGGCCTGGACATTCCCCGCCGACGATCTGGCCGGACACATCGCCTTCGAGTGGTTCCGGCGCAGCGGCCGGGGTCTCGACCACTGGTACGAGGAGGAGGAAGAGATCTTCATCCACCCCCGGGACCCGCACAAGCGGGTCGACGCCCTGGCGAGCAGCCGCCATGTCCGGGTCGAGATCGACGGCACGGTCGTCGCGGACACCCGGCGTCCAGTGCTGCTCTTCGAGACCGGTCTGCCGGTGCGTTACTACGTGCCGCGCGAGGACGTACGCCTCGATCTCCTCGTCCCGACCGACCACCGCACCGGGTGCCCCTACAAGGGGACGGCCGAGTACTGGTCGTGGCGGGGCGACGCCGACGTGCCCGCGAACCTCGTCTGGAGCTACCCGGAACCGCTACCCCCGGTGGCCACCATCACAGGGCTCCTGGCTTTCTACAACGAGGCGGTGGACATTACGGTGGATGGAGAGCGCGTGGAGCGCCCCGTCACTCCGTTCAGCAAAACGTTGTCGACGAGCTGACCGCCGGTCACTCGACCGGCCGGTTCCACCCACGTCGAGCCGCGCCCGGACGGAGATGTCGCGTGCCATACCTGGTGCCGCCGTCGGCAACACTGCCGGCGTTCACTGCGCGGGGGCACGCACAGGGCATGCGCTGCTGCCTGTCCGCTCCCCTCGCGTCCCTGTCCGCCCTGGCCGCCCTCCCCGCTCCCTACGAAGTCCTGCGATCCGGCGTCCTGCTGGCCCCCTCGCTGCTGCGAGCCGCCCTCCACGGCCCCGCACACCAGAACCGCCTCCATCCCCCGGATCTCCTTGCCGCCGTCCACCTGGAACTGGTCACCCTGACCGAGGACAGCGCCGTCATCACCTGGCACACCGGAATACCCGGCACCGACGACGGGACAGGCCATATGCTGCCCGCGGTCACGGAGGGCGAGGTCGTCTACGGCACTCATCCCACCCGGCTGAACCGCACCGCATCGGAAGCCCGGCCCACCGCTCACCACCACGTGGAGCTCACGGGTCTGGAGCCGGGTCAGACGTACTACTACCAGGCCCGCTCACGGGGCGTGGCCGCCACTCCGACCTCGCTGCACCTCATCCGCGGCAACGCCGTCGGCACCAACCGCTACGGACTGGGGGCGCGCGGAGGCCCGTACTCGTTCACCACCCCGCAGCCCCCGCCGGGGCGGCACCTGCTGACGATCGCCCTCTGCAACGACCTGCACGTCGGGGAGACCACCGCCGGTCTGGTGGGCGGCGTGCCCATGATGCGAGGGGTGTCGCAGGAGGCGGGGCTCGCGCCGTATCCGGAGATCATGAGCCGGGCGGTGGTCGAGGAGGCCCGGCGGCGCGGGGCGGATGTGCTGCTGGCCGCCGGGGACATCTCGGCGGGGGGCGCGCCGCGGGATCTGGCCGAGGCGAAGCGGATCCTGGACGGGTTCGGAGCCCACGGGCGGGACTACTTCGTCGTACGAGGGAACCACGACCGTCCCCGGCCCGGCCATGAGGACTCGGACGCCTTCCGGACGGGGTTCCTCGACGGCGGGGCGCCCTCGTACTTCACCCACGACCTCGGCGGGCTGCGGATCGTCGGGCTCGACACGTACCTGAAGGAAGGCAACGGCGCCGACGCGGGCGGGCTCGGTGCGGAGCAACTGTCCTGGTTCCGGGCCCGGTTGAAGGAGGACTCGGATCGGCCCACCGTGGTGTTCGGCCACCATCCGCTGACCGTACGGGACTCCGTCTTTCCCGTGACCAGGGGCCAGCAGCTCGGCCGACGCCAGGCACGGGCCGTGCTCGACGCCTACGCCGGTGCCCCCGGCGTCTTCCTCCACCACGCGGGTCACACCCACCGCAACAAGCGGACCGTCCTGCCGCAGGCTCCGCATGTGACGTTGCAGGAGGTCAGCGCCGTCAAGGACTATCCCGGCGGTTTCTGTCTGCTGCGGATCCACTCCGGCGGATTCGCCCTCAACCACTACAAGTCCAGCAGCCCGGCGGCCCGCGAGTGGGGCGAGCGCAGTCGCCGGGTGGCGGCGGGCTTGTGGCCGCACCACGCCCTGGGCCGCTCGGTCGCCGACCGCAACAGCGTCACCGCCCACGATCTGTCAGGCATCACCCGCCCGGCACCCCGACTGGCCTTTAAGGACACAGTTGGTGAGCCGGTGGCCGGTTGAACTGCCCTTCAACGAGTGCGGGACGCCGCATGCACGGCGTCCCGGAGCTCCTCGCCCGGCCGGATCTCCTCGGCCCACCAGCCGACCCACCAGCCGACCGGCCGTCTCAGCGGTCTCAGCCGAACAGCTTCACCGCCTGGTAGTAGGTCCACGCCGTACTGTCGCAGGACGTCTTCGTCGCGCCGCTGTAGTTGAGGCAGACCCTCTTGAGGTCTTCGTAGAACGCGCTGTCGAGACGCGGCTTGTTGGTGTCGAAGGTGCCCGCGGCCTTGTAGTTGCGGTAACCGAAGTCGTGCCGGGCGCAGGACGTGGAGAAGGGGAAGCCGAAGGGGTTGTCCGGCGAAGAGGAGCAGTAGTCGGTGGACCAGTCGAACGCGTACGCGGACCAGGCGGCCTGGTTCGCGCGGGCGGCGGTCCAGGTGTTGTAGCTCGACGCGCTGGTCTGGGTCCAGTTCGAGAGGACCTGGGGCTTGTCGGCGGGAGCTGCGTCGGCCGCTGTGGCGGTGCCGACGACAGTGATCAGGGCCATGGTTGAGGCAGCAAGGCCAGCGGCGACTCTGCGGTGCATCCCACACCTCCACGAGGCTGCGACCCGTCCATCGGGCCGCAGGTTCATGACAAGAGGATCGCCATCAGTGCTGTGCCTTCACACCTCAAATCTCCTAATGACCCATTAACTTTCGGCTGTGCGAGGGGATCGGGACGTGAACCCGGCGGAAGTTCGCTGGATTCCGGCCGTCGGACGAGAAGCGGCGGGGTGCGGAGAAACAACCTCCGCACCCCGCCGTCATGCACCGCCGCCGCTACGAAGCGGTCGCCGGGCTGCCCGCGGCGGGCAGCGCCGGAAGCGCGGGCACCGCGGAGGTCGCGCCGCCGAGGAGCCCGGTGACCAGGCCGAGCACCGGCCCCAGCAGGCCCGTGACCGCACCGAGCACCCCGCCCAGGTCGAGCGAGGTCAGCGCCTTGACCAGGCTGTCGATCGCCGCCTGGAGCTGGGCCACCAGATCGGAGACCGGGTCGGCCGCGGCCACCCCGGCCCGGTCCGTCGTGTTGGGGGTGAGGGCGACCCGCTCCTTCAGGCGCTGCTGGAGCGAGGCGTTCGCCGCCTCCACCGCCGTCGCGAGACCGGTCGCCTCGACCGCGTCGAGGGGGCCGCCGGCCTGCCGCGCGGTGAGGGTGGACAGCACGTCCAGCAGAGGGTCGAGCAGGGGGTCGTGGTGGTTCACCCTGTCCAGTACGTCGAGCCGCTCCAGCACTACGTCCGCATCGGCGGAGGACCATGCCGCGGCGGCACCGCCCGGAACCGTCCGGGGTACGTCGACAGCGGCAGCGGCGGTGCCGAGCGGACCGAAGACCAGAGCGGCGCAGACCAGGGGTGACAGAAGGAGTCCGCGGGAAACAAGGGCACGCATGCACAGTCCTTTCGAGAGCTGCAGTTCCTGGGGCCACCGTGGGAACCACCGCTCCGTCCCGCAACCGATCATGCAACCGCAATGCGCCGCTCTGCTTCGCCGATACGGCGCTGACCAGCACCTTCCGCCCGCAAAATGGGGCTGCCCCTATCTCGGCGGCATTCGGCTGTCAGGGGACGGACTGATCGGCGGATGACCCGTTCAGTCGACGAACAGCCCGCGCGCCGCGGCCCGCGCGTCGAACTCCTCCAGTCGGGCCTGAGCGTCCGGCAGACCGTCGCACATCACCTCCAGGAGAACCTGCCCCAGCAGGACCGGAGCGCTCACCGTGTCGAATACCAGGCCGGTGCCCACGGCCGCCGGGAGGAGCAGGTCGCTGTGCGCGGCCACCGGGGCGAACGTGCCGTCGGCGATCGTCACCACGGTCAGTCCGGTGGCACGGGCGTGGCCGAGCGCTTCCAGGAGCTCGCGCGGATGACGCGGCAGCGCGAAGCACAGAAGTGCGCTCGCCCCGGCATGCCGGGCGGTGTCGATGCGGTCGGCGAGCAACGAGCCGCCCTCGTCGAGCAGTCGTACGTCGGGATGCACCTTCGCGGCGAAGTAGGCGAAGCCGCGTGCCTGGGCGGCGGAGGCACGCAGTCCGAGCACCGGCAGCGGCCGCGAGGAGGCGAGCAGCCGGCCCGCACGTTCCACGGGCCCGGAGTCGGCGAGCAGAGAGGCCAGCTGCCGCAGGTTGTCGATCTCGGCCTGCACCGCTTGCTGGTATTGGTTGCTCGGCCGCCCGCCGGTCCACCGCGACGGCGGCAGGTGCGACCTCCCGCAGATGTCTGCGCAGCGCCGGATATCCGTCGAAGCCGAGGGCGACCGCGAAGCGTGTCACCGACGGCTGGCTCACCCCGGCCAGTTGGGCCAGCTCCACACTCGACAGGAAGGGCACGTCCGCCGCCTGGCGGACCAGACAGTGCGCGATACGACGCTGCGTCGGGGTGAGCCGACGCCCCTCGAAGAGCTGGTGCAGCCGGGCGGAGGCGCCGGGCGTGCCGGCCTCGTCGACATCGCTCTCGCTCATCTCGATCCCCCGGCCGGTCGCTCGCCACTCCTCGTCAGCCGGTCGCACGCATCCCCTCGTTCCTCGGCCCTTGTTGCCGCCTGGCCCTCGTTCCTGCCTGTGGGACGTGGGACTCACGGCCGGGCGGACGGTGACGGTGTGGTCGGATCCACGGTCGCACCGCCCGCTCCGGATCGCCATGCCCCAGGAATGGTCCGGAGACCACCCCGGTCAGCTCACGACGTTTCCCCGGTCAGCTGACGAGGCCGGCCTGCGACAGCCACTCCTTGGCCACGGTGCTGGCGTCCTCCTTGTCGTTGACGAGCTTCTTCATCATCTCCAGGAGGTCCTCGGTGGTGAGCTTGGCCGAGACACCGTTGAGCGCCGCCTTGGCCGTGTCGTCGACCGCGGACTTGTAGACCAGGGGCGTGATGTTCTGCGAGGAGAACAGGTTCTTCGGGTCCTCCAGGACCACCAGCTTGTCCTCGACGATGGAGGGGTCGGTGGTGTACAGGTTGGCGGCCTGGACCGTGTCGTTCTTCAGCAGTTCGAGCAGCGTGCTCTGGGCACCCGCGTCGAGCGGCTGGAACTTGCCGAACTCCACGCCGTAGACCGACTTCAGACCGACCGCGCCCTGCGTGCGGGTCTTGAACTCGGAGCCGGCGCCGATGGTCATGTCGCCTGCGACGGGCTTGAGGTCGGCGAGCGTCTTGAGGTTGTACTTCTCGGCGGTCTCGGAAGTGACCGTGACCGAGTCCTTGTCCTCGGCCGCGGCGGAGTCGAGTATCTCCACCGACGACGGGAGCTTCGCCTTCAGCTCGGCGTTGATCTCCGCGGTGCTGGTCGCGGTGCTGGTCTTGTCGACCGCGACGGCCAGCAGCGCGCCGTTGTACTCGGGAAAGACGCTGATGCCGCCCTTGACCACCTGGTCGTAGTAGACCTCGCGGGCCCCGATGTCGAACTTGCGGGTCACCTTCAGGTCCTTGGCCTCCAGGGCCTGTGCGTAGATCTCGGCGAGCAGCTGGTTCTCGGGGAAGTTCGCCGAACCGACGACAAGGGTCTTGCCGTCACTGTCGCCGCTGCTCCCCGTCAGCGGATTCTCGTCGCTGTCGCCGCTGCCGCAGGCGCTCAGGGACAGGGCCGCGATCAGGCCGAACGCGGCGCCACGGATCATGCTTCTCATGGGTGTTTCCTCTCTTCTGAGCCCTGGAGCTCACAAACTCATGACTTTGCTGCCGGGCCCTGAAGTCCCGGCGAGACGATGACGCGCCGCAGCGCGGTGAAAAGAGCCTGGACGAGGAGAGCCAGCACGACGACGACGGTAGAGCCGCCGATGACCAGTTCGTAGTCGTTGCGGGCAAGCCCGTCGACGATGAAGCGGCCGAGGCCGCCGAGCCCGGGGTAGGCGGCGATGGTCGCGGTGGCAACGACCTGGATCGCGGCGACCCGCAGTCCGAGGAGGATCAGCGGCAGCGCCATCGGCACCTCCACGCGCACCAGCACCTCCCACTCCGTCATGCCGACCCCGCGTGCGGCATCCCGGGTGTCCGCGTCCACACCACGGACGCCTTCGAAGGTGTTGATGAGGATCGGCGGCACCGCCAGCGCGACCAGGGCGACCAGGACGGGCGTGGTGCTGAGCCCGGCCAGCGTGACGACGAGGACCACCAGGCCGAAGGTGGGGATGGACCGCGCGAGGTTGGCGACACTGGCGACGGCGAACGCCCCGCGGCCGGTGTGTCCGACCAGGAGCCCGAAGGTGAGCCCGATCAGGGTCGCGAACAGCAGCGAGATGCCGCTGTAGGTGAGGTGTTCCAGAAGACGCCGGGGGATTCCCTCGTCGCCGTGCCACTGCTGCGAGGACGTCAACCAGTCGCCTACGAGCTGGAGTTGGTTCACCAGATCGTTCATGCCGCTGCCCCCTTGCCCCGGGCCCACGGGGTGAGCAGCCGCTGCGCCAGGACCAGTACCGCGTCGGTGACGAGTGCGAGCAGCATGATCAGGACGATCGCGGTGATGATCGGGGTCGGGAAGTCGAGCTGCAGGCCCCGGGTGATGTAGAAGCCCAGACCGCCCTGACCGATCAGCTGCCCGACTGCGACGAGGCTGATGGACGAGACAGCGGCGACGCGTACGCCGGCCACGACGACGGGTACCGCGATCGGCAGTTCGACCTGGACGACACGGCGCACGGTGCTGAACCCCATCGCGGTGGCCGCCTGCCGGACCGGTTCCGGTACCGAGGCGAGCCCGTCCACGACGTTGGGCACCAGGACCGACAGCGTGTAGAGCGTCAGCGGGATCATCACCGTGCGTTCGGTGAGCCCGGTGTAGCGGACGAAGATCATGAACATGGCCAGCGACGGGATCGCGTACAGCACGTTGGTCACGGTCAGAACCGGTGGGTACAGCCATCGCCAGCGATGGCAGAGGATGCCGAGCGGCACCGAGATGATCAGGCCGAACAGCACCGGCAGCAGGCCCAGTTGCAGATGGACACCGGTGTAGTGGCCCAGCTCGCCGAGATGGTCTCCGACCCAGTCCCACCGGACCAGCGGCTCCCCGTCGCTCATCGTTCACCCCCGGCGGTTTTCGCCGCGACGGTCTCTCCCACGGCCGACCGGTCCCCGGCCGCGCCCTCGGCCCCGTCCCCGGCCATCGCCGCGGACAGTTCGTACGCGTCCGCGACACCGATGACAGCGCCTTGCCCGTCCACGCCCACCGCGAGCCGGGAGGGCGACAGGAGCGCCGCGTCGAGGGCGGCCCGCGCCGAGTCGCCGACGAGGCTGAACGTGTGGCCGAGCGCCGCCAAAGGCGCGTCCGCGAGCGTGCCGCCCTCAGGAAGGTCGGCGACCGCGGCCCAGCCGAGCGGTCGCCGGTCACCGTCGACGACGAGCACCCACGGATCGGTCGCCGCCCGGGCCACCGCCACGGAAGTCGTCGCCGGCAGCACCGGACCGTCGCGCAACGGCAGATCGGCCGCCTTGACGAAGGACAGTCGGCGAATACCGCGGTCCTGGCCCACGAAGTCGGCCACGAACTCGTCTGCGGGATGGGCGAGGAGACGCTCGGGAGTGTCGAACTGCGCGAGCTTGCCGCCGGTTCGGAACACCGCGATGTTGTCGCCGAGCTTGATCGCCTCGTCGATGTCATGGGTGACGAACACGATCGTCTTGTGCAGTTCCTTCTGCAGCCGGATGAACTCCGCCTGCAGTTCGCCCCGCACGATCGGGTCGACCGCGCTGAAGGGCTCGTCCATCAGCAGAACCGGCGGATCGGCGCCCAGCGCCCTGGCGACCCCGACACGCTGCTGCTGTCCGCCGGAGAGCTGGTACGGATAGCGCTTGGCCATCTCGCCCGGCAGTCCCACCAGTTCCAGCAGCTCCGACGCCCTCGCCCGCGCTTTTTTCCGGCTCCAGCCGAGCAGCAGCGGCACCGTGGCTATGTTGTCGAGGATGGTGCGGTGCGGGAACAGCCCGGCGTGCTGGATCACGTATCCGATGCCGCGGCGCAGCTCAGGGGCGTTGACCTCCCGGATGTCCTGGCCCCGCAGGCTCACCGTCCCGGCCGTCGGCTCCACCATGCGGTTGACCATGCGCAGGGTCGTGGTCTTGCCGCAGCCGGACGGGCCCACCAGGACCGTGATGCCGCCCTCTTCCAGTTCCAGGGAGAGCTCGTCCACAGCTGTGGTGCCGTTTGGATAGTTTTTGCTTACCGCATCGAACTTGATCAAGGCTGTCCCTTACCCCGACTGCATATAGTCATGCAGAGTTGCCGGTGACTGAATGGCAGTCAATGCCTGTTCGTGAACGGCGCGTTACATTCCCACGAAGGCGAGGCTGGACCACCTGCAATCCATTAATTGGCGACGTTATGCACCTTTCCACTTGAACCACATTCGCCCCGAGAGTTGTCGTCGACAGTCACGTTCCGGCCGCGCCACGGTGCCGCGCCATCCTTCACCAGTCATCCCACAGGCAGGGAGCCACCCCATGGAACCGGTCCGGTTCACTTTCCTGAACGGCTCGGACATCGAGCAACTGGAGCTGTCCGACAGCGAGGTGCTCGGCGCCGTCGAGCAGGGGCTGCGGGCCCAGGGCCTCGGAGAGACGGTCATCGAACCGCGTGTCCACCTCACGCCCGATCCCGCGTTCAACGGCCACTTCAACATCCTGCGCGGTTATGTCGCCCCGCTCGGCCTGGCCGGAGTCAAGATCGTAGGGGACTACGTCGACAACTACAAGGCGGGGCTGCCCTCCGAGATGGCCCTGCTCAACCTCTTCGATCCGCGCACCG
This sequence comes from Streptomyces sp. NPDC005808, assembly GCF_042871385.1. Classification (NCBI taxonomy): domain Bacteria; kingdom Bacillati; phylum Actinomycetota; class Actinomycetes; order Kitasatosporales; family Streptomycetaceae; genus Streptomyces; species Streptomyces sp. NPDC005808. The sequence goes on along the minus strand of NZ_JBIAIK010000011.1, from coordinate 16,981 downwards.
GCATGCCGCTGGCCATCCTCGACGCCACCGCCATCACCGAGATGCGTACCGGCGCCCTCACCGCGCTGGGAGCACGTCATCTGGCCCGCCCCGATGCCAAGGTGCTCGGTCACATCGGCGCCCGCGCCACGTCGTACTGGAATGTCCGCCTGCTGGACCGGATCTTCGATCTCACCGAGATACGTGTCCACTCGCGCCGTCCCGAGAGCCGCAAGGCCTTCGCCGAGCGGCTGGAACGCGACCTCGGCAAGCCCGTCATCGTGACCGAGGACTGGCAGAGCTGCGTCGAAGGCGCGGACATCGTGGTGGAGGCCTCCAGGCTGGAGCGTCCGGAGCCGCTGTTGAAGACCGAGTGGATCGCCCCCGGGGCCCTTGTCGTACCGTACGGAACGATGAGCGCCGTCGAACTCTCCCTCACCGACGTCATGGACAAGATCGTCGTCGACGACTGGGGCCAGTGCCGGTCCGGTCAGTTCGGTGCGCTGCGCGCCCATGTGGAGTCCGGCAGGCTCAGCGAGGAGACCCTGCACGGCGAGCTGTGCGAGATCATCGTCGGCGACAAGCCCGGCCGTGAACGCGCCGACGAGACAACGCTCTTCTGGCACCGCGGGCTCTCACTCTCGGACATAGCGCTGGGCGCCGCCATGCTGGCGAAGGCCGAGGAGCGCGGCCTCGGCCAGAAGCTGCGGTTCTCATGACGGACGCGCGCCACAATGCTTCAGTCGTCGTCGACGGGCGGACGCTTTCCTACGACGACGTCGTCGCCGTGGCCCACCACGGCGCCCAAGTCACCCTGGCGGCCGAGGTGTTCCCCCGGCTGGTTCGCGACCGTGCCGTCGTGGACGACGTCGTCGACCGCCAAGTGCCGACATACGGCCTGACGACAGGGCTCGGCAGCCGCTCGTCGTACGCCCTGCCGCGCGAGGAACTGACGGAGTTCAGCGTCCGTACCGTCCGGGGTCGGGCCAACGGGGTCGGCGATCCGCTGCCGGTCCCTGTCGTACGTGCCGCGCTCCTCGCCCGCGTGAACGGGATCGCGAGCGGAGGCAGCGGAGTGCGGCCGGAGATCCTGAGCCTGCTCGTCGACCTGCTCAACTCGCGGGTACATCCGGTGATACCCGAGGTCGGGTCCATCGGCGCGTCCGACCTGTGCCAGATGGCTCATGTCGGCCTGGTCGTGATCGGCGAGGGTCGCGCGGAGTTCGCCGGTGAGGTGCTCGACGGTGCGACGGCGCTGCTGCGAGCCGGTCTCGCCCCGGCCGAGCTGGGTCCGAAGGACGGCATTGTGCTGTGCAGCGCAAGCCCGTTGGCGGCGGGAAACGGCGCCCTCGCCCTCCACGAGGCGGCGTCCGTCCTCACGCTGGCCCAGGCGGTCACCACGCTGACCTTCGAGGGCTTCCGGGCCAACACCAGCCCGCTGGACGCCCGTGTGCTTGATCTGCGTCCGGCGCCGGGGCAGTCGCGGGCGGCGCGTGAGCTGCTCGCCCTGCTGGACGGCGGCGAGTTGGGCGATCCGCGGAACGCGCGGCGGGTCCAGGACCCCGTCAGCCTGCGCTGCGCGGCCCAGGTGCACGGCGCTCTGCACGCCGCGCTGGACTTCGCCATGGCCGCGCTGGAGCCGGAACTCAACGGCTGCGGTGACAATCCGGTCGTGCTGGCCGACACCGGCGAGATCCTCTCGTCCGGCAACTTCCACACTCCTGTCCTGGCCCTCGCCTTCGACACCCTCGCGCTGGCCCTGACGCAGACCGCGGCGAACTCCGCCGAGCGTATGCGGCGACTGCTCAACCCGGCCGTCAGCGGACTGCCCGCGAACCTCACCTCCTACGGCCTTGAGCGCTCGGGTTTCGCTCCGCTGTCCAAGACGGCACAGGCCCTTGTCGCCGAGGTCCGCATGCTGTCCGCACCGGTGTGCACGGACCCCCGGCACGGCGCGGACGCGGTCGAGGACGACTCGACCAACGCGGCGCTCGGGGCACGGCGGTTGACGACGATGCTCGTCCGGATGCGTCAACTGCTCGCCGTGGAAGCCTTGGTGGCCGCCCAGGCCGTGGACCTGGCCGCTCCGAGCGCCCTTGGGAAGGGGCCGGAGCTCCTGCACCGTGCGGTCCGTAAGGTCGTCCCCCCGCTGGACGACGACCGGCCCGGTGGGGTGGACGTGGAACGGGTGAGGCGCGACGTGCTGGAGTCCGACGATGTCCGAAGCGCCCTGCGCGCCATGACAGGAGGAGTCTCGTGACCAATATCGACGTGCACCAGCATCTGTGGAGCAGCTCGTTCGTGGCGGCCCTGAGGGCACGCGACAAGCCGCCGTTCCTCGACGGATGGACGCTGTACGTCGAGGGCGAGCCGCCCTACGAGGTCTCCCCCGCCGACCACGACGTTGCCCGGCGCAGGGAACTCGCCGCCGCCGACGGCCTGGGCCTGGCGCTCGTCTCGCTGTCCGCCCCGCTCGGTGTGGAGTGGCTGCCCGCCGAGGAGGCACGGCCGCTGCTGGACGCCTACCACGAGGACGCGGCCGGGCTGCCCGAACCGTTCGGGGCCTGGGCCGCCGCCTGCGTCCGGGACATCGACGCCGATGCGACAGCCGCCGTACTCGACCGGGGGTTCGCCGGACTCCAGCTTCCCGCGAACGCCCTTGCCGACGCGGCCGGTTACGCGAGGTGCGCCCCACTGCTCGACCTGCTCGAAGCGCGCGACCTCCCGCTGTTCGTCCACCCGGGGCCCGCGGCCGGGGATTCCACGGCCCCTGGCTGGTGGCCCGCGCTGGTCCCCTACGTCCAGCAGATGCACGCCTCCTGGTTCGCCTTCCGGGCCTTCGGCCGGTCTCGCCATCCGCGACTTCGGGTGTGCTTCGCGCTGCTGGCCGGGCTCGCACCTCTCCACGGGGAACGCTTCGCCGCCCGGAGCGGTGACCGGGACGAGGTGGATCCGGGCATGTTCGTGGAGACGTCCTCGTACGGTCCGCGCGCTGTCGACGCGATCGTGCGTGCCCTTGGTGCCGAAGCCGTCGTCCAGGGCACGGACCGGCCCTACGCGGAGCCACCGCGACGCCCCGGATTCGGCTTGGGCCCGGCCGCGGATCACGCCTTCCGGGTCGCCAATCCGCGGCGCCTGCTCAGCGGATCATGCGTTCCGCGAGAGACAACGACCCCAGGCTGATGGGCCCGCCCCTTTCAGGAGCGGGCCCATCAGGTGTGGCTCTGTGGCCGGGGATCCCCTACGGCTGCGGAGGCCGAAGGCCGTAGCTCAGAGCACTCTGGTTGATCACGAACTGTGAGCCGGGTTCGATGAGGATGTTCCCGTCGCGCGAGTTGGTGATGGTGACGTTGGTGAGGGTGGCACTGCCGCGGGCGCCGCCCATGGCGAGGATGCCGGATCCGTTGTTCGACTTGTCGATGGTGACGTTGGAGATCTGGGCCGTCACCGTGCCGCCGCCGGTCTTGAACTGGATACCGTCGTAGGTCGAGTCACGGATGTCGGTGTCGCGGATGACGACCCCTGGGATGTTCACCCCTTGGGCGAACAGGGTGATGGCTCCGAACTCCTGATCCTCGTTCCAGAACGCACCGCCGGTGCGGTACAGCCCGTTGTTGGCGATGAGCGTCTGCCCGGAGAAGGGCAGCGGGTCGTGGTCGGTCGCCAGCATGATGCCCGGATAGTTCATGGTGTCGTAGATCAGGTTGTTCTCGATGGTGTTGCCGTAGCCGCCGTAGACGGCGATGCCGTTGGCCCGCCACGGCAGTTGGACCGTGTTGTTGCGGAAGTGGTTGTCGTGGCCGATGTCGACCGACTGGTCCTTGACGTACTTGCTGGCCCAGACGGCAAGGGCATCGTCACCGGTGTTGCGGAACGAGGAGTTCACCACGGTCGAATTACGCGTGCCGTTGGCGAAGTTGATGCCGTCGGCGTAGGTGTTGCGCACTCGCATGCCGGTGAACTCCAGCCGGTCACCCGGTCCCCAGAGTTCGGGGATGTTGCTGTAGTCGCGGCCCACCCACACTCCGACGTTGGCGTGCTCGATCCACACGTTGCTGATCTTCGTGTCCTGGCCGAACCGGCCGTTGAGACCGACCCCGCCCTCGGCGTTGCCGTCGCCGCCGCGGATGGTGCCCGAGCCGAAGATGGCGATGTCCGAGATCTTGGTGTTGTCGTCGATGTCGAACCCGAAGTTGCCCTCGTGCGGGTGGTTGATGCCGCCCGCCTGCTGGGGCGGGGTGAGTGTGTAGAGCTGGGAGTGCCACATGCCGGCACCGCGGATGGTGACGTCGCTGATACCGACCTGGTTGTACTCACCGCGGTTGAGCGGGTCGTCGGTGAGGATCTTCTGCTCCTGGCGCCACTGGCCCGCCGGGATCCACACGCAGTCGATCTGCCCGTTCTGGTCGGCGGTCACGGCACGCTGGATGGCGTCCGTGTCATCGATACCGTCGTTCGGCACCGCCCCGTACTGCGTGATCGAGACGCAGCCGGCGGGCTGGGCGGCGGGCGGGGCCACCTGCTCCAGGTCGATCAGGTCGACGATGTAGAAGGACGCAGTGTCGCCCGCGTCGCGCTGCAGCCGGAAGGTGGTGCCCGCCGGGTAGGTCTGCGTGAGCAGCGCGCTCGACTCGTCGAAGAGCCGGCGTGCGTCGGTCCCCGGAGTGTTGGTGAGCCCCTCGGGTGAGTCGGTGTTGCCGTACAGCCAGCTGTACTTGGAGCTCAGGTTGATCTTCCGTACGAAGGTGCCGTTCGCGTAGAGACTCAGGGTGGCCTCGGTGCCCCCGCCGCCCGCCGCGTCCGGGATGGAGTTGCGTACGACGATCGAGTTGGCCGGGCTGGTGGAGGTGAACTGGACATACTGGCCGGTGGAGTTGAGGCGGACCGAGGCGCGGCCCGACGACTCGGTGGCGAAGTTGGTGTGACCGAAGGTCCGCAGCTGGTCTGAAGTCAGAAGGGTTCCCTGGTACGTACCGTCCTCCGCCTCGTACTCGATGTACGGCACTGCGGCACCGCGGCCGACCACGATCGAGCGGGAGAAGATGTTGTTGTTCTCGTTGGTCTCGGTGACGGTGTTCGTGGCGTCGGCGGTAGCGGTGAGCACGCTCGCGCCGCTCGTGGCGGTCCATGTCCCGCTGATGGTGACGTTCGCGGTGGCGCCCGCGGCGATCGCACCCGCCGTGCCGCTGAGCGTGGTGCTCCCCACCTGGACGCGTGCCACGGTACCCGCGGACGCGGGCGAGATGCCCCTGTTGTGCACCGCGACGGTGAAGGACACGGACGCGCCGGCTGCCGGACTGGCCGGGTTGGTGGTGATGCCGCTGACCTCAAGGTCGGGTCCGGGACTCTGGGTGACGGTCAGCTTGTTCGCCGCGGTACGGCTGTTGTTGGAGCTGTCCAGTTCCGGCACGGTGTCCGTCGGATCGACCACGGCGGAGACCGTGTAGCTTCCTGCAGCCCGCTTGCCCACAGCTGCGGAAACGGTCTGGGAGGCGCCCGCTGCGAGCGCGCCGACCGGGGCGCTGCCGGCGACGGTGCCGTCCACGCTGACGTTCACCGTGGTGGCGGGGGCGGCGGCCGTTCCGGAATTGCGCACGGTCGCCTGGACCGTGACGGTGTCCGACTCGGTGGGTGCGGCCGGCGTCCAGGTCAGGTCGGTGACGACGAGGTCGGGGTTGGGCGCCGCGGCGCCGATGACCTCGAACTCCGCGACCTGCGCGCCGTATCCGCTCGAATTGCTCGTGATCCTCAGCTGCACGTCCGCGTACCGGCCGCTGACGGGGATCGTGACCGAGTTGGCGTTCGAGGCGGGGTTGAAGGTGTAGTCGGCGGCGGCCTTGACCGAGGTGAATCCGCTCGCGGACTGCTCGCGTCCGAGGACCTGGATGTTCTGAGTCCTGGTCGCCCAGGCCGCGTTCGGGTTGAGCTTCACGGTGATTCCGCTGAGGTCCGCGTTGGCGCCCAGTTCGGTCGTCAGCGTCGCGGGGTGGCCGTTGGACTCCCAGTAGGTGCTCACCTGCCCGTCGTTGGCGTTGGTCGCCGTGAACGACTGGACCGACGACGAGGCCTCGATCGGCTTGTTGAGGGAGAGGTTGGTGCCGTTGACGGGCGGCTGCTCGGGTTCGCCCCCGCCGTCGGTGCCGTAGACCTCGACCTCGGACAACTGGGCCGCGCTCCAGCCGGTGTTGGCGCTCACCTGCACGCGGACATGGCGCACGCTGCGGGCGGTGAAGTCCACGGTGACCGTGTTGGCTGCGGCCGGGTCGAAGCGACGCGCGGCCGATCCGGACAGGGACGTGAAGGTGGAGCCGTCGGTGCTGCCCTCGACGGAGAGGGTCTCGGTCCTCGCCTCCCAGGCGGTGGGCAGCTTCAGGACGACCTGGTTCGCCTCCACGGTGCCGCCGAGATCGACGCGTATCCACTGCGGGAACGACCCGGCCGGGCCCTCCCAGTAACTCTGCTGGCTGCCGTCGGTGACGTTCGTGGCGGGGTAGCCGCCGAGGGAGCCGCTGGTCGTGGCGGTCTTGCCGAGCGCCAGGTTGGGGCCGCGCACGGCCGCCGGTGCGGCGGTGGCGGTGCTGGGTTGGAGACCGACGGTGACCAGGCCGGCCAGAAGCAGGCCGATGGTCGTCCGTAGGCCGAATCGCTTCCGTCTCATGGCGTCCTCGTTCCATGGCAGGGGGACGACGGGGGGAGCGTGCTGAGAGATGCGGAGGGGCCGGCCGGGGGCCGGGAAGTCAACGATGAAGCGCGAAGGTACGCGAGGTGGCAGGGGCGGACCACGGCCCGCCCTGCCGAGGATTGCCGTTGGGCAGTCGCTATTTTGCGTGATTCGATCGGCTCTTTGCTCTCGCAGGACAGATTTCTGGCTTCAGTACCGTTTGTCAATGGCATGCGCACGACGTGTAGCGCCGCCATGGCGAGGCCCATCCACACGCGACCGACTCCACCCGGCCGGGCGACTTCGCGCTCGGCACCGTCGACGACACCGAATCGACCGAGTCCGTCGCCGCCGGCCGCGGCCGCCAATTGCGCGCCGCCGGGGTGAGCCGCCAGGGCGGACCGGCGTACCCCGTCTCGCCGTACACCGCCGCATATTGCTGCACATTCTGTACAGCAATGAGCCGCCATAGCTATGCATATTGGGCGGTCTGCCCAGCATTTAGGGCAACTCTTGCACAGGTTGGCTTCAGAAGCTGTGCTGTCTGTCATCGCGGGCCGCGACTTCGGCAGGCCCGGGGCGGTCCGCCTTTCCGTCTTCGCCCGAAGGAGAGCTCCGTCATGAGCATCAAGCAGACTCTCACCAGCCAGGAGCGCCTGGCCGAGCTGGACCTGACACAGCTTCAGCAGCTGGTCGGCCTGGTCGAGTACGACGACAACAGCGACCCGTTCCCCGTGACGGGCTGGGACGCGGTCGAGTGGGTGGTGGGAAACGCCACCCAGGCCGCCCACTTCTACCAGTCGGCGTTCGGCATGGAGCTGGTCGCCTACTCCGGCCCCGCCGGCAACCGTGACCATCAGGCGTACGTGCTGCGCAGCGGAGCCATCCGGTTCGTCCTCAAGGGAGCCGTGGCCCCGGACAGCCCCCTCGCCGACGCGCACCGCGAACACGGTGACGGGGTGAGCGACATCGCGCTCGAAGTACCGGACGTCGACCGGTGCGTCCGGCACGCGCGGGCCCAGGGCGCCAGGATCCTGGAGGAGCCGCACGACATCAGCGACGAGCACGGCACCGTACGCCGGGCCGCGCTCGCCGCCTACGGGACGACTCGGCACACGCTGATCGACCGGTCCCGCTACGACGGGCCCTACCTGCCGGGATATGTGGCCCGCTCGTCTTCGTACGTGGAGCGCCCCGGTGCGCCGAGGCGGATCTTCCAGGCCCTCGATCACGTGGTGGGCAATGTCGAACTCGGCAAGATGGACAACTGGGTGGACTTCTACAACCGGGTCATGGGCTTCACGAACATGGCCGAGTTCATCGGGGACGACATCGCCACCGAATACTCGGCACTGATGAGCAAGGTGGTGGCGAACGGCAACCATCGTGTGAAGTTCCCGCTCAACGAGCCCGCCGTGGCGAAGAAGAAGTCGCAGATCGACGAGTTCCTGGAGTTCTACCAGGGCCCCGGGGCGCAGCACCTGGCGCTGGCCACCAACGACATCATCGCCTCGGTCGACGCCCTGCGCGCCGAGGGCGTGGAGTTCCTCGCGACCCCGGACTCGTACTACGAGGACCCTGAGTTGCGCGCCCGGATCGGCCGGGTGAGAGTGCCGGTCAATGCGTTGCAGCGGCGGGGCATCCTCGTCGACCGCGACGAGGACGGCTATCTGCTGCAGATCTTCACCAAGCCGATCGGCGACCGTCCCACGGTCTTCTTCGAACTCATCGAGCGGCACGGCTCGCTCGGCTTCGGAAAGGGCAACTTCCAGGCCCTCTTCGAGGCGATCGAGCGCGAGCAGGCCAGGCGCGGCAACTTCTGACCAGGGGCCGGCCGACTGCGACCACCGTGGAAACGGCGAACTCGCCGCGGGCCCGTGCCACTTGGCCCCGAGCCCGCGCCACTTCGCCTCGACCCGCGCGGCACCTCACCTCGGCCGGCGCCCCCGTCACCTCGGCCGGCTCCCACTTCACCTGGTCGGCGTCCAGCTCGCCTCGGGCGGCGTCCACCTCACCTCAGCGGGCGTCCACCTCAACTCAGCGGGCGTCCACAACACCTCGGCCGGCGCCCGCAGCACCGCTGATCCGGTCGCCGGTCCGGTCCGTCCGGGCTGCGCGACCCGCCCACCATCCTTCAGACAGCGGAAGTGACGCCCCATGACCTGGCTGGACCTGCCGACCGACGATCTGTTCGGGATCAGCAATCTGCCCTACGGGGTGTTCTCCCCGCGCGACGGCGACCCGCGCGTGGGGATCCGCGTGGGCGCCCAGGTACTGGATCTCGCTGCCGTGCTCAACGACCAGGTCTTCGCCCGCCCTTCGCTGAACGCGTTCATGTCGCAGGGCCGCGACCGCTGGACGCAGGTGCGGGCCCGGGTGACCGAACTGCTGACCGACCGCCGGCACCAGCAGGCCGTCACGCCACATCTGCACCGGCTCCAGGACGTGCGGCTGAGCCTGCCCTTCGAGGTCGCCGACTATGTCGACTTCTACGCCAGTGAGGATCACGCGACGAATAGCGCAAGAGTCCCGAAGCCGCGTCACCCGTCTTCGGCCCCTCCCAGCGGCTGGACATCGAGGCGGAGGTCGGTTTCGTCATCGGCACCGGCTCGCGTCAGGGGGAGCCGGTGTCCGGGGCCGATTTCCGCGACCGCGTCTTCGGGATCTGTCTGGTCAACGACTGGTCGGCGCGCGACCTGCAGGCCTGGGAGTACGTTCCCCTCGGACCGTTCCTGGGCAAGTCGTTCGCCACGTCGGTCTCGCCGTGGATCGTCCCGCTCGACGCGCTGGACGCCGCCTGGACGACCCCGCCTCCGCGCGATCCCGAACCACTGCCGTATCTCGCCGACGCCGGCAAGCAGGGACTGGACCTGGACCTGACGGTCCGCCTCAACGGTTTCCTCATCTCCACGCCCCCGTTCGCCTCGATGTACTGGACCGGCGCACAGATGCTGGCTCACATGACGGTCAACGGAGCCTCCACCCGCACCGGGGACCTCTACGCGTCGGGTACCGTCAGCGGCCCTCGTGCCGACGAGTGCGGTTCCCTCATCGAACTCAGCGAGGGTGGCGCCCGCCCGGCTTCGCCTCGACAGCCCGGACGGCCGCGTAGGCGGTGGAACCGGCCACGAAGAGGGAACCCGCCTCGTCCCAGCCGACGTTCGCGGGCTTGGGCGTCACCTGCGTCGCCGGCACAACGACGTAATCCGCCTGCGCGGCACGGTTGTTGGTGAATCCGAGCACCTCCGCGCCGACTTCGGGACCGGACACCGCAGCGCCCACGGCGATGACCCGGCCGGCGAAGTCGCTGCCCTGACCGGAGGGGAACGCGGCCGGCCAGATTCCGTGCGCGAGGCCTTCCCTGACGGGGACTTCCCCCAGGATTGATACCCGCGCTGACAACTTCGACGACGACCTCGTCGGCCGCCGGGGTGGGGATGTCGACTTCGGCGACGTACAGAACGTCGAGAGAGCCGTAGTGGTCGTAATGGACAGCTCTGGGCATGTCACTGCTCCTTGGCGTAGGCGGCCGGGAGCGGTCGCAGCAGGGTCTCGGGGAGGACGGCGCCTGCGCCGCCGTCGACGGGGATGGTCGCGCCGTTGATGAAATCGGCCTTGTCACTGAGGAGGAAGGTGGTGAGGTGGGCGACGTCGTCCGGGGTACACAGGCGCGGGCTGGGGTAAGCGCGCCGTAGTTGCTCCAGCACGGCGTCGTCAGCCAGAGGCTCGTTGCGGGGTACGGGTACGAAGCCGGGCTCGACGAGGTTGGTCCGCATCCCTTCGGGGCCCCATTCCACGGCGAGGGAACGGCTGATGCCCCGCAGCGCGGCCTTGGCCGTGGAGTAAGCGGCCATGCCGGCCTCGCCGAAGCCGGCATGGATGGAGCCGACGAGGACGCAGGCGGTGGTCCTGGCGGGCTGTCGGTGCAGGAGTTGGGCGGCCTTGAGCGCGGAGGTGGCGCCGGCGGCGAAGACCTGCTGCATGGCGGCGGGATCGAGTTGGGTCAGGGGGACGCGGGCGTCGGCGAAGACGGAGTGGACCAGTGCGTCCACCGGGCCGATGCGGGCGGCGACGGAGAACACCTCTTCCAGGTCTTCGGGCTTGGCGGCGTCACCGAGCACGGGGGTGACGTACTCATCGCGCATGGCGAGGACGTTCTCGCCACGGGCGACGGCTACGACATGCCGCCCGTGGGCGACTTGGTCTGCGGTGACGGCGCGGCCTATGCCGCCCGAGGCTCCGAGTACGACGACAACGGAACGCATGTGATCTTCCCTTCACTGCTTTGCGCACCCGGTGTCCCTCGGGCCACCGGGCCGCATACGAACTGTTGTGTCGTGTGCGGCCCGTGCCGGTGGTCCAGGGCATCCAGGCGTGGGCTGCCCATGCCCCCAGAGGCTGGGGGCTACTTGCCGATGGCGTCGAGTTCGGCGACCGCGTCCGCGGGCAGGACCAGGCCGGCGGCGGCGACGTTCTCGCGCAGGTGGGCGATGGAGGAGGTGCCGGGGATCAGGACCGTCGTCGCGGACCGCTGGAGCAGCCAGGCCAGGGCGACCTGCTGCGGGGAAGCGTCCAGGTGGGCGGCGACCTTGGTGAGCGTGTCGGACTGGAGCGGGGTGAAGCCGCCGAGCGGGAAGAACGAGGCGAAGGCGATGTTCTCGGCCGCACAGCGGTCGACGAGGTCGTCGTCCTGGCGGTTGGCCAGGTTGTAGAGGTTCTGCACGGTGACGACGGGGGCGATGGCCTGCGCCTCGGTGAGTTGCGCCGAGGAGACGCCGCTGAGGCCGAGGTGGCGGATGAGCCCCTGCTCCTGGAGCTGGGCCAGGGCGCCGAACTGCGCGGCGATGGAGTCGTCGGAGGTGCCCTCGACGGAGCCGAGGCGGAGGTTGACGACATCCAGGAGGTCCAGGCCGAGGTGCTGCAGGTTCTCGTGGACCTGGGCCTTGAGGTCCGCGGGCTCCAGCGAGGGGATCCAACCGCCGTCATCACTGCGGCGGGCGCCGACCTTGGTCACAATGTGCAGGTCAGCGGGGTAAGGGTGCAGTGCTTCCTTGATGAGCTCGTTCACGACGACGGGGCCGTAGAAGTCACTGGTGTCGATGTGGGTGACGCCGAGGCCGATCGCCTCGCGCAGCACGGCGAGGGCCTGGTCGCGGTCCTTCGGGGGCCCGAAGACGCCCGGTCCGGTGAGCTGCATGGCGCCGTAGCCCATGCGGCTGATGGTGAGGTCGTCGGCGAGCGTGAGGGTGCCACCGGGGGTGGAGCTGGTCATTGTTCGGCCCTTTCGTCATGTCGCACGCCGTGTGTCGCACGTCGCACGTCGCGTGTCGCGTCTCGCGTGTCGCGTCTCGCGTGTCGCGTCTCGCGTGTCGCGTGTCGCGTGTCGCGTGTCGCAGAGGAGTTCCCTGACATCCCTGGCTCGTTCGGAGGGATACGGGTTCTGATACGACTCTCGGGCCCGTCCGGTTTCTGTGGGAGTACCCCGGTGTTCCTGGGAGTGTCAGGGACAGTCACCTGCGGGACATCCGGCCTACCGTGGTCGTCATGGACAGCACGAATGCGCTTGGTGAGTTCCTGCGCGCCCGACGGGAGCTGGTTCAGCCGGAGGACGTGGGGCTGCGCGGCACGGGGCTGCGTCGTGTGCCCGGCCTGCGACGGGAGGAAGTCGCGATGCTCGCCGGCATCAGCTCGGACTACTACCTCCGGCTGGAGCAGGGGCGCGACCGCCACCCCTCGGTCCAGGTCCTCGACGCGCTCGCGAGCGTCCTGCACCTCGACACCGACGCGACGGCCTACATGATCGGCCTCACCCAGGCCCGGTCACGCAAGGCCCCCCGGCCGAAGCCCGAGAAGGTACCGGCGGGCATCCTCCATCTGCTCGACCAGCTGCAGATGCCGGCGATCGTCCAGGGGAAGTACCTCGACGTCCTCGCCGCGAACCCGATCGCCCGTGCGCTTTCCCCGAACTTCGCCCCGGGCGTGAACCGGCTGCGCGCGGCCTTCCTCGATCCACGGGAGCGGGAACTCCACCGAGACTGGACGACCGCGACGGTCGCCGTGGTGGCCGGACTGCGCGCCGTCGCGGGAACCGAGCCCGACGACCCCCGCATGGCCGCGCTGGTGGGAGAGCTGTCCCTCAAGAGCGACCGCTTCCGGCACCTGTGGGCACGCCATGACGTGCGCCGCGGCGAGGGCGCGCGGAGCCTCCTGCACCATCCCGAGGTCGGCGACCTCGACCTGTACCGCGAGAAACTGGCCGTCACCGGGACCGACGGCCAGGTCCTGGTCGTCTACCACGCCGAGCCGGGATCGGATTCCGCCCGCTCCCTCGCCCTCCTCGGTTCCCTGGCGGTCGGCACGTCCGACGAGCTCAGGAGCGGCACACCCACCCGCACCGGCGCCGAGGACTGAGAGAGCGACGCACTCAGGTTCGACGGCACAACCTCAACCGGGCTGGTCACCGCCCAGTCGGCAACCGGGCTGGTCACCGCCCAGTCGGCAACCGGGCTGGTCACCGGCCAGTCGGCAACCGGGCTGGTCACGGGCCAGTCGGCGCGACGGCTTCGACGACCGCGTCACGAGCGGGGAAACCAGTCATCAGCCTGAAGCCCGGCACGGAATCCGCCTCGGTCTCCCTACTGCCTGGACGCCGACCTCGCCTCTGCCCGAGCCGACCGCCCCCACAGACGCTGCCGACCTCACCGTCAAGCAGCACGGAGCTCCGCTTCCGTCGACTGGGACCAGTCAGTGAGACCAGCCAGTGAGACCAGTCCGTGAGACCAGCCAGTCAGGAAAGCCCAGGCCACAACTCCGCAATGGAGCATGGCGACCGCGAAGCCGCGTTGCCGTAGCCTCTGTCACCCGATCCCCTTGCCCTCCCCCTGGCTTCAACCTAGCCTGACTTTGTGCCGCAAATAAACAAAACCAGGACGGACGACACCGCAGCAGACAGCACGCTCGCCCGCCTCCGGGTGATCATCACCGTTTTCTTCGCCCTCGACGGCTTCCTCTTCGCCGGCTGGGTCGTCCGCATCCCCGCGATCAAGGACCAGACCCACGCCTCCGCCAGCACCCTGGGCCTGGCGCTTCTGGGAGTCTCCGTCGGTGCGGTGCTCACGATGATGATCACCGGACGACTCTGCCGCCGCTACGGCAGCCACCCCATCACCGTCCTCTGCGCCGCCCTCCTCTCCCTCAGCATCGCCCTGCCCCCGCTCACCCACTCCGCCCTCGCTCTCGGCGCCGCGTTGTTCGTGCTCGGGGTGGGGTACGGCGGGCTCAACGTCGCCATGAACAGCGTGGCCGTCGACCTCGTGGCCGCGCTGCGGCGACCGGTGATGCCGAGCTTCCACGCGGCGTTCAGCCTGGGAGGCGTGGTCGGAGCGGCGCTCGGCGGTCTGGTCGCCGGACAGGTGTCGCCCACCCGCCACCTGCTGGGGCTCACGGTGATCGGCCTGATCGTGTCGGCCGTGGCGGGGCGCGCGCTGCTGCGGTACGAGCCCCTGGCGCCGCCGGATCACATGCGGCACGAGGAGGTTGCGGAACGGCGCCTCGACGGCCGCACCCGCTGGCTGGTCGTCGTCTTCGGCCTGATCGCGCTGTGCACGGCGTACGGCGAAGGGGCCCTCGCGGACTGGGGCGCACTGCACCTGGAGCAGGACCTGGACGCGCACCCCGGCGTCGCGGCCGCGGGCTTCTCCTCCTTCGCCCTCGCGATGACCATCGGGCGCCTGAGCGGAACGGCGCTGCTGGAGCGGCTGGGCCGGACCCGGACGTTGGTGGCGGGCGGTACGACAGCGGCGCTCGGCATGCTGCTCGGCTCACTCGCACCTTCGCTGTGGGCAGTTCTGCTCGGCTTCGCCGTCACCGGTCTCGGGCTCGCCAACATCTTCCCCGTCGCCATCGAACGTGCCGGGGCACTCGCGGGACCGAGCGGGGTCGCGACCGCGTCCACCCTCGGATACGGCGGCATGCTGCTCGGGCCGCCCGCGATCGGGTTCATGGCCGACTGGTACTCGTTGCCCGTAGCGCTCACAAGCGTGGCGGCCCTCGCGGCAGTGGCCGCGCTGATCGGTTTCGCGACGCGGCGCGTCGCCATCGACTGAGGCCCGGCTAAAGCCACTTACCGCCGAGGCGGCCAGCCGAGTCAGTCGCCCGAGTCGCCACCCGCCAGCATCCGCGTCAGCACCGCACGCTGCACCGGCAGAACCTCGCCATGCAGGTCGCGCCCCTTCGGCGTGAGGCAGACACGCACACCGCGCCGGTCCTCCGCACACATCCCGCGCGTCACCAGACCGTCCCGCTCCAGGCGGGCGATCAGCCGGGACAGCGCGCTCTGGCTCAGATGGACACGCTCGGCGATCTCCTGCACGCGGTACGAGGCGCCGCCGTCCGACGCGGTGCTCCCGGCCAACACGTCGAGCACCTCGAAGTCACTGGCACCGAGGCCGTGTGGGTGGAGTTCACGGTCCAACTCACAGAGGGTGCGCGCGTGCACCGCGAGGATGTCGCGCCACTCGTTCACGAGCACCTGCTCGGCCTTCTTCGCCGCCATGGGCGAACGGTAGCAAAAAAACTCAATTGTTGCATCGGAATTAAATGCGTTTGCATTGAATGCATGCGCATGTATTGTCTCCGGCATGACCTCTCCGCTCACCACCTCCACAATCGAGGGACGCTGGACCCCTCGGCTGTGGGGCACCCTGCTGGTGCTCTGCGCCGCGATGTTCCTGGACGCGCTGGACGTGTCGATGGTCGGCGTCGCCCTGCCGTCCATCGGCTCCGAACTCGATCTCTCCACCTCGACGCTCCAATGGGTCGTCAGCGGCTACATCCTTGGCTACGGCGGACTGCTCCTCCTCGGCGGACGTACCGCCGACCTCCTGGGCCGACGCCAGGTGTTCCTCGTGGCCCTGGGTGTGTTCGCGCTCGCCTCGTTGCTCGGTGGACTCGTCGACTCGGGCCCGCTGCTCATCGCCAGCCGCTTCATCAAGGGCCTGAGCGCGGCGTTCACCGCGCCCGCGGGCCTGTCGATCATCACCACGACCTTCGCCGAGGGCCCGCTGCGCAACCGCGCCCTCTCCATCTACACCACCTGCGCCGCCACCGGCTTCTCCATGGGCCTCGTCCTGTCCGGCCTGCTCACCGAGACCAGCTGGCGTCTCACCATGCTGCTGCCGGCACCCATAGCCTTGATCGCCCTGTTCGCCGGCCTGAAGCTCCTCCCACGCAGCGAACGCGAGAGGAACCACAACGGCTACGACATCCCCGGTGCGATCATCGGTACCGCCTCGATGCTCCTGCTCGTCTTCACCGTCGTGCAGGCACCGGAGAGCGGCTGGGCCTCGGCCCGTACGCTGCTGTCCTTCCTCGCGGCCGCCGTCCTGCTCACCGTGTTCGTGCGGATCGAGCAGCGCTCGGCCGGTCCGCTGATCCGGCTCGGCGTACTGCGTTCCGGCACCCAACTCCGCGCCCAGCTCGGGGCAATGACGCTCATGGGCTCGTACGTCGGATTCCAGTTCCTGGTCACGCTCTACATGCAGTCCCTGCTCGGCTGGTCGGCGCTGCACACCGCGCTCGCTTTCCTGCCCGCCGGCGCGATCGTCGCACTGTCGGCGACGAAGATGGGGGCGATCGTCGACCGGTTCGGCACTCAGCTACTGATCGTCGTCGGCTTCGCGCTGATGATCACCGGATACGCGCTCTTCCTTCGGGTCAGCCTCGACCCGGACTACGCGACGCTGATCTTTCCGTCGATGGTGCTGATCGGAGGGGCCTTCGCGCTGATCTTCCCCTCGCTCAACATTCAGGCCACCAACGGCGTCGAGGACCACGAGCAGGGGATGGTCTCGGGGCTGCTCAACACCTCGGTCCAGGTGGGCGGCGCGATCTTCCTGGCCGTCGTGACGGCGGTCGTGGCCGCGAACTCCTCCGGGGACTCCTCGCCGCAGGCCGTCCTGGACAGCTACCGGCCCGGCCTGGTGGTGGTGACCGCGATCGCCTTCGTGGGCCTGCTGATCACCCTGCCGGGGCTGCGGACACGGCATACGCGGGAGTCGATCGTGGTCGTCAAGTCGGTCCAGCAACCAGCCACCCAGGAGGAGGCGGGCGCGGAACGCGTGGCGGTCCGCGACTGAGGGGGACGCCTCAACGGGCGTGGGGGGGGGGGGGGGGGGGGGGGGGGGGGGGGGGGGGGGGGGGGCGCCGGGGCGGGGGGGGGGGGGGGGGGGGGGGGGGGGGGCCGGGCCTGACAGGGCTGACAGGTCTGACAAGGCTGACACGACTGACTGGCTGACGGCGTGGACGACGGGGGGCGTGACCAGGGCGTGACCGGAGCCGACT
>NZ_JBIAIK010000010.1:0-275341 GCF_042871385.1 Streptomyces sp. NPDC005808 | reverse complement strand
GGGGGGCAGAGGCCCTGTACGGATAGCGTCTGCACTATGTCTGATGCTGTGCAGCCCACCGCTGCCGAGGTACGCGCCGCCGCCGAGGCGATCAAGACCGCGCTCGACCGTCACCTGGCCGCGGTCGAGCGCAGGACGGGCGATGACGACCCGGCCGTCTACGAGGCGTTCAACGAGCTGGCCTCCGCGGCCGAGGAGTACGACGAGCTCCTCTACGAACGTTATGACGAGGTCACACCCTTCGAGATCCCCGGTTCCGAGGACACACTGCCCCCCTACACGGGCCCGGAGGAGCCGAACGCGCTGAGCGTCCTGATCCGCCGGGACTACGCGGTCGTGGAGCCACAGCGGCTGCTGGCGCAGGCCCAGCGGGTGGAGGCCGTGGAGGAGGACGGGGCCACTGCCAGCGCGGCCTTCGACGCGGCGGCCGGTACGGTGCACGGTGCGCTCGGCGTCCTGTTCGGCGAGTTCGAGCCGGACGAGATCGCCTCCCGGCACAAGGAGTTTGGTCTGGAGGAGGGCGACTCCACGCTCTGGGTGACAGCCGCCGACGAGGCCGCCGAGCCCGGAGAATGGCTTGAGGCCCCCTTCGAATCGATCGACCCCCAGCGCGTCGTCTGCCGTTTCGACGTCAGTGCCGTCTTCGACGACGACTCGGACGACGAGGACCTTGAGGACGACCTCGGCGCCGACGGGGATCTGGAGCCGCTGGACGCGGATCGCTGAGCCAGTCGTACGAGGTGGCGGTCACCGGAGCCCGGTGACCGCCACTTCTGCGCTTACGGGGCTCAGCCCGCCGTCGTCGGCACCGTCGGCACCGGCACTTGCGCCGTGAGCAGGGTGGACAGGCGGGTCGTGCGCGGCTTCTGCGGGACCTCCGCCACCGCGTGCGCCAGCGCCTGGTCAACTCCGTGGACCACGGACAGGTGCCGCTCGGCGCGTCCGAAGGCCGTGTAGATCCACGGCCTGGTCAGTGACTTTGCGGCGTCGCCGGGGAGCACAACGACCGCGGCGGGCAGGCGCAGGCCCACCGCCTGGTGTGCCGTGAGCGCCCAGCCGAGCCGCACGGACTCCTCCACCCGCTCCTTGGGTACGACGACGGGGGCGCCCGCGCACTCCAGGTGCAGCCCGTCGGCGTCGGCCTTCACCACGTGCCCCGGCACTGTGCGGCCCGGCGCGGGGGAGTACGCGATGCGGTCGCCCGGGTCGAAGCCGCCGAAGCGGCCGGGACCGGGGTTGAGCCGCTCCTTGAGCGCGATGTTCAGCGCACGGGTGCCGGCCGCTCCACCGTGCCCCGGAGTGATCACCTGCGTCTGCTCGGCCGGGATGCCGATCGCGCGGGGCACCGAGTCCGCGACCAGCTGCACCGTGCGGTGCACCGCCTCCCCGGCGTCCCGCACCGGGACGATCACGACCTCCTTGCCGGGCGCCTCGACCTGGTTCAGCTCGCCGATCCCGATGCCTGAGACCAGCTCGCCGATGGGTCCGGGGTCCGGTGTCCGCGAGGCGACCTGCGGGCAGACGCGGGCCGCGAGAAGGTCCGCGAACACCCGCCCGGGGCCCGCCGACCACAGCACCCCGGGGTCCCCGCTCAGTACCAGTCGTGCCCCGTCCGGCAGCGACTCGGCCAGCATCGCCGCCGTCTCGATGTCGAGCTGCGGCGCGTCCAGGACGACGAGCAGGTCGAGGCCGAACGTGCCCTCCGCGTCCCTGCCAGGACCTTCGGCGCCGGCGAGCAGACCGGCGACGGTGACGACTGCCTGTTCCTGAACCTCCTGATGCGCGTCGCCGTGTGGCTCTGCTCCCGAGAGCAGCGCGGCGAAACGGCGGCGGCCGTCCGGCGTGTGTGCGGCGGCGTACGCCCGCAGGCCGAGCCCCTGCGCCACGGCGATCAGCGCCGCCGGTTCCCCGCGGGACGCATCGCCGCCGGTGTGCAGGACGACGCCGTGACCGGCGACCGCGCCGATCAGCTCGGCGGTGGAACCGGACGCCGAACCGGCGGCGGACGCCCAGTCGGTCGCGTCCTGCTTCGGCAGTGCGTTGACCACGCGGGCGAGGCTGTCGGCGAGGCTCTCCTCGGCCAGCGCGTACCGCTCCAGGCCGACGAGGACGCGGACCGGGCGCTCCTCGGTCTCCTCGTCCTCCTCCGCCGCGGGCGCGGCGGTGTCGAGCGCGTCATGGAAGACCAGCGCCTCGCCCTCCGCCAGGGTGCTCTGCACGGCCTCGTCCGGGTCCGGCACCGAGCGCTGGGCGAGCGCGGCGGTGAGCGCCGCGGCGTCGAGGACGGTGTGTCCGGCGAGGGCCGCCTGCTCAAGGAGCCAGACGGTGACCGCCCGGCCCCGCCGCTCGTCGTCCGGGCCGCACTCCGCGCCGAGCAGCGCCCGGGCGAACCCGTCGGCCTGCTCGGGCCGCACCCCGGGGACACGCAGCAACTGCCAGGGATCCTCGCGCAGTTGCTCGTCCGCAGCCTCGCCCAGGGCGGTCACGACCTGCGGTGCGAGCGTGTCGGGCGCGCCGCCCTCGGTGAGGACCGCGTGTACGGTCGCGACGGCCTCCGGCGCGACGGCCGAGGGCGCGCCGGTCGGGGCCGAGGCGGGCCGGGCCGGCCGCACGGGCTCCGGCGTGGTGGCCCGGGGCACCGCCTCGGGCTCACGGAACGCCCTGGCCACGGGCTTCTCGCCGCTCTCCACGGCCCGTACCGCGGCCAGCAGATCGGCAGCCGTCCCGCTGAGCTTGCGACCGGCCTCGACAGGGCCCTGCTTCTCGGCCTTCCGCCGCGCGATCCGCTCGCGCTCCAGACGCTGCGCCGCCAACTCGGCCGCGGCCTCGGACAGCTGTTTGGCGGCGCTTTCGGCGCCCTCGGCGGTGGCGGCCGAACCCTCGTCCGTGCCGGCGCCCGTGTCCCCGCCGGTGTCCCCGCCCGTGTCCCCGCCCGTGTCGTCGCCCTGGGGGGCGGCCGCACCAGGCGCCCCCGGCTCCGCGTCCTCCGTGGTCTCGGGCTCCGTGCTCACAGCGTGCTCCAGTCGTGATCGGGATAGTGGTGCACCGGTGCCGACACATCGTCGAGCGCCCGGCAGATCTCGTCAGGAAGACTAAGGGTCTCCACTGACAACGCGGCCGTGAGCTGCTGCGCGTTGCGCGCACCGATGATCGGGGCGGCGACACCCGGCCGGTCCCGGACCCAGGCGAGAGCCACCTGGAGCGGTGTCACGGCGAGGCCGTCCGCCGCGGTCGTCACGGCGTCCACGATGCTGCTCGCCGCCTCGTCGAGGTACGGCGCGACGAAGGGCGCGAGGTGTTCGGAACCGCCCCGGGAGTCGGACGGTGTCCCGCCCCGGTACTTGCCCGTGAGCACGCCCCGCCCGAGCGGTGAGGAGGGGAGCAGGCCGACGCCCAGGTCGAGGGCGGCAGGCAGCACCTCCCGCTCGACGCCGCGCTGCAGCAGGGAGTACTCCATCTGCGTACTGGCCAGCCGGGTCCGCACCCCGGGCGCCGCGAGCTGCCAGGTCGCCGCCTTGGCGAGCTGCCAGCCGCAGAAGTTGGACACTCCGGCGTACCGCGCGCGCCCGCTGCTGACGGCCAGGTCGAGCGCCTGGAGGGTCTCGTCCAGCGGGGTTCCCGGGTCGAAGGCGTGGACGTGCCACACGTCCACATAGTCGGTGCCGAGGCGGGTGAGCGAGGCGTCGAGAGCCGACAGCAGATGCCCGCGCGAGCCGTCGAAACGGCGGTCCGGATCGGGTACGCTCCCCGCCTTCGTCGAGATGACCAGGTCCCGGCGCGGCACGAGCCCTTCTATGAGCTGTCCGAGCAGATACTCGGCCTCCCCGTCCCCGTACACGTCCGCGGTGTCGACGAGGGTCCCGCCCGCCTCCCAGAACGCCTTCAACAGATGCGCCGCGTCATGCTCGTCGGTGTCCCGGCCCCACGTCAGGGTGCCGAGTCCGATCCGGGACACACGCAGGCCTGTACGGCCGAGATGCCTCTGCTCCATGGACGCCGAGATTACTGGCCACGGCTCTCCGCGTGGGGGGCCTGTGGACAACCAGAACCCGGTGAAGTCCTGTGGGCCGTGTCGCCAACTCCCGCCTGCCCCGCGACGCGTGGCACGCACGCTCGCCGCGTTGCCGAAAAGTTCTTGGATACCCGTTACGAGAATCTTCCGACGCTTTGCGATTGCGTGCACCAGGCGCCCGCGGGGCCCGCCCTGAGGGTGAACCGCGGGAGTTTGGAGACAGGACCCCGCCCGTCCCTGCCACGGCGTCCACCAGCGCGCTAGTGTCTCGGACACAAGGGACGTTACTGATCGGTAAGGGGAATCGGCCATGCAGCTCGGGATCAACCTCGGCTACTGGGGCGCCGGAATGGACGCGGACAATCTCGCCGTCGCCCAGGAGGCCGACCGGCTCGGCTACGCGGTCTGCTGGGCCGCCGAGGCCTACGGCTCGGACGCAGCCACCGTGCTCAGCTGGGTCGCCGCCAAGACCGAGCGCATCGACGTCGGCTCGGCAATCTTCCAGATCCCGGCCCGCCAGCCGACGATGACCGCGATGACGGCCGCCACTCTGGACTCGCTCTCGGGCGGCCGCTTCCGCCTCGGCCTCGGCGTCTCCGGGCCGCAGGTCTCCGAGGGCTGGTACGGCGTGAAGTTCGACAAGCCCCTGGCGCGCACCCGCGAGTACGTGGAGATCGTGCGGAGGGCCATGACGCGCGAGCGGCTCTCGTACGAGGGCACGCACTGGACGCTGCCCCTGCCGGGCGGCCCGGGCAAGCCGCTCAAGCTGACCGTGCACCCGGAGCGCGAGCACATCCCGCTCTACATCGCCGCGATCGGCCCCAAGAACCTGGAGCAGACCGGTGAGATCGCCGACGGCGCGCTGCTGATCTTCCCGTCGGCCGACCACCTGGAGGACACCGCGATCACGCACCTGCGCGCGGGTCGCGAGAAGGCCGGCAAGACACTTGAGGGCTTCGACATCTGCCCGACGCTGCCGCTCGCCCTCGGTGACGACAAGGACGTGACCGCGCTGGCCGACATGTTCCGGCCGTACACGGCGCTGTACGTCGGCGGGATGGGCAGCCGCAAGCAGAACTTCTACAACCAGCTCGCCCAGCGCATGGGGTATGAGAAGGAGGCCGCCGAGATCCAGGACAAGTACCTGGCCGGCGACAAGGAGGGGGCGGCCGCCGCCATTCCGCACTCGCTGATCGACCAGACCACCCTGCTCGGCTCGGTCGACCGCATCGCCGACCGGATGAAGGCGTACGCCGCGGCCGGGGTCACCACGCTCACGCTGGCCCCCGCGGGATTCTCGCTGGAGGACCGGATCGCCTCGCTCCGGGCCGGTACCGACGCCCTGGAGCGCGCCGGTCTGGCGTAACGCGGCGAAAGTCGCCGAATCGGTTTCTGCGGCCGTGGTGGGGGCTCGGGGGTCTCCCCGCCACGGCCGTCACCGGGAACAACGCGCCAGGGCCCCTTTTGGTTACGCCCCTGAGCGTCCCTCTCCGTCCTTCGTTCGGCGGAGTTGTCTGACATATCGGTTGCCGCGCTCCTGCCAACCCATTTGACTCGGTTTCTGTGGAAACCCTGTATGGAGGTGGCAGTGATGCTTTCGGCCAAGAGTCTGTTCCGGGAGATCCTCGACAACGACGAGTCGTTCCGGCTCTTCTGCTCCATTGCTGCCAGCGGGGAGTCGCAGGGGGGCTGGGAGAACGCGCGGATCGCCGCGCTCGTCCCCCAGAGTGAACGGAATCTGGCCCCCAAGATCACCCGGCACGGCGCCGATGAGGACAAACACGGGCGGATTTTCAACGCCCTCATGAAGAAGCGCGGCCTGACACCCGTCGAGGTCCCGTCCGACACCGACTACACCATGCTCCTGGAGCGGCACGGGATCGGTCTCGCGCACGACAAGCTCAAGAGCGACGAGCCGCTGAGCGTGCAGGACATCGTCACCTATCTGGCCCACAGCAGGGTGACCGAACAGCGCGCCTCCGAGGAGATGGAGCTGCTGCGCAAGCACTTCTCCGACCACCCTGACGTCGGCCGGGCCGTGAAGATGATCTCGAACGACGAGGACAACCACCTCGCGTACTGCCATGAGGAACTGCTGCGCTTCGCGAGCGCCGGACACGGCCGGGCCATCCAGCGGACGCTGCGCGAGTGTGCGCACGCCGAGATCCGCGTCTACCGGGACGTCAGCCTCGCCGTGATGGCCCACATGGGCCGCATTCTCGGCTGGTCCAGGGTCAGGTCCGCGACGCTCGTCGCGGCCATCCACGCCGTCTACGCCTACGAGCGGGCCCTGGGCTGGCGCCGGATGGTTTCTCTCCGTATGCCGGAGCGGCGCGACGCGCTGGGCGGGCCCGCGGCCGCGGCACCCGAGTTCGTGTAGCCCATCGCCATCGCCATCGCCATCGCCATCACATCGACATCGACATCGCCACGCGCGCGTGGAGCCCGGTTTCCGGCGATCCCGCTGAAGGGCCCGACTACAGCCAGCCCCGCCGCTTGAAGAGCCGGTACAGGACGATCTCCAGGAGCACCATCAGCAGGATCACCGCCGGATACGACCACAGCCAGTGCAGCTCGGGCATGTGGTCGAAGTTCATGCCGTAGATGCCCGCGATCATCGTGGGGACCGCGGCCATCGCGGCGAACGCGGAGATCTTCCGCATGTCGTCGTTCTGGCGCACGCTCATCTGCGCCAGATGGGCCGCGAGGATGTCCGAGACCAGGCGGTCCAGGCTCTCCACCGACTCGTTCACGCGCATCAGATGGTCGTTGACGTCGCGGAAGAAGGGCTGTGCCTTCTCGTGCACGAAGGGCACGGCCGTCGCGTTGGGGCCCGTGCGCGCCAGCCTGCTCAGCGGGACCGACAGCGGGACCGTGGCCCTGCGGAACTCCAGGATCTGGCGCTTGAAGGTGTAGATCCGTGCGGCGGTCGGCCGTGAGCCGCCTGCATTCGGTGAGAAGACCTCCGCCTCCAGCTCCTCGAGGTCGGTCTGCAGCTCGGTCGCCACCTCCAGATAGTGATCTACGGTGGCGTCGGCGATCGCGTAGAGCACCGCGGTGGGTCCGAGGCGGAGCTGGTCGGGATCGGCCTCCAGGTGGTGCCGTACCGCCGCGAGCGGCGAGCCCTCGCCGTGCCGGACGGTCACCACGAAGCAGTCGCCGATGAAGACCATGACCTCGCCGGTGGTGACGGTGTCGCTGTCCGGCTCGTACACGACCGGCTTGAGGACCATGAACAGCGAATCGTCGTACACCTCCAGCTTGGGCCGCTGGTGTGCCTTCAGGGCGTCCTCGACCGCCAGCGGGTGCAGCCCGAACTCCTCGGTGACGAGGTCGAACTCCCGCTCCGTCGGGTCGTGCAACCCGATCCAGAGGAACGCGTTGCCCGCCGCACGGGCCTCGGCCAGGGCGTCGGAGAGGTCGTCGGGCCCTTCCGTGCGGTGTCCGTCCCGGTAGATGGCACTGTCGACGATCACGGAGCGTATTCTTCCGCCGAAGGAGTCGGGGCGCACTCCGGCCAGCTCCTCCCGGGGACCGGACCCGGTCCCCGGGGCGCCCGTTTACGCTGGGCCGCATGCCCACCCTGATCCTTGTCCGGCACGGACGTTCCACCGCCAACACATCCGGACTGCTCGCCGGCTGGACACCCGGCGTCGCCCTGGACGCGCGCGGCGCCCAGCAGGCCGCGGCGCTCCCCGGGCGGCTTGCCGCACTGCCGATCTCCGAGGTGGTCACGAGCCCCCTGCAACGCTGCCAGGAGACCATTCAGCCACTCCTCGACGCACGGCCGGAGCTGCGGGCGCACACGGATGAGCGCATCGGGGAGGCCCACTACGGCGACTGGACCGGCCGCAAGCTCGCCGAGCTGATGGACGAGCCGCTGATGGAGGTCGTCCAGACGCATCCGTCGGCGGTGGCGTTCCCCGGCGGCGAGTCGATGCGGGCCATGCAGACACGGGCCGCCGAGGCGGTACGCGAGTGGAACGCGCGCGTGGAGCGCGATCACGGCAGCGACGCCGTGTACCTGATGTGCTCGCACGGCGACATCATCAAATCCCTTGTGGCGGAAGCACTCGGACTTCATCTCGACCTCTTCCAGCGGATCTCTGTCGAACCGTGTTCCATCACCGCGATCCGTTACACACGAATGCGGCCGTTTCTCGTGCGCCTCGGAGACACCGGTGATTTCGCCTCCCTGGCGCCGCGCGAGGAACCCCCGAGCGGTGACGCCACGGTCGGGGGCGGTGCGGGCGCACCGTGATCGTCGGCCGCAGTAGGGTGAAGCGTTCGAAGCAGCGCAGTAGTTGTCATCCGTAGTTGCACCCGTAGTTGTCAGCAGACTTGTCAGCAGCCGATGCGGGCCGACGCCGCCAGCCGGTCCTCATGCCGAATCAATGGAGACAGGACGTGTCCCGTCAGGTGTTCCTCTACGACCCCCCGGACCGTTTCGTCGCCGGTACGGTCGGGTTGCCCGGGCGCCGTACCTTCTTCCTGCAGGCCACCTCCGGCCCCCGGGTGACCAGCGTGGCCCTGGAGAAGACCCAGGTTGCCGCGCTCGCCGAACGCATGGACGAGCTCCTGGACGAGGTCGTACGGCGTACCGGCGGCAGCGCGCCCGTGCCCGCCGTGGCTCCCTCCGAGGTGTCCGACACCGCCCCCCTCGACGCCCCCGTCGAGGAGGAGTTCCGGGTCGGCACCATGGCGCTGGCCTGGGACGGTGACGAGCAGCGCATGATCGTGGAGGCGCAGGCTCTCGTGGAGCTCGACGCCGAATCCGATGAGGACCTCGCCGAGGCCGAGGAGCGGCTGCTCCAGGACGAGGAGAACGGCCCGCCGATGCTCCGGGTCCGGCTCACCGGCGCACAGGCCCGTGCCTTCGCCAAACGCGCCCTCGACGTCGTCAACGCCGGCCGGCCGCCCTGCCCACTGTGCAGCCTCCCGCTCGACCCGGAAGGACACGTATGTCCGCGCCAGAACGGATACCGCCGCGGAGCGTGACCACGGCCGAGTTGCTCGCCAAAGGTGAGCTGAAGGTACGCGGACGCATCCGCGAGGCGTCGAACGCGGTGCTGTACTGCTCCGTCTCCTACGAGGGCCGGGACGCGTTCTGTGTCTACAAGCCGATCGCCGGGGAGCGCCCCCTGTGGGACTTCCCCGACGGGAACCTGGCGCAGCGCGAGGTCGCCGCGTACGAGGTGTCCGAGGCGACCGGGTGGGGTCTCGTGCCGACCACCGTGCTGCGGGACGGGCCGTACGGCGAGGGCATGTGCCAGCTCTGGATCGAGGCGGCTCCCGAAGCCGAGCTGCTGGCCCTGGTGGACGGCGAGGAGCCTTCCGAGGGCTGGAAGGCGATCGGGTTCGCCGAGGTCGCCGAGGGGAAGACGGCGCTGCTCGTGCACGCCGACGACGCGCGGCTGCGCAGGCTCGCCGTGCTCGACGCCGTGATCAACAACGCTGACCGCAAGGGCGGCCATCTGCTGCCCGCCGGCGAGGGACGGCTGTACGGCATCGACCATGGGGTCACCTTCAACGCCGAGAACAAACTGCGGACGCTGCTGTGGGGGTGGGCGGGGGAGTCGCTGCCCGTCGAGGCGGTCTCGGTGCTCTCCGCCCTGCGGGACGGACTGGCGCCCGGTGCGCCACTCGCCACCCGGCTGGCCGAACTCGTCACCGACGCGGAGGTGGACGCCACACGCGCGCGTGTCGAGGCGATGCTGGCGTCGGGGAAGCATCCCGAGCCGAGCGGAGAATGGCCGGCGATTCCCTGGCCGCCGGTGTGAGGGCTCCCACGTGACGGCGACGGCAGGGGAACCCCGCCGAGACATACGGCAGCGCTTCGCGCAAGACCGCCTTCCCGGCCATCAGAGCAGGTCCGGTTCGTATACGTAACTTCCGGCCGGTTACGCTCATTGCATGTATGCCTGGCCCGCTTCCGACGTCCCCGCCCTGCCTGGTGAGGGCCGCGACCTCCGGATCCACGACACCGCGACCGGTGGGCTCGTCCGTCTTGACCCCGGTCCCGTCGCCCGTATCTATGTGTGCGGCATCACGCCGTACGACGCGACCCATCTGGGGCACGCGGCGACCTACAACGCGTTCGACCTCGTTCAGCGCGTGTGGCTCGACACCAAGCGGCAGGTTCACTACGTGCAGAACGTGACCGACGTCGACGATCCGCTGCTGCAGCGCGCGGAGCGGGACGGTGTCGACTGGGTGGCGCTCGCCGAGAAGGAGACCGCCCTCTTCCGCGAGGACATGACCGCACTGCGGATGCTGCCCCCCAAGCACTACATCGGTGCCGTCGAGGCGATACCGGGGATCGTTCCGCTCGTCGAGCGGCTGCGGGACGCGGGAGCGGCGTACGAGCTCGAAGGGGACGTCTACTTCTCCGTCGAGTCGGATCCGAACTTCGGCAAGGTGTCCCACCTGGACGCCGCCGCCATGCGCCTGCTGTCCGCCGAGCGCGGTGGCGACCCGGACCGTCCGGGCAAGAAGAACCCGCTCGACCCGATGCTCTGGA
The DNA here is from genome assembly GCF_042871385.1 of Streptomyces sp. NPDC005808. Taxonomy (NCBI): domain Bacteria; kingdom Bacillati; phylum Actinomycetota; class Actinomycetes; order Kitasatosporales; family Streptomycetaceae; genus Streptomyces; species Streptomyces sp. NPDC005808. The sequence goes on along the minus strand of NZ_JBIAIK010000010.1, from coordinate 264,809 downwards.
TGGCCGCGCGCGAGGGCGAACCCAGTTGGGACGGCGGCTCGCTGGGGCTCGGCCGTCCCGGCTGGCACATCGAGTGCGTCGCCATCGCCCTGGACCACCTGGGAATGGGCTTCGACGTCCAGGGCGGCGGCTCCGACCTCGCCTTCCCGCACCACGAGATGGGCGCTTCGCACGCCCACGTGCTGACCGGCGAGTTCCCCATGGCCAAGGCGTACGTCCACGCCGGTATGGTCGCGCTGCACGGCGAGAAGATGTCGAAGTCCAAGGGCAACCTCGTCTTCGTGTCGACGCTCCGGCGCAACGGCGTCGACCCCGCCGCCATTCGGCTCGCGCTGCTCGCACACCACTACCGGGCCGACTGGGAGTGGACGGACGAGGTTCTCGACGAGGCCCTCGCGCGGCTGGAGAGCTGGCGGGCCGCGGTGTCGCGCCCGGACGGGCCGTCCGCCGACGCGCTCGTCGAGGAGATCCGCGAGGCCCTCGCGGGCGACCTGGACGCACCGACGGCGCTCGCCGCCGTCGACCGCTGGGCCGCGCTCCAGCAGGAGCAGGGTGGCACGGACGAGGGCGCCCCGGGTGTCGTGTCACGCGCTGTGGACGCCCTCCTCGGAGTGGCTCTCTGACAACAGACGGGCGCCGGGCGGGGTTTCACCCACCCGGCGCCGCTGTGATGCGAGAGCCGTCCGTCGTTGCTCGTTCTACTTGTTCTACTTGTTCACGATGACGGCCTGAATGGCGTTGCTGTTCGACTCGTAGATCCCGATGACCTGCTGCCCGAAGGCGAAGGCTTCCTGGACCACGTCATGCGTCACCTGGTTCGGGTTCACCAGAGGGCGCCACGCCTGGTTGATGTACAGATAGAGAATCGACGGCTGGCCGGGCAGCGGGGTCACGACGTCCCAGAAGTGCTCGGCCACGCCGCTCACCAGCGCCTGTGTCTCGGCGGCGCTGCGCACGACCAGCGGCTGAGCCTGCTGCTGCGCGCCGAACTGCTGTCCGCCGAGCTGCTGAAGCAGCTGCTGGAAAGGCTGTTGCTGCCCGAGCTGCTGCAACTGCTGCTGCAGGTGCTGGGGGATCTGCTGCTGGGGCTGTGGAGGCTGCTGGGGGATCTGCTGCTGTTGCTGGCCGATGCCGCCCTGCTGACCGAGGCCCTGCTGGCCGAAGGGCTGCTGGCCGAAGCCCTGCTGCCCGTACGGCTGCTGCATCTGTTGGCCGAACGGTTGCTGCTGTCCGAACGGTTGCTGCATCTGCTGGCCGAAGGGCTGCTGCTGTCCGAACGGTTGCTGCTGCCCGTACGCCTGCGGGGGCGCCGTGCTCGGGCCCTGCTGGCCCTGGCCCTGGCCTTGCTGGCCCTGGCCCTGCTGTCCCTGCTGCCCTTGCTGCTGTCCCAGCTGGCTCATCTGCGGGGTGGTGCTCATGCGGGTGCCACCTTCCCTCATGGGTTGAGCATTGATGGGTTTTGTCAGCCCGTGACGACCAGGCCGACGATCTCGTCGTCCGAGAACCAGACACGTACGTCGGGCCGTCCCCCCGCGAAGGCGGAGTGCACCGCCTGGCGGGTCTCGGCGGACGGGTTGTTGAGGTTGCGCCAGTCGCCGGCCACGAACAGCCGGAGCCTGGGCGGGAGTTCACGCGGGTACGGCAACAGCTCGTCCCAGTACCGCTCGGCCTGGCCCGAGCCGATCGCGTCCGGCAGCAGATGGGTGACCGCCGCCTTGATGTCCGGCCGGTTGCCGATCCGCTGGGAGGCGGGCCGGCCCGGCGCGTCCTGCTGCGGGGACCCCGTGGCCCGCAACAACGCGCGGGCCCGGTCGGGGGAGATCGGCTCCTGTCCGGCTGCCTTGAGCATGCCTTGCAGCGCGGCCAGGGCGCCGACCACCACCGGGGAGGCGGACGAGGTCCCGGAGAACGTGTCCGTGTACCAGCCGATCTCCTCGGCCCCGCCCTGCAGGTCACCGGGCCGGTCCCAGGTGCCGCCGGTGGTCGTGACCTCGCGTCCCCAGCCCTGCGCGTCCACGCGTGCCCCGTAGTTGGAGAACGCGAGCCGCGAGCGGTCCGGGCCGTGGTCGCGCCCGTGCGTGCCGGGCGGTGGTGCGCCCGCGCCGACCAGGATCGCGCCGGAGGACTGGTTGGAGGGGTTGAACGGGTTGCGCCACCACTCCGGGAACTCGGCGGGGCGGCGCTCGTACACGCCGTCGTCGAGCGACTCGGCGCCGTTGCCCGCGGCCGCCACGACGAGCACGCCCTTGGCGGTCGCGTACCGGACGGCCGCGAAGGTGTCCGGCCACCACTCGATCGGTATGTAGCCCTGCTGGTCGTCGCGCGGTTCGAAGTCGAACCGCGGTCCTGGGGCGTGCAGTTCGATCAGAATGATGTCGCCCGCGCCGAGGCGGTCGGCCGCCGCGTGGATCGCGGGCGCCGTGCCGATGCCCTGGAAGGACGCCGCCGCGGTCACCGTGTCCGGCACGATTCCGGTGATCCCGTGCTCGTTGCGGTCGCCGCCTATGACGCCGATGACGGCCGTGCCGTGGTTACGCCAGGCGAGGTCGGTCAGCGGGGTGCCGACGACGACGCCCGCGAGCTTCGCGGCCAGATCCTGGTGGCCGAGTTGCCAGGCTCCCTCCACATCGATCACCGTCACGCCCTGACCCGTGCCGCCCGGCCGCTGCCAGGCCCAGTACGCGTCGATCCCCTCGGGCGCCGGGCGCAGATATCCCTGGCGGCTGGTGAAGTCCGGGGTGACGGGCGCCCCTTCCTTCACCCGCCGGCCGTCGTCGGCGCTCTCCGTCGCCCGCCCCATCGATCCCACGGACGCCGGTACGGCGCCGGGCTTCACGTACGCCGTGTCGATCTCCGGCAGTGCCGCGATCCGTGAGCGCAGTTCCTGGGCGCGGCTCTCGATGCCGCGCACCCGGTAGAAGAGCGCGAGGTCGGGGCCGGTCTCGGTGGCAGCCGCCGTGGACTGCCGCAGACGTTCCTCGCTCCCGAACAGCGGCTCCAGGGAAAGCTGTTCGTCGCTGAGGAACATGTTGAGGGCCGACACATCGGCGCCCGCCGCCGAACGTACGCCCTCGGCCCGGGCACGAAGCCTGGCCTCAGGACGTGCGACCACGATCAGCTCCTGCTCGGCTCCTCGGTAGGTGAATCCCGCTCCGTCGGGCCCCGGCCCGGAGGTTCCCGGGCCCTGCGCCGGCTCTACCTGGTCGGTCATCGCGTACCGCTCCCTTCGGTCCATGCGGGTGCTCTTGGCTCGGTCCATACGGGTGCTCTGTTCGCGGGATGACGCGGTGCCATGTCCCGTCCCCGGGCCGCGCCTTCGAGGCACACCCTGCTACGCGGACGGCCACTCGTCCACCCCCGATCGCATCAACTTGGTTTAGAAACAAGTTGAATTGGGCAACCTGTGCAATCCGTCCTGAAACAGCTGTCACGAGGCAATCAGGCCAAATGCTGAGGAGGCGGATGTCATGCGATGGGGCGACAGCGACTGTTGACCGCTCGGACGGACTCCTGTGCACGGGCGGGACCATGACGAACTGAGGGGCGGTACGCGTTCTGCGTACCGCCCCTCAGACGTCAGGTCAGGCGTCAGACCCTCGTTCAGTCCTCCGAGGAATCGGAGGGATCCGAGGACTCCTTGGAATCCCACGACTCCTTGGAATCCGAGGATTCCTTGGGATCTGTGGACTCTTTCGGATCTGTGGGCTCTTTGGAATCCGTGGACGTGTCGTCGGGACCCTCGTCGTCCGCCCCGGTCTCGTCCGCCCCGGTTCCGGCCTCCGCCCCGGGCAGCTGCGGCTTCGGCGGCCGGGGGCGGCCGCCTGGGCCGTCCCGGAGGTAGGAGGCCGCGTCGCCGCTCTCGGTGGCGTGGCCCCCGGCCTGCGCGGCCGGCCCGCCGCCGTCCCGTCTGCGCAGATAGCGCTCGAACTCCCGGGCGATCGCCTCGCCGGATGCCTCCGGCAGATCGGCGGTGTCCCGGGCCTCCTCCAGCGACTGCACGTACTCGGCGACCTCGCTGTCCTCGGCGGCCAGCTGGTCGACCCCGAGCTGCCAGGCCCGCGCGTCCTCGGGCAGCTCGCCCAGCGGAATGCGCAGGTCGATCAGGTCCTCCAGGCGGTTGAGGAGGGCCAGGGTGGCCTTCGGGTTCGGCGGCTGCGAGACGTAGTGCGGTACGGCCGCCCACAGCGACACGGCCGGTACGCCCGCGTGGGTGCACGCCTCCTGGAGGATGCCGACGATGCCCGTGGGCCCCTCGTACTTGGTCTCCTCCAGGTCCATCGTGCGGGCCAGGTCCGCGTCGGACGTCACCCCGCTGACCGGTACCGGACGTGTGTGCGGGGTGTCACCGAGCAGCGCGCCCAGGATCACCACCAGCTCCACGCCGAGCTCGTGCGCGAAGCCCAGCAGCTCGTTGCAGAACGAGCGCCATCGCATCGACGGCTCGATGCCCCTGACCAGCACCAGATCACGCGGCTTCTCGCCGCCTACCCGGACCACCGACAACCTTGTCGTCGGCCATGTGATCTTGCGGACACCGCCGTCCAGCCACACGGTGGGGCGGTTCACCTGGAAGTCGTAGTAGTCCTCGGCGTCCAACGCCGCGAACACCTCGCCCTTCCATTCCTTGTCCAGATGCGCGACCGCGGTGGAGGCGGCGTCGCCGGCGTCGTTCCAGCCTTCGAACGCGGCCACCATGACCGGGTCGACCAGCTCGGGAACCCCCTCGAGCTCGATCACCCAGTGCCTCCTTCCGACGTGCCCTCACGTACGCCCCAACCTTACGGCGTACGAAGGGGGCCTCCGCAGCCCCCTTGCACGGGGGAGTGAACGGATCACTGCCCCACCGGGGGGCCGGAAACACGCGACACCGCCACCCGGCCTCGTCGGGCTGCCAGGGGACCCGGTGGATGTCCGGGGCGTCTCACAGGGTCGAACGCAGCCACTGCTCCACACTCGCGATATGTACCGTCGCCCACGAGCGGGCCGCCTCCGCGTCGCGGTCGCGCAGGGCCGTGAGGATCGCGCGGTGCTCGTGCAGGGTGCGGCTGACCGCGTCCTCCTGGGTGAGTCCTCGCCAGATACGGGCTCTGGTCGTGGGCCCTGAGAGGCCGTCGAGGAGGGAGCAGAGCACCGAGTTCCCGGAACTCTGCACGATGCCACGGTGGAACTCCAGGTCGCCGGCGACGAGTTCCTCCACCGAAGGTGCGTCGCCGAGCGCGTCCAACTGGGCCGCCAACGCCTTCAGTTGCTGTTCGCTGATGCGCAAGGCCGCCATCGCTGTGGCGGCCGGCTCCAGGATGCGGCGGACCGCGAGGAATTCGAGCACGGTGTCGTCGCGGTGGAAGTCGACGACGAAGCTCACTGCCTCCAGCAGGAGTTGGGGGTCCAGACTGGTGACGTACGTGCCGTCGCCCTGCCGGACGTCCAGGATGCGGATGAGGGAGAGGGCGCGCACCGCTTCGCGCAGGGAGTTGCGGGACAGCCCGAGTTCGGCGGCGAGTTCGCTCTCCTTGGGAAGCCGGTCGCCGGGGTGGAGCGAGCCGGAGACGATCATTCCCTTGATCTTCTCGATCGCCTCGTCGGTGACTGCCATGGCGGGCCTCCCTGTCGTTCAGCATGCCGTTCGGGATGTCGCCAAGGCATCCGCTCACACATCCGATGTCTCCGCTCATTATGCGGGCCGGCGGGCTGACCGGAGAGGGAATCCGCCGTCGGCTCCACGTCGGCCTCGGTGAGGGCGCTCTTACTGCGGCACGCGTGAGGGGCGGCTTTCGCGGAAGCCGCCCCCCTCACATCACCGCCCGGTCGGTCTACTTCTTGTCGAGCAGTTCCTGAACCTTGCCCCGCACCTCGTCCGTGGCAAGCCCGCGGATCGTCAGCGTCGTACGGCGGCGCAGCACGTCGTCCGCCGTCTCGGCCCACTCGTTGTCCCGGGCGTAGGCGACCTGCGCCCAGATCTCCGGGGCGTCAGGGTGGACGCGCTCGGCGAGCTCCGTGTTGTCGTCGGCGAGGCGTGCGATGTCGAAGGCCAGCGAACCGTAGTGGGTGGCCAGGTGCTTGGCGGTGTCGGCCGCCATGCGCGGGCCCGACGCCGGGCCGTCGGCGAGCAGGCGGTGCGCGACCGCGCGCGGGTTGGCGACACCGGGCAGCGGCATCTTCTTCGGCAGCGAGGAGATCGGCTCGAAATCGTCGCCCAACGGGTGCCCGGGCAGCGACTCCAGCTTCTTCATGACCGTACGGCCGATGTGCCGGAAGGTGGTCCATTTGCCGCCCGCGACGGACAGCATCCCGCCGCGGCCTTCCGTGACGACCGTCTCGCGCTTGGCCTTCGAGGTGTCGCCGGGCCCGCCGGGCAGCACGCGGAGTCCGGCGAAGGAGTACGTGATCAGGTCACGGGAGAGCTGCTGGTCGCGGATGGAGAACGCGGCCTCGTCCAGGATCTGGGATATGTCCTTCTCGTTGACCGCGACGTCCGCCGGGTCACCCTCGTACTCCTCGTCGGTGGTGCCGAGCAGCAGCATGTCCTCCCAGGGGAGGGCGAAGGTGATGCGGTACTTGTCGATGGGGGTGGCGAGCGCGGCCTTCCAGGGCGAGGTGCGCTTGAGGACCAGGTGCGCGCCCTTCGAAAGGCGGATGGAGGGAGCCGAGTCGGGGTCCTCCATCTTGCGCAGGTGGTCGACCCACGGGCCGGTGGCGTTGAGCACCAGGCGCGCCGACACCCCGAACTCGTCACCGGAGAGCCCGTCCCTGAGCTCCGCACCGGTCACCCGGCCCTGGGTGAAGCGCAGGCCGGTGACCTCGGCGTGGTTGAGGACGACGGCGCCGGACTCGACGGCCGCGCGGACCGTCATCAGGGCCATCCGGGAGTCGTTCATCTGGTCGTCGCCGTACACGGCCACGGCCTTGAGGTTGTCGGTGCGCAGCTCGGGCACGTCCTGCGCGGCCTTGGAGGGGCTCAGCAGGTGCCCGACGCCGTCGCCGAAGGCGGACAGCGCCGAGTAAGCGAACACACCGGCACCGAGCTTCGCGGCGCCGTGCGGGCCGCCCTTGTACACGGGGAGGTAGAAGGTCAGCGGGTTCGCGAGATGGGGGGCCACCTGGCGGGAGACCGCACGGCGCTCGAAGTGGTTCTCCGCGACCAGCTTCACCGCGCCGGTCTGCAGGTAGCGCAGACCGCCGTGGAGAAGCTTGGAGGAGGCGGAAGAGGTGGCGCCGGCGAAGTCACCGGCGTCCACCAGAGCCACCCGCAGCCCGGACTGTGCCGCATGCCAGGCGGTGGAGATGCCGAGGATGCCGCCGCCGATGACGAGAAGGTCGTACGACGCCTTGGAAAGCTGTTCCCGGGTTTCGGCGCGACTCACCGCTTTGAAATCGGAGACGGCGGAGCCGGGGGCCGGGCGCGTACCGACGGCGGGTACGGACTGCAGGGTGGGCTGAGTGGTCATGCGCGTTCTTACTCCTCGACAGAGTCGTCGTCGAGCCAGCCCATGGACCGCTCGACGGCCTTGAGCCAGCTCTTGTACTCACGGTCGCGGGTCTCCGCGGCCATGTTGGGGGTCCATTCGGCGGCCCGGCGCCAGTTGGCGCGCAGGTCCTCGGTGTTGGTCCAGAAGCCGACGGCGAGACCGGCGGCGTAGGCGGCGCCCAGGCAGGTGGTCTCGGCGACCATCGGGCGCACCACGGGGGCGTCCAGGACGTCGGCCAGGGTCTGCATCAGCAGGTTGTTGGAGGTCATGCCGCCGTCGACCTTGAGGGCCGTGAGCTCGACGCCCGAGTCCTTCGTCATGGCGTCGCTGACGTCACGGGTCTGCCACGCGGTGGCCTCCAGGACGGCGCGCGCGATGTGTGCCTTGGTGACATAGCGGGTCAGACCGGTGATCACACCGCGGGCGTCGGGACGCCAGTGCGGGGCGAACAGGCCGGAGAAGGCCGGCACGAAGTAGGCGCCGCCGTTGTCCTCGACCGAGGACGCGAGCGTCTCGATCTCGGCGGCGGACTTGATCAGGCCCATCTGGTCGCGCATCCACTGCACCAGCGAACCGGTGACGGCGATGGAGCCCTCAAGTGCGTAGACCGGCTTCTGGTCGCCGATCTGGTAGCCCACGGTGGTCAGCAGCCCGCTGTAGGAGTTGATGACCTTGTGACCGGTGTTCATCAGCATGAAGGTGCCGGTGCCGTACGTGGACTTGGCCTCACCCTCGGAGAAACAGGTCTGGCCGAACAGGGCCGCCTGCTGGTCACCGAGCGCGGAGGCGACGGGGATGCCGCCGAGCAGCTCGCCGAGCCTGCCGCCGGTGATCTCGCCGTACACCTCGGCGGAGGACCGGATCTCGGGCAGCATCGGCAGAGGAACGCCGATGGACTCGGCGATCTTCGGGTCCCACTGCATGGTGTGCAGGTTCATCAGCAGGGTGCGGGAGGCGTTGGTGACGTCGGTGACGTGCCGGCCGCCGTTGACACCGCCCGTCAGGTTCCAGATGACCCAGCTGTCCATGGTGCCGAAGAGGATGTCGCCGGCCTCGGCGCGCTCGCGCAGGCCCTCGACGTTGTCGAGCAGCCAGCGGGCCTTGGGTCCCGCGAAGTAGGAGGCGAGCGGCAGGCCCGTCTCGCGGCGGAAGCGGTCCTGGCCGACATTGCGGCCGAGCTCCTTGCAGAGGGCGTCGGTGCGGGTGTCCTGCCAGACGATCGCGTTGTGGACGGGCTCACCGGTGTTCTTGTCCCACAGCAGCGTGGTCTCGCGCTGGTTGGTGATGCCGATGGCCTTGATGTCGTCGCGGGTGATGCCGGCCTTCTCGATGGCCGAGGCGACGACCTCCTGGACGTTGGTCCAGATCTCGGTGGCGTTGTGCTCGACCCAGCCCGGCTTCGGGAAGATCTGCTCGTGCTCCTTCTGGTCGACGGAGACGATGCGGCCGTCCCGGTCGAAGACGATGCAGCGGCTGGACGTGGTGCCCTGGTCGATGGCGGCGATGAACGGCCCTGCGCCGTGGGAAAGGGTGCCTGTGTTCTGTGCGTCGGTCACGGTGTGCTCCTGAAGGTCCATGTGAAGGGGCTGTATCTACCTCTACGGCGCTGTGCTGTGCGGCGGTGCTGTGTGAAGCGGTGCGGCGGAACGTGCGGCTCTCAGGCGGTGCTCACCAGCGGTGCTCTAAGCAAATGCGACGTTGTAGATACCCGCAGCGATCGCGCCGCCGATCAGTGGACCGATCACCGGGATCCAGGCGTAGCTCCAGTCGGAACCGCCCTTGTTGGGCAGGGGCAGCAGGGCGTGCACGATGCGCGGGCCGAGGTCACGGGCCGGGTTGATCGCGTAGCCGGTCGGGCCACCGAGGGAGAGGCCGATGCTCACCACGACGAGCGCGGTGATCAGGGCGCCCAGGGTGCCGAGGCCGTCGCCGTTGCCGTTCAGGCCCTGCGTCAGGATCGCCAGGATGAGCACGAAGGTGCCGATGATCTCGGTGGCGAGGTTCTGCCACACCTTCCGGATCTCCGGCCCTGTGGAGAAGATGCCGAGCACAGGGCCCGCGCCCTTCTCCTCGGCCTCGACGGCCTTGGTCCTGGCCTTCTCGCCCGGGTCGCCGACGATCTCCCGGTCGGTGAGGTGCGCGTGGAACTGGCCGTAGTACGCGACCCAGACCAGTGCGGCACCGATCATGGCGCCCAGCAGCTGACCGGCCCAGTAGATGGGTACGTTGTCCCACCCGCCGTCCTTGATGGCGAGCGCGAGGGTCACGGCCGGGTTGAGGTGGGCGCCGGAAAGGGGCGCGGAGATGTAGACCGCGGTCAGTACCGCGAAGCCCCACCCGAAGGCGATGGCCAGCCATCCGGCGCCACGCGCCTTGGATGCCTTCAGCGTGACGGCGGCGCACACGCCACCGCCCAGCAGGATGAGAACGGCGGTACCGATGGTCTCGCCGATGAAGATGTCGGAGCTGGACACCCGCGACTCCTTTGTCCTTCGTCCAGGGAAAGCCGAACCCCCGGGTCCCGCCGGTGGTTCGTGCTCTCGGAGAGAGAGCGATGCGGCCGGCCTTGGCGTTGTCCCACTCTAGCGCGTATTGCCGTTAGGTGTTCGACAATGCCGACCGATGGACGGGAGTCTTGCTCTCGGGTTACCGGCACGTCAAGAGCTCTGTTATCGAAAACGCGATCGTTATTGGTTGCTGTGAGCCATCGATCTTGTGAGCGAACGGCGAAGGCCGGGACGCCCTTGGCATCCCGGCCCTCTCCTGTACGAACGTAAGAAATCTGTGGGTTTCAGAAGCGCCCGGCGCCCAGGTCCCGCGACACGGCGCGGGCGCAGTCCCGTACCGCCGCGATCAGCTCGGGGCGCAGCTCCCCGTTCCTGCAGACCCGTTCCACGGCCCCGGTGATGCCGACCGCGCCGACGGGCATCCGCCGCCGGTTGTGGATGGGGGCGGCGACCGAGGCGACGCCCGTCCAGGTCTCCTCGACATCGTCCGCGTACCCGCGTGCGCGGGTCAGGTCGAGCACGCCCTCGAACTGGTCCGGCTCGCTCACCGTGCGCGCCGTGAAGGCCTTGCGTTCGGCCTCCAGGACCTCGCTGTGCGCCACCGGATCGTATGCGGAGAGAACCTTGCCCAGTGCCGTGGAGTGCAGCGGCTGCATGGCCCCGACCTCCAGGACCTGACGGCTGTCGTCCGGCCGGAACACGTGGTGCACGATCAGCACGCCCTGCTGGTGCAGCACGCCCAGATAGACGCTCTCGCCGCTGGAGCGGGCCAGATCGTCCGTCCAGACCAGGGCGCGCGCCCGCAGCTCGTGCACGTCGAGATAGGTGGTGCCGAGCCGCAGCAGCTCGGCACCCAGCTGATAGCGCCCGGAGACGCCGTCCTGCTCGACGAAGCCCTCCTGCTGAAGGGTGCGCAGGATGCCGTGGGCCGTACCCTTGGCCAGACCGAGCGAGGAGGCGATGTCGGACAGACCGAGCTGCCGCTCGCCGCCCGCGAGGAGCCGCAGCATCGCTGCCGCCCGTTCGAGCGACTGGATGTTCCGTGCCATCGCCGTGCTGCCTCCGTCCCCTTCGGCCGACGGCGGACGGTTCACTGCCGCCGTTCGGCAATGTCGAACACTACCGGTCCTTGCCGACCTCCCGCTAATGGGTGGCCGCCACGAATTTCGTCCGTCCGGCCACGCCGACGCATGCGCCACGCCCGTCCGTCCCATGGACGCCCCGACCCTATGGCCGCGCTCCGGGCTAACCTGGGCGGGTGCGCGTTCCATGGGAAGCGCAAAGCCGACAGCCGTCGCACTCCAGGGAGCATCTTCATGGCCTCGTTGCCGAACCCGTCCCTTTCGTCCGAGCTTGCTGAGAGCCGGGCGCGTGCCGAAGCGCTCCGCCGGGCCCTCGCCACCCGCGTCGTGGTGGCCGACGGTGCGATGGGCACGATGCTTCAGGCGCAGGACCCGACGCTGGAGGACTTCCAGCAGCTCGAGGGCTGCAACGAAATCCTGAACCTCACCCGCCCCGACATCGTCCGGTCCGTCCACGAGGAGTACTTCTCCGTGGGCGTCGACTGCGTGGAGACCAACACCTTCGGCGCCAACCACTCGGCGGCGACCGAGTACGAGATCGCCGACCGCATCTTCGAACTGTCCGAGTCGGGCGCCCGGATCGCCCGCGAGGTCGCCGACGAGTTCGGCGCCAAGGACGGCCGTCAGCGCTGGGTGCTGGGTTCGATCGGTCCGGGCACCAAGCTGCCGTCGCTCGGCCACATTCCGTACGACGTCCTGCGCGACGGCTACCAGCAGAACGCCGAGGGCCTGCTCGCCGGCGGCGCGGACGCCCTGATCGTGGAGACCACGCAGGACCTGCTCCAGACCAAGTCCAGCCTGGTCGGCGCACGCCGCGCGATGGACGCCCTCGGGCTGGAAGTGCCGCTGATCTGTTCGCTCGCCTTCGAGACCACGGGCGTCATGCTGCTCGGCTCGGAGATCGGCGCGGCGCTCACCGCGCTGGAGCCGCTCGGTATCGACCTGATCGGGCTGAACTGCTCCACGGGCCCGGCCGAGATGAGCGAGCACCTGCGCTATCTGGCCCGCCACTCGCGTACACCCCTGATGTGCATGCCGAACGCCGGTCTGCCCGTACTGACCAAGGACGGCGCCTACTTCCCGCTGACCGCTCCCGAGATGGCCGACGCGCAGGAGAACTTCGTACGCGACTACGGCCTCCAACTGGTCGGCGGCTGCTGCGGTTCGACGCCCGAGCACCTGCGCCAGGTCGTGGAGCGCGTGCGCGACATGACGCCGGGGGCCCGCGACCCGCGCCCGGAGCCGGGTGCCGCCTCCCTCTACCAGACGGTGCCGTTCCGGCAGGACACCGCCTACATGGCGATCGGCGAGCGGACGAACGCCAACGGGTCGAAGAAGTTCCGTGAGGCGATGCTGGAGGCCCGCTGGGACGACTGTGTGGAGATGGCCCGCGACCAGATCCGTGAGGGCGCGCACATGCTCGACCTCTGCGTCGACTACGTCGGGCGTGACGGTGTCGCCGACATGAAGGAGCTGGCCGGCCGTTTCGCCACCGCCTCCACGCTGCCGATCGTGCTGGACTCCACCGAGGTCGACGTGCTCCGCGCGGGCCTGGAGAAGCTGGGCGGCCGGGCGGTCATCAACTCGGTGAACTACGAGGACGGCGACGGTCCCGAGTCCCGCTTCGCGAAGGTCACCGGGCTCGCCCGCGAGCACGGTGCCGCACTGATCGCGCTGACCATCGACGAGGAGGGCCAGGCCCGCACCGTCGAGCACAAGGTCGCCATCGCCCAGCGGCTGATCGAGGACCTGACGACCAACTGGGGCGTCCACGAGTCGGACATCCTCATCGACACCCTGACCTTCACCATCTGCACCGGCCAGGAGGAGTCCCGCAAGGACGGCATCGCCACCATCGAGGCCATCCGCGAACTCAAGCGCCGCCACCCGGACGTACAGACCACCCTCGGCCTGTCCAACATCTCCTTCGGCCTCAACCCGGCCGCCCGCGTCCTGCTCAACTCGGTCTTCCTCGACGAGTGCGTCAAAGCGGGCCTGGACTCGGCGATCGTCCACGCGTCGAAGATCCTGCCGATCGCGCGCTTCGACGAGGAGCAGGTCCAGACGGCCATGGACCTGATCTACGACCGTCGCGCAGAGGGTTACGACCCCCTGCAGAAGCTGATGGCGCTGTTCGAGGGCGCCACCACCAAGTCGCTGAAGGCGGGCAGGGCCGAGGAACTGGCCGCGCTGCCGCTGAACGAGCGGCTCAAGCGGCGCATCATCGACGGCGAGAAGAACGGCCTCGAACAGGATCTGGCCGACGCCCTGGAGCTCCGCCCCGCCCTCGACATCGTCAACGAGACGCTCCTGGACGGCATGAAGGTGGTCGGTGAGCTGTTCGGCTCGGGCCAGATGCAGCTGCCGTTCGTGCTCCAGTCCGCCGAGGTCATGAAGACCGCGGTGGCCTACCTGGAGCCGCACATGGAGAAGTCGGACGCGGAGGGCAAGGGCACCATCGTGCTGGCCACGGTCCGCGGCGACGTCCACGACATCGGCAAGAACCTCGTCGACATCATCCTGTCCAACAACGGCTACACCGTCGTCAACCTCGGCATCAAGCAGCCCGTCTCGGCGATCCTGGACGCCGCCGAGGAGCACCGCGCCGACGTCATCGGAATGTCCGGCCTGCTGGTCAAGTCCACGGTGATCATGAAGGAGAACCTGGAGGAGCTCAACCAGCGCGGGCTGGCCGCCGAGTTCCCGGTGATCCTCGGCGGCGCGGCACTGACCAGGGCGTACGTCGAGCAGGACCTGTACGAGATCTACCAGGGTGAGGTCCGCTACGCCCGCGACGCCTTCGAAGGCCTGCGCCTGATGGACGCGCTGATCGGGGTGAAGCGCGGGGTCCCCGGAGCCGTGCTGCCCGAGCTGAAGCAGCGCCGGGTGCGGCCCGCGGCCGCCGTCACCGAGGTCGAGGAGCGCCCCGAGGAGGGGCATGTGCGTTCCGACGTCGCCGTCGACAACCCTGTGCCCACCCCGCCCTTCACGGGCACCCGCGTCATCAAGGGCATCCAGCTCAAGGAGTACGCCTCCTGGCTCGACGAGGGCGCGCTGTTCAAGGGCCAGTGGGGCCTGAAGCAGGCACGCGCGGGCGACGGGCCGACGTACGAGGAACTGGTCGAAACCGAGGGCAGGCCCCGGTTGCGCGGCCTGCTGGACAAGCTGCAGACCGACAACCTGCTGGAAGCGGCCGTCGTCTACGGCTACTTCCCGTGCGTCTCCAAGGACGACGACCTGATCATCCTGGACGAGCAGGGCAATGAGCGCACCCGCTTCACCTTCCCGCGCCAGCGCCGTGGCCGCCGGCTGTGCCTGGCCGACTTCTTCCGCCCGGAGGAGTCCGGCGAGACCGATGTCGTCGGCCTTCAGGTCGTCACCATGGGCTCGCGGATCGGTGCGGAGACCGCCAAGCTCTTCGAGTCCAACTCCTACCGTGACTACCTCGAACTGCACGGCCTCTCCGTCCAGTTGGCCGAAGCCCTCGCCGAGTACTGGCACGCGCGGGTGCGCTCCGAGCTCGGTTTCTCCGGCGAGGACCCGAACGAGATGGAGGACATGTTCGCCCTGAAGTACCGGGGCGCCCGCTTCTCCCTCGGCTACGGGGCCTGCCCCAATCTGGAGGACCGTGCCAAGATCGCTCAGCTGCTCGAACCGGAGCGAATCGGCGTCGTGCTCTCCGAGGAGTTCCAGCTCCACCCCGAGCAGTCCACCGACGCGATCGTGATCCACCACCCGGAGGCGAAGTACTTCAACGCACGCTGATCGGACACGACGTACACTGGTCGGTCCACCGCAGGCCGGTTGCCCCCTTGCCAAAGAGGGGCGACCGGCCTGGTTGTCCCTCAAGGAGGTGCGCCAGGATGACCAGTACGGTCCCCGCGCTCGGAACCCGTACGGCCGAAGGCTCTGCCCTGGAAGCCGTGCTCCTCGACATGGACGGCACTCTGGTGGACACCGAGGGCTTCTGGTGGGATGTCGAGGCAGAGGTCTTCGCGTCCCTCGGCCATGTGCTCGACGACTCCTGGCGCCATGTGGTGATCGGCGGCCCGATGACCCGCAGCGCCGGATTCCTCATCGAGGCCACCGGAGCCGACATCACCCTCGCCGAGCTGACGGTGCTGCTGAACGACGGGTTCGAGGCCCGCATCGGCCACTCGCTGCCGCTGATGCCGGGGGCGGCCAGACTGCTCGCGGAACTGGCGGCGCACGAGATCCCCACCGCCCTGGTATCCGCCTCGCACCGGCGGATCATCGACCGCATCCTGAACTCCATCGGCCCCCAGTACTTCGCGCTCACCGTCGCGGGCGACGAGGTGGAGCGGACCAAGCCGTTCCCCGACCCGTATCTGCTTGCGGCCGCGGGACTCGGCGCCGCACCGGCCCGCTGCGCTGTCATCGAGGACACCGCGACGGGGGTCGCCGCCGCCGAGGCGGCCGGCTGCCAGGTGATCGCGGTTCCCTCGCTGGTCCCCATCGCGCCGGCTGCCCGACGTACCATCGTGGCCTCTCTGGAAGAGGTCGACCTGCCTTTTCTCCGCGGCCTGATGACGGAAATCCGGTAGGCGTTCACCCAGCGTGCGGAACTGAATACGCGATTGGGCCGGAGAGCCCGCCGGTGGATCCGCGCCGAATCCGCGGCGAATCCCTCCAGGGAATTGGAAAGAGGCCGGGATGGCTGAATTCCGGTACTTCCCGGCGGAGTCGCGAGTGTGAGGTTCGCCACTTGACCAGGGGTCGACATCGGGCCTGGCATATGTCGCGAACTCCCTTGCGGGGACGGCTGACGTGACCTTGTGTCCCGATTGGTGAATCGCTGCACGAATCCTTCCGCTCTCGGGTTGTCGGTGTGTCCACGACCCGTATCACAGCGTGATGGGAACTCAACTCCGGTCCCTGGGGGCCGCGGTGGCGGTGCGGACTAATGTCGTCGCGAGAACATCGCCGTATCTCCGTGACCCGCAGCACCACCCCTGCATGCCGGGCTCGCGGAATCAACAGCTCTGGAGAAACTCGAGCATGAACCGCAAGACTTTGGTGCTGCCGGCCGTGATCGGCCTGCTCGCCCCGGTGCTCGCCGCGTGTGGGGGGGCCAACGGCGGGAGCGGCAGTGGTGACCCGATCATTGTCGGCACCACCGACCGGTTCATCGCATCGAAGGACGCCCCGGCTCCCCTCGACCCGGCGTACGCGTACGACGTCGGCAGCTGGAACATCCTCCGCCAGACCGTACAGACCCTGATGATCATCCCGCGCGGTGACGGCGAACCCCAGCCCGAAGCCGCCGAGGAGTGCGGCTTCACCGACACGGGCAACGAGCGCTACGCCTGCACACTGCGCAAGGACCTGACATTCGCGAACGGCGACCCCGTCACCGCGGAGGACGTCAAGTTCTCGATCGACCGCGCCCTGTCGCTCCAGGCCGACAGTGGTGTCTTCGCGCTGCTGTCCACCGTCGACACCGTCGAGACCCAGGGCGACAGCGAGGTGATCTTCCACCTCAAGACCGCGGACGCCACCTTCCCCTTCAAGCTGTCGACCCCGGTCGCCGGCATCGTCAACCCCGACGACTACGACAAGGGCAAGCTGCGCGACGGCTTCAGCATCGACGGCTCCGGCCCGTACACGTTCAAGGCCGAGGTGAAGGACGACGAGCTCGTCAACGCCGTCTTCACCAAGAACCCCAACTACAAGGGTGTTCTGACGATCAAGAACAGCCAGGTCGAGATGCGTTCCTTCGCGGACGCCGACGCGATGGGCGACTCGCTCAACAGTGGCGACATCGACCTGATGACCCGTTCGATGACGCCGGAGCAGATCAAGAAGCTCGGCAGCGCCACGGACAGCAACATCGACCTGATCGAGATGCCCGGTCTTGAGATCCGCTACCTGGCCTTCAACACCGACGACCCGTCCGTGAAGTCCGCGGCGGTCCGCCAGGCCATGGCCCAGGTCATCAACCGTGGCGAGCTCGTCTCCAAGGTCTACGGCACCTCGGCCGACCCGCTCTACTCGCTGGTCCCGGCCACCATCACCGGCCACTCCAACTCGTTCTTCAACAAGTACGGCGAGCCGAGCGTGAGCAAGGCCAAGACGCTGCTGGAGCAGGCCGACATCACCACGCCGGTGAAGCTCACCCTGAACTACACGACCGACCACTACGGCTCGGTCACCGCGGACGAGTTCGAGCAGCTCAAGCAGCAGCTCAACGCCAGTGGCCTGTTCGACGTCGACATCAAGGGCTCGCCCTGGGACACCTTCGTCCCGGCCGAGCGCGACGGCCAGTACGAGGTCTTCGGCATGGGATGGTTCCCTGACTTCCCGGACGCCGACAACTACATAGCGCCGTTCCTCGACAAGGACAACTTCCTCAAGTCGCCCTACTCGAACAGCACGATCATCGACACCCTGATCCCGGAGTCCCGCCGCGAGGCCGACCGTCTCACCGCCTCGAAGAGCATCACCGAGATCCAGGACATCGTGGCCGACGACGTACCCGTGCTGCCGCTGTGGCAGGGCAAGCAGTACATCGCGGCGCGGGACGACATCACCGGCGCCGAGTGGGCGCTCAACTCCTCCTCGACCCTGCAGCTGTGGGAGCTCGGTCGCGGGGTGAGCGGCTGACGGACCTGCCCTCGCCGGGCCCCACACCGGCGAGATCCGGCCATCCCCGAGAACCAACGACAAGGCACAACACGTGAATCTCCGCAACCAGTGGCCAGTTCTGTCCGTCACGGCCGGGCTGGCCGTCGGCCTCCTCACCGGCTGCGGTTCGCAGTCCGGCGGCTCGGGGGGCACCGGATCCTCCATCGTGATGGGGATGTCCGACGACGTCCTCGCCACCGACCCGGCGTCCGGCTACGACCCGGGCTCCTGGCTGTTGTTCAACAACGTCTTCCAGTCGTTGCTGAGCTTCCCCAAGGGCGGTACGGAGCCTGAGCCGGAGGCCGCCAAGGAGTGCTCGTTCACGGACACCACCACAACGGTTTACTCGTGTACTTTGCAGAGCGGGCTGAAGTTCAGCAACGGTGACGCGCTCACCGCCGAGGACGTCAAGTTCTCCTTCGACCGCATGCTGAAGATCAACGACGACGCCGGTCCCGCGATCATGTTCCCCATGCTCGACAAGGTGGAGACACCCGACGCCGAGACCGTCGTCTTCAAGCTCAAGTACGCCGACGCCACCTTCCCCAGCAAGATCGCCTCCGGCGCCGGCTCGATCGTGGACCACAAGCAGTACGCCGAGAACGGACTGCGTACCGACAACAAGGCGGTCGGCTCGGGACCGTACAAGCTGGACTCGTTCAGCAAGGACAAGGCCGTCTTCTCCGTCAACAACAGCTACCGGGGCACCGCCCAGGTCAAGAACTCCGGTGTGACGCTGAAGTTCTTCCACGGCGACCGGACCGCCCTGAAGAAGGCCCTGGAGAACAACGAGATCGACATCGCCTACCGAGGCCTCGCCGCCGACGACATCGCGGACATCGAGAACGAAACCTCCACCGGCACGGGCGTCAACGTCGTGGAGGGGACCAGCGCCGAGGTGCAGCACCTGGTCTTCAACATGAACGACCCGGTGGCGGGCAAGCTCTCGGTGCGCAAGGCCATCGCCTATCTGCTCGACCGGCAGGCCCTGGTCGACGAGGTCTACCAGGACACGGCGACACCGCTCTACTCGATCATCCCGGCCGGCATCGTGGGCCACAACACGGCCTTCTTCGACACCTACGGCGCCAGCCCCTCCCCGTCCGAGGCCGAGGCCGCGCTGCGCGCCGACGGGATCACCGACAAGGTGAAACTGACCCTCTGGTCGACGCCGTCGCGCTACGGACCCTCCACGGACGAGGAGTTCAGGACGATCGCCAAGCAGCTCAACGCCAGCGGTCTCTTCGACGCGACCGTCAAGTCCGTCGCCTTCGACCAGTACGAGAAGGACATCGCCAACGGCAAGTACGGCGTGTACGTGAAGGGCTGGGTGCCCGACTACCCGGACCCGGACAACTTCACAGCCCCCTTCTTCGGCGAGGGCAACGTGCTGGGCAACAACTACAGCAACAGCACGATCACCGGACAGCTCATCCCGGAGACGGCCGCCGAGAGCAACCGCGGCTCCACCGAGGCCGACTACGGCAAGCTCCAGGACATCGTGGCCGACGAACTGCCGCTCATCCCGCTCTGGCAGGCAAAGCAGTACGCGGTCATCCGCGACAACGTCTACGGCCTGGAGTACTGCCTCGACGCTTCGACCGTCTTCCGCTTCTGGGAGATCAGCAAGGACTGACCCCGGCACGGTGTACGCAGAGGGCGGTCCCTTCCTCCCGGAGGAAGGGACCGCCCTCTGCGCTGTGCGTGCGGGCTACTGAGCGCCGGGGCGCACCAGCCCGCTCTCGTACGCGTACACCGCGGCCTGCACCCGGTCGCGCAGGCCCAGCTTGGTCAGGACGTGCCCCACATGCGTCTTGACCGTGGTCTCGCTCACGAACAGGTCGGCCGCGATCTCGGCGTTGGACAGCCCACGGGCCACCAGCTTCAGCACCTCGACCTCGCGGTCGGTCAGTGTGTGCAGGGTGTCCGGCATTGGGTCGTCGCCGGACGGCAGATGGCTCGCGTACTTGTCGAGCAGGCGGCGCGTGATGCTCGGCGCGAGCATCGCCTCGCCCGAGGCCACCACCCGGATCGCCTGCACCAGCTCGTTGGCCGGCGCGTCCTTGAGCAGAAAGCCGCTGGCGCCCGCCCGCAACGCCTCCACCACGTACTCGTCGAGGTCGAAGGTCGTCAGCACCAGCACCTTCGCCGGACCGTCCCGGCCGGGGCCGGTGATCTGCCGGGTCGCCTCGACGCCGTCCATCCTGGGCATACGGATATCCATCAGAACCACATCGGGCTGCAGGGCACGGACTTGGTCGAGTGCCTGGAGACCGTCACCGGCCTCGCCGACGACTGCCAGGTCCTGCTCCGCTTCCAGGATCATCCGGAAGCCGGTGCGCAGCAACGGCTGGTCGTCGACCAGTAGGACGCGGATGGCCACGTGAGTCTCCTTCGCTAGTCCGGCCCCATTCTGCCCTGCTGGGCGTCACCGGACTCCGGCGCCCTGACGGGCAGCGGGTACGGCGGGGGAGTACCGCCGAATTCCGGACACACCGCCTGGTGGTCGCACCACCCGCAGAGCTTGGTGGGCCGGGGCCGCCAGTCACCCGACTCGGTGGCCTCCCGGATCGCCTCCCACAGCGCGTGCAGTTTGCGCTCGACGCGCTCCAGGTCCGCGATCACCGGGTCGTACGTCAGTACGTCGCCGCTGCCGAGATAGACGAGCTGGAGCCGGCGCGGGACCACCTGCTTCAGCCGCCACACCACCAGGGCGTAGAACTTCATCTGGAACAGGGCACTCTCGGCGTACTCGGGCCTTGGGGCCTTGCCCGTCTTGTAGTCGACGATCCGCACCTCGCCCGTCGGCGCCACGTCGACGCGGTCGATGATCCCGCGCAGCTTGAGCCCTGAGTCGAGTTGGGCCTCGACGAACAGCTCCCGCTCGGCGGGCTCCAGCCGGGTCGGGTCCTCCAGCGTGAACCAGCGCTCCACCAGCTGCTCGGCCTCGGTGAGCCAGCGCGCCAGCCGCTCGCCCTCGGGGTCGTCGGCGAACAGCTCCACGACCTCCGGCCGCGTCTCGCGCAGCCGGTCCCACTGGCCGGGGATCAAGGACTTCGCACGCGGCGCCGTACGCTCCGTCGCTGGTACGTCGAAGAGCCGCTCCAGCACCGCGTGCACCAGCGTGCCGCGTGTGGCCGCCTCGCTCGGCTTCTCGGGGAGCTTGTCGATCACCCGGAACCGATAGAGCAGCGGACACTGCATGAAGTCGCCGGCGCGCGACGGCGACAGGGACGTGGGTGGCAGGGCCGCCACCGTCGCCACGGCTTCGGCGGGTGCGTCCGCGATGCCGCTCTCGGCCACGCCCTCGGTGCTGGTTTCCATGACGACAGACCTTACGGCTCACCACTGACATCGATGCTGATACTCAGGGTCCGGTGGTCGTGGCTCCTGCAACGCCGTGGAAAACAGAGGGGGTGCCGGGGCGGAACGTGCCGCGACGGCCGCATACCATCGACCACAGACCCTGCTCCGCATGATCGGGAGTGGAGGACGCTTCGAACGAGGGGACATCGTGGACGAGAGCGGCGGGAGCGGAAAGCCGCGCTCCGGTACCGACGAAGCGGCCGAGCGCCACGAGGGGCCCCAGGCCTCCGAGGGCCCCGCCGCGGACGCCACGCGCCCAGAACGGGAGAGGCCGGAGAACTCCGCCACACCTTCGGAGCCGGTCGGCGACACCGAGGCGCGTCGGCCCGCGGCGGAGACCGAGCCCGCCATGGACACCTCGAACGAGCCTTCGTCGGCTTCGCGTCTTTCGGACGAGTCTCCGTCCGAGCCCCGTTCATCGGACGAGCCCTCGGCCACCTCCCGCGTCTCGGACGAACCTGCGCCCGCCCACCGTCCCACCGACGATCCCCAAGCCCACCCCGGCCCCCTGGACGGCGTCAGTCCGCACACCGGTGCGCAGGGTGAACCCGGGACCGAGGACTCCGCCAGGACGCGCGCCACGTCCGGCTCCGGCAAGGGACGGCCGCCGCGCCGCGAGAAGGGACCCGGCGGCGGGCTGCTCATGGGCCGCCCCTTCGGCGTCCCCGTGTACGTCGCTCCCAGCTGGTTCCTCGTCGCCGCCCTGATCACCTGGGTGTTCGGCGGCCAGCTCGACCGCGTGCTGCCCGAACTCGGCGGCCTGCGCTACCTGGTATCCCTCTTCTTCGCGGTCGCCTTCTACGCCTCCGTGCTCGTCCACGAACTGGCCCACACGGTCGCCGCCCTGCGCTTCGGGCTGCCCGTGCGCCGGATCCAGCTGCAGTTCTTCGGCGGGGTCTCGGAGATCGAGAAGGAGTCCGAGACCCCGGGCCGCGAGTTCGTACTGGCCTTCGTCGGGCCGCTGCTCTCCCTCGTCCTCTCGGGCATCTTCTACCTCGCCATGCAGACCGTGGATCCGGGCACCGTGCCAGGTGTCCTGCTGGGTGGCCTGATGATCTCCAACCTCATCGTGGCAGCCTTCAACCTGCTGCCCGGGCTGCCCCTCGACGGCGGCCGGATGCTCCGCGCGGTCGTCTGGAAGATCACCGGCAGGCCGATGAGCGGCACGATCGCCGCCGCCTGGGTGGGCCGTGCCCTCGCCGTCTCGGTACTCATCGGGCTGCCGCTGCTCACCCAGTCCGGAGCGCTCGGCGAGTCCTCCGACGACATGGGCGGCATGGACACCGTCACGGACGCCCTGCTCGCCGCCATCCTCGCCGCGATCATCTGGACCGGCGCCGGCAACAGCCTGCGGATGGCCCGCCTGCGCGAACACCTTCCGGAGCTGCGCGCCCGCGCGCTCACCCGGCGCGCGGTCCCGGTCGAGACCAGCACCCCGCTCTCGGAAGCGCTGCGCCGCGCCAACGACGCCGGCGCCCGCGCCCTGGTCGTGGTCGATGCCGACGGCAGGCCGCTCTCCCTGGTCCGTGAGGCCGCCATCGTCGGCGTACCCGAGCACCGCCGCCCCTGGGTCGCGGTCAGCGGCCTCGCCCAGGACCTCACCGACGGCATGCGCGTCTCCGCCGAGCTTGCCGGCGAGGACCTCCTGGACACCCTGCGCGCGAACCCCGCCACCGAGTACCTGGTCGTCGAGGACTCCGGCGAGATCTACGGCGTCCTGTCCGCCGCCGACGTGGAACGCGCCTTCGTGAAAGCCATGGCCCGGCCCGCCTAGTGGTGGTCCGGGCAGTGGTCGGGTGCCTCTTGCGGGACCGGTAGGCTGGTCACATGTCCGAACCGACCGGTGCCGCCCGCAGGCGCGGGCCCTTCAAGGTCGGGGACCAGGTTCAGCTGACCGACCCCAAGGGCCGCCACTACACGTTCACGCTCGAAGCCGGAAAGAACTTCCACACCCACAAGGGTTCTTTCCCGCACGACGAGCTGATCGGTGCTCCCGAGGGCAGCGTTGTCCGCACCACGGGGAACGTCGCCTATCTCGCGCTGCGCCCCCTGCTCCCCGACTACGTCCTTTCCATGCCCCGCGGCGCCGCCGTGGTCTACCCCAAGGACGCGGGGCAGATCCTGGCCTTCGCCGACATCTTCCCCGGCGCCCGCGTCGTGGAGGCGGGCGTCGGCTCCGGCTCACTCAGTGCCTTCCTGCTGCGCGCCATCGGCGATCAGGGAATGCTGCACTCCTACGAGCGCCGCGAGGACTTCGCCGAGATCGCCCAGCAGAACGTGGAGCGCTACTTCGGCGACAAGCACCCCGCCTGGCAGCTCACCGTGGGCGACCTCCAGGACAACCTGTCGGACACCGACGTCGACCGCGTCATCCTCGACATGCTGGCCCCCTGGGAGTGCCTGGAGGCCGTCTCCAAGGCACTCGTCCCCGGCGGCATCCTCTGCTGCTACGTCGCCACCACCACCCAGCTCGCGCGGACCGTCGAGTCCATCCGCGAGATCGGCTCCTTCAACGAGCCGACCTCCTGGGAGTCGATGATCCGCAACTGGCACGTCGAGGGCCTGGCCGTCCGCCCGGACCACCGGATGATCGGCCACACCGGCTTCCTGCTCACCGCCCGCCGCCTCGCGGACGGCGTCGAGCCGCCCATGCGGCGCCGCCGCCCCTCCAAGGGCGCCTACGGCGACGACTACACCGGTCCGAACGCCGACGGCGGCATGGGCCGCTGACGTAACCAACGCACCACAACTGTGGCCGAGTTCCCGGCACAACCGGGGAACTCGGCCACAGCGCTCTCCTGTTGGCGTGCCGCCAAAGGTCGGCCAAAGGTCCGCCGAATGTCCGTCAGAAGTGCGGACCCCGCCGTTCCGCCGCACTGTGACGTGTGGCACCATGCGGGACACCCCCACCGGCACAGCCCTCACGGGAGACACTCCTAGTGCAGCAATCCGCCGTCCCGGAACTGGCACACACGAACACCAGCCCTATCCAGTGGGTCGCCACGGCCACCGCCGTCGCCGGAGTCGTCGCGCTCTCCTCCCTACTGCAGCCCGACCCGGCCACAGCGGCGCAGTCCGGCCCCGATGCGAAGCCGGCTCAGGCCTCCGCCGCGGCCCCCGACCCGTCCGCCGTGGACTTCCCGATCGAGTGCGGGCCCGTAAAGGTCCTCGTCCAGAAGAAGGCCTCCGGAGACCTCGACGGTGACGGACGTCCCGAGACGGTGGCCGTGGTCCGTTGTGACGCGGGCTCGGGCACCCCGCCCAACGGTGTCTACGTCCTCACCCAGGCCAAGGACGAGTCCGAGCCCCGCGTCGTGGCCACTCTGGTCGACCCCAAGGACCGCCTGAGCGTCACCGACTTCGCGCTGAGTGACGGCGCCGTCACCGCCACCCTGCTCGGGTACTCGTCGTCCGAGGTGCCGAGTTGCTGCCCGGACGTGAAGGAGCTGGTCAAGTGGCAGTGGAAGAACGGGGTGTTCGTCCGCTCGACACCCTCCGGGGCTCAGAGTGTGTGATCGCCCTGCGCGGTCCGGGCGTACGAAAACACCCTCCGCGCCGCGGAGGGTGTGAGCAAGTAGACATCAGTGACGCGGAGTGCGGTAGCGGTCACTCCGCGTCAGGGCCGTAAATCTCGACCTTGTCCGAAATCCGACGTACGTGGATACAGTCGCCCGGGCACTCCTTCGCGGAGTCCGTCACATCGCGCAGAAGCGGCAGTGGTACGGGCGTTGTGGCGCCCGGGGCCTGCAGCAGTTCGTCGCCGGAGCCCTTGACGTACGCCAGGCCGTCGATGTCCAGTTCAAAGACCTCGGGAGCGTACTGGGCGCAGATCCCGTCTCCGGTACAGAGATCCTGGTCGATCCAGACCTCTAGCGCCTCGCCGCCGACTCCGGCCTCCTGCTGCACGGTCTTTCTCCTGCCGTTTCCTGCGCCCAGTGACCCGATATCCCTGCAAGTCGGGCCAGCTCTGACGGGTGTTGAACACTTCGACCCTACCTCCGTCCGCTTCCCAATCATGTTGGGTGGGTATTCCACTGGCGTGAGGGAGAGCGCAAGGGTGAAGATCGGACACACCCCGACAGTCTTTGTGATCTAGGGGTTTCAATCGACACCCACCCAGGTAGGGTCTGGAAGCGTCCAGCTCCCCTTGGAGGAGGTGAGGACCGTGGCAGCCCACGACGACGACATGAACCGCGGCATCCGCCCGGGTAGAGGGTCCGATGACCCCGCCGGGCAGGTTGCCTACCTTGAGCAGGAGATCGCCGTCCTGCGACGCAAGCTCGCCGACTCTCCGCGACACACGAGGATTCTCGAAGAGCGGATCGTCGAGTTGCAGACGAATCTGGCCGGCGTGTCCGCTCAGAATGAGCGGCTCGCCAACACGCTCCGTGAGGCCCGCGACCAGATCGTGGCCCTCAAGGAGGAGGTCGACCGGCTCGCACAGCCGCCGGCAGGCTTCGGTGTCTTCCTCGTGGCCAACGAGGACGGCACGGCGGACATCTTCACCGGGGGCCGCAAGCTCCGGGTGAACGTCAGCCCCAGCGTGGAGCTCGAAGAGCTCAGGCGCGGCCAGGAAGTGATGCTGAACGAAGCCCTCAACGTGGTCGAGGCCATGGAGTACGAGAGCGTCGGCGAGATCGTCACCCTCAAGGAGATCCTCGAGGACGGCGAACGAGCCCTCGTGCAGGGGCACACCGACGAGGAACGGGTGGTACGGCTCGCCGAGCCGCTCCTGGACGTCGTCATCCGCCCCGGCGACGCCCTGCTTCTCGAACCCCGTTCCGGCTATGTCTACGAAGTCGTTCCCAAGAGTGAGGTCGAGGAGCTCGTCCTCGAAGAGGTCCCGGACATCGGCTACGAGCAGATCGGCGGCCTGGGCAACCAGATCGAGATGATCCGCGACGCGGTCGAGCTCCCGTACCTCCACCCCGATCTGTACAAGGAGCACGAACTGCGGCCGCCCAAGGGCGTCCTGCTGTACGGGCCTCCTGGATGCGGCAAGACGCTCATCGCCAAGGCCGTTGCCAATTCGCTGGCCAAGAAGGTCGCGGAGGTCACCGGTCAGGGCGCCGGCAAGAGCTTCTTCCTCAACATCAAGGGCCCCGAGCTCCTGAACAAGTACGTCGGCGAGACCGAGCGGCAGATCCGCCTGGTCTTCCAGCGTGCACGTGAGAAGGCCAGCGAAGGCACTCCCGTCATCGTCTTCTTCGACGAGATGGAGTCCCTGTTCCGCACCCGTGGATCAGGCGTCAGCTCGGACGTGGAGAACACCATCGTCCCCCAGCTGCTCGCCGAGATCGACGGCGTCGAGGGCCTGGAGAACGTGGTCGTGATCGGCGCCTCGAACCGCGAGGACATGATCGACCCCGCGATCCTGCGCCCCGGACGACTCGATGTGAAGATCAAGATCGAGCGCCCGGACGCCGAAGCGGCGAAGGACATCTTCGCGAAGTACCTCACAGAGCGCCTTCCGCTGCACTCCGACGACCTCGGTGAGCACGGCGGCGACCGGGCGGCCACGGTCACCAACATGATCCAGACCGCCGTGGAGCACATGTACGACGAGTCCGAGGAGAACCGCTTCCTCGAGGTCACCTACGCCAACGGTGACAAGGAAGTCCTGTACTTCAAGGACTTCAACTCCGGCGCCATGATCGAGAACATCGTCGGCCGCGCCAAGAAGGCGGCCATCAAGGCCTTCCTCGACCAGAACCAGAAGGGCATTCGGGTCTCCCACCTCCTCCAGGCATGCGTGGACGAGTTCAAGGAGAACGAAGACCTGCCGAACACCACCAACCCGGACGACTGGGCCCGCATCTCCGGCAAGAAGGGCGAACGGATCGTGTACATCCGTACGCTGGTCACCGGAAAGCAGGGCGCGGACACCGGTCGCTCCATCGACACGGTGGCCAACACCGGTCAGTACCTGTAATAGACAGGGCGGCTGCGGGTGCCCTCCGTGGGTACCCGCAGCCGACTGTTTTCCGGGTCACGGCTGGAGCGAGGCAATGACGCAAATGATCTCCCCACCAGTGCAAAGGCGTTCTAGGCTCTTTCGTACCGCCGAGTCGCGAAGTGCGGGGACGGGCACCGCACACGCGCCGGAGCACCAGCGGTACTTGAGCAGCGCCCCCGACCGAGGGCACTGCCGGGCAAGGAGGGCCGCATGACCGTACGGCGAGTAATGGGCATCGAGACGGAGTACGGGATCTCCGTCCCCGGTCACCCGAACGCCAATGCCATGCTCACCTCGTCCCAGATCGTCAACGCGTACGCGGCGGCGATGCACCGGGCGCGCCGCGCCCGCTGGGACTTCGAGGAGGAGAATCCGCTGCGGGACGCGCGGGGCTTCGACCTCGCTCGCGAGGCCGCCGACTCCAGCCAGCTCACCGACGAGGACATCGGCCTGGCCAATGTCATCCTCACCAACGGCGCACGGCTGTACGTGGACCATGCACACCCGGAGTACAGCTCGCCGGAGGTCACCAACCCGCTGGACGCCGTCCTGTGGGACAAGGCCGGCGAGCGCATCATGGCGGAGGCCGCGGAGCGCGCGGCCCAGCTTCCGGGCGCCCAGCCGATCCACCTCTACAAGAACAACACCGACAACAAGGGCGCCTCGTACGGCACGCACGAGAACTACCTGATGAAGCGGGAGACCCCCTTCTCGGACATCGTGCGCCACCTCACGCCGTTCTTCGTCTCACGTCAGGTCGTCACCGGAGCGGGCCGCGTCGGTATCGGTCAGGACGGGCACGAGCACGGCTTCCAGCTCAGCCAGCGCTCCGACTACTTCGAGGTCGAGGTGGGCCTGGAGACCACCCTGAAGCGCCCGATCATCAACACGCGCGACGAGCCGCACGCGGACGCCGAGAAGTACCGCAGGCTGCACGTGATCATCGGCGACGCGAACCTCTCCGAGATCTCGACCTATCTGAAGCTGGGCACGACGGCCCTGGTCCTCTCGATGATCGAGGACGGCTTCATCGCCGTGGACCTGGCGGTCGACCAGCCCGTACGCACGCTCCATCAGGTCTCGCACGACCCCACTCTCAAGCGCCTGGTCACGCTCCGCAGCGGCCGGACACTCACCGCTGTCCAGCTCCAGATGGAGTACTTCGAGCTGGCCCGCAAGTACGTGGAGGAACGGTTCGGGTCGGACGCCGACGACCAGACCGTGGATGTCCTGCTCCGCTGGGAGGACACCCTGAACCGGCTGGAGAACGACCCGATGAGCCTCTCCGGGGAACTCGACTGGGTCGCCAAGCGGGAGGTCATGGAGGGCTACCAGCGCCGTGACAACCTCGACTGGGACGCCGCCCGGCTGCACCTGGTCGACCTCCAGTACGCCGACGTGCGGGCCGAGAAGGGCATCTACAACCGCCTGGCGGCGCGGGGCAAGATGAAGCGACTCCTGGACGAGCAGGACGTAGAGCGGGCCCGTACGAAGCCGCCGGAGGACACCCGCGCGTACTTCCGTGGGCGCTGCCTGGAGCAGTACGCCGACGATGTCGCGGCGGCCTCCTGGGATTCGGTGATCTTCGATCTGCCGGGCCGCGACTCGCTCCAGCGCGTCCCAACCCTGGAGCCGCTTCGCGGAACGCGTAATCACGTCAAGGAGCTCCTGGACCGCTGCCGCACGGCTGAAGACCTGGTCAAGGTCCTGTCGGGCGGCTGAGCGGCCACGGAGGGGCGCGCACGACCGACGGGGTCGGCGCGGCGGATCGGGGTGGAAAGAAGCCGCGTCCGGGAATCATCGAGGTGGCTCCCGGACGTTGTAGCAACTGCGGGGCCGATGTCGGACCCTGCTTGTAGGGTCTGATCAAGAACGTCGAACCGAGCGGGGTGAGGGTTTATGGCGACCAAGGACACCGACGGCGGACAGCAGAAGGCCACGCGTTCCACCGAGGAGGTCGAGGAGCAGGCGCAGGACGCGCAGTCTTCCGAGGACCTCAAGGAACGTCAGGAGAAGCTGAGCGACGACGTGGACTCCGTCCTCGACGAAATCGATGATGTGCTCGAAGAGAACGCTGAGGACTTCGTGAGGTCCTTCGTTCAAAAGGGCGGAGAGTAACGCCAGTTGTCCGCCCCGGAGTCGGCCTGATCCAGCGGGTCGACGCCGGGACGGATGATCGGCGTTCGCGCGGGTATGGTCCGTGCACAGATTTGATGATCGGCTCGGCCGTCCACGGCGGGCCGCAGCCTACGTGGAAGGAATCGCGTGGAAGCCAACCCTCGTAGCACCGGGCGTCTGCCGGCTGCCTTCCTGACGCCCGGGTCGTCGTCCTTCATGGACTTCCTCTCCGACCACCAGCCCGACATGCTTCCCGGCCGGCGGCAGCTGCCGCCCACCCAGGGCGTGATCGAGGCTCCGCACGGCACGACCATCGTGGCCGTGACGTTCCCCGGCGGTGTGGTTCTCGCCGGTGACCGGCGGGCCACCATGGGAAATGTCATCGCGCAACGTGACATCGAGAAGGTCTTTCCGGCCGATGAGTACTCGGCGGTGGGCATCGCCGGTACGGCGGGTCTGGCCGTCGAGATGGTGAAGCTGTTCCAGCTGGAGCTGGAGCACTTCGAGAAGGTGGAGGGCGCCACACTCTCCTTGGAGGGCAAGGCGAACCGCCTGTCCACGATGATCCGTTCGAACCTCGGCATGGCCATGCAGGGCCTCGCGGTGGTTCCCCTCTTCGCGGGCTACGACGTGGACCGCGAGAAGGGCCGGATCTTCTCCTACGACGTCACCGGCGGCCGCTCCGAGGAGCACGGCTTCGCCGGCACCGGCTCCGGCTCGGTCTTCGCGCGCGGGGCCATGAAGAAGCTCTACCGCAAGGACCTGTCCGAAGCGGAGGCCACGACCCTCGTCGTCCAGGCCCTGTACGACGCGGCCGACGACGACTCGGCGACCGGTGGTCCCGACGTCGCCCGCCGGATCTACCCGATCGTCACCGTGATCACCGAGGACGGATTCCGCCGTCTGGGCGACGAGGAGTCGTCCGAGATCGCCCGCTCCATCCTGGAGCGGCGTCTTGAGCAGCCCGACGGTCCGCGAGCCGCGCTGCTCTGACAGTGGCTGCCTGGCAGTGACCCCGTGGTGGCCACTGCCTGGTAGTCGCTCGGACAGCGACTTCTTGGAAGGCGATCCAGTGACTTCGACAGAAAGGGACGGATAGCCGGTGTCGACGCCGTTCTATGTCTCACCCCAGCAGGCGATGGCCGACCGGGCGGAATACGCCCGTAAGGGCATCGCCCGTGGCCGCAGCCTCGTTGTGCTGCAGTATGCCGACGGCATCGTGTTCGTCGGCGAGAACCCGTCCCGCGCGCTGCACAAGTTCAGCGAGATCTATGACCGGATCGGCTTCGCCGCCGCCGGCAAATACAACGAGTACGAGAATCTGCGGATCGGTGGCGTGCGTTATGCCGATCTGCGGGGTTACACCTACGACCGTGACGATGTGACCGCGCGCGGCCTTGCCAACGTTTATGCCCAGACGCTGGGCACGATCTTCTCCAGTGCGGCCGAGAAGCCGTACGAGGTGGAACTCGTGGTCGCCGAGGTGGGGGACACCCCCGAGGGCGATCAGATCTACCGGCTGCCGCACGACGGGTCGATCGTGGATGAGCACGGGTCGGTCGCGGTGGGTGGTAATGCCGAGCAGATCAGCACGTATCTGGATCAGCGCCATGAAGACGGCATGTCGCTTGCCGAGGCTTTGAAGCTGGCCGTGCAGTCCCTGTCGCGTGAGGCGAACGGGGGCGAGCGGGAGATTCCGGCGGAGCGGCTCGAGGTGGCGATCCTGGATCGGACGCGGCCGCAGCAGCGGAAGTTCAAGCGGATTGTCGGGCGGCAGTTGGCTCGGTTGCTGGAGGCGGACGGGGCGTCTACGGCTACCGAGGCGGAGGATCCCGACGACGAGTAGTGAGTCTCGGACTGTGTTGTTGCTTATCGCGTGCCCCGGGCCTTGGCGGCCGGGGCACGCGGCGTTTTGGGGTAGGTGGGGTTTGGGGCGCGCGGCGTTTGGGGTGCGTGGGGTCTGGGGCGCCGCGTTCGGGGTGCCTGCCCTTCGGGCGCCTGTGGTTCGGGGCGGGGCGGGCCTCTCGGCGCCCGGCTCCTTCTGCCAGGGGAGGCTGGCTGCCTCTCGGTCTGGGTGCGGACGCGGGCCTGGGATCAGGGTCCTGAGGGGCGTGGTGGGGCTGTGGAGCCTCTGACGACCAGTTGCACCGGGATGTCGCCCTCTGGGGGACTGTGGCCCTCCAGGACGGCGAGGAGGGCCTGCATGCCGCGTTCGCCGAAGAGTTCGGCGTTCAGGCGGACCGTGGTCAGTTCGGGGTCGATGGCTCTGGCGAGGGCCAGGTCGTCCAGGCCGGTGACAGAGAGGTCGTCGGGAATGTGCAGGCCCAGGCGGCGGGCCGCTTTGTAGGCGCCTGCGGCCAGTTTGTCGTCGTCGCAGACAAGAGCCGTCGGCCGGGGGCCGGGGACCGCCAGGGCGGTCTCCGCGGCTTCCAGGGCGCCCTCGATGGAGATCGGGGCGCGGGCGGTGCGGAGGCTGGTGCCGGGGACCTCGGCGAGGCGTGTGGTGAGTTCCTGGGCTCGTACCTCGAAGGTCCAGGAGGGGACGTCGGCCGCCAGGTGCAGGAAGTGGCGGTGGCCCAGGGCGAGGAGGTGTTCGGCGACCTGGCGTACGCCGTCCCTGATGTCGAGGTTGACGGTTGCCGCACCCACGCTGCCCTCGGGGTTGCTGTCGAGCATGACCAGGGGGAGCTGGTCGCCGCGGATCGCGGTGAGCGCGTCGGCCGCCATGGAGGAGGCGATCACGCCGTCCAGGGCGGCGCGTGCCGAGCCGAAGGGATCCCGCGCGGGGCCGACGCCCTCGGGGGAGGGGTAGAGGACGACGCCGAAGCCGTGCTCGGCGGCCACCCGGGCGGCGCCCGTGTAGACGCCCGCGAAGAACTCGGTGGTCAGGGCGGGGACCACGAGGAGGACGGTGCGGGTGCGGCCGAGGCGCAGGTTGCGGGCGGCCAGGTTCGGGCGGTAGCCGAGCTCCTTGGCGGCTTCCCGGACCCGTTCGGCTGTCGCCTCGGACACCCGGCCGCGCCATTTGTCACCGAGCACCAGCGAGACCGCGGCCTGGGAGACGCCGGCAGCCTGGGCGACGTCCCGGCTCGTGGGGCGCGTGCTACCTCGTGCCACCGTCGACCTGCTCCCTCGTCTGGACTCGCGGACTGCGCACATGGTACTTATGAGAGAAGAAGTTATACGTAAAACTTCGGACTTCACCGGATTACTGGAAGGGCACGTCATGGCCGCGGGATATGTGGAGATCCTCCGGGCGCGGCATGCGGCCCGGCTGCTCACCGGGACGCTCATAGGGCGGCTTCCGAACGCGACCGCCGCCATCGCCGTCGTGCTCTTCATCCGCGCGGAGGGCGGCACGTACAGCCTGGCGGGTGCGCTGGCCGCCGTGTACGGGGTGTCCAATGCCGTGGGGCAGCCGCTGCTCGGGCGGCTCGTGGACCTGTACGGGCAGCCGCGTGTCCAACTGCCCGCCGCGCTCGTCTCGGCTCTCGGGATGGCGCTCTTCGCGTTCGCGGGCACTGACCCGCTGCCGGTCGCGTACGTCGCCATGGTGATTGCCGGGCTCTTCACGCCGCCCCTGGAAGGCGGGCTGCGAGCGCTGTGGCCGTCCGTCCTCCGCAAGGAGGAGCAGGTGCACACCGCGTACGCGATGGACGCCGTGGCGCAGGAGATCATGTTCACCGTCGGGCCGTTGCTGGTGACGCTGTGCGTGGCGCTCTGGTCCGCCCAGGCCGCGCTGCTCGTCCTGAACGTCATCGGCGTCCTGGGCGCCCTCTCCGTGGTCGTGTCGCCCCCCTCGCGCGCGTGGCGCTCGGCTCCGCGCGAGGCGCACTGGCTCGGCGCGCTGCGGTCGGCCGGGCTGGTGGCCCTGCTCGGAGCCTTCCTGTTCGTCGGGATCGCGCTCGGTTCGATCACGGTCGCCTCCGTGTCGTACGCGGACGGACATGGCGGGGACGCGGTGTACGGGTGGCTGATGGCGGGCATCGGCTTCGGCGCCCTCCTCGGTGGTACGGCGTACGGCGCGCGACAGTGGACCGGTGCGCCCGAGCGGCGGCTGCGGCTGCTCGTGGCCCTCCTGGCGGTGTGTTACGTGCCACTGCTGCTGGTGCCCGGCCCGGTCGCCATGACGGCCCTCACCACCCTCGCCGGGGTGTTCCTCGCGCCCTGTATCGCCTGCGCGTTCGTCCTCGTCGACCGGCACGCTCCCAAGGGCACCGTCACCGAGGCGTTCTCCTGGCTTGTGACCACGTTCACCGTGGGAGCGTCCGTCGGAACGGGCCTGGCGGGCCCGGTCGTCGAGTGGGGCGGGGCGGTGTGGGGCTACGCCGTTCCGGGTGCCGCGGGTGCCGCCGCGCTGGTGGTTCTGCTGGCCACGGGGCGGGTCCTCGCAGCCGCCGCGAACACGGAGGTGGTTGCGGTCTCATCGGAAAATGATCCAAACCGTGCCGTCGAACCCCGTTTGCGGTCAGGGGATCGGGCGTAATGTTCAGTCATGGACCGCCGCATTTTCGGGCTGGAGAACGAGTACGGCGTCACGTGTACGTTCAGGGGACAGCGCCGCCTGTCTCCCGACGAGGTGGCGCGGTACCTCTTCCGCCGTGTCGTGTCATGGGGCCGCAGCAGCAATGTCTTTCTGCGGAACGGTGCCCGCCTCTATCTCGACGTGGGATCACATCCGGAATACGCCACACCCGAATGTGACAACCTGACCGAACTGGTCACCCACGACAAGGCCGGCGAACGCATTCTCGAAGGACTCCTGGTAGACGCCGAACGACGCCTGCACGAGGAAGGAATCGCGGGCGACGTCTACCTGTTCAAGAACAACACCGACTCGGCAGGAAACTCCTACGGGTGCCATGAGAACTATCTGGTGGCCCGGCACGGGGAGTTTTCCCGACTCGCGGACATTCTGATTCCGTTCCTCGTCACAAGGCAGCTCCTCTGCGGTGCCGGCAAGGTGCTGCAGACCCCGCGGGGCGCCGTGTACTGCGTCAGCCAGCGCGCCGAGCACATCTGGGAGGGCGTCAGCTCGGCGACGACCCGCTCCCGGCCGATCATCAACACACGCGACGAACCGCACGCCGACGCCGAGCGCTACCGCAGGCTGCACGTCATCGTCGGCGACTCGAACATGTCCGAGACGACCATGCTCCTCAAGGTCGGCGCCACCGATCTGGTGCTGCGCATGATCGAGGCGGGCACGGTGATGCGCGACCTGACCCTGGAGAACCCGATCCGGGCGATCCGCGAGGTCAGCCACGACATCACGGGCCGGCGCAAGGTGCGTCTGGCCAGCGGCCGGGAGGCCTCCGCCCTCGATGTGCAGCGCGAGTACTACGAGAAGGCCGTGGACTTCGTGGAGCGCCGCGGCATCCGCACGGGAGTCGTCGAGCAGGTCCTCGAACTGTGGGGCCGCACGCTCGACGCGATCGAGGCCGAGGACCTCGACCGGATCGGCACCGAGATCGACTGGGTCATGAAGTACCAGCTCATCGAGCGGTACCGGGCGAAGCACAACATGACCATGTCCAACCCGCGCGTCGCGCAGATAGACCTCGCCTACCACGACATCCACCGTCGGCGAGGTCTTTACTACCTCCTGGAGAGGAAGGGACAAGCCGCCCGCATCTGCAACGACTTGAAGATCTTCGAGGGCAAGTCCGTGCCCCCGCAGACCACTCGGGCGCGGTTGCGCGGCGACTTCATCCGGCGCGCTCAGGAACAGCGCCGGGATTTCACGGTCGACTGGGTGCACCTCAAGCTCAACGACCAGGCGCAGCGCACCGTGTTGTGCAAGGACCCGTTCCGCAGCGTCGACGACCGGGTGGAGAAGTTGATCGCGGGAATGTGAGCGAAGTGTTCCGGCCTTGATCGCGGAACGCAACGCGGGGCGTCGTACGTTTTCCGTACGGCGCCCTTCTCGTGTTGACAGTGCTGCTCAGGGGGACAACGCCCCGATTCCCGGCCGGAATCAGGGGCGGGCCGGAACCCCGGACGGCGCCCAAACGTCAGTAAGGTAGCGCGCACGCCATCAACCAAGATCGACCGAACGAGGGCCCCCACCGTGCGCCGACGCTCACTTCTTCTAGCCGTACCCGCTGGACTCGTCACACTCGCCGGTTGCGGTGACGACAAGTCGGACACGGCTGAGTCCAGCAGCAGCCCGTCGGCTTCGGCCTCCGCCTCGGCCGCGCCGCCGCCGAAGATCGTCGACGGACCGCTGCCGGCCATCACGGCCGGTGCGAAGTTCGGTGAGAAGCCGACCGTCGCCAAGGGCAGCGGCGACCCGTCGAAGGACCTGGCCGTCAAGACGGTCATCGCGGGCAGCGGCAAGACAGTCGCGGAGAACGACTACATCGAGGCCCACTACCTCGGCCAGGTCTGGGCGACGGCGAAGGTCTTCGACAACTCCTACGACCGCAAGACGCCTCTGCTCATCCAGCTCGCGCAGGGCAGCATCATCGACGGCTGGCGCTACGGCCTGGTGGGCAAGAAGGTCGGCAGCCGCGTCGAGATGTCCGTGCCGCCGACCTGGGGCTACGGCACGGAGGGCAACACGCAGGCGGGCATCAAGGGCACGGACACCCTGGTGTTCGTCGTCGACGTGCAGAACACGTTCAACTCCACGAGCTCCGCCCAGGGCAAGACGGTCGCGCAGGACAACATCGACCTCCCGAAGGTCGGCACCAACACCGATGGCAAGGCCCCCTCCATCGACGTACCGAAGTCGGACGCCCCGACGAAGCTCGTGGCGAACTACGTCATCGAGGGCGACGGCGCGGAGGTCGCGGCCGACAGCACCGTCCTGGTGCAGTACAAGGGTGTGCTCTGGGCCGACGGCAAGGAGTTCGACTCGACGTACAGCAGGGACTCGCTGACGTCGTTCTCGCTCACGCAGGTCGTCAAGGGCTGGGCCCAGGGGCTGACCGGCAAGAAGGTCGGCAGCCGCGTCCTGATCGTCGTCCCGCCGAGCCTCGGTTACGGCGACAGCCCGCCGGAGGGAAGTGGCATCAGCAAGGACTCCACACTGGTGTTCTCGGTCGACATCCTGGCGAAGATGTAACGCCTGCGGGGATGTGAGACTGTCGGAGTTGCTTAAAGGCCTTTACGCGAACAAGCAGGAGCTAGAGACGTGAGCATCGACAAGCCCGAGATCGACTTCCCGGGCGGCGAGCCCCCGGCGGACCTCGAGATCAAGGACATCTGGGAGGGCGACGGGGCGGTGGCCAAGGCCGGCGACTTCGTCAAGGTCCACTATGTGGGCGTGGCCTTCTCCACCGGCGAGGAGTTCGACGCCTCCTGGAACCGCGGCACGCCGCTCGAGTTCCAGCTCGGTGTCGGCCAGGTCATCAGCGGCTGGGACAAGGGCGTGCAGGGCATGAAGGTGGGCGGCCGCCGCCAGCTGGTCATCCCGGCGCACCTCGCGTACGGCGACCGCGGCGCCGGTGGCCGGATCGGTCCCGGCGAGACGCTGATCTTCGTCTGCGACCTCGTCGCGGTCTGAGTCGCGGCCTATCCACAGCGTCGCGGATCGACAGAGTCGAGGTCTGATCGTCGTACATCATCTGGCGAGGTCTGACCGGACTTGATCATCTGGGGCCCATGCCTTTCCGGGCATGGGCCTTCGGCTTTTGCCACGACACTTCGGAGCGGTACGGTCATCGGTCGGAAGCACCATAGGAAGGGCGTCGATGGCCATTGCCAAGGCCGAGCGGCTGATGAACCTGGCGCTGTGTCTGCTCGGGACACGGCGGCCGCTCAGCAAGCGCGAGCTTCGCGAGTCCATCGAGGCCTATCTGGAGGCGAGTTCGGACGACTCCTTCAACAGGATGTTCGAACGAGACAAGGACGATCTGCGCGAACTCGGCCTGGTCATCGAGACGGTGGAGAACCTCGACGGTGAGGTCGGCTATCTCGCACGCCGTGACAGCAACCGGCTGCCGGCCATCACCCTCGACGCCGAGGAGGCCGCCGCCCTCGGCCTCGCCGCCAAGGTGTGGCAGCAGGCCCGCCTCGCGGGTGCCGCGAGCGGCGCCCTGCAGAAGCTGCGCGCCGCCGGCCTGCCCGAGGATGTCGACCCCTACGAGCCCCATGGCGCCCTGGAACCGCACATCCCCGTGCACGAGGCGGCCTTCGAGCCTTTGATGCTCGCCTGCCGCGACCGCCGTCCGGTCGCCTTCGACTACCGCAAGGCCACCGCTGTGCGCCCCGAGCCCCGCCTTGTCGAACCGTGGGCCCTGGAATGCTGGCGCGGGCACTGGTATCTGGCGGGCTGGGACCGTGACCGGGGAGCCGAGCGCGTCTTCCGGCTCTCGCGAATCACCGGCAAGGTCCGCACCCGGGCGGGCCGGTACACCGCCGACGTTCCCGACGTCGTCACCGTGCGCGAGACCGTCGCGAGCTGGGCGGGCGAGATCGCCGACCGCTCCGCGCTGATCAGGCTGCGCACCGGCGCCGGCTACCCGCTGCGGGCCAAGGCCGTCTCCGTACGGGAACTCGGGGACGGGTGGGACGAGTTGGAGATTCCGTACGGGCACGGTCTGGACGCCTGGCTGGTCGAGTTCGGGCCCGACGTGGTGGTCCTGGAGCCGGCCGAGCTGCGGGCGGATGTCGTCGACCGGCTGCGCGCCGTGGCCAAGGGCTGAGGGGAAAATCAGGAAAGTGGCAGGAAAACCGGCCAGGCCCACGAACGCGATCGACCAGACCCGGCGGATGCTCTCGCTGGTCACGTATCTGCGTGAGCGCCCCGGCGCGCGCGTCAGCGATGTCGCCCGGGCCTTCGGGATCACCGAGGACGAGCTGATCTCCGACCTCGATGTGCTGCCGCTGTGCGGGACCAGTTTCCGCGGCGGCGACCTGCTCGACATCGACACCGACGGCGACCGGATCTGGTGGCGCAACCCGGGTGCCCTCGGCGCGGACGCGGCCGAGCCGCTGCGGATCGCCGCCGACGAGGCGACCGCGCTGCTGGTGGCCGCCCGCGCGGTGTCCACGCTGCCCGGACTGCGCGAGGGCGACCGGCAGGCGCTGCTGCGCGCCACCGCCAAGGTGGAGGCCGCCTCGGGCGAGGCGGCCGGGGCCAGCTCCCGGCTCTCGGTCACCTTCGAGTCCGAGGGCGGGGTCTTCGCGGACGTCGACCGGGCCATCTCGGAGCGGCGCCGGCTGTGGATCCGCTACTACTCGCCCTCGCGCGACGAGCTCTCCGAGCGCGAGATCGACCCGATCCGCCTGGTCAGCGTCGGCCACACCTATGTGGAGGCCTGGTGCCGCCGCTCCGAGGCACGCCGCACCTTCCGGCTGGACAGGGTTGCCGAGATCCGCATCCTGGACGAGCCGTCCGCGCCGCCCGAGATCGAGATGCGGGACCTCTCCGAAGGGCTCGTGCAGCCGGCGGCCGAGGACCCCGAGGTGGTCGTGGAGGTCGGCCCCGGCGGGCGCTGGGTCGCCGAGTACTACCCGCACGACACCGCGGACGAGCTTGCGGACGGCGGACTGCGTATCACCTTGCGGACCCCCGATCCCACGTCGCTGCGGAGGCTGGCGCTGCGCCTGGGCCGCGACGGCCGGATCGTCTCACCGCGGGATCTCGCGGACAGTGCCCAGCAGGCGGCCCGCGAGGCACTCGCGGCCTACGACGGGCCTCAGGGAGTTCAGGACGGGCCGTACGACAGGCAGGAGCAAGGGCTTTGAGCACGTCGACGATGTCTGGTGTGTCGGAGACGACCGGTGCGGCAGGGAAGGCCGGTCCTTCGGGCCGGGCGGCAGGTGCCTCGGCGGGCTGCGGCCCGGAGGTGTCCGTCGGCACGGCCTTCGCCGGGATGAGAAGGGTGGTCGAGACGGTCTTCCGGGCCGGCTGCCCCGACTGCCGGGCCGCTTTCGAGCTCGGGGCGGGCGCCCTGATGCTGGCCATCGGTGCGTCGAGCCGCACCACCTTCTACTCCTTCACCTGCCCCGAGTGCGGCGCCGCCGTCCGCAAGCCCGCCGGTGAGCGCATCGTGGAGCTCCTCACCGGGGGCGGGGTGCGGACACTGCGCCTGCACTCGACCGTCTAGCAGATGCCCAGTGGCGGTCCCCGGCTCGGCCGGGGTCGTCTAGGGTCGTCGTCATGTTCTGGCCGATGTTTGCGATCGCTGTGGGTTTCTTGGGAATCGCCGTTCTCGGTGTGCTGGCTGTCCGGGTCTCCCTCGAAGCCGAACGTCTGGGCAGGCAGGTTTCCGATTCCGCGCAGCGCATCGGCAGGGCGGCCGAGGACCTGGAGCGCGCGGCCGTGACCACGGCTCGCTCCGTGGACTCGCTCTGAGCCGTGGGTTCGCCGTGCTTTGCGGGGCTTTCGCCCTGTCACCTTTGCGGGAACGACAGGTACGCTGCTGGTCGCGGCCCCGATAAACGAGGCGCGGGTCGCGAACTGGGAGTACGCACAGGGATTGCCCCGCGTTTACCCCTGAGCGTTACGATCGCTGTCAGCGCGACGGTCGGACGCATGTCCGACCGATCGGACAGCCCCCAATCCATGCCGCCTCGGTGAGAAGGTAAAGACTTATGTTCGGAAGGCTCGGCGCTCCCGAGATCATTCTCATCCTCGTCGTCATCATCCTGCTGTTCGGCGCGAAGAAGCTTCCGGACATGGCGCGCTCTCTGGGCAAGTCCGCGCGCATCCTGAAGAGCGAGGCCAAGGCCATGAAGACGGAGGGCCAGGACACGTCCGCCGCTCCGGCCGCCCCGCCGGCCGCCGACGAGCAGCCCCCGGCTCAGCGCACCATCCAGGCCGCACCCGGCGACGTGACCAGCTCCCGCCCGGTCACCGAGCCGACGGACTCGACGACCAAGCGCTGACGCAGGGCCGGTGACCTCCGGCCCGCCGTACGAGATGGGAACGTGGGTTGCTGAAGCCTGCCCGCCAGAAGGAGAAGGATCCCGAGGGGCGGATGCCTCTTGCGGAACACCTTCGCGAGCTCCGCAACCGGCTCGCGAAGGCGATGCTCGCCATCGTCGCCATCACGGTCGTCGCCGCCTTCTTCTACAACGACATCATCAATCTCATCACCAGGCCGATCCTCGACTCGGTCGGTTGCCGGCAGAGCTTCGAGCAGTTGGCGAAGTCGTCGTCCACCGAACCGTGCGCGCAGATCACGATCAACGGTCTGCTCACCCCCTTCACGCTGGCGCTGAAGGTGTCGCTGACCGCCGGTGTCGTGCTTGCCTCGCCGGTCTGGCTCTACCAGCTGTGGGGCTTCGTCGCCCCCGGTCTGCACCGGCACGAGAGGAAGTACGCCTACGCGTTCGTCGGCACGGGTGCCCCGCTCTTCCTGGGTGGCGCCTACTTCGCCTACACCGTGCTGCCCACCACGGCGAAGGTGCTGCTCGAATTCACGCCGGAAAGCACCTCCAACCTCCTGCCACTGGACGATCTGCTCGACCTCGTCACGCGCATGGTGCTCGTCTTCGGCCTCTCCTTCGAACTGCCCCTGCTGCTGGTCTTCCTCAACCTCACCGGGGCGATCACCGGCAAGCGGATGCTCGGCTGGTGGCGCGGCATGATCATGGGCATCACGGTCTTCGCGGCCGTGGCCACGCCCAGCACCGACCCGCTGACCATGCTGGCGCTCGCCGGACCGATCTGGGTCCTGTACTTCGGCGCGGTCGCCTTCTCGCTGCTGAACGACCGGCGCAGGCGCCGGCGCGACGCCTCGGGACCGGCGGACGACGAGGCCTCCGAGCTGGACCTCACGCCCGAGGCCATCGGTGAGGTCGAGACGGTGTCGGCGAGCCGGGCGGCACTGCCGGAGCAGGCGAACTCGGAGCGCGTCAACGGTTACGACGACGTGACCTGACGCGGCGCGGAGAGATCGTAGGGTCAGGCTCGTGACCAGCGAGATCACCCTCTTCGTCAACCCCACCGCGGGACGCGGCCGGGGCGCCCACGCGGCGCAGCCGGCCGCTTCTGCTTTGCGGGCGGCGGGATTCTCCGTCCGCACAGTCCTCGGCGAGAACGCCGAGGACGCCCTCACGCGGGCGCGTGGCGCCGTCACGGACGGAACGGGCGCGCTGATCGCCGTCGGCGGGGACGGCATGGCCCACGTCGCCCTGCAGGCCGTCGCGGGGACGCGCACTCCACTCGGCCTGGTCGCGGTGGGCACCGGGAACGACTTCGCGCGGGCTCTGGGCTTGCCCGTACGCGATCCGGCGGCCGCGGCGCGGGTGATCGCGGAGGCACTCAAGAGCGAACGGCTGCGTGACGTCGACCTGGGCAGGGTCGGCGGCACCTGGTTCGCCACCGTCCTCGCCTCCGGCTTCGACTCACGGGTCAACGACCGCGGCAACCGCATGCGATGGCCCACCGGCCGCTTCAAGTACGACCTGGCGATGCTCGCCGAACTGGCCGCCTTCAAGCCCGTCCGCTACCGGATCACGCTGGACGGCGGCGAGGCTCAGGAGGTGGAGGCGACGCTTGTGGCGGTCGGCAACGGATCGTCGTACGGCGGGGGCATGAAGATCTGCCCGGGTGCGGACCTGGGCGACGGACTGTTCGACGTGACGGTGGTCGGTGACTGCAGTCGTACGACACTGCTCAAGGTGTTCCCGAGGGTCTACCGGGGCACGCATCTTGATCATCCCAAGGTCACCGTGTACCGGGCGGCCACGGTCGGGCTCGTCGCCGACGGTGTCACCGGGTACGCGGACGGGGAGCCGCTCGGGCCGCTGCCGCTCACGGCGCGGTGCGTGCGCGGTGCGGTGCGGGTGGCGATTGCCTGAGCTGCTGGGATCTGGGGTTTCACAGACGTGGATCCGGATATTGATCGTCCTGTTGTCAGTGGCTCCCGGTAGTCTCGAAAGCACGATGACAGAGGACCTCTCTCCGGCCGAGCGGTACGCGGCAGCACGGAAGCGCGCTGTCGAGCAGGCCACCGCTCTCGCCGGCTTCCGCGAGATGTACGACTTCGGCCTCGACCCCTTCCAGATCGAGGCCTGCCGGGCGCTCGAAGCGGGCAAGGGTGTACTCGTGGCCGCGCCCACCGGCTCCGGCAAGACGATCGTCGGCGAGTTCGCCGTCCACCTCGCCCTCCAGCAGGGCAAAAAGTGCTTCTACACGACGCCGATCAAGGCACTTTCCAACCAGAAGTACGCCGATCTCTGCCGCCGTTACGGAGCGGACAAGGTCGGCCTGCTCACCGGCGACAACAGCGTCAACTCCGAGGCTCCGGTGGTCGTGATGACCACCGAGGTGCTGCGCAACATGCTGTACGCGGGCTCACAGACCCTCCTTGGACTCGGCTATGTCGTGATGGACGAGGTGCACTACCTCTCCGACCGGTTCCGGGGCGCCGTCTGGGAAGAAGTGATCATTCACCTCCCCGAGTCGGTGACCCTGGTGTCGCTCTCGGCGACGGTGTCGAACGCGGAGGAGTTCGGCGACTGGCTGGACACGGTGCGCGGCGACACCCAGGTGATCGTCTCCGAGCACCGGCCCGTGCCGCTGTTCCAGCATGTGCTCGCCGGACGGCGGATGTACGACCTCTTCGAGGAGGGGGAGGGCCACAAGAAGGCCGTCAACCCCGACCTCACGCGCCTGGCGCGGATGGAGGCGAGCCGTCCGTCCTACCAGGACCGCAGACGGGGCCGCGCGATGCGCGACGCGGACCGGGAGCGCGAGCGCAGACAGCGCTCGCGGGTGTGGACACCGAGCAGGCCCGAGGTCATCGAACGGCTGGACGCCGAAGGGCTGCTGCCCGCCATCACGTTCATCTTCAGCCGCGCGGCCTGCGAGGCCGCCGTCCAGCAGTGCCTGTACGCAGGCCTGAGACTGAACGACGACGACGCCCGCGTGCGGGTGCGCGAACTCGTCGAGGAGCGAACGGCCTCCATCCCTACGGAGGACCTGCACGTCCTGGGCTACTACGAGTTCCTGGAGGGCCTGGAGCGCGGCATCGCGGCCCACCACGCGGGCATGCTGCCCACGTTCAAGGAGGTCGTCGAGGAACTGTTCGTACGCGGCCTGGTGAAGGCGGTGTTCGCGACCGAGACCCTCGCGCTCGGCATCAACATGCCGGCCCGCTCGGTGGTGTTGGAGAAGCTCGTCAAGTGGAACGGCGAGCAGCACGCCGACATCACACCAGGTGAGTACACCCAGCTCACCGGCCGTGCAGGGCGCCGCGGCATCGATGTCGAGGGCCATGCGGTGGTGCTGTGGCAGCGCGGCATCAGCCCCGATCACCTGGCGGGACTCGCGGGCACCCGCACCTACCCGCTGCGCTCCAGCTTCAAGCCGTCGTACAACATGGCGGTCAACCTGGTCGAGCAGTTCGGGCGGCATCGTTCGCGCGAGCTGCTCGAGACGTCCTTCGCGCAGTTCCAGGCCGACAAGTCGGTCGTCGGGATCTCCCGGCAGGTGCAGCGCAACGAGGAGGGTCTCGACGGCTACAAGGAGTCGATGACCTGTCACCTCGGGGACTTCGAGGAGTACATGCGGCTGCGCCGCGAGCTCAAGGACCGTGAGACCGAGCTGGCCAAGCAGGGCGCGGCGCAGCGGCGCGCTGAGGCGGCCGTCGCGCTCGAGAAGCTCAAGCCCGGCGATGTCATCCACGTTCCGACCGGCAAGTACGCGGGTCTCGCACTGGTGTTGGACCCCGGGCTGCCCGCCGGGCGGTCCAACGGCCACCGGGGCTTCGAGCAGCACGACGGCCCGCGCCCGCTGGTGCTCACCGCCGAGCGCCAGGTGAAGCGGCTGGCCTCGATGGACTTCCCGGTGCCCGTCGAGGCGTTGGAGCGGATGCGGATCCCGAAGAGCTTCAACGCGCGCTCACCGCAGTCGCGCCGCGATCTGGCGTCCGCGCTGCGCACCAAGGCCGGACACATCGTCGCCGACCGGCACCGCAAGAAGCGGGCCGAAGCCGCAGACGACCGAGAGATCGCGCGGTTGCGCACGGCTATCCGGGCGCACCCCTGCCACGGGTGCAACGACCGTGAGGACCACGCCCGTTGGGCCGAGCGCTATCACCGGCTGTTGCGCGACACCTCGCAACTGGAGCGGCGTATCGAGGGCCGGACGAACACCATCGCCCGCACCTTCGACCGGATCGTGGCGCTCCTGACCGAGCTCGACTACCTGCGGGGCAACGAGGTC
This sequence comes from Streptomyces sp. NPDC005808, assembly GCF_042871385.1. NCBI lineage: Bacteria > Bacillati > Actinomycetota > Actinomycetes > Kitasatosporales > Streptomycetaceae > Streptomyces > Streptomyces sp. NPDC005808. Next base: position 220,542 of record NZ_JBIAIK010000010.1, on the reverse strand, counting down.
ACCGAACACGGCAAGCGGCTCGCGCGGCTGTACGGCGAACTCGACCTGCTTGCCAGTGAATGCCTGCGGGCCGGGGTCTGGGAGGGGCTCAGTCCGCCCGAACTCGCCGCCTGCATCTCGGCGCTGGTGTACGAGTCCCGGGTCGCGGACGATGCGATGGCGCCGAAAGTGCCGTCCGGCAAGGCGAAGGCCGCGCTCGGTGAGATGGTGCGGATCTGGGGGCGCCTCGATGCCCTGGAGGAGGACTTCGGGATCACCCAGACCGAGGGTGTCGGACAGCGCGAGCCCGATCTGGGGTTCGCGTGGGCCGCTTACGAGTGGGCCTCCGGCAAGGGGCTCGATGAGGTGCTGCGCGAGGCGGAGATGCCTGCGGGGGACTTTGTGCGGTGGTGCAAGCAGGTGATCGACGTGCTGGGGCAGATCTCGGCCGCGGCGCCTGTTTCCGGGGCGGCGGGCTCCACGGTCGCGAAGAACGCGCGTAAGGCGGTGGACGGGCTGCTGCGAGGAGTGGTGGCTTACTCGTCGGTGGGGTGACCTTTGGGCGGGGGTCGGTGGTTCTGGTGGTGCGGGTGGGTAGGGGAGTGGGGGAGTGGGGGAGTTTTTCGCCCCCCTCCGCCCCTGCCCTTCCCGTTCTTCCGGGGCTCCGCCCCAGGCCCGCCAGGGGGCTCTGCTCCTGGACCCCCGCTCATCGAGTGCCGGAGGGGCTGAATTCTCAGGTACGGGCCCGGAGATAGGAGCGCCAGCCTCCGTACCTCGTGATGTCCTCGGCTCCTTCGAGCGCGGACGGCTCGCACAGGAAGCCGGGGACGTGACTGCCGTCGGCCAGTTCGACTCGGCCCAGGGCCATCGGGCGGGGGAGTTCGGCGAGCAGGCGGCCCAGGCCCTCGGCGGGGAGCCGCCACACCTCGGCCTCGATGGCGGCGCCGCCTTCTCCGATGTGGACCAGGCCGGGCTTGGGAGGTGTGGTGGACAGTGCGTACAGGCGGTAGGCGGGTGCCGTCATTGTCGTACGTTCCAACTCGGCGCCCAGGGAGAGGAGTTGGCCGTTGAGCGGCTGGCCCGACAGGTGTGCGCCCACCACCGCGACCCGGAGCTGCGGCTGGAGCAGGCGGGCGATCCGGGCGAGGCGCTCGTCGGTGAACGCCGGGCCGATCACCATCACGCCGAAGGGCAGTCCGCCCACGGTGCCCGCGGGGACGGCGACCGCCGCCAGGTCGAAGAGGTTCGTGGAGTTGGTGAAGCGGCCCAGGCGGGCGTTGGCGCCCAGCGGGTCGGCGGCGACCGCGGCGAGAGTGGGGTGGCCCGGAGCAGTGGGCAGCAACAGGGCGTCCGCGTCACCGAGTTGGGTGAGGGCGCGGGTGCGGAGGGCCGCCAGACGGTCCTGGTCGGCGTAGAGCTGGTGGGCCGGAATGTCCCGGGCGCGGGTGATGATCCCGGCGACCGTCGGATCAAGGCCCGCACCTCCCTCGCCGATCAACTTGTCGACAAAGCTTCCTACAGCGGTGTAGCGCTCGGCGACGAACGCGCCCTCGTAGAGCATCGCGGCGGCCTCGGTGAAGGGGCTGAGGTCGATGGTGCGCAACTCGGCGCCGGCCGACCTGAGCTGGTCGACCGCCCCCTCGTACGCCGCCGCCCAGCCCTCGTCCAGCTCGCCGAGCTGTGCCGGGGTGGCCACGGCGACACGCCAGGGGCCCGGCGTCCGCAGGCGGAGTGCGGGGAGATCGCGGGTCGGCGGCGAGGCCATGTACGCGAGGGCCTGCTCGGCCTCCGGGAGCGTACGGGCGAAGACGGTCACGCAGTCCAGTGAGGCGCAGGCGGGGACGACACCGGTCGTGGGCACCAGGCCGCGGGTCGGCTTGAGGCCCACGATGCCGTTGAAGGCGGCGGGGACGCGGCCCGAGCCCGCCGTGTCCGTGCCGAGGGCGAGGTCGACGATGCCCAGGGCGACGGCGACCGCCGATCCCGAGCTGGAGCCGCCGCTGATCCTGGCCGGGTCGAGGGCGTTCCGTACGGCGCCGTGGGGCGAGCGGGTGCCGACCAGGCCGGTGGCGAACTGGTCCAGGTTCGTGGTGCCGAGGACGATCGCGCCGGCCGCGCGGAGGCGGGCGACCACCGGGGCGTCGCCCTCCGGGGTGTACGCGTACGCCGGGCAGCCGGCGGTGGTCCGGAGGCCTGCCACGTCGATGTTGCCCTTCGCGGCGAAGAGCTTGCCTGCGAGGGGGAGGCGGTCGCCTGCGGCGATTCGCCCGTCGATGACGCGCGCCTCTTGCTCTACCTCCGCCTGGGGGCGCAGGTTGATCCAGACCTCGGGGCGGTCGACCTCTGCGATGCGGGCGTAGGCCCTTTGGACACGGGTCTGGGTGAGGGACGACATCTGTGCTCCTTGCCTCGGGTCTCGTGCTCGACTGCGGGCGGTGCGTGGTCTGTGCCCACCCGTTCCGCCGTGCGGAACGCCTGCTCACAGACCACCAGGCCGGTTTCATGGTGCTGCCCGCACACCGACCCGGGGGACTTCAAAACACCGCTGGACTCGCCGGTGCCAGCACGATCAGTGGGGTCCCCGCCTCCACCTGGTCCCCCGGCTTCGCCAGGATTTCCGTCACCACGCCGTTCATCGGGGCGGGAACTCTGGACTCCATCTTCATGGCCTCCAAGGAGAGGAGGGGCTGGCCGAGGGTCACCTCGTCGCCGGGGCGGACGTTCAACTGCCATACGGAGGCGGCGAAATCGGCTTCTACCAGGCGGCCGCCGGCGGGAACTGTCACCTCGGCGGCCGGAGCTGTCGGGGTCGACACGGCCTCCGCCCGCGTGAACTCGCCGGCCGCCTCCCAGGCGTCCCGCTCGGCGGCGAATGCGCCGCCCTGCCGGGCCCGGAACTCCCCGATGGAGTCGGCGTTCTCGGCGAGGAAGGACTCGTACGCGGCGAGGGAGAACTCGCCCTCCTCGATACGTGGTACGAAGCGGCCGGAGATGATGTCGGCGCGCAGTTCGAGGAGTTCGTCGGGTTCGACGGGGTACCACTTGACGCGGTCGAAGAAGCGCAGCAGCCAGGGCGAGCCCTGCTCGAACGCGCCGCGCTGCTGCCAGGGCGACCACACCTGGGTCGTACGGCCGACGAACTGGTAGCCGCCGGGGCCTTCCATGCCGTAGACGCAGAGGTAGGCGCCGCCGATGCCGACCGAGTTCTCCGCGGTCCAGGTGCGCGCCGGGTTGTACTTGGTGGTGACGAGACGGTGGCGCGGGTCCAGGGGTGTCGCGACGGGGGCGCCCAAGTACACGTCGCCGAGGCCCAGTACGAGGTACTCGGCGTCGAAGACTGTGCGATACACGTCGTCCACCGAGTCGAGGCCGTTCACGCGGCGGATGAACTCGATGTTCCACGGGCACCAGGGTGCGTCGTCGCGAACGCCGGCCATGTAGCGGGCGATCGCCTCACGGGTGGCGGGGTCGTCCCAGGAAAGGGGGAGGTGAACTGTGCGGGAGGGCACCACCAGTTGGTCGCTCGGCGGGAGCGCATCCACGATCTGCCTTACGGCCGCGAGGAGTTCACGCTGCGGCAGACGCTGCGGGTCCATCTGGATCTGCAGGGAACGGATGCCCGGGGTGAGGTCCGTGACCCCGGCCGGCGCGGCTGCGGTCACCGCCTCCATCAGGGCGTGCACCCGCATGCGCAGGGCCAGGTCCAGTTGCATGGGGCCGAATTCGACCAGCAGGTTGTCGTCGCCGCTGCGCCGGTACGTCACGTCGCCGTCCCGCGCGAGTACGCCGCCGTCGACGATCGCGGCCCGCGTCGAGCCGTCATCGGCGACCGGTGCGAACCGAACCGTGTCACCGGGGCGAAGCTGCCCCAGCTTCCAGCGTTCCGAGCGTGCGACCGTGGCCGGGCAGACGAAGCCGCCGAGCGAGGGGCCGTCCGGGCCGAGCAGCACCGGCATGTCGCCCGTGTAGTCGACGGCGCCCACCGAGTAGGGCGTGTCGTGGATGTTGGAGGGGTGCAGGCCCGCCTCGCCGCCGTCCTTTCGTGCCCAGCGGGGTTTCGGACCGACCAGCCGTACGCCCGTGCGCGCCGAGTTGAAGTGGACCTTCCACTCCGCGCCGTAGAAGTCGTGGATGTCCTCCTCGGTGAAGAACTCCGGTGCGGCATGCGGACCTTCGAGCGCGCCGACATGCCAGCTCGACCCGAAGACCGGCCGGTCGGCGGTCGGCACCGGAGTGCCCGGCGCCACCGAGCCTCCGTGCAGCACGTCCCCCGTCCGCAGCGCCCGCCCTCCGTGCCCGCCGAACCGTCCCAGCGTGAAGGTGGACGCGCTGCCCAGGAACGCGGGCACGTCCAGGCCGCCACCCGCGAAGAGAACATACGCGCGCAGTCCGTGGTCGGCGGGAGCGCCGATCTCCAGTACGGCCCCGGCCGGCACCGTGACCGGCTCCCACTGCGCGACCGCCGTACCGTCCACGGTGACCGGCGCCGGAGCGCCCGTCACACACACGGTGGTGGCGTGGGTGAAGCGCAGGGCCGGGCCCTGAAGCGTGCACTCCAGGCCGGGTGCGCCCTCGTGGTTGCCCAGGGCCCGGTTGCCGAGGCGGAAGGACAGGTCGTCCATCGGGCCGGACGGCGGCACCCCGACCTGCCAGTAGCCGGTGCGGCCCGGCCAGTCCTGGACGGTGGTGAGCGTTCCGCCCGAGACGACCTCGACGCGCGGGGTCGGATCGGCGACCTCGGCGAGCGTCGCCGTCGAATGCGTGGCGCGCCGGAAGGACTCCTGCGACAGCGCCGCGCGCACCAGCCCGAGGTTCGTCTCGATCCCGTCGACCCGGGTGCTGGCCAGTGCCTCGTCGAGCCGTTCCAGGGCGTGCGCCCGGTCCGAGCCGTACGCGATGACCTTCGCGAGCATTGGGTCGTACGAGGTGGTGACCTCCGTCCCCGTCTCCACCCAGCCGTCCACCCGGACGCCCTCGCCGTCGGGGAACTCGACCCGCGTCAACAGGCCCGCGCTGGGCCGGTGTTCGCGCGTGGGGTCCTCCGCGTACACCCGGGCCTCGACGGCGTGACCGCGCGGCGGCCCCGGGTCCCGTACGACGTCCGACTCACCGCGCGCCAGGCGCAGCATCCAGGCGACGAGGTCGACCCCGTAGACCTCCTCGGTGACCGGATGCTCCACCTGGAGACGGGTGTTGACCTCCAGGAAGTACGCCTCCTCGCGGGCGGCGTCGTACACGAACTCGACGGTTCCGGCCGAGCGGTAGTCCACCGACGCACACAAGTCGCGTGCCGCCGCGGCGAGTTGCTCGCGCACGGAAGGAGGCAGGCCCGGTGCGGGAGCCTCCTCCAGGACCTTCTGGTTGCGGCGCTGGAGCGAGCAGTCGCGGTCGCCGAAGGTGACGACATGGCCCTGGCCGTCGCCGAAGACCTGCACCTCGACGTGGCGGGCGCCCTCCACCAGCCGTTCCAGGAACACCCCCGCCGAGGCGAAGGAGGCCGCGGCGACGCGTTGCACGCTCTCCCAGGCCTCGGTCAGCTCTTCGGCCGAGCGACAGGCCGACATACCGATGCCACCGCCGCCGCCGGTGGCCTTGAGCATCACGGGGTACCCGATGTGTCCGGCCTCGCGCAGGGCCTCCGCCAGGCCGGCGAGCAGTCCCGTGCCCGGCGCCAGGGGCACTCCGGACGCCTGCGCCGCCGCCCGCGCCGTGTGCTTGGCCCCGAACAGCTCCAGCTGCTCCGGCGTCGGACCCACGAAGACGATCCCCGCCTCCTCGCAGCGCCGCGCGAAGGCCGCGTCCTCGGAGAGGAAGCCGTAGCCGGGGTGGATCGCCCCGGCGCCGGTGTCCTTCGCCGCCTTGAGGACGAGCTCGGCGTCGAGGTACGACTCCTTGGCGGGCGCGGGGCCGAGCCGCACCGCTTCGTCGGCCAGTCTTACGTGGGGTGCCGAGCGGTCCGGGTCGGAGTACACCGCCACCGTGCGCAGGCCGAGTTCGCGCGCGGTCCGGATGATCCGGACCGCGATCTCGCCCCGGTTGGCGATCAGCAGCGTGTCGAAGGTCATTCCGGCGCCCCGAGGGTCATCCGGACCGCGGTCGGCTCGAAGCCGTTGCAAGGGTTGTTGATCTGGGGGCAGTTGGAGACCAGTACGAGCACATCGCGCTCGGCGCGCAGGGTCAGCTTCAGCCCGGGGGCGGAGATGCCGTCGACGATGCCGAGGGTGCCGTCCTGCTCCACCGGCACGTTCATGTACCAGTTGATGTTCGAGACGAGATCCCGCTTGCCCAGGCCGTACTTGGCGCCCTCCGCGAGGAAGTTGTCCACACACGCGTGCTGTGACCAGGTGTGATGCCCGTACCGGAGCGTGTTCGACTCCTTGGAGCAGGCACCGCCGACCGTGTCGTGCCGGCCGACCTCGTCCTCGACGACGGTCATCAGCGGGGTGTGCTCGTTGGACATGAGCACACTGCCGGTGGTGAGGAAGAGGTTGCCCTGCGCGTGGATCGTGTCGGGCGCGCTGTAGCGGACGGCCTTGTCGTGGGCGTCGTACACCAGGAAGTCCACGGCCTGGTTGCCGTGCAGGTCGGTGATGGTGAGCGTGCCGCCCCCGCTCACGACGGCGGACCAGGCGGCGCGGGCCGGTACTTCCACGGACGTCATATGAGCCCCCTAGCGGTAAGGAATTCGGCGGTGTTCAGGAAGGCGCGGCGGCCCTCGGGTGTGGCCTCCCACAGCGGGTCGCCCGGCCCTGTCGCCTCCGAGCGCCAGGCGAGCACCTCCAGTGGGGAACTGACGTACTCCGCACGCGAATCGGCCGGGTGCGGCACGTTCGCGAGCAGCACGGTGATGTCCTGCTCGGCCCGCAGGGTCACGCTGCCGCCCGCACCGGCCGAGCCGGTGAAGTCGAGGGAGCCGTCGTCGCGTACCGCCACGCCCTGGAAGAAGGAGAGCGAGGGGGGCAGATCGCGTGGTTCGAGCCCGTTCTTGGCCGCGGCCAGTTTGAACAGCTCGCGCCCGGCCGGCGACGCGGACTGCGGCGCCCCGTCGCCGTACCGCTCGGTGTTCCGTACGAGTGTGGAGGTGCCGCACAGTGCGTCGTGCCGTCCGGAGGTGTCGGCGACCAGCGAGGCGAGCACGCGGCCCTGGTCGGACAGCAGGAGCTGTCCCTCGCCCAGATACGCGTTCCACTGGACCTTGACCGTGTCCGCCACGTTCAGGCGCTCCCACGGGCGGTCGGCGACGTACAGGAGCAGATGCGCGCAGGCGTCGCCGGTCAGGTCGGTGAGGCGCAGCTCGGTGCCGCGGGCCAGCACCTTGTGTGTGTAGTTGCCGCCCGCCACCGTCTCCGCCCACACCAGATGGCCCGCCTCGCAGGGCGGCGCGGGCCAGCCGCTCGCCGGGACGACGGGCATGGCCTCGGTGCGGGTCCCGCCCTGGGAGCGGGCGTGGGCGCGTGCGCCGTGTGGGGTTGCTGTCGCCATCGCGGGTCCTCCGGTTCCGGTGTATGTGTCGGTCGACGATCTCCGGCGGATCTGTCGGGTCGACGTTCTCCGGTGTTTCTGTGCGTCGACGTCATTTCTGTCGCTCGACAGAAATTAGGAGCGGCGAGGGTCGGTGCCGTGTCTCGTGCGTTGCCGTCCCGTTACCGATCCCTCACGGTGATCGCCGGGTGACCCGGTGTGCGAGGATCGAACACATGGGAACCGGTGGTGGACGACGGGTCGGCCGGCCGCGGGTGGATCAGCGGCCGGACAGTGGTCTGTCGCCGCGAGACGAACTGCTCGACGCCGCCGCCGAGTTGTTCACGACCCGGGGGTACGCCGCCACGACCACCCGTGCCGTCGCCGAACTGGCCGGTATGCGCCAGGCGTCGATGTACCACTACGTCTCCGGCAAGGAGGAGTTGCTCGCCGAGCTCCTGGAGTCCACGGTCACGCCCTCGCTCGCCCTCGCCCGGGAACTCCTCGCCGCCGACGCGACCCCGGCCGAGGGTCGTCTCTGGGAGCTGTGCCGCAAGGACGTCGAGCTGCTCTGCGGCGGCCCGCACAATCTGGGCGGGCTCTATCTGCTGCCCGAGGTCCGCACCGAACGCTTCGCGGGTTTCCATGCCGTACGCGCCGAACTCAAGGACACCTACCGGCAGTTGCTCGCGGCGACGACGGTCGGGGGTCTGCTCGCCAAAGGTGAGCTGGATCTGCGGACGGATCTGGTGTTCGGCCTCATCGAGGGCGTGATCCTCGTCCACCGCTCCGACCCGGAACGGCCGGTGTCCGCGTTCGCCGAGGCCACCGCGGACGCGGCCCTCCGCATCGCCGGAGTCTGAGCCGGAATCTGACAACTCGGGCCCGCTCGGGTGCGGTTCGCATGCCTGTACGTCGTCACACGCCGTGTTCGATCGAAGCCGCAGCGTGTAAATGGAGCTGAGAGTACTCCTGTTGCGAAGGCGATTTCAGGTGCTTGCTGAATATGACACGGCGATGATCCGGTCGGACTAAGCTCGCCCGCAGCGCACCGAGTTGAGGTGTATTCGTGCGCTTGTTCGCAAAAGTTACGTAGATCCAGTTTGATGCATGCCGTTTCCCCTGCAAACCTCCCGATTCCCCAGTCGATTTGTCTCAGAGGGCATACATGGTGAGTGTTCAATCGCCTCCCGGTGGCCGCGAACTTCCCTACGCGCGCGTGCTGTTGCTGCCGGCCATAGTGATGGCCGCGGCGACCGGAGCCGCCGTCGCCGTGGTGACGGATCCGGCCCGCGCCGCCGTCGGCTGGTGCGGAGCCATCGCGACGCTCCTGGTCATCGCGATCGGCGCCGAAGCCGTCCGGCGCGGCCGCGTCGCCCGTGATCTGCGCGCCGACCTGGCCCGACGCACCGCATACCTGGAACAGCGCATCGCAGCCCATGACCAGGAAATCCTGTTCTTCACCCACGAAGTGCTGCCCGTCGGGCTCGCACGACTGCATGCCGGAGTGTCTCCGGCGGAGGTGATCCGCACCCTCCCCGAGACCGACCCGGACCTCGGCGAACTCCCCGGGCCGCAGCGCGAGTTGCTGAAGACCGTGCTCAAGATCATCGACCGCGAGGAGGCGATGCGCGACTCCGCGCAGGGCGCCTTCGTCAACATCGCCCGGCGCGTCCAGGCGATCGTCCACCAGCAGAACAAGGAACTCCGCGAGATGGAGGAGGACCACGGTCGCAACCCCGAGGTCTTCGACGACCTCCTGCGCATCGACCACGGCACCGCGCTGATCGGCCGCCTCGCCGACTCCATCGCGGTCCTGGGCGGCGGTCGCCCCGGACGTCAGTGGCCCGAGCCCGTACCGCTGTTCAGCGTGCTGCGCGGCGCGATGTCCCGCATCCTGGAGTACCGCCGCATCGAGCTGCACAACGTCGTCGAGGTCGCCGTCAACGGCGTGTCCGTCGAACCGCTCATCCACGCCGTCGCGGAACTCCTCGACAACGCCACGCGCTACTCGCCGCCGCACACCAAGGTGCACGTCACCGCCCTCGAGGTGCAGACCGGCATCGCCATCGAGATCGAGGACGGCGGCGTCAGCCTCAGCGACGAGGCCCGTGACAAGGCCGAGGACCTGCTCCGGCAGGCCGCCCTCGGTGTCGACATGGACTCCCTCGGCGCGACCCCGCGGCTCGGCATGGCCGTCGTCGGCCGGCTCGCGAAGATGTACAACATGCAGGTCTCGCTCAGGCAGTCCGCATACGGCGGTGTCCGCGCCGTCCTGGTCGCGCCGCGCGCCATGCTCACCACCGACGATGCTCCCGGCCTCGCGCACGGCATCGGCATCGCCTCCGTCCCGACCATGGACACCGGCGGCGTCGAGGGCCCCAACCGCAAGCCCAAGAAGCGCCGCCCGACCACCGGCCCCCGGGTCTCCACCCCCCTCGGCGCCATGGAGGACGACGCCCCCGTGGTCACCGAGTGGACCGCCAACGGCCTGCCGCAGCGCCGCAGCCGGGTCAAGGTCTCCTTCCATCAGCGGGTCGCCGAGGCCCGGGCGGACGCCGCCGCCGCGGAAGCGGCCGCCGCCGCGGCTCCCGCGTGGGCGGCCACGCCCGTACCGGAGGAGAAGGAACCCGAACCCGGCCTGTGGGTCGAGGCGTTCATGGAAGGGCTCAAGGGCGACCCGGACCCGGCCGCCGCATCCGGCACGAACACCAAGCCGGCCCCTGTGGAGGCCGACGACGAAGGGGACCTCAAGTGATCCAGCAGCGTGCCAACTTCGACTGGATGCTGAAGGAACTCGCCGACGGCGTCCCCGGCGTCCAGCAGATCGTGGTGCTCTCCGCCGACGGACTGCGCATCGCCCGGTACGGCGGCGACCCGGACGCCGCCGACCGCGTCGCCGCGGCCTGCGCGGGCCTGCAGAGCCTGGCCGGAGCCGTCGCGGGCGAGATCCCCAACAGCGACGGCCGGATGCGCATGGTCATCATCGAGATCAACGGCGGCTACTTCTACCTGATGTCGGCAGGCCCCAACGCCTATCTCGCGGTCCTCGCCAACCAGACCGCGGAGCCCGGACTGATGAGCAACCGCATGCGCGACCTCGTCGTCCGGATCGGAGCCCACCTGACGAGTCCGCCCCGGCGCAACGGGCAGACCGTATGACTCCTCCGCAACGCCGACGGCGCTACCCCAAGGAAGAACCTGCCGGACCCCCCGACGAGGGACTCCTCCCCGAGGATCCCTCCCAGGGGGGACCCCCGAACGAGGGATCTCCCAAGGAAGGTCAGGACCCGAAGAACCCCGAGCGCTTATACCTGCTCACGGGCGGGGCCGAGGGCGGCGACCGTGCGGCCCTCGACCTGGTCACGTTGATCGTGGCGCGTGCCGAGGCGCCGCCGCCCAACGCCCAGCCGGAGAAGTCGGCACTGGTCCGGCTCTGTACGGCACCCCTGTCCGTGGCCGAATTATCGGCTTATCTCAACCTGCCGGTCAGCGTGGTGACCGTGCTGCTCACCGAGTTGCTGGCGGCCGAACTGGTACAGGCGCGCGCCCCGATCGTCCGCTCGGCGCTCCCCGACCGTTCCCTCCTCGAAGCGGTGATGCATGGACTTCAAAAGCTCTGACACCATCACGGGCCCTCGCGCCGAGGACCATCTGCCGCACACGACCCAGGCAGCCGTGAAGATCGTCATCGTCGGCGGCTTCGGAGTCGGCAAGACGACCATGGTGGGCTCCGTCAGCGAGATCAAGCCGCTGACCACGGAGGAGACCATGACGCAGGCCGGGATCGGAGTCGACGACAACTACGGCTCCGAGACCAAGACGGCCACCACCGTCGCCATGGACTTCGGCCGCATCTCGATCACCGAACAGCTGGTGCTCTACCTGTTCGGAACGCCGGGCCAGGAGCGCTTCTGGTTCCTGTGGAACGGCCTCTTCGAGGGAGCGCTCGGCGCGGTCGTGCTGATCGACACCCGCCGCCTGGAGGTCAGCTTCGACGTGATCGGCCGCCTGGAGGAACGCGGTGTGCCGTTCGTCGTCGCCATAAACACCTTCCCGGACGCACCCGACTACCCGATCGAGGATCTGCGGTCCGCGCTCGACCTGGCCGAGGAGATCCCGATCGTGCAGTGCGACGCACGCCGCAGGGCCTCCAGCCGGGACGTCCTGATGACGCTGATGCGCTTCCTGCACTCACTGGCGATGACCTCGCCGGGCGCCTGATCCCCGTACGGCACCGACAAAGACGCGACCCCGCACCGGCCCGTACGCACACCAACTCCCGAGACACCGGACAACTCCCAAGACACCGGATCTACTTCAGCTTCGGAGCGATCACGTGACGCCTGAATCCCACTCCCCGACCGGTATGTCCCCAACAGGTATGTCCCCCACCGGTACGGACGACCTCACGCTCGAACCGCCACCCGGTTGCCCCGCCCACGGCCTCGGTCCCGGCGGGGTGCGCCGGATGTACGGACCGGAGGCGGAGGACCTGGGCGCCCTCTACGAGAAACTCCGCGCCGAACACGGCGCCGTCGCCCCCGTGCTGCTCCACAACGACGTGCCGATCTGGATGGTGCTCGGCCACGGCGAGAACCTGCACATGGTGAGCACCCCCTCGCACTACGCGCGCGACAGCCGCCTGTGGACCGCGGTCCAGGACGGCACGGCGGGCCCCGACCACCCGCTCGCGCCGCACATCGCCTGGCAGCCCATCTGCTCGCACGCCGAGGGCGACGAGCACCTGCGGCTGCGCGGAGCGGTCACCGGCGCCATGTCGACCATCGACCACCGCAGTCTGCGGCGCCACATCAACCGCGCCACCCAGCGCCTCGTCAACGAGTTCTGCGAGCAGGGCAGTGCCGACCTGGTCGGCCAGTTCGCCGAGCATCTGCCGATGGCCGTGATGTGCGAGATCCTCGGCATGCCCGAGGAGTTCAACGACCGCATCGTGCATGCCACTCGCGACCTGCTCAAGGGCACCGAGACGGCGATCGCCAGCAACGAGTACGTCCAGGGCGTCCTGGCACGGCAGACGGCCCGCCGCCGCGCCCAGCCCGAGGAGGACTTCACCAGCCACCTCATCAATCACCCGGCGCGGCTCACCGACGACGAGGTCACCCAGCACCTGTGGCTCGTGCTGCTCGCCGCGTACGAGGCCACCGCCAACCTGATCGCCAACGTGCTGCGCATGGTCCTCACCGACCCGCGGTTCCGCGCTCAGTTGAACGGCGGGCAGATGACGGTGCCCGAGGCGGTCGAGCAGTCCCTGTGGGACGAGCCGCCGTTCAGCGCCGTACTGGGCTACTTCGCCAAGCAGGACACGGAGTTGGGCGGCAAACGCATCCGCAAGGGCGACGGACTGCTCTTCGGGATCGCGCCGGGCAACATCGACCCGAAGGTGCGCCCCGACCTCGCCGCCAACATGCAGGGCAACCGGTCCCACCTCGCCTTCGGCGGCGGTCCCCACGAGTGCCCCGGCCAGGACATCGGCCGTGCCATCGCCGACGTCGGTGTCGACGCGCTGCTGATGCGCGTACCCGACATCCAACTCGACTGCGAGGAACACGAGTTGCGCTGGCGGGCATCGATGTCCTCGCGCCACCTGGTCGAGCTGCCGGTGCGCTTCCAGCCGAAACCCCAGCAGGACGTCACCCAGTTGCCCGCCCTTCACGCGATGCCGCGCCAGCGGCCGAACTGGCAGGTCACGACGGAGGACTCGGCGTCGTCCGCGCCCGCGCCGCAGCCGGTGGCCCCGCAGCCCGCTCCGGCGCCGGAGCCCGCACACCGCCTCGGCGCCTGGCAGCGCTTCCTGCGCTGGTGGCGCGGCTACTGAGTCGACCCCTCAAGGGGGCCCGGGGACGTCCAGTCGTCGTACGAAGTCCAGGCCTCCAGTACCCGCCCGCTGACGAACCGGTGCTCGTGCCCCGTGATCGGATCGGTGAACTCCAGCCTCCGCGCCAGCAGTTGAAGCGGACGCCGGAAGTCTCCGGACGGCACGGGGCCGGTCACCACGGGGTAGAGGGGATCGCCGAGGATCGGCACGCCCAACGCGTTCATGTGGACCCGGAGCTGGTGGGTCTGCCCGGTGCTGGGCGTCAGCCGGTAGCGCCCGACGCCGTCGCGACGGTCGCGCAGCTCCACCCTGGTGACGGCGTTCGGCTCGCCCTCGATCTCCCGGGCGGCCATCACACCGCGCTCCTTCAGGATCCGGCTGCGGACGGTGCGCGGCAGAGCGAGGTCGGGGGAGTACGGGGCGAGGGCCTCGTACTCCTTCCTGACCAGCTTCGCGCTGAACAGCGTCTGGTACGCGCCGCGCTCCTCGGGCCGCACCGTGAACAGCAGGAGCCCGGCCGTCAGCCGGTCGAGGCGGTGCGCGGCGCCGAGCGCCGGGATACCGAGGTCCACTCGCAGCCGGGCGAGGGCGGTCTCCCTGACATGACTTCCGCGCGGATTGGTGGCGAGGAAGTGCGGCTTGTCGGCCACCACGATGTGCTCGTCGCGGTACACGATGTCGAGCGCGAAAGGCACCCGCTCCTCGTCCGGCGGCTCACGGTGGAACCACAGGAACATCCCCGGCGCATACGCCGTGTCGCCCGCCACCGGCCGCCCGTCCGCCGCGACGACCAGCCCGTCCGCGAGCATCCGGTCGATCACCTCGGCCGGCGGCGCGAGCCGCTCCACCAGATGCTCCCGCACGGTGACCCACCCCCCGCCCTCCGGCAGCCTGAGCCGTACGGGGTCGACCCCGTCACGCTGCGGCAGGGGGGAGGGCGGGATCCTGGATCTACGTCTCACCCGGCCAGCGTACGAGGCGGGAACCGCGTCCCGCGCCTCCCGCCACCTGCCTCCCCTTTCACCATGTCCGCGAAGGTTGGGCCGGAGCTTCCCGAAGCGTGACCGCGCAACTACCTGAGGGTCATGCCTGATGCATATGAGGCCCTTGCCACGCCCGGTTTGTGGCCCCGCTCACACACTTGCCGGTAGCCTTGCCGCCCCCTCCCCAGCCCCCTGAACCTTCGCTCAACTGCCGCTGAATCTCGGGGGGTTGGTATGCACCGCATGAATTGCCAGTCGGGGAACATAGTGAATCTCGCCCACTACTGGCAGAGCCTGCCGGCCGAGTCGCCGCTGCGGGACACGTACAAGCCGCCGTCGGAGCCCGACGCCAAGGTGTGGATGGCGCTACTGGCTGTGCTGGCGGGCATCGCGTTCACGGCGTCGGGCGAGGTCCTGCTCGGCCTGCTGGTCGCGGTCGGCGGTCTGGTGTGGGGTGCGGTCGTACAGGCAGCGGCGGCCCGGTACCGGATGTCCCTCGCCAAGTGGAATGCGGCCCACATCTGTCTGACCTGCACAGACCGCTTCTAACCACGGCGAAGAAGGCCCCGTGCCGGCTGGCCGGGGCCCGCCCCCGCGACGCCGTCCGTAGCCGCGTTGCGCCTCCCGATGACGGTTCGCTAGGGGGTCGGTGTCGGGAGGGACTCCACAGGGGCGACTTCCGCCGCCGAGCGCCCCCGTTGGGCCTCTAGGGCCCTCCACAGGAAGCCGAGCCCTACGGTGACCAGGAGAAACAGCACGGTGAACCACTGGAAGTACCAGTGCCCGCCGGCCGGGTCGTACACCGCGGCGCGGGGCCAGGCGAGGTTGACGGTCATGAAGAGGCCGTAGACGAGGGCGATCGCGTTGACCGGGACGCCCCAGCGGCCGAGAGAGAAGAGGGGACGCCCCTCTTCGTCGACGCCGTCCGGGCCGGGGAACTGCCCGCGTAGTCGCCGCACGAGGAGCGGTCCGGTGACCATCGCGTATGCCAGGTACAGCATCACGATGCAGGTGGTGCCGATGGCCAGGAACGCTTCCGGAGAGGCGAAGTTGAGGAGCAGTACGGCGGCCGCGAGGACGCCGACGACCAGGGCAGGGGCGTTGGGCATGCCGGTGCGCGGGTTGACCTTGGCCAGGCGGGCCGAGAAGGGCAGCCGGCCGTCGCGGGCCATGGAGAAGAGCATGCGGGAGGCGGCCGTCTGGATCGCCAGGGTGGCCACCGCGATGGCCACCACCACGTCGGCGAGGAGGGCGCGCCCGACTCCGTCACCGAGGGTGCTGGTCAGTACGTAGCTCAGGCCCTCCACCCCGAGGCGGCCGTCCGTGAGGCTCGGGGCGGCGAGCAGTCCGCCGAGGACGATCAGGCCGCCGAGCAGGCCCGCCGCGCCGAGCGCGGTGAGGATCGTACGCGGTGCCGTACGGCGTGGATCGCGGGTCTCCTCGCTCATCTCGCCCGCGCTGTCGAAGCCGATCATCACGTATGCCGCCATGAAGGAGCCCACCATCAGCGCCCCGAACAGGCCGGTGCTGCCCTCGGCGGAGTGGAAGGTGATGCCGGGGGAGCGCTCGGAGTGGGTCAGCAGCAGCACGATGATCAGGGCCGCGCCGATGATCTCGGCGGTCACACCGACCCGGTTGACCATGGACATCACCCGGTTGTCGAGCAGGTTCACCAGCGTGGTCAGGGCGAGCAGGATAACGCCGAAGACCGCCGCGTTTGCCGCGCCGTCGGCACTGGTGGGCGTCGGATCGCTGCCCACCAGCTGGAAACCCGACCAGATCGCGGGCAGCACCATCTGCAGCGCGAGCGCCGCCGCCGCGACCACCACGATCTGCCCGATCACCATGATCCAGCCGGCGAACCACCCGAAGGAGAGGTTCGAGAGCCGCGAGGACCACTGGTAGATCGAGCCCGAAATCGGATAACGGGCGGCCAGTTCAGCGAAGCACGCGGCCACCAGCAGCTGGCCCACCAGGACGGCCGGCCAGGTCCAGAAGAAGACAGGGCCGCCGAACGCGTAGCCGAAGGCGAAGAACTGGAAGACGGTCGTCAGCACGGAGATGAAGGAGAACCCGGCGGCGAACGAGGCGTACCGGCCGAGGCTGCGGTGCAGTTCCTGGCGGTAGCCGAACTCGGCGAGGGATTGGTCGCCGGTGGATTCCGGTGGGTCCGGGCGTACGTCGGAGGGAGCGGTGGTGGTCACGGTGGCACCTGCCTTCGGCGCGGAAGGGTGGGCGGTAATCCGGCGGTATTCCTGTCCCGGCGGTATTCCTGTCGGGTGACAGAAATTAGGGAGGGCCTGTTTCGCTCGCGTGACGCGGTCATGTCCGCGGCGGGCCTAAGTCCTCACGCCCGTACGGGAGAGCCGCCGTTGCTCCGAGGGAGCGTTCGGTGCACCGTCCCGGATGCGGCACACCGACTGGCTTCCATCCGCTCAACTGGGCGATGACCGAAGGGAGTTCGGCGCTCGCCGGCGCGAGCACTTCCACCGACCGACCACGTCACCCCGGTCCCGGTCCGCGGAAGGCGGAGGTCCTGGCAATGGTTCGGTGCAGCCCGCCCGGAAACGTCAGGAGGCGGCCCGCGTGACGCGTGGCCGCCTCTGCTGTGCATGTCTCCCTGTGATCAGGCGGACGTCTCCTGCTCCGCCTCCACCTTCGCGTTCCACTCCCGCTTCGACGCCTGCCAGCCGTCCTCGTTGTGCCCGAGCCGCCAGTAGCCGGTGATCGACAGGTCCTCGCGCGGGAACCCGTGCTCGACCCGCAGCAGCCGGCGCAGCTCCTTCACGAAGCCTGCCTCGCCGTGCACGAACGCGTGCACCCGGCCCTCGGGAAACTCCAGGGCGCGCACGGCCTCCACGAGCGCTTCGCCGACGGGCCGCTCTCCCCGGTGCAGCCAGACGACGTCCACATCGGAGTCGATCTTCTGCTCCTCGTCGCGGTCCGAGACCTCCACGAAGGCATGGGCCACGGAGCCCGCGGGCAGCGCCTCCAGAGCGGCGGCGATCGCGGGCAGGGCGCTCTCGTCACCGGCGAGCAGATGCCAGTCCGCGCTCGTGTCGGGGGCGTACGCACCGCCGGGGCCCAGGAAGCGTACGAGCTCGCCCGGTTGGACCTTTGTGGCCCAGGGCCCGGCGAGGCCCTCGTCGCCGTGCACCACGAAGTCGAGGGTCAGTTCGCGGTGTTCGGCGTTCCAGTGGCGCACCGTGTACGTGCGGGTCACGGGCCACTGGTCGCGCGGGAACTCCTCGCGGATGACCTTCATGTCGAACGGCTCGGGGTAGCTGACACCCTCCGCGCCGAACAGCAGCTTCACATAGTGGTCGGTGCTGGAGCCCGCGGTGAACTCGGCGAGGCCCTCGCCGCCGAGGACGACCCGCTGCATGTGCGGGGTCAGCCGCTCGGTCCGCACCACCCGCGCGGTGTGCGGCTTCGGAGTCCTGCGTTCCGGACGCTCTGCCATGACGGCCTCCCATGTGACGAGCTTAGGCTTACCTAAGTTAGCACCTCTCTCCAGTTAACACCTCAAACCTGAAGAGTCGAGAGCAACCTGTGCAACGAACCGCCCAAACCCCACCGTACGGCCAACTCGTCCAGCGCCGCCGGGTCGCGCGGTACGCGTGGCAGCGCGGTGTCGACGTCCGGCAGAGGGACGTCTCCGGCGACCTTGACGACCGTGGGAGCCACGGCGACGTACGGCCGTGACTCGTCGAGGCGCTTGCGCTGCGAGGGAGTCAGCCTGGCCTTCGGGTCGTCCACCGCTGCCATGATTCCGGCCAGGTCACCGAACTCGGCGAGCAGCTTGGCCGCCGTCTTCTCCCCGATGCCGGGGACGCCGGGCAGTCCGTCGCTGGGGTCGCCGCGCAGCAGCGCCAGATCCGCATACCCCGGGCCGTCGACGCCGTACTTCTCGCGCAGCCACGCCTCGTCGGTGAGTTGCAGCAGGCCGACGCCCTTGAGGGGATAGAGGACGCGGACCTCCCGCTTGTCGTCGACCAGTTGGTACAGGTCGCGGTCGCCCGTGACGATGTCGACCGGGCCGGTGGCGCGTCCGGTGAAGGTGCCGATCACGTCGTCCGCCTCGTACCCCGACACTCCCACGCGTGCGATGCCCAGCGCGTCGAGGACGTCCTCGATGACGGGCACCTGCGGGGAGAGGGTGTCGGGGATCTCCTCCTCGTCCGGGCCGGTCTCGGTCTCCACCGCGACGCGGTGCGCCTTGTAGGACGGGATGAGATCGACCCGCCACTGAGGGCGCCAGTCCGCGTCCATGCAGGCCACCAGGTCGTCCGGACGATGGTCCCTGACCAGGCGGTCGATGAACTCCAGCAGCCCGCGCACGGCGTTCACCGGCGTGCCGTCCGGGGCCTTCACGGAATCCGGGACCCCGAAATAGGCCCGGAAGTAAAGGGAGGCGGTGTCGAGGAGCATCAGGCGTCTGGTCACGCTCCGCATCATGCCGTACGGCACTGACAGCGACCGCCTCCGGCAGTGACCTGAACCACTCTTGTGTTTGCTCCGCACAAGCGGGGGCAGGGGCGGCCTCTGAAACACAGCCGGTTGCGTCTTCAACCGTCGTACGACCGAGCTGCAGAGGACCAATCGATCGAGCGCTCCACCGTCGAAGCGCTCAAACCGTCCGGACGAGAGGCACACGTGTCATCCAGGCTAGAAGCCGAGCACCTGTACAAGGTGTTCGGCAGACGACCCGAAGAGGCGATGGAACGGCTCCGTCAGGGAGCGGACCGTGAGGAACTCCGAGGCGACGGCACCACCGCCGCGGTGCTCGACGTCTCCTTCACGGTGGAGCCGGGCCAGACCTTCGTCGTCATGGGCCTGTCCGGTTCCGGTAAGTCGACCTTGCTGCGGATGCTCAACGGACTGCTGGAGCCGACCGCGGGCCATGTGCGCTTCGACGGTCAGGATCTGACGCAGCTCAGCGCCCGCGACCTGCGCGAGGTCCGGGCTAGGAAGATCAGCATGGTCTTCCAGCACTTCGCGCTCTTTCCGCACCGCAGCGTCCACGAGAACGCGGCGTACGGCCTCGAAGTGCAGGGCGTGCCGCGCGACGAGCGCGACGAGCGTGCCACCCGGGCCCTGGAGCTGGCCGGCCTCGCGGGCTGGGAGAAGTCCTGGCCCGACGAACTGTCGGGCGGTATGCAGCAGCGCGTGGGTCTGGCACGCGCGCTCGCCACCGACGCCGACCTGCTGTTGATGGACGAGTCCTTCAGCGCCCTCGACCCGCTGATCCGCCGCGACATGCAGGACCAGCTGATCGAACTCCAGAAGAAGCTCAAGAAGACCATCGTCTTCATCACGCACGACCTCAACGAGGCCATGCGGCTCGGCGACCGGATCGCCGTCATGCGCGACGGCCGCATCGTCCAGATCGGCACCGCCGAGGACATCCTGGTGCGCCCCGCGGACGACTACGTCGCCTCCTTCACCCAGGACGTGGACCGCTCCCGTGTGCTGACCGCGGAGTCCGTGATGGACACCGACCTGAGCGGCGACGAGGCGGACTGCGCCTGCGAGACCGCCACGCCCGCCACGCCGTTCAACGAACTCTGCGCGATCAGCGCCCGCGTCTCGCACCCCGTCGCGGTGCTCGACAAGAGAAAGAAACTGGTCGGGGTCGTCCCGAGACAGCGGCTCGTCGGCTACCTGGGAGATGAGCAGGGGACCCCCGTCCGCTGCGGCACGCCGCGCGACAAGGCGGTGACGGCCGGTGCCTAGGATTCCGTTCGGTGACTGGGTCAACGACACCGTCGACTGGCTGCTCAACCACATGGCGTGGCTCTTCGACTTCCTCAAGACCGTGTTCGACGGTGCCTACGACGGTGTCAACGCCGTTCTCCAGGCCCCCGAACCGCTCCTCCTCGCGGCCATCTTCGCCGTGATCGCGTTCTGGCTGCGCGGTACGTCCGCCGGTGTCCTCACCTTCGTGGGATTCGCCTTCATCGACTCCCTCGAACTGTGGGAGGACGCGATGGTGACCCTCTCGCTCGTCCTCGTCGCGACCGTCATCGCCCTCGTCATATCGGTGCCCGTGGGCATCTGGGCGGCGCGCTCCGACCGGGTCAGCAGTGTCGTCCGCCCCGTGCTCGACTTCATGCAGACGCTGCCCGCGATGATCTACCTCATCCCGGCCATCCTGTTCTTCGGCACCGGCGCCCCCGCGGGCATGGTCGCCACCCTGATCTTCGCGCTGGCCCCCGGCGTCCGGATGACCGAGCTGGGCATCCGCCAGGTCGACAAGGAGCTGGTCGAGGCCGCCGACGCGTTCGGCACCACCCCGCGCGACACCCTGCTGCGCATCCAGCTTCCGCTGGCCCTGCCCACCGTCATGGCGGGCGTCAACCAGGTCATCATGCTGGGCCTGTCGATGGCCGCCATCGCCGGCATGGTCGGCACGGGCGGACTCGGCGGCGACGTGAACCAGGCCATCGGCCAGCTGAACGTCGGCCTCGGCTCCGAGGCGGGTGTCGCCATCGTCATCCTGGCGATCTACCTCGACCGGATGACCAGCGCCCTGGGCACCCAGGTCTCGCCGCTCGGCCGTCGCACCTCCGCCAGGCTGCGGGCCGCGCAGGGCCTGAAGATCTGGTCCTACCGCCCCCGCCCGGCCGTGGCCGTCGTCGGCGTCGTCGTGCTCGCGCTGGTCGCGGGCGGCATGGGCATCTTCGGCGGCAGCGCCACCACGTCCACCGCCGCCGCCGACGGCAAGGACGTCGGCCAGGGCAAGAAGATCACCATCGGCTACATCCCCTGGGACGAGGGCATAGCCTCCACCTTCCTCTGGCAGGAGATCCTGGAGCAGCGCGGCTACGAAGTCGAGACGAAGCAGCTCGACGCCGGCCCCCTCTACACCTCGCTCGCCCAGGGCGACATCGACTTCGAGACGGACTCCTGGCTGCCGACCACCCACGAGCAGTACTGGAAGAAGTACGGCAAGCAACTCGACGACCTGGGCTCCTGGTACGGCCCCACGTCGCTGGAGCTGAGCGTGCCCTCGTACATGAAGGACATCAACTCCCTGGAAGATCTCAAGGGCAAGGCCGACGAGTTCGGCGGCAAGATCACCGGCATCGAGTCCAGCGCCGGAATGATGAGCCTGCTCAAGACCAAGGTCCTCAAGGAGTACGGGCTCGACAAGGAGTACAAGGTCGTCGACAGCTCCACGCCCGCCATGCTGGCCGAGCTGAAGCGCGCGTACGCCAAGAAGGAGCCCGTCGTCGTCACCCTGTGGTCGCCGCACTGGGCGTACAGCGACTACGACCTGAAGAAGCTCAAGGACCCGAAGGGCGCCTGGGGCTCGGGCGACGGCGTGCACACGCTCTCCCGCAAGGGCTTCGCCCAGGAGAACCCGGTCGTCGGCGAGTGGCTCAAGAACTTCAAGATGACCGAGCAGCAGCTCACCAGCCTCGAGTCGGAGATCAACAAGGCAGGCCAGGGCAAGCAGCAGGACGCCGTGCGCGCCTGGCTGAAGAAGAACCCCGGCGTCGTCGACAAGCTCGCCCCGGTCAAGAGCGCCGCGGCCGGTGCCGAGACGAAGCGCGCGCTGGACGTCGCCTGGTTCCCCTGGGACGAGGACGTCGCCGTCACCTACCTGTGGAAGAACGTCCTGGCCCGGCGCGGCTACACGATGAACCTGAAGCAGATGGACGTCGGCCCGGTCTACACGGGACTGGCCTCCGGCGATCTCGACCTCAACTTCGACGCCTGGCTGCCGTACGCCCAGTCCAACTACTGGGATCAGCACAAGAACGACCTGAGAGACCTCGGCACCTGGTACGAACCGACCTCGCTGGAGATCGCTGTCCCGTCGTACGTGAAGGACGTCAAGTCTCTCGCGGATCTCAAGGGCAAGGGCAGCACCTTCGGCGGGAAGATCATCGGCATCGAGCCGGGCACCGGCGAGATGAACCTGCTCAAGACGAAGGTGCTTCCCGGCTACGGCCTGGACAAGGAGTACCAGGTCGTCGACGGCTCCACGCCCGCGATGCTGGCCGAGCTGAAGCGCGCGTACGCCAAGAAGGAGCCCGTCGCCGTCGTCCTGTGGTCGCCGCACTGGGCCTACAGCGAGTACGACCTCACCAAGCTCGCGGACGACAAGAAGCTGTTCGGCGAGGGCAACACGATCCGGACGATCTCCAGCAAGAACTTCCCGGAGCAGTATCCGCAACTCGCCGAGTGGATCAAGAACTTCAGGATGAGCGAGGACGAACTCGGCAGCCTGGAGGCCGAGATCAAGGACCAGGGCCAGGGACATGAGGAGGACGCCGTGGCCGCGTGGCTCAAGGAGCACCCGGACATGGTGGAGCGGATGACTCCGCAGTAGTCCGCCAAGTAGGTCCCAGATTCTTCGGCGAAGGGTCTTTCGGTGAGGGGTGGACCTTTGCCGCGCGGGTCGCGTGTCCCGTGTGGCGAAGGCCACCCCTCATGGAGTTCCCGGAGCCCGCGACCGGTCCGTACGCTCGGCTCCCCTTCTCCCCGCGTTCCTGTGAGACCCTGTGCGATCCCTGCTCCGCCCCGGCCGCCTGGTCGCCCTCCTCGTGGTGCTGCTGACGGCTGTGTCGCCGGGCGCGCACGCGGAACCCCCGTCCGCGGTCACGGCGCGGCTGGAGTCCCTGGCCGGGGACGTGCGCGAGGCCGACGGTTACGCGTACGACCTGCGGGACGACTCCGGCCACACCATGGACACCGCGGAGATCACCCAGGCACCGGACGGCACCTATCTCGCCGTCTACCACTCGACCCTCGCCGACGGCCGCTTCCACTCGGCCGTCGCCACCTCCACGGATCTGCGTACCTGGACCCGCCGCCACGACTTCGGCGCGGGCACCAGTCAGCCCACACTCGCCCCCGACGGCGCCGGTGGCTACGTACTGGCGTACGAGAAGGATCCGGACAACCACATCGCGGTACGCGGCTACGCCGATCTCGACGCCCTGCTGGCCGGGAACGCCGAACATGCCTACGACGCGTCGCGCACCCTCTCACGCTGTGCAGAGGGCACACCGGACATCACGGCCGTGCACGACGGGACGGTCGAACTCACCGGCCACTATCAGGAGCAGTGCGGCACCGACCGCCAACTCCGGGCCACACTCACGGACTTCACGACCTGGCAGGCCGAGCCCGACAAACGCCTGGACCGGGCGCTGGAGGCGTGGGGGACCGGCGGAAACATCGGCGACCGCTCGGCCCTCGAACTCGGGGGAACGGAGCTGGTGTTGATAGAGGGCCAACGGCGGCGCGAGGACTTCGGGAGCTGGCGGACGTACGCCTACGATCCGGCGACCGGACGGGCCGAACGGCTGACTCTGCGCACCCACGGCGGCAGCCGGGCCTTCGCCAACCCGTCCGCGACCCTGCTCACCGACCCGCAGGGGCATCCGGCCCTGCTTGTCAGCCTTTTCGTCCCGGGCGAGGGCGCGGCGCCCGGCGAAGCGGGCCAGCTCCTCTATTGGCGCGAACTGTGACCCCTACCCCCCTTCTGCGTGTCTGCGATGTGACGGGTGCGTGAAACGGTTTGCCGAACATGCGTAGGGTGCAAACAACTCTTCAGAAGTAGTGGGCCGAAGCACTAGCTGTAGTAGGGACCGACGACGCAAGGGAGGGAGCCGAAGCGATGGGCGACCACAAAGAACAACCCCTTCGGGTGGGTGCGGCAGTACGGCGGCGCCGCCGTGCCCTGGACCTCACCCTTGCCGTGGTGGCCGAGCGCAGCGGCCTGTCGGTGCCCTTTCTCAGCCAGGTCGAGAACGAGCGTGCCCGGCCCAGCAAGAGCTCCCTGGAGAGAGTCGCCGACGCACTCTGCACCACGGCCGTCGAACTGCTCGCCGCGGCCGACCCGGCGTGCAGCGTCGACGTCGTGCGCGCGGAATCCGCCGAGTACGCCCCCGACGCACAGGTGCGCCCCCTGGTGCGCGGTCACCACCAGCTGCACGCCACCGAATTCACCGGTGACCACGACGAGGTGCGTGAACTGCAGCTCCGCAACGACAAGTTGATGTACGTCGTCGAGGGCGCCGTCGAGGTCGAGGCGGAGGGCCGTGCCCATCGCCTCGGGCGCGGCGACACCATGTATCTGACAGGCGGAGTGCGGCACCGGTGGCGGGCCACCGTGCCGGACACCCGGGTGATCGTGGTGGAGGTCGCCGACCACATCGACGCGGTGGAGGACCGCCACAACGTTGGCAGGCGCTGAGCCCGGGACCTCGGCAGGCGCTGTGCCCTGGACCTCGGAAAGCGCTGTGCCCGGGACCTCGGCAGGCGCTGAACCCGGGTGCGACATCCGGCGCGTCGTGTCGCTCGTTCCCTCACTCACCGAGGCCGTGGCCCTCTCCCTGCCCGGAGCGCTGATCGGCGCGACGGACTGGTGCAGCCATCCGGCGGACCTCGACGTCGTACGGATCGGCGGCACCAAGAATCCCGACGTCGACAGCATCGTGCGGCTCGCTCCCGACCTCGTCCTCGCCAACGAGGAGGAGAACCGCGAGCCCGACCTGACGGCCCTGCGCGCGGCGGGCATCGAGGTCCTGGTCACCGAGGTACGGGACGTGCCGGGAGCCTTCTCCGAACTGCAGCGGGTGCTGTACGCGTGCGGAGCGCAGACCCGGCCGCGGTGGCTGGAGGAGGCGGAGCGGGCATGGGCGGAACTGGTGGTTCCAGCCCGTCGTACGACCGCGGTCGTGCCCATCTGGCGGCGTCCCTGGATGGTGCTCGGCCGGGACACTTTCGCCGGGGACGTACTGGCCCGCCTCGGCGTGGACAACGTGTACGCGCACCACGAGGAACGCTATCCGCGCGTCCCGCTGCCCGAGCTCGAGGCGGCGGCCCCCGAACTCGTGATCCTGCCCGACGAGCCGTACCGCTTCACCGCCGCCGACGGACCCGAGGCGTTCGAGGGCGTGCCGTGCGCGCTCGTCGACGGACGCCTGCTCACCTGGTACGGGCCCTCGCTGGCGCAGGCTCCGCGGCTGCTGGGCGAGGCGCTGCGAGCAGCTCGCCGCTGAGCAGGCCGCGGGCCGTGCGGACGGCGGCCACCGACCAGGCGGCCACGAGCAGGACGTACAGCGCGACCGCGAGGACACTGAAGGCGACGAGACCGGTGTGCCGGGCCAGGCTCTCCGCGCCGGTGACGCACGTCCCCACCGGGAAGGTGAACGACCACCACGTCATCGTGAAGCCCATCCCGCGACGGCGGGCGCGCAGCACCAGAGCGGTGGCGAGGGCGAGCCAGAGCAGTGCGAAGCCCATCACGGGGACGCCGTACAGGACCGCGAGATCGCTGAAACCCTGGTCGTACGGGGCGGGCACCACGCCGGGCGCGAAGTCCGCGAACTTGCCGACCGCGGTCGTGGACTGACCGAGCGGGCCGAGCACCAGGAACAGGGCCGGGGTCAGGGCGAGCGGCGGCGGGCCATCGGCGAGCAGCCTGGCGAAGATCAGCGGCAGCATCAGCGAGGTGGCAAGCAGACTCAGCCCGAACATCGCGACGCAGCCGAGGAGGAGGGTCTCCCGCGCCTGGCCGGCCGGGAGATGGGGGACGAGGAGCGGACCGAGCGCCGCGGACACCATCGGGGCGACGACGGGGAGCAGCCACACGGGGCTCGCCTGCCCGGGCTCGATCCGGTGCCGGGCCACCATGAGGTACGGGACGGCCACGGCGCAGGCGAGGCCGATGACCGTCCCGGCCCCGAACAGGACGGCGTCCAGCGCGACCGCCGCTTCCAGACCGATCCAGTCCTGGCCCACGACCAGGGCGCCGCCACCCACGGCCAGCAGGGCCATGGACAGACAGCCGTAGAACGGGGCCGTTGCCGGGTCGAGGAAGCCGGCGCGCGCCTGGTCGCGATGGTGCGTCCAGTGCAGGGCGCGGGCGGCGAGCAGGACCACCAGCATCGCCAGCGCCAGCGCCCAGACGGCGGCGCAGACGGTCCGCAGGCCGGGAACGGCCCCGGGGAGCCCGGCGCCCGCCGTCGCCACGATCGCGGTGCCCATCACCGAGGCGTACCAGTTCGGGCCGAGGTACCGGAGGGTGGTGGTGTGCCGGGTACCGGCCATGGGGAACAACGCTGCGGCGGGCTGTGTGGTGACCATGCTTCCAAGGTCCCGCCGCGGCGCGCCGCCCACCAGGGAGTACCGCCCTATGAGGGCATAAACTGGAGTTATGAGTAGTAGGGCTGACGACAGGGCTGGGGAACGGACGGGAATCGCGCACCGGGTGCCGGATCTGGGGGCGATGGAGCTGCTGCTCGCGGTGGCCCGGCTGGGCAGTCTGGGACGGGCCGCCCAGGAACTGGGGATCACCCAGCCGGCGGCCAGCAGCCGGATCCGCTCGATGGAAAGACAACTCGGCGTGGCCCTCGTCGACCGCTCACCGCGCGGGTCGCGTCTCACCGAGGCCGGGGCGCTCGTCACGGACTGGGCGCGGAGGGTCGTGGAGGCGGCCGAGACGTTCGACGTGGGTGCCCAGGCGCTGCGGGACCGACGGGACTCGCGGCTGCGTGTCGCGGCGAGCATGACGATCGCCGAGTATCTGCTGCCGGGCTGGCTGATCGCGCTTCGTGCTCAGCACCCCGACACGGCCGTGTCGCTCCTCGCCGGGAACTCGGCGGCCGTCGCCGAACGTCTCCTCGCCGACGAGGCCGACGTCGGGTTCGTCGAGGGGCTGTCCGTGCCGGCCGGCCTCGATTCGGCGGTCATCGCGCATGACCGGCTGATCGTGGTGACGGCGCCGGACCATCCATGGGCACGCCGTCGGCAGCCCCTGGCCGCGGCGGAGCTGGCGGCGACGCCGCTCATCCTCCGCGAGGAGGGGTCGGGCACCCGCCAGGTCCTCGACGCCGCCCTCGGTGGCCTCGCCCGCCCGCTCATCGAGCTGTCCTCCACCACCGCGGTCAAGGCCTCCGTCGTCAGCGGCGCGGGCCCCGCCGTCCTGAGCGAACTGGCCCTCGGCGAGGAACTCTCCGCCCACCGGCTGGTGAGCATCCCGCTGTCCGACGTCCAACTACGGCGGTCCCTGCGGGCGGTGTGGCCGACGGGGCATCGGCCTACGGGGCCCGCGCGGGACTTGTTGTCGCTGACGCGGGGGGTCTGAGGGGGCGAAGAACCGCTGGCGCTGCCTCAGGACGCCGCCCTCACCAACCCCCGCACGACCCGCACGTCGTCCCCCATCTCCGGATGCCACTGCACCCCCAACACCCACCCAGGACCGGGAAGTTCGACGGCCTCCACCGTCCCGTCCGTCGCGTGGGCCGAGGGCAGCAGTCCGTCACCGAGTCGGTCCACCGCCTGGTGGTGATACGTCGGCACGGCGGTCGGCTCCGGCGCGAGAGCCGCGTACCGGCTCCCCGGCACGGGAGTCACGTCGTGGTGGCCGAACACCCCGACGTCCTTCACGTGGCCGTCGAGGTGCTGGACGAGCGTTCCGCCGAGGGCGACGTTGAGGAGCTGCATGCCCCGGCAGATGCCGAGGAGCGGCGTGCCGGAGGCCAACGCGGCGTCGATCAGGGCGAGTTCCCAGGCGTCGCGCTCCGGGGCGGGCGGCCCGGTGCGCGGCGAGCGCTCGGCGCCGTAGCGGACGGGATCGACGTCGGGCCCACCGGCGACGACGAGCCCGTCGAGGCGGGCGACGGTCTCCGCCGCGTACGCCGGATCGTCCGGCGGCAGCATCACGGCAAGCCCGCCGGCCCGCTGCACGAGCCGCGGATAGCCGACCGGCAGCAACGCCGCCTCCAGCTCCCACACCCCCCAGCGCGCCTTGGACTCCAGATACGTACTCACACCGATCAACGGCCTGCCGCCCACGCGATTTCCTCCGATTTCAATCTCCGAGCTCAATGGAAAGCCCCCATACCTTTGCGGAGCCTCAGGTCAGGAAACCCCTCAACAGCGCCGCCGTCCCCCCGCAGTGCTCCCGCATCATCTCCCGCGCCCCGTCCGCGTCCCCGTCGAGGACCGCCTCGACCAGCGCGCAGTGCTGCTGCTGGGAGTGCTCCAGGTTGCGTACGAGGAGCGGGATGCAGTCGAGGAGGTCGTTCACGGAGGCGCGTACGGCCGCGTACCGGGCGGCGAGCGAAGGGGAGCCGCACAGTTCGGCGAGGGTGAGGTGCAGCCTGGTGTCCAGACGTCGGTAGTCGGCCAGCGGAGCGTCCCGCGTGCGGGCGAGGGCC
Source organism: Streptomyces sp. NPDC005808 (assembly GCF_042871385.1). NCBI lineage: Bacteria > Bacillati > Actinomycetota > Actinomycetes > Kitasatosporales > Streptomycetaceae > Streptomyces > Streptomyces sp. NPDC005808. The sequence goes on along the minus strand of NZ_JBIAIK010000010.1, from coordinate 192,097 downwards.
TCGCGCAGCCGGCCGGCCTGCTCGTCGTCGAGGCCGTGCGTCGCGCACAGGCCCGCCGCGCCGACCTCGAGGACCTCGCGGAAGCGCAGCACGTCCTCGATGTCGACCTCGGCGACCCGGCGCCGCAGCTCGTGCTCGCCGGGCGCGTCGGCCCTCGGCAGCACAAAGGTGCCGCCGTACCGGCCGCGGCGCGACTCGAGGAGTCCCTGGTCCTGGAGCACCTTCAGTACTTCGCGCAGCGTCACCCGGCTGATCCCGAGCCGCTCCGCCAACTCCCGCTCGGCGGGCAGCCGTTCACCGCCCGGCACCAGGCCGAGCCGGACGATCTGGAGGATCTGCTCCAGCGCCTCCTCGAAACCGTTGCCCGCCCGGACCGGCCGCAGCACCGGCGTCAGCCGGTCGTCCGCCCCGCCGTCGGATTCCGCCCACGTCATCTGGTCGTGCCCCCTTCCCAAGCAATGGTTCTCAGCAATACCTTATGACTCTCGGCTGACCCAAGGAGGCTTTTCCGGTGGCAGACCGCACACCCCCGCTCACCGTCGAGGGCTTGCGCAGCCTGGTCGCGGGCGGCGAGATCGACACGGTCGTCCTGGCCTTCCCGGACATGCAGGGACGGCTCCAGGGCAAGCGGTTCGCCGCGCGCTTCTTCCTCGACGACGTCCTGGAACACGGCACGGAGGGCTGCAACTACCTCCTCGCCGTCGACACCGAGATGAACACGGTCGACGGTTACGAGATGTCCTCCTGGGAGCGGGGATACGGCGACTTCGCCATGCACCCCGACCTGAGCACCCTGCGCCGGGTGCCGTGGAACGAGGGCACGGCCCTCCTCATCGCCGACCTCGCCTGGAACGACGGCTCCCCGGTGGTGGCCGCGCCCCGCCAGATCCTGCGGCGCCAGCTGGACCGCCTCGCCGAACTCGGCCTCACCGCCCAGGTCGGCACGGAACTCGAGTTCATCGTCTTCAAGGACACCTACGAGCAGGCCTGGGACGCGCACTACCGCGACCTCACCCCGGCGAACCAGTACAACATCGACTACTCGGTCCTTGGCACGGGACGGATCGAGCCGCTCCTGCGCCGCATCCGCAACGAGATGCAGGCGGCGGGCCTGATCGTCGAGTCCGCCAAGGGCGAGTGCAACCCCGGCCAGCACGAGATCGCCTTCAAGTACGACGAGGCCCTCGTCACCTGTGACCAGCACGCCGTCTACAAGACCGGCGCCAAGGAGATCGCCTCCCAGGAGGGCGTCTCGCTCACCTTCATGGCGAAGTACAACGAGCGCGAGGGCAACTCCTGCCACATCCACCTCTCGCTGGCGGACAAGGACGGCACCAATGTGATGGCCGGCTCCTCCGACGACCCGGGCGGCATGTCGCAGACCATGCGGTACTTCCTCGCCGGACAGCTCGCCGCGCTCCGCGACTTCTCGCTCCTCTACGCCCCGAACATCAACTCCTACAAGCGCTTCCAGCCGGGCTCCTTCGCCCCCACCGCCGTCGCCTGGGGCTACGACAACCGCACCTGCTCCCTCCGCGTCGTCGGCCACGGCCGCTCGATGCGCTTCGAGAACCGGCTGCCCGGCGGTGACGTCAACCCGCACCTGGCCGTCGCCGGCCTCGTCGCGGCCGGCCTGTACGGCATCGAGCAGAAGCTGGAGCTGCCGGACGTGTGCGCGGGCAACGCGTACGCCGCCGATTACGAGCACGTCCCCACCACCCTTCGCGAGGCCGCCGAGCTCTGGGAGAACAGCCCCATCGCCCGGGCCGCCTTCGGCGACGAGGTGGTCGCGCACTACCGCAACATGGCACGCGTCGAGCTGAACGCCTTCGACGCCGCGGTCACCGACTGGGAGCTGCGCCGCTCCTTCGAACGTCTATGAGGGCCTCCTTGTCGCACGAGCACGAACTCCAGGTACTCAACCCGGCGACCGAGGAGGTCATCGCGACCCTCCCGGGCGCCACCCCCGAGGACGTCGATGCCGCCGTCGCACGGGCGGGGAAGGCGCAAGTCCGGTGGGCCGCCCTGGCTCCGGGCGAGCGCGCCCGGCTGCTGCGCCGCTTCGCCGTCGTCGTCGACGATCACCTCGAGGAACTCGCCCGGCTGGAGGTCCGCGAGGCCGGTCACGTGATCGGCAACGCCCGCTGGGAGGTGGGCAACGTCCGGGATCTGCTCGACTACGCGGCCGGGGGAGTGGAGCGGCTGACGGGCCGGCAGATCCCGGTCTCCGGCGGCCTGGACATCACGATCCTCGAACCGCTCGGCGTCGTCGGCGTCATCGCCCCCTGGAACTTCCCCCTGCCGATCGCCGCGTGGGGCACCGCACCGGCACTCGCGGCCGGGAACGCGGTCATCCTCAAGCCCGCCGAGACGACACCCCTCACCGCTCTGCGCCTGGCCGAGCTCGCCCTGGAGGCGGGCCTTCCCGAGCACCTCTTCCAGGTACTCCCGGGTGCCGGTCCCGTCGCGGGGAACGCACTCGTCGAGCACCCCGACGTCGCGAAGATCGTCTTCACGGGGTCAACCGCCGTGGGCAAACAGGTGTTGGCAAAGGGCTCGGCCCTCCTCAAGCGCGTCACCCTCGAACTCGGCGGCAAGAGCCCGAACATCGTCTTCGCCGACGCCGACGTCGAGGCCGCCGCCGCCGCGGCTCCCATGGCCTTCCTCGACAACTCCGGCCAGGACTGCTGCGCCCGCACCCGCATCCTCGTCCAGCGCTCCGCCTACGACCGCTTCCTCGAACTCCTCGCCCCGGCCCTCGCGTCCGTCGTCGTCGGCGACCCGTCCGACGAGCGGACCCAGATGGGCCCGCTGATCTCCAAGGTGCAGTTGGAACGCGTACGTTCGTACGTCGCCGCCGACGCGCCCGGCATGCACGGCAAGGCCCCCGAGGGCCCGGGCTTCTGGTTCCCGCCCACCGTCCTCACCGACGTCGAGCCCGACGCGCGGGTGGCCGTCGAGGAGGTCTTCGGCCCGGTCGCCGTCGTCCTCCCCTTCGAGGACGAGGCGGATGCGATCCGGCTCGCCAACGCCACCCAGTACGGCCTGTCCGGCTCCATCTGGACGCGCGACGTCGGCCGCGCCCTGCGCGTCTCGGGAGCCGTCCGCGCCGGGAACCTGTCCGTCAACTCCCACTCCAGCGTCCGCTACTGGACCCCCTTCGGCGGCTTCAAGCAGTCGGGGATCGGCCGCGAACTCGGCCCGGACGCCCTCACCGCATTCACCGAAACCAAGAACGTCTTCATCAGCACGGAAGGCCCCGCACAGTGACCGCAGACACCCCCGACACCTCAGACATCATCTGCCGCCGGCTGGTCGGTCGTACCGCCGTCATCACCGGCGCGGGCAGCGGCATCGGTCTCGCCACCGCTCGCCGCCTCGCCTCCGAGGGCGCCCATGTCGTCTGCGGCGACGTCGACGAGACGAGCGGCAAGGCGGCCGCCGAGGAGGCCGGCGGGATCTTCGTGAAGGTCGACGTCACCGACCCCGAGGAGGTCGAAGCGCTCTTCAGGACGGCGTACGACACCTACGGCTCCGTCGACGTCGCCTTCAACAACGCGGGCATCTCACCGCCCGACGACGACTCCATCCTGGAGACGGGACTGGAGGCCTGGAAGCGGGTCCAGGAGGTCAACCTCACCTCCGTCTACCTGTGTTGCAAGGCCGCGATCCCCTACATGCGACGCCAGGGCAGGGGCTCCATCATCAACACGGCGTCCTTCGTGGCCCGGATGGGGGCAGCGACCTCGCAGATCTCGTACACGGCCTCCAAGGGCGGTGTGCTGGCCATGTCCCGTGAACTGGGCGTGCAGTTCGCGCGGGAGGGCATCCGGGTCAACGCCCTGTGCCCCGGGCCGGTCAACACCCCGCTGCTCCAGGAGCTGTTCGCCAAGGACCCCGAGCGGGCCGCGCGTCGGCTCGTGCACATCCCCGTCGGCCGGTTCGCGGAGGCCGACGAGATCGCCGCGGCGGTCGCGTTCCTCGCCAGCGACGACTCCTCCTTCGTCAACGCCAGCGACTTCCTGGTGGACGGCGGAATCTCGGGAGCGTACGTCACGCCGCTCTAGGACAGGTCCTAGGTGTACTGCCCTGTGAGGCAGACGTGTGCCGGACACCGTGTACCGATCTTCGGCGCACGTCCTAGAGTGCCGGGATGAGCATGAAGCCCCCGCCCGGCTGGTACCGCGACCCGTCGTACCCGCTCGTCGAGCGCTGGTGGGACGGGACCGCGTGGACCGACCACCGGCGTCAGCCCGAGGTGCTCCAACAGCCGTTGGGGCGGCCGGAGTTCCCCGACGGGAGCTCCGGCCGCGCCAAGGCCGTCGCCCTCGTCGTCGCGGGAGCCGTGCTGGTCGCCTCGATCGTCACCGGCGCCGTACTCCTCGGCCGGAACGACGACACCGCCGACGCGGCGACCAACACCACGCCGACCAACACCACGTCGACCACGGAGCCGACCACCCCGTTCTCTTCCGAGCCGGCGGCCGACGTGCCCCCTGCCGATGATCCGGCGGTCGTCGTGGACGAACTCAACGGCATCACCTTGCCGTTGCTCGACGGCTGGGCGAGGCCGGAGAACGTCGTCGAGGACGATGTCGTGTTGACCACTCCGGGGACGTACGACTGCCCCGGCGACCCCGGTCTCTGCCGCCACGGGTGGGTCATCTCGCGCACGGTCACCGGGAACGACGAGAAGTCCCCCGAAGCCCTCGCGCGCAAGGACATCGGGGACGCGGCGGACAGCGCCTACGACCGCGACCTCGTCGACCGGCGCCCCTACCACGGCATCGACTCCCACAAAGAGGTGAAGGCGGGGGCGGTCGCGGTCGCCGGGCGTGCCGGGTACTTCGTGCGCTGGCAGGTCAAGACCGCGGTGGGACCCGGGGGTTACGTCCAGTCGCTGGCGTTTCCGTCCAGCGTGGGTTCTCAGGCGCTGGTCATCGTCCGCTTCGCCTTCGACGCGGGCGAGGACGGGCCACCGCTGTCCGACATGGACCGCATCACCAAGGGGATCCGGCCGGTGGGCGACACGGACACCGGTGGGGGCGTGGGCAGCAGCATCGGCCCGGCCCAGTAGACGCCGGGGGCGTCAGAGGAAGGTGTGCCCTTCCCCGCGATACGTCGGGACGGCTGCCGTCACCGAGTCGCCCGCCACCAGTTGGAGCGTGTCGAACCGCTCGCACAGCTCCCCCGCCTTGGCGTGCCGGAACCACACCTTGTCGCCGATGAGCAGGTCGTCCGCGGGGGCGCCGATCAGCGGGGTCTGCACCTCGCCCGGGCCCTCCTGTGGGTCGTACTTCAGCCCCTCCGGGAGGTAGGGCACGGGCAGCCGGTCGGGACCGGCGGCGCCCGAGGCCGGGTAGCCGCCGCCGAGGACGGTCACGATTCCGACGCCCGGCCGGCGGACGACGGGCTGGGCGAAGAGCGCGGCCGGACGCCCGCTGAACGAGGTGTAGTTGTCGAAGAGCCGCGGTACGTACAGTCCCGAGCCCGCCGCGATCTCCGTGACCGCGTCCTCAGCCGCCGTGTGCTGCACGCTGCCGGTGCCGCCGCCGTTGACGAACTCCAGGTCGGGCTGCACGGCCCGTACGGCACTGACGACGTCGGCGCGCCGCTGGATGAGTTCCTTGCGGGCCGTTGCCTGCATAAGGCGGACGGCACGCGACCGGAAGGGCCGCCCGTCGACGGCGTCCCCGACACCGGCGATGTGCCCCTCGTACGCCATGATCCCCACGAGCTTGAAGCCGGGCCGCCGGGTCACCGTACGGGCCATCTCGGCGAGTTGGGCGGGGGAGCGCAGCGGCGAACGCAGGGCGCCGACCCGGACCCGCCCGCCGAGCAGCTGGAGGGAGGTGTCCAACTCCAGGCAGACGCGCACGACTTCGGTGCCGCCCTGGCGTGCCTCGTCGATGAAACGCAGCTGGGCCGGGTCGTCGACCATGACGGTCACGGCGGCGGCGAGCTTGGGGTCGGAGGCCAGCTCGGCGAAGCCCCTGGTGTCGGCGGACGGGTAGGCGAGCAGGATGTCGTCGAAGCCGGAGCGGGCCAGCCAGATCGACTCGGCGAGGGTGAAGGACATGATTCCGGCGAAGCCGTCCCGCGCGAGGACGCGTTCGAGGAGGGCGCGGCAGCGGACGGATTTGCTGGCGACACGGACCGGTTTGCCGCCGGCCCTGCGGACGAGATCGTCGGCGTTCGCGTCGAAGGCCTCCAGGTCCACGATCGCGAGAGGGGCGTCGAGGTGAGCGGTGGCCCGGTCGTAGCGGGCCCGGTCTGCGGCGCGGGCAGTCATGACCGAAGCCTGCCAGACGGGATTACCGCTGGGTAGGGGGACGATCCGGGCAGATGCCCCGGGCCTGCGGACTGGTTCCCTCCGGGCCGACGTCAACCCGTAGAGTGACGCGCACGCAGGGAGGAACGACCTTGCCCGGGCGGGGTATGCCCGGGGTGACGGCCCCCCGGTGCGGGTATGCGTGCCCGTGGCGGGCGACCCGGACGGACGCACTCCCCGCACAGCGACGGCGGCTGGAAGAGCTCCGAGGCGAGCCGATGGCCCGGGTACCAGGGAACGGGGGGTGCATGAGCACGGAAGCGCGTCGCGCCTCGATTCCCCCACGCCCGCCAGTCCCACCTCGCCCGGCGGCCCCTCCCCACCCGGACCGGCCTCCGACTCCAAGCAGCCCGCAAAATCCGGACCAGCCTCCGGGGCCTGACCACCAGTCACCGCCGAACCAACCACCGCCGAACCAGCCACAGCCGGGATCGCAACCCCGCGAAGGCGACGGCGGTCCCCGGTCGTCCGGGGCGGACGCGGGCGCAGGGCGCGGTCCTCGCGTACCGTCGCCGCCGAGGTCGTTCGACTTCTTCGACTGCTCCGCCGACGCGGAGGTGCCGACTCCGGATGCCGCACGTGCCTCGGCGCCGGACCCCGACGAAGCTCCCCGACACGAGGAGGGGATTCGGCGATTCCCGGGTCTGCGCCCGCATCGGCGGCCCGCCCCGGTGTCCCCGCCCCCGCCGGCGGCCTCCGCACGGTTCCCCGACGCGCCCCCGGCGCCCGGTGAGGCGCGGCGGACCACCATGCCCGAGGAGAGCGCCACGGAGACCACCAGGCGGCTCCGGCCCATCCCGGCCGAGCCGCCCGCACAGCCCCCGGTCCCCGCACCCCGGTCGCAGACACCGGCCGTGGAGCGCCCGTTCGTGACCTTCGGGCAGCCGGAGACGTACGACGACACCGTGGGCGTACGTCCACTCGGCGGACGTACCCGGCCCCGGGCGCTGGCCGCCGCGGCCTGCGTCGTGCTGGGCCTCGGCCTCATCGGCGGTGCGGTGACGGGAAGTTGGCTGACCGGGGAGAGCTCGGCCGGCTCCGACGCGCGGACCGAGTTCGCGGCGGCCGGTGAGCTCTGGCACAGCGTGCCGGTGGACCAGCTCTTCCCGCCCACCGTGCAGGGCGAGGGCGCGGGACCCGGCGGCGCGGACCGCACCTGGACGCGGGTCGCCGTCGCCCCGGACACCGACTGCGCGAACGCCTTCGACCCCCTCCTGCGCAAGGCCCTCGCACCGGTGGGCTGCCTGCGGCTGCTGCGCGCCACGTACACGGATGCGACCCGGAGCCTCGTCACCACCGTCGGGCTGCTGTTCACCAAGGCGGACGCGATAGCGATGACCTCCCTGCAGACCCGCTTCCAGAAGGACGGCCTGGACCGGCGCAGCGACCTGATGCCCCGCCCCTACGCGGTCGAGGGCACCGTCGCGGCCGGCTTCGGCGACGAGCAACGTGCCTCCTGGACGGTGTCGGTCCTCACGGACGCCCCCGTCGTCGTCTACGCCGTCTCGGGCTTCGCCGACGGCCGCGTCGTCAGCGACCCGCAGGCCGCCGAGGACGCCATGAAGTCCGGCGAGACCACGGCCCCGGCCCAGGCCGGCCTCGGCCACGACGCACAGGGCCTCGCCGATCGCGTCGAGCGAGACTTCCGCAGGACCGTCACCGCGGCCACGGAGAAGCCGTCATGACCGGGAGGGCCGACCACGACCACGTCGGCACCCGCAGGACCGGTCGCCGTACCGCCGGCGGCCTCGGCACCCGCAGCGCCGGTCTCCTCAGCGTCCTGCTGGCCGCCTCCCTCGCCCTGGTTCCCGCAACCAGCGCCCACGCAGACGGCATCCGCGCCCAGCAGTGGGCCCTCGACGCGATGCACACCCAGGAGGCCTGGCAGACCACCAAGGGCCAGGGGATCACCGTCGCCGTCCTCGACACCGGCGTCGACGACCAGCATCCGGACCTGGAGGGCAACGTCCTCGCAGGCAGGGACATGGTCGGCTTCGGAGCGGCCCCCGGTGACCGGGCGTGGGCCAGGCACGGGACCGCCATGGCGGGGATCATCGCCGGCCACGGACACGGACTCGACGACGCCGACGGAGTGATGGGCATCGCCCCCGAGGCCAAGATCCTCCCCGTCCGCGTCATCCTCGAAGACGGCGACGCCTCCCGTACGAAGGCCCGCAACACCCGCGGCAACGCCCTCGCCGACGGCATCCGCTGGGCCGCCGACCACGGCGCCGACGTCATCAACCTCTCCCTGGGCGACGACTCCGCCTCCGCCCACCCCGAACCCGCCGAGGACGAGGCCGTCCAGTACGCCCTCAAGAAGGGCGCGGTCGTCGTAGCCTCGGCCGGCAACGGCGGCGAGAAGGGCGACCACATCTCCTACCCCGCGGCCTACCCGGGCGTGATCGCCGCGACCGCCGTCGACAGCAACGGCACCCGCGCCTCGTTCTCCACCCGCCGCTGGTACGCCACCGTCAGTGCCCCCGGTGTCGACGTCGTCATCGCCGACCCGGACGAGAAGTACTACGAGGGCTGGGGGACGAGCGCGGCCTCCGCGTTCGTCTCCGGCGCCGTCGCGCTGATCAAGGCGGCCCATCCGGACCTCTCCCCGGCCCAGATCAAGCAGCTCCTGGAGGACACGGCCCGCAACGCCCCCGCAGGCGGCCGTGACGACTCCCGCGGCTACGGCTTCATCGACCCGGCCGCCGCCATCAAGGAGGGCGGCCGGATCGAGCCCGAGGGGCTGCAGGCGGCGTACGGCCAGGAGTACTTCGGGCCGGGCCCGGACGCCCCCGACGAGGACACGGATCCCGCCGGGTGGGTCGGCCCCGTCGCGGGCGGCCTCGGCGCGGTGCTGCTCGCCGCGGCGGTTGTCCTGTGGCGGGGCCGCAGGGGACCGCGCGGGTACGACCATTTCTGACGGGACGTTCTTCGTCCGAACAGACCGGCCAGGGTCCGAGCAGGACCGCCTACGTCCGACCAGGACCCTTCTCGTACGACCATGACCGTCTGCGTATGAACCAACTAGTCGGTGGCCGTGGCCGTAGCTGTGGGATCGGCGGTTGTGTCCTGGAACACCGACACCGCCGCCTTCGCCACCGACTCGACCAGCGAGATCCCCTTCGTCTTCGTCGTGGTGCCGTTCGACAGCACCGCGACCAGGTAGTCGTGGCCGTCCACGGTGACCCGACCGATGCTGTTGATGTCCCACAGCCCGGTCGCGCTGCGCGCCAGCCACCCGTTCTTCAGGGCCCAGTCGGAACCGTCGGCCGCGGCCGACACACCCCAGTGCTGATCGACGGCTATCTCACTCATGAGCCCCTGCATGTACGTCTGCGAGGTCTCGCTGAGTTTCGAGTCCTCACCGAACACCTGCTGCAACAAGGTGAGCTGGTCGGCCGCCGTGGTCTGGGTCAGACCCCACAGCGCGCCGTCCCCACCCGCGGTCTCCGTCAGCCCGAAGCTCTTGTTCGCGGTGTCGAGGCCGTCCGCCTTGCCGATCTCGTTCCACAAGGTGGTCGCGGCCGTGTTGTCGCTGTTCTCGATCATCAGGGTGGCGTTGGCCTTCTCCGTCGCCGTCAACTGCCGTTCCGCGTCCTGCGCCTGGAGCAGCAACGTGGCCAGGATGTCGACCTTCACGATGCTCGCCGTGTCGAAGGCTCCCTCGCCGTACGCGGCACTCTCGCCGGAGTCGACGTCGAGGACGGACACCGACGCCTCGGCGCCGCTGGGGACCGTCACGGCTTTCATCGCCTCGGAAAGCAGCGCGTCCCGGTCCACCACGGGCGCCGTAACCGGTTCCACCGATGCCTCCTCGCTGACGCTCGGCGCAGCCGAGGACGGAGAGGACGTCGAGACGAGGTCCTGGCCGTCGTGAGCCTGAGCCTTCATATATACGGCCCCGGCTGCCGTACCGCCCACGAGGACGACGGAGGCGACCGCGGCATAGACGAAGGGCCTGCGGCCGGACGGGCGGGCGCGACGTCGACTGGCTCTGTGACGGTCCATCCCGCGATGCTGGGCGCCGGGCCTGTGCCCATGGTTAGACGCATGTGAAATCTGTGTCAGGGATGGATGAGAATCCCATGAGACCCGTCAAGTCCACGTTTCAGGGGCCGCACAAGCCCAACTGCATCCCACCGATAGGGTCGGGGACCGTGGCGAACAAGAACATTCCCGACTCCGGCTACTCCGACGACGACGGCTCCGCCGATCCCCGGCTGACGGCGGCGCTCACCGCCTGGGCCGAGGACCGCACCGCCGTGGGGCCGGTCCTGGAGGCCCTCAAGGGTGCCCGGTTGCTGGTGCCCGTAGTGGCGGTCCTCGGTGAGGTCGAGGAGGACGAGAACGGGCTGCGCCACGAGAAGACCAGCGACATGGCCGTGCCGACCCTGAAGGCCGGGAACCGTACCGCCCTGCCCGCCTTCACCTCCACCGAGTCGCTGGCCCGCTGGGATCCGGAGGCCCGCCCCGTCGCCGTACCCCTGCATCAGGCACTGCAGGCCGCCGCGCACGAGAAGGCCGACACCGTCGTGCTCGACCTGGCGGGTCCGGTGCCGTACGAGCTGACGGGCCCCGCGCTGCTCGCGCTCGCCGAGGGGCGTACGAGCACGGATCCCCTCGCCGACCCGGCCGTCACCGAAGCCGTTCGTGCGGCCGTGGCCGCCGAGCCCGCCGTGCTCCGCGCGCATCTCGGCCCGGGACAGGCGGACGGCACGCTGGCCCTCGTACTGGGCCGGTCCGCTTCTCCGGCCGAGACCGCCCGTGCGGTCGCCGAACGGCTGGCTGCCGACGAGACGCTGAGGGCCCGCCTGGTGCGCGGCCTGGACCTGGCACTCCTGCCGGCCGGGGCGACGCCGCCGGGCGAGCCCTTGTACGTACGAGATGTGTGAGCCGCTTGTGGAGCCGATGAACCAGCCGTGGACCGGTGAGCCGGGCGGGGGGCGGGTGAACCGGTCGTGGACCGGGTGAGTCGGTCGGTCGTGGAGCGGGTGAGTCAGCCGTAGACCGGGCCCGTGTACTTCTCGCCCGGGCCCTGGCCCGGCTCGTCCGGGACGACCGACGCCTCGCGGAACGCGAGCTGGAGCGACTTGAGACCGTCGCGCAACGGTGCCGCGTGGAAGGAGCTGATCTCGGTCGCGCTCGCGTCGAGCAGCCCGGCCAGCGCGTGCACCAGCTTGCGCGCCTCGTCCAGGTCCTTGTGCTCGTCGCCCTCCTCCGTCAGGCCGAGCTTCACTGCGGCGGCGCTCATCAGGTTGACGGCGACCGTCACGATCACCTCGACCGCGGGGACCTCGGCGATGTCGCGGGTCATGGTGTCGTAGTCGGGCGTCTGGGGAGGGGTGTCACTCATGACCCCCACGATAGGTCCCCGGCGGGGACAGGCCCCATTTGGCCTCGGTTAGCCGTTCTCAGTCCGAGCTGCTAACCTTGAGTTACGACCGGTCGGACGCGCCAAGAAGTATGTCAGCGTGCCCGGCCCACAAGTGGAGGCTCCGAACTCCCACCTGACTGTCCTCCGGGACGGCGGGTCACCCGGTCAGGCGGTCACCATCGTTCCGTACGGACGATGGAGTCGCCCGATGTGCGCCCCGCGGATCACCGCGGCGGTGCTCCGGTAGTCCTTGGAGCCCCGCCTGTGTTCCGTCCGGGGCATTTTTCATGTCCCGCGGTGGTTGGTCCAACTGTCATCAGAGACATACGCGGCTGTCCGCCAGACCGCCGTGTGGTGCTACCGAGGAGGATCCATCAGCACCGAGCCCCGCATCAACGACCGGATTCGTGTTCCCGAGGTGCGACTTGTCGGTCCCAGCGGCGAGCAGGTCGGGATTGTTCCGCTTGCCAAGGCCCTGGAGCTTGCGCAGGAGTACGACCTCGACCTGGTCGAGGTGGCGGCGAGCGCTCGTCCGCCCGTCTGCAAGCTCATGGACTACGGGAAGTTCAAGTACGAGTCGGCCATGAAGGCCCGTGAGGCGCGCAAGAACCAGGCGCACACGGTCATCAAGGAAATGAAGCTCCGGCCGAAGATCGACCCGCACGACTACGACACCAAAAAGGGTCACGTCGTCCGGTTCCTCAAGCAGGGCGACAAGGTCAAGATCACGATCATGTTCCGTGGTCGCGAGCAGTCCCGGCCGGAGCTCGGCTACCGACTGCTGCAGCGTCTCGCAACGGACGTCGAGGACCTCGGGTTCATCGAGTCGAACCCGAAGCAGGACGGCCGGAACATGATCATGGTTCTCGGTCCGCACAAGAAGAAGACCGAGGCTATGGCCGAGGCCCGTGAGGCCCAGGCGGCTCGCAAGGCCGAAGCGAAGGCCAACCCGGGCAAGTCGCAGAACCACGCGGGCGACGACATCCCCGACGTGGACGACGTGGACGATGTCGACACCGAAGACACCGAAGACACCGAGGCTCCGGCCCAGGCTTCCGCCGAGGTCTAGACCCCAGGGCGAACGCTCCGGGAGCCCGGGACGAGAGTCCGGGGAGTCCCGGGACACCCGTCCAGGGATGCCAGCAATAGATATGACGTTCCACCGTGCCCGGTTTCACGACCGGGCACCGGAACGCCACTGACGAGGAGAGAACGGCGCTATGCCGAAGAACAAGTCGCACAGCGGTGCCAGCAAGCGCTTCAAGATCACCGGCTCCGGCAAGGTGCTCCGTGAGCGTGCCGGCAAGCGCCACCTGCTCGAGCACAAGTCGTCCCGCCTGACGCGCCGCCTCACCGGCAACGCCGAGATGGCCCCGGGCGACGCCAAGAAGATCAAGAAGCTTCTCGGCAAGTGACGTACCGGGCGCTGATCGTTCGATCGCAGCGCGCCCTACGTCAGGACCGGGACCCCATCGATTTCGGGCCGTGTGAGTCCCACCACGGCCCCGCTACAAGGAGTTAACAAGTGGCACGCGTCAAGCGGGCAGTCAACGCCCACAAGAAGCGCCGGGCGATCCTCGAAGCCGCCAGCGGCTACCGCGGTCAGCGTTCGCGCCTGTACCGCAAGGCCAAGGAGCAGGTCACCCACTCCCTGGTCTACAACTACAACGACCGCAAGAAGCGCAAGGGCGACTTCCGCCGGCTGTGGATCCAGCGCATCAACGCCGCTGCCCGCGCCAACGGCATCACCTACAACCGCTTCATCCAGGGTCTGAACGCGGCCAACATCGAGGTCGACCGCAAGATCCTCGCGGAGCTGGCCGTCAACGACGCGGGCGCGTTCGCCGCGCTCGTCGAGGTCGCGCAGAAGGCGCTGCCGTCGGACGTCAACGCGCCGAAGGCCGCGTGACGCTGACGCTGGCCTGAGCGGATACAGCCGGCCTGAGCTGGGTGCTCAGGGCGTGTGCTGAGCCGGTCAACCGGACCCGTAGGCCTTCCGGCCTACGGGTCCGCTTGCGTCTGCGGTCGTCCGTTGTTCGTCGTCCGTCGGTGGTGGTGGGTTGCTCGCGCAGTTCCCCGCGCCCCCGGGCTTCCTCCCTGAAGGTGAGTTGCTTGGTTGCCGCTCCTGAACTGATTTCCCCCAAGTCGCCCCGCGTCCTGGCCGCGCGGCGGCTGGCCAGGCGGAACTTCCGGGGGAAGGAGCGGCTGTTCCTCGCCGAGGGGCCGCAGGCCGTGCGGGAGGCGGCGGCGCACCGCCGCGACGGGACCGCGACCCTCGTCGAGCTGTTCGCGACGGTCGAGGCCGAGGAGCGGTACGCCGACATCGTCGCCGACGCCCAGAAAGCCGGAGCGCGGGTGCACCTCGCCGCCGAGGAGGTCATCGCCGACATCTCGACGACCGTCACCCCCCAGGGACTTGTCGGGATCTGCCGCTTCCTGGACACGCCCTTCGAGGAGATCCTCAAGGAGCGGCCCAGGCTCGTCGCCGTACTCGCGCACGTGCGCGACCCCGGTAACGCCGGCACCGTGCTGCGGTGCGCGGACGCCGCCGGTGCCGAGGCAGTCGTACTCACCGACGCGTCCGTGGATCTCTACAACCCCAAGGCCGTACGGGCCTCGGTGGGGTCCCTGTTCCATCTGCCCGTCGCCGTGGGTGTGCCCGTCGAGCGGGCTGTACAGGGGCTCAAGGACGCGGGTGTACGGATCCTCGCGGCCGACGGCGTCGGGGCGGACGACCTCGACGACGAGCTGGACAAGGGCACCATGGGCGGTCCGACCGCCTGGGTGTTCGGGAACGAGGCGTGGGGGCTTCCCGAGGAGACGCGCGCGCTGGCCGACGCCGTCGTGCGCGTACCCATCCACGGAAAGGCCGAGAGCCTGAACCTCGCCACCGCCGCAGCCGTATGTCTCTACGCGTCCGCCCGTGCACAGCGCGGCTCCGGAGGGTGCCGCTCCGTCACCGAGAGCTAGTAGGGTGACCTGCTCGGGGCCCACTGCCGGACGAGAGGTGGGAGACGGGGATGAGTGTCGGCACGAGCGGTGCGCACAAGGCACCGCGAGCACGGGACGTACGCGCTACACCAGCGTCCCGGCGCGGTGACGCCGCCGAACTCGGAGCCGAGCAGGAAGCCGCTCAGGGAGCCGGGCTTCTCGTCGGCCTCGGAGCCGGCCTCGGCATCGACCCCGACGACCTCCCCGACGGACTCGTCGTCGCCGACGAGCGCGGCCGGGTGATCTGCTTCAACGCCGCCGCCGCCCGTATCGCGGCCGTGTCCGCCGCCGACGCGCTCGGACACCCGCTCGAATGGGCCCTGCCCCTGGAGGACCTCGAAGGGCGCAGATGGTGGCAGGTGACCGACCCGTACGGCGGTCTCGCCATCCGGGTCGGACAGCCCGAGCGGAATCTGCTCCTCCCCGGCGGGCGCGAGGTGCTCGTCTCCGCGCGGTACGTGCGCACGCGCCCCACCGGCCCGGTCCAGCGCGTCGTCGTCTCCCTGCGCGACACCGAGGCCCGCCGCCGCACCGAGCGCAGCCACGCCGAACTCATCGCCACCGTCGCCCATGAACTGCGCTCGCCGCTCACCTCCGTCAAGGGCTTCACGGCCACGCTGCTGGCCAAGTGGGAACGGTTCACGGACGACCAGAAGAAGCTCATGCTGGAGACCGTCGACGCCGACGCCAACCGCGTCACCCGGCTCATCGCCGAGCTGCTCGACATCTCACGCATCGACTCAGGCCGGCTCGAATTGCGCCGCCAGCCTGTCGACATGGGCGCCGCCGTCGGCCGGCACATCCAGGCCTATGTCGCCTCCGGCCAGTCGGCCGACCGTTTCCTGGTGCGCATCGAGCATCCGCTGCCCGCCCTCTGGGCCGACCCCGACAAGGTCGACCAGGTGCTCAGCAACCTCATCGAAAATGCGGTGCGCCACGGCGAGGGAACCGTCACTATCGACGTCACGCCCTCGGCTTCCCCGCGTGAAGGGGAGGACGGCAGGAACGAGGCCACATCGGTCACCGTGAGCGACGAGGGCACCGGCATCCCGGAGGAGTCCATGAACCGCGTCTTCACCCGCTTCTGGCGGGGCAGCAAGCGCGGCGGGACGGGCCTCGGGCTGTACATCGTCAAGGGCATCGTCGAAGCCCACGGCGGCACCATCACGGTCGGCCGTGCCCCCGGCGGCGGCGCCGAGTTCCGATTTACGCTGCCCGTGGGCACCCCGGCGTATCTGCTGTAACGCCGAGCGAGGACCCACGGGCGCATTCGCACACGTCACCCCCGTTAGACTCGGCCTCTGGCACCTTTGCGTCTCCATTTCAGAGACGAAGCGTCTCCGGGCCGTAGAACGCCGTAGAACGGGGACCCCAGCCAGCCAACCGGAAGCACGGGAAGAGATGTCGGCACCGAATAAGTCGTACGACCCTGTAGAGGTCGAGGCCCTGAAACCGGAAGAGATCGAGCGCATGCGGGACGAGGCGCTCGCCGCCTTCGCGGCCGCCGGTGACCTCGACGCGCTCCAGGAGGCCAAGGTCGCCCACACCGGCGCCGCCTCCCCGCTGGCCCTCGCCAACCGCGAGATCGGCGCCCTGCCCCCGCACGCCAAGGCAGCCGCCGGCAAGCTCGTCGGCCAGGCCCGCGGCGCGGTCAACAAGGCGCTCGCCGCCCGTCAGGCGGAGCTGGAGGCCGACCGCGACGCCCGTGTGCTGGTCGAGGAGGCGGTGGACGTCACGCTGCCGTACGACCGTGTACCGCCCGGCGCCCGGCACCCGCTGACCACGATGATGGAGCGGGTCGCGGACGTCTTCGTGTCCATGGGATACGAGATCGCCGAGGGCCCCGAGGTCGAGGCGGAGTGGTTCAACTTCGACGCCCTCAACTTCACGCCCGACCACCCGGCCCGGCAGATGCAGGACACCTTCTTCGTCCAGGGCCCCAAGGGCACTGAGGGCGACGAGTCCGGTGTCGTGCTGAGGACGCACACCTCGCCCGTGCAGGCCCGTGCCATGCTCGACCGCGAGCCGCCGGTCTACATCGTGTGTCCCGGCCGCGTGTACCGCACCGACGAGCTGGACGCCACGCACACCCCGGTCTTCCACCAGATCGAGCTCCTCGCCATCGACGAGGGCCTGACCATGGCCGACCTCAAGGGCACCCTGGACCACATGGTCCAGTCGCTCTTCGGCGCCGACATGAAGACCCGGCTGCGCCCGAACTACTTCCCCTTCACCGAGCCGTCCGCCGAGATGGACATGCTCTGCTACGTCTGCAAGGGCGAGTCCGTCGGCAACCCCGACCGCCCCTGCCGGACCTGCTCCTCCGAGGGCTGGATCGAGCTGGGCGGCTGCGGCATGGTCAACCCGCGGGTGCTGATCGCCTGCGGTGTCGACCCCGAGAAGTACAGCGGATTCGCCTTCGGGTTCGGCATCGAGCGGATGCTGATGTTCCGCCACAACGTCGAAGACATGCGAGACATGGTCGAGGGTGACGTCCGGTTCACCCGGCCGTTCGGGATGGAGATCTGATGCGGGTCCCGCTTTCTTGGCTGCGGGAGTACGTCGACCTGCCGGCGACGGAGACCGGGCGCGACGTCCAGGCCAAGCTCATTTCCGCCGGCCTCGAGGTCGAGACCGTCGAGCAGCTCGGCGCCGACCTCAAGGGTCCGCTGGTCGTCGGTCAGGTGCAGTCCATCGAGGAACTGGAGGGCTTCAAGAAGCCCATCCGCTTCTGCCTGGTCGACGTCGGCACTGCCAACGGCACCGGTGAGCCCCAGGAGATCGTCTGCGGCGCCCGCAACTTCGCCGTCGGCGACAAGGTCGTCGTGGTCCTGCCGGGCGCGGTGCTGCCCGGCAACTTCGCGATCGCCGCGCGCAAGACGTACGGCAAGACCTCGCACGGCATGATCTGCTCCGGCGACGAGCTGGGCATGGGCGACGACGGCAGCGGCGGCATCATCGTCCTGCCGCCGGAGGTCGAGGTCGGTACCGACGCGATCGAGCTGCTCCAGCTCGTCGACGAGGTCCTCGACATCGCCGTCACGCCCGACCGCGGTTACGCGCTCTCGCTGCGCGGGGTGGCCCGCGAGGCCGCCATCGCGTACGGACTGCCGCTGAGCGACCCGGCGCTGCTCGACGTACCGGCGCCGAACGCGTTCGGCTACCCGGTGCAGGTGTCCGACCCCTTCGGCTGCGATCGCTTCACCGCGCGCACGGTGACGGGGCTCGACCCCGAGGCCCGCTCGCCGATCTGGCTGCGGCGCCGCCTCCAGAAGGCGGGCATGCGCCCGATCTCGCTCGCCGTCGACATCACCAACTACGTGATGCTGGAGCTCGGTCAGCCCCTGCACGCGTACGACCGCACCCGCGTCCAGGGCACGATCGGTGTGCGCCGGGCCGAGCAGGGCGAGAAGCTCACCACCCTCGACGGCGTCAAGCGCACGCTGGACGCCGAGGACCTGGTGATCACCGACGACCGCGGTCCGATCGGCCTCGCGGGCGTCATGGGCGGCGCGAACACGGAGATCGACGATACCGAGGGCACCACCACCGAGGTCGTCGTCGAGGCCGCGCATTTCGACGCGCTCTCCATCGCCCGCACCGCGCGCCGGCACAAGCTGGCCTCCGAGGCGTCCAAGCGCTTCGAGCGCGGCGTCGACCCGCAGGCCGCGTCCGCCGCGGCCCAGCGGACCGTCGACCTGCTCGTGATCCTCGCGGGCGGCTCCGCCGACGCCGGAGTCACCGAGGTCATCGCACCCTCCGCGCCGCACACCATCACCATCCCGGCGGACCACCCGGACAAGGTGGCCGGTGTCGACTACGGCCGCGAGACCGTCGTACGCCGTCTCCAGCAGGTCGGCTGCGACGTGTACGGGCAGGACGAGCTGATCGTCACCGTGCCGTCCTGGCGGCCCGACCTGACAGACCCGAACGACCTGGCGGAGGAGGTCATCCGCCTGGAGGGCTACGAGAACCTGCCCTCCACCCTGCCGAAGCCCCCGGCGGGCCTCGGGCTGACCGACAGGCAGCGGCTGCACCGCCGTGTCGGCCGCGCGCTTGCCGGTGCCGGATATGTCGAGGCGCCGAACTACCCCTTCATCGGGGAGCACGTCTTCGACCAGCTCGCGCTGGCCGCCGACGACCCGAAGCGCAAGGTCGTCAAGCTGGTCAACCCGCTCTCCGACGAGGAGCCCGCGCTCCGTACGACGCTGCTGCCGGGCCTGCTCGGCGCGCTGCGCCGCAACGACGGACGCGGCAGCCACGACCTCGCGCTCTTCGAGACCGGCCTGGTCTTCCACCCGCGCGAGCAACTGCGCGTCGCCGGGCGGCTGCCCGTCGACCGCCGTCCCACCGACGAGGAGATCGCGTCGCTCACCGCCGCGCTCCCCGCCCAGCCCCGGCACGCCGCTGTCGTCCTCACGGGCGCCCGCGAACAGGCCGGCTGGTGGGGCAAGGGCCGCCCGGCCGACTGGGCCGACGCGATCGAGGCGGCGCGCTCGCTGGCCCGCGAGGCCGGGACCGAACTCCTCGTCCGCGGCGGGCAGTACGGGCCGTGGCACCCGGGCCGCTGTGCCGAGCTGGCCGTCGTCGTCGACGGTGCGGAAAAGGTCATCGGGTACGCCGGTGAGCTGCACCCCGGTGTGCTGAAGACGCTGGGTCTGCCTGCGCGCACCAGCGCGATGGAACTGGACCTGGACGCGCTGGAGCAGGCGAGCTCGGGCGTTCCGAAGGGTCCGAAGATCTCTACCTTCCCGGTGGCCACCCAGGACGTCGCACTGGTCGTCGACCGGTCCGTGCCCCACGTGGACGTCGAGGCGGCGCTGCGCGAGGGGGCGGGTGAACTGCTGGAGTCCATCCGGCTGTTCGACGTCTACGAGAACGCCGAGCAGCTCGGCGAGGGCAAGAAGTCGCTGGCCTACGCGCTGCGGTTCCGCTCCGCTGACCGCACCCTGACCGTCGACGAGGCCTCCGAGGCCCGGGACGCGGCGGTGGCCCTCGCGGGCGAGTCGACGGGGGCGGTCCTGCGCGGGGCGTAGCGGACGGGCTGACACTCCTGTCCGGCGCACAGCGGACGGTTGCGTCCTGCGCCGGGGGCATGGCGGACGGCTGACAGGGGCTGACTGAGGGGTACATCCGTGGCACTGGATGTACCCCTCACCAGCACTGGATGGACCCCTCACTCCTTCGGGTGACAAGTCCCGGCGATCTGGCCCGATCGGTCCATGCGGTGGACAGAATCGGACCGGCCTCGCGGAGGCCCTCTGCGGTGGCAGGGCCTATTGGGGGGCCAATCGGCATGATCCGTATCAAGGCTGGTGGGGCTCCCTGCAGGGCGACGCCCCGTACGCATGCGCGAGTGCTGGCCCGGGCGGTCCTGCCCGTGGTCGGCCGGGGAAACGGTCTGCGGGCCGGGCTCTTCCGGGCGGTGCGCGCAAGGAGACCCCGGCCGGTCAGAAGGCGTGGCCTTCGAGTGGGCCTCGGCCGGGCGGTCCGCAGGGCCGACCGGCAGCCGCTGCGGCGGGCACTGGGCCTGGGGCTGCCCACCGTCTGGGGCGCGATGGCGATCACGTACAAGATGGCCTGCCCGCTCGCGCAGCAGAACGGGTTCTGTGCCCGCATCGTCACCTGCACCGTCTTCTTCGCGGTCGGGACGGGGCTGATACTCCACGTCAGAACGGGGCTGCGGCGGGAGATCCGGCAGATCCGCAAGGTGGCGGGCGCCGCCCAGAGCGTGCTGCTGCGGCCGCTGCCCCCGCGGATCGACGGGCTGAACGTCGCTGCCGCGCAGGTCTCCGCCGATCGCGGTGCGAGCATCGGCGGTGATCTGTACGAGGTGATCGCCACCGAGCACGGTGTACGGGTCGTCATGGGTGACGTCCGCGGGCACGGCCTCGGGGCCATCGGAACCGTCGCCGCCGTCCTCGGCAGTTTCCGCGAGGCCGGGTACGACGAGCCCGAACTCGGCTGCGTACTGAGGAGACTTGAGCGGGCGCTGGCCCGGCATCTGCGGGAGCGGGGCCGCGCCGAGCACCCCTCGTCCGGCCTCGACACCGACAGCCCGGTCGCCGAGGAGTTCGTCACCCTGCTGCTCCTGGAGATCCGCCGCGACGGCGCGGTGTACGCCGTCAACTGCGGTCATCCGTGGCCTTATCTGCTGCGGGGCCATGCCGAGCCGAGCGGTGTACGCGGCCGCGTCGAGCGGCTGTCCTGCGCCGAACCGCTGCCCCCGCTCGGGCCGTTCCCTCTCCCGGCCGAGCTGCCCGTCCTGCACTACGGCCAACTCCTGCCCGGTGAGGGGCTCTTGTTGCACACCGACGGAGTCGAGGACGCGCGCGACGCCCAGGGCCGGTTCTTTCCCCTGCGGGCCGCGCTCACCGAAGCCGTCCGCGTCCAGCCGCTCTCACCGCAGTCCGTCCTGAGCGCGCTGTTCAGCCAAGTCCTGAGCCATACGGGCGGGATGCCCGCGGACGACATAGCGTTGCTGGTGCTGCGCAACGACCGCACACGCGTACCGGCGCAACAACCTCACCCGGTGGCCCATCAAGTCACGTGAGCGCAGGGCTTTCAGGGGTGCGGGGAGCCGCGCAGCCAGCTACCACGCACCCGCGGACCACGAGCGATCCAACCCGTGGTGACCCGGCGGAGCCGTCCGCCCCGCCACGGAGTGTCGGGCAGGCAGCTGGGCGGACGGCGCGGGATCGGGCCGCCGCACTGTACGAGGGGGAGCCGGCGGCCCGGCCGGCCTCTTGCGAGGCATCTCAGTCAACCGGCCGCGAACGCTCTGCGACAGCGCGTGTACTGCCCGGATCCGAGCACTCTGTTCACACCCCGTGTGAAACGGGACCCACTACTCTGACCACACGGTCGGCACCGAGCCACCCGGGGGGCCTCCTATGCAGCCCAATACTCTGCTCGACGCGATTCTCGACGAGGCGGGCATCTCGCACGCGGGACTCGCCGCTCACGTCAACCAGGCAGGGAGAGCGCGCGGTCTCGCGCTCAGGTACGAACACACCGCCGTCGCGCGGTGGTTGAAGGGCCAGCGGCCGCGCGGTCAGGTGCCCGACCTGATCTGCGAAGTGCTCGCCGGCAGACTCCACCGGCCCGTCACGCTCGACGACATCGGTCTCGGCGTACCCGGCGAGCCGTCCGCCCCGCACGGCACCACGCTCTCCGGTTTCGTCGAGCGGGCCACCGCCCTGTGGCGTTCCGACGAACAGCAGCGCCCGCACATCCTCGGCGCACCGGCCGTCACCGGAACGCCTGCCGTGATGCCGGTATGGGAGTGGGAGAACCCGCCCGAGGATGTGGACGTCTCGCGTGGCGGACGCCAACACGTGAGCATGGCCGACATCGAGATGCTCCGCGCGGCCCGCGCGCACTACGAGCAGATGTACCGCAAGGCGGGCGGCATCGCGACCCGCACCCGGATCGTCGGCTTCCTCAACTCCGAGACGGCGCCGCTGCTGCGCGGCAGCTACACCGACGCCACCGGACGCCAACTGCACCGCGCGACCGGCGGGTTGGTGGCCATCGCGGGCATCTGCGCCTACGACTCTGACGCGCACGGCCTCGCCCAGCGCTATTTCCACCAGGCTCTGCGGCTGGCGAAAGCCAGCGGGGACAGGGGGCTTGGGGCGTACGTCATAGCTCTCCTCGTCAACCAGTCGCTGTTCATGCGGGAGCACCGGCAGGCCGTCGCCTTCGCCGAGGCCGCGCTGCGCGCCGCGGGGCGGCAGATCACTCCGGCGCTCGCCTCCGACCTCTACGCGATGCAGGCCAAGGCGTACGCGCACCTCGGCGACGGCAGCAGCGCACTGTCCTGCATCCGGCGTGCCGAGCAGGCCGCCGAGCGTATCCGGCGCGGTTACGAGCCCGACGAGACCGGCTATGTCCAACCGGGCCTGGTCAACGTACAAGTGGCGGAGGCGCTGCTCAGCCTCGGCGACCTGATGGCGGCGGACGAGCACGCCGTGGCCGCCGTCGACAACCCGGCCCATGACCGGGGGCGGGTGCACCGGCTCGCGGTGCTCAGCCAGATCGAACTGCGCCAGGGCAATGCCGACAAGGCGGTCGCCACCGCACTCCAAATGGCCGAACAGGCCCGGGGGATGGAGTCCCAGCGGCTGCGCGACAGACTGCGCGCGGTGCGCGAGCACCTGGTGGCCAGTGGATGCGCGGGCACCTCCGAGGCCGCGGAACTCATCGACGGGGCACTGCGCGTACCGCTGTAAGCCACCGACCGAACACCGCCTCGCAGCCGACCCGCTGCCGAACCGTGCGCCGCTGTGCGCCTGCTGCCAGAACGTTCCTGCTGCCATATTGCCATCTACTCGGCGGAAGGTGGCAGAACCGTGCAGTGGACGAAACAGAACGAACAGACTGTGTATGAAAACCGCTGGTTCAGCGTCAATCTCGCAGACGTTGAGCTGCCGGACGGCCGGCACCTCGATCACTTCTTGATACGGCTGCGTCCCGTGGCCGTGGCGACCGTGGTGAACGCGGCCAACGAGGTGCTGCTCCTGTGGCGGCACCGTTTCATCACCGACAGCTGGGGATGGGAGCTCGCGGCGGGCGTCGTCGAGGACGGCGAGGACATCGTCGCCGCGGCGGCCCGCGAACTGGAGGAGGAGACCGGCTGGCGACCAGGACCTCTGCGCCATCTGATGAGCGTCGAGCCCTCCAACGGGCTCACCGACGCTCGGCACCACATCTTCTGGGCCGACGAGGGCGCGTACATCGGCCACCCCGTGGACGACTTCGAGTCCGACCGTCGGGAATGGGTTCCCCTCAAGCTCGTCCCCGACATGGTCGCCCGCGGCGAGGTCCCGGCCGCCAACATGGCTGCCGCACTGCTCCTTCTGCACCATCTCAGGCTCGGGCAGGACGCGTTGCCCTGATCCATCCCCCCACGGCGTCCGGGGATCCAGGGCCTGTCCGGCGGATCAGGTCCTAGTGGCCCAGGGCCTGCCAGACCGCCACGGCCAGTGCGCCCACGGCCGCGACGACCGCGAGGGTGGGCAGTGGCCAGCGGGTGTGTTCCAGGGCGACGATCCGTGCGCTCAGGTCGTCGAGATCCTTGGCGGCCTGGTCGTCGCGCTGAGTGAGCAGCGCCAGTCCGCCCTCGATGCGGGTGAGACCCACCTCGATGGACTGGCGTAACTCGGCGAGTTCCCTCGGTGCCACGGGATGCTCGGGGTTGGCGGTCACGAGTCGGCTCCTTTCCGTAGTCGTCACAGCCTTTACTTGCGCACGGAAAGTCAACTCGCCTGGTGGGCGCGTGGGGAGCGTGTGCGAGCGGCATATGCGGGCCCGGTGCGCACACGGCGTGTGAATGGCGCGGGCCCGGCACCGAAAGGGGTGCCGGGCCCGCGTGAGCCTGGGTCTGACTGAGCGTAATCAGGCGTAGGTGTAGAAGCCCGAGCCCGACTTCCGGCCGAGCCTGCCCGCGTCCACCATGCGCTGGAGCAGCGGGGGAGCGGCGTACAGCGGCTCCTTGTACTCCTCGTACATGGAGAACGCGACCGAGGCCACCGTGTCGAGGCCGATCAGGTCGGACAGCTTGAGCGGGCCCATCGGGTGGGCGCAGCCCAGCTCCATGCCGTTGTCGATGTCCTCGCGGCTCGCGATGCCCGACTCGAACATCCGGATCGCGGACAGGAGATACGGGATCAGCAGGGCGTTGACCACGAAGCCGGAGCGGTCCTGGGCGCGGATCGCGTGCTTGCCGAGGATCTTCTCGACGAGCGCCTGCGCCCGGCTGAGGGTGCCCTCGGACGTGGTGAGCGCCGGGATCAGCTCGACCAGCTTCTGCACCGGGGCGGGGTTGAAGAAGTGGATGCCGATGACCTGGTCGGGGCGCGAGGTGGCGACGGCGAGCCTGACCAGCGGGATCGAGGAGGTGTTGGAGGCGAGGATCGCGTCCTGCCGGGTCACCACCTGGTCGAGGACCTGGAAGATCTCCGTCTTCACCTGCTCGTTCTCGACGACGGCCTCGATCACCAGGTCACGGTCGGCGAACTCGCCCAGGTCCGTGGTGAAGCTGAGCCGCGCCAGCGTCGCGTCCCGCTCCTCCTCGGAGATCTTCCCGCGCTCGGCCGCCTTGGAGAGGGAGTTGAAGAGCCGGGTACGGCCGATCTCCAGGGCTTCACCGGTGGTCTCGGCCACCTTGACGTCAAGACCGGCGCGGGCGCACACCTCGGCAATGCCCGCTCCCATCTGGCCGCAGCCCACCACTCCGACGCGTTCGATGTCGGTCACATCGTCCCTTTCCGCTGATCATCGGCCTTGGCAGGGCGCCCGTTGTGAGGGGCCTGCTCCGATCGTGCACGTTACTCCCAAGTATCGATGATCGATCGTGCGGGTCGGGCATGCTGTGCGGGGAGACGGTCCGTGACGAGGCGGATCCGATGGGTAAGGGGTGCGAGGATGGGGCGACTGTCACGCCGGGCGTTCACATTGGCCGCGGCGGCGACGCTCTCGGGGTTCGTGACGGGGGGAGACGCCGCAGCCGTGCCTGACCGGCCTCGCGCGGCGGGGGAGATGCGCGGGATGTGGCTGGCGACGGTCGCCAACCGCGACTGGCCCTCACGCACCGGACTGACCGCCGCCCAGCAGCGCACCGAACTCCGCGCCCATCTCGACACGGCCGTACGCCGCAAACTCAACGCCGTGATGTTCCAGGTGCGCCCCACGGCCGACGCCATGTGGCCCTCCCCGTACGAGCCGTGGTCCCAGTACCTCACGGGCGTCCAGGGCAGGAACCCCGGCTGGGACCCCCTCGGCACCGCGGTAGCGGAGGCCCACGCGCGGGGTCTCGAACTGCACGCCTGGTTCAATCCGTACCGGATCGCGAACCACACCGACCCGACTCGGCTGGTGGCGGGCCACCCGGCCCGCAAGCACCCCGACTGGGTCGTCCCGTACGGCGGGAAGCTCTACTACAACCCCGGACTGCCCCAGGTCCGCGCCTTCGTCCAGGACGCCATGCTCGACGCGCTGAGCAGGTACGAGATCGACGCCGTGCACTGGGACGACTACTTCTACCCGTACCCGGTCGCCGGCCAGGTCTTCGACGACGACAAGGCCTACGCGGCGTACGGCGCGGGCTTCCCGAACCGGGCGGCCTGGCGGCGCGACAACATCAACCGGCTGGTGCGGGAGACGGCGGCCCGTATCAAGGCGATCCGGCCGACGGCGCGCTTCGGGGTCAGCCCCTTCGGGGTCTGGCGCAACGCGACGACCGACCCGCTCGGCTCGGCGACCCGGGCCGGCGTGCAGACGTACGACGATCTGCACGCCGACACCAGGAAGTGGGTCCGTGAGGGCTGGATCGACTACATCGTTCCGCAGCTGTACTGGAACATCGGCCTCGCCGCCGCCGACTACGCGAAGCTGGTGCCCTGGTGGGCCGAGGTCGCCGAGGGCAGTGGCGTGCAGTTGTACGTCGGGGAGGCCCTGTACAAGGCCGGTGATCCGGCGCAGTCCGCCGCCTGGCAGGACCCGGCCGAGCTTTCCCGGCATCTCACCTTCGCCGGGAAATACCCGCAGGTGGGCGGGCACGTGTTCTTCTCGGCCAAGGAAGTCGGAGCCGACCGGATCGGTGCGATGGCACGCCTCGTCGCCGACCACTACCAGCGGTCGCAACGGTTCGCGCGCTGAGCTACTGACCCTGGCCGGCGTCCTTGTGCCGGATCTCGGAGTCCGGGCCCGGCGAGCACACGGCCTCGTGCCCGTCCTGGAAGCGCACACGGTACGGGGGAGTGCCCTCCGTGCCCATGACTTCGACGATCTCGGCGATCTTGTCCTGCTGCCCGACGACCCTGCCGTGCTGCACCAACTGGTCGCCCTCGACTGCGTGCATCTGAACGGCCTCCTCGTTCTGTACGGGAGTAGCGGTCCGTGGTCCCAAGTCTACGACCGGTGGCACCGGTTGGCCCGGTCTGGGACGGAGCCCTCCACGTGCCGAACGGCGGAGGGAGCGAAAAACCACTCGCCCCGCGGCAACCCGAGCTGCGACTGTCCCCGTATGACCGACACACAGGGCCTGCTCCAGGGCTACGAGATCTCCGCCGACTCCACGCGCATCGACGTCGCCCGCGTACACCGCTGGCTCTCCACCGACGCGTACTGGGCCCTCGGGCGTTCGCGTGAGACGCAGGAGCGCGCTATCGCGGGATCGCTCAACTTCGGGGTGTACGACGCGAGGTCCGGGGAGCAGGTCGCGTACGCGCGCGTGGTGAGCGACGAGGCGACCTTCGCGTGGCTCTGCGATGTCTACGTCGACCCGGCGGCCCGGGGCAAGGGGCTGGGCACCGCCCTGGTCGCCGCCGTACGCGGGTACCTCGAACCGCTGGGTGTACGCCGGGTGCTCCTCGCCACGCAGGACGCGCACGGTGTCTACGAGAAGCTCGGCTTCAAGGCGCTGGACCGGCCGGACCAGTGGATGGCGCTCATACTGCGGTGATTTCACGTGTACCCTGCGTGACCCCTCTTGACCTGCGGAGTTCCGCGTTCCACGATCTCGGCATGCATGTTCGGGTCACGTTCGTCGCCGCAGCGCGCAGCTCCTCGCTGCTTGCGGAACGCTTCGAGGACGACCAGCCGCTGGACCAGGCGGGCTGGGCGGAAGTGCAGCGCGCGGCCCACGAGCTGGTCCCGCTGGCCGCGGCCGAGTTGCGCTACTGCGCACCGACTCCGCGCAGCCGGGCCACCGGGGACGCGCTCGGTTACGCGCCGCTCGTCCAACTCGCCCTGCGCGACTGCGACATGGGCCGGTGGCGGGGTCTCACACTGGGCGAGGCGATGGCCCGCGAGCCCGAGGCCGTCGACGGCTGGCTCGCCGACCCGCGATCCACGCCCCACGGAGGCGAGTCGCTGCTGGCCTTCATCGCCCGGGTGGGCAACTGGCTCGACACCCGGCCCGCCGACGACGGCGGTCGTATCGTCGCCGTGGCCGAACCGTCCGTGGTCCGCGCCGCCGTTGTCTACGCCCTGAAGGCGCAGCCCTCGACGTACTGGAACGTGGACGTCCGTCCCTTGTCGACGATCACCGTGACAGGCATCGCGGGGCGCTGGAACCTGCGCTTCGAAGGGGCGTTCCCTCAGTCTTCGCGCAGGTAGCCGACGTCCTCGGGGTTGTGGTGATCCGTGTTTTCGCGGGTGTAGTCCGTGGTGAGTACGAGGTCCTTCGCGGGGCCCGCCACGCGCCACACGGTCCGCCAGCGGTGCTCGTCGAGGACGGTGAACTCGCCCCGGTAGAGGTCCGCCGAACAGGGGTGGTCGGCGACGTACCGCCCGGAGGTCAGGTCCAGGTCGTGGAAGGGGCGGCCGTCGGAGAACCGTACGTCCGCGGTGCCCGGGCCTCGTCCCGGCAGGAACCACAGCGTCCGCTCGGCCGGCCTGGATGTGCCCTGCCACAGGAAGGTGCCGGATTCGTGGTGCCGGAGACCGGTGTTCTCCGTCGGTCCGGGACCGGTGTTCTTCGTCGGTCCGGGACCGGTGTTCTTCGTCGGTCCGGGACCGGTGTTCTTCGTCGGTCCCGGAGGGGAGCCCTCCATCGGTCCGGGACCGGAGGCCTCCATCGGTTCGAAAACCGTCGTCCCTGTGAAATGCCCCTCGGCGCCGCTCGCCAGATCCCGCACCGCGCGCTCCACCCGCCAGTCCCCGGCCAGGTATGCCAGCGCGTCGCCCACCGGCCAGAACTCGCCCACCCTGTCCCGCTTTCCGTCACCTTCCGGGCCCTGATTTCCAGGCACTAGGAACGGCCGCGGGGCTTGCCGCGCTTGCCGCCCTTGGTGCCTCCGGCTCCGCCGCTCCGGGGGCTCTTGCCGGTCGCCTTGCCCGTCGCCTTGCCGGTCGCGGGCTTTCTCCGGGCGCCGCCGCCCGTCTCGGGACGCTTGGGACTGGCCTTGGCCTTGGTCTTGGCTTTTGGATCGGCCGGGGCGGATGCGGGGGTGCGACCGCGGGTGCTGTTGACCGTACGGCCGCGGACGATCCCGATGAAGTCCTCCACCAGCTCGGTGGTCTTCTCCTCCGGCCAGGAGAGGGCGACGCGTGACTCGGGGGCGTCCGTGACGGTGCGGTAGGTGAGGTCCTTGCGGTGGTGCAGGCGGGCCAGTGACTGGGGGACGACGAGGACTCCGATGCCGGCCGCCACCAGTTCGACGCCGTCCTCCGTGGTGGCGGGACGCTCGACCGCGGCCTGCCCGGGCAGCCGATCCCAGTCGAGGGTGTCGTCGAGGGGATGCAGCACGATGTCGTCGGCGAGGTCGGCCGTGGACACCTCGTCGACCGCTGCGACGACATGATCCTGGGGGACCACGACCACCGTGGTCTCGGTGTAGAGCGGGATCGCGCTGAGGTCCGTACGGTCGACCGGCAACCGTACGAAACCGGCGTCCGCGCCACCGCTGCGCAGGACGTCGAACGCCTCCGCGGCGGACACCGCGACGAGCGTCAGGGGGACGTCGGGCAGTCGCTCGTTCCAGATCCGCACCCACTTCGCGGGCGTCACCCCCGGGACGTACGCGAGCCTGAACGACGGGGATGCTTCGGAGCCGGTCACTTCGCCAGGTTACCGGCCGTGGCCTTGGGGCGGGGCACTGCGGTGGGCCGATGCCCGGCGGCCCACCTCACCGGGGGTGCACGCAGCCGTGCTGGTCGGAGCCGGTCCATACGCTCGTTACCCTTGACCCCATGACGTCGCACCAGAACACCCAGACGATGAAGCCCGCGACTGCGGCGAAGAAGCTGGGTGTGTACCTCGAGGCCACCCCCGCCGAGTTCCAGGAGGGTGTCGTCTCGCGGGCCGAGCTGGCTGCGCTGCAGGCCGAGCCGCCCCAGTGGCTGCTGGAGCTGCGGGACCTGGGCCCGCACCCGCGGCCGGTCGTCGCCGCCAAGCTGGGCGTCTCCATCGCCGGGCTCGCGCGCGGCGGGGTCACCGAAGCCCTCACCACGGAGCAGATCGAGGCGCTGAAGTCGGAGGGCCCCGAGTGGCTGCTGCGCGAGCGCGCCACCCAGGCCGAGGTCCGCAAGGAAACGGCGCGCATCAAGGAAAAGAAGGCCGACGAAGCCGCTCAGTCCCGGGGCGCGCGTTCCTGACCTCCCTCGGCCCGGTGTCAGGGCACGGAACCTCCCTCGGCCCGGTGTCAGGGCACGGCCACACCGAAATCTCGGGCCGAGCGGCGTCGGGCCTCAGCTCTACGGCAGGGGCTCGGCCACCGCGACGATGAAGTCACCCAGTGGCCGGACGTCGGCGGACCAGCCCAGCGCGGCGAGCTCGCCGGTGAGCGTCGAGGGCTCGTGGTAGATCTTCACGATCCGGTACTCACTGCCGTCGTCGAGGCTGCGCGTCAGGACCGGGCGAGTACACAGAACTCGTGGCCCTCCGGGTCGGTCAGGCACGTCCACGAGACGTTGCCCTGGCCGACATCGAGGTCGGCGGCGCCGAGGGCCCGCAACCGTGCCACCTCCGCCGCCTTGTCGTCAGCGGGGCCCGGCACCAGGTCGAGATGGACGCGGTCCGGCGCGGTCTTCCCGCCGGGTGTGCGGAGGAACTCGAGATACGGGCCGACGCCCACGGCCGAGCGAAACACCGCGTGATCGTCAGTTGTCTCGTGCAGGGTCCAGTCGATCGCCTCGTCCCAGAACGCGGCCATGGCCCGCGGATCCTCGCAGTCGACCACCACCGTGGCGATCGGCCCGGTGTCCCGGTAGATCTCCCGAGGCTCCAGCACACAGAACTCGTTGCCCTCCGGGTCGGCGAGGACCGTCCACGGCACATCACCGCTCTGGCCCACGTGGGCGGGCTTCGCACCGAGAGCCCTCAGCCGCGCGACCAACTCCGCCTGATGGGTCGCAGAGGGGGTGGCGAGATCGATGTGCACCCGGTTCTTCACCGCCGTCTTGGGTTCCGGGACGGCGATGACGTCGACGCAGACGCCGGCCGGGTCCAGCCAGTCGAAGCCGGCGGGTTTGACGCTGGTCGCGCCGGGTTCCGAGCTGGACACACCCCAGCCGAGCGCCGCCGCCCAGAACCGGCCGACCGCCGAGTCGTCAAGGGCCTTGATGTTCACCTGAACGGGTCGCAGCGTCATGCCGGTGATCCTATGTGCGACCGAGAATTTTAGTTGGCGGATCACAAGCTGAACTGAGCAGGTCAGGAGCGCTGGAGAATTCTTGTTGGCGGATATTGAGAGGGTTAGTAGTTGGCGGATCATGATGGTGGACGTTCACTGTTCGTGAGTGTGCTCGTGAGGCGGTCCGACGTCCTGCACGGCCTGACCGGGTGCTATCAGCACCTTGATGGAGCTGCCCAGGCCTCTAGCGCGCTATCCGCCTGCCCTGGGAATCGGCGGCGGGGGCACAATCAGGAGCCGTGCCTACACCTCCCGATCCCTCCGTCCTGTACCCCGACGTTGCGGCCTGCGGCAGCCTCGCCGCAGCGCTCCGGGCCGAGGCGGACGGCTGCCTCGGTGCCGTCCCCGTCACGTCTCAGGACTTCGGTTCGCTGCGCCACGCGGCCGTTGCAAGTACCCTGCCGCACCGCGAGCCGCTGGCGATCAGCGCCTGGTCGCACGAACGGCGGTGGTCGATCCGCGGCGAGGAACCGCTCCAGAGCATGTCCCTCATCGACGGCAGTACCGACGACCTGGCGGAGGTCGCCACCGCCGCCCGAGCGTGGCACGACGGGGCGACCCTGGACGACATCCGACAGGCGGCACCCTTCGTGCACCTGACCGGCCGGTTCGAGGTGCCCGACAACGATCCCGCGCGCTTGACGGCATCCGAATGGCAGGGCAAGCGCCAGGAGGCGGCCGAACTCGAATACGCCTGGCAGGAGACGTATCACAACCTGATCGAGGCGGCGCACGCCGAGTCGGCGCTGCGCGCTCTCTACCCGTTCACGAGCCACTGGGCACTGCGCTTCTCGACCACCACCCGCCCGGACCTGACGCCCGTCGGACCGTGCCTGAGCGCCAACAGCGACGGCACGTTCGGAGTGGGTAGGGGCCTCATCAGCCAGGACCTTGGCCAATTCGCCACAGCGCAGGAGGCCGTGGCAGTGGCTGTGCGCCAACTGCCGTCCCGGCTCGGCCCAACCACCCTTGGCGGATGATTCCGCCTGGCAAACGGCTCGGTCGACAGCGCAGCAGCGGACTGCGCACCGTACTTGGCGAACGGTGCCACCTGAGCTGCTCAGTCACATGTGGGCGCTCCGCGACGAGTTCGGCATTGCATAAACGTGCAGCGAAACGTATAGTCATGCCATCGAGGAGGAGGGTTCCATGGCGGTACGTGCGGCGGTGGCGGGAGCGAGTGGGTACGCGGGCGGGGAACTGCTGCGGCTGCTTCTGGTGCACCCCGAGGTCGAGATCGGCGCTCTGACCGGCAACTCCAACGCCGGTCAGCGGCTGGGCGCGCTCCAGCCGCATCTGCTGCCACTGGCCGACCGTGTCCTTGAAGAGACGACCACCGAGGTACTCGCAGGTCAAAGCCGACGGCATGATGTCGTGTTCCTCGCGCTGCCGCACGGGCAGTCCGCCGCTGTCGCCGAGCAGCTCGGCCCGGAGGTCCTCGTCGTCGACATGGGCGCCGACTTCCGGCTGAAGGACCCGGCCGACTGGGAGAGGTTCTACGGCTCCGAGCATGCCGGGACCTGGCCGTACGGCCTCCCCGAGCTGCCGGGTGCCCGCGCCGCGCTGGAGGGGTCCAAGCGCATCGCGGTGCCCGGCTGCTATCCGACGGCCGCCTCCCTGGCGCTCTTCCCGGCGTACGCGGCGGGCCTCGCGGAGAACGAGGCCGTGATCGTCGCCGCCTCCGGGACCTCGGGCGCCGGCAAGACACCGAAGGCGCACCTCCTCGGCAGCGAGGTGATGGGCTCCATGTCCCCCTACGGCGTCGGCGGCGGCCACCGGCACACCCCCGAGATCATCCAGAACCTCGGCGCCGCAGCGGGCGAGCCCGTCACCGTCTCCTTCACGCCGACCCTCGCCCCGATGCCCCGCGGCATCCTCGCCACGTGCAGCGCCAGGGCGCAGGCCGGCGTCACCGCGGAGTCCGTACGGGCCGTGTACGAGAAGGCGTACGCGGACGAGCCGTTCGTGCACCTGCTGCCGGAGGGGCAGTGGCCCGCGACGGCGTCTGTTTACGGTTCCAACGCCGTTCAGGTACAGGTCGCCTTCGACGCCGCCGCGCACCGCATCATCGCGATCAGCGCCATCGACAACCTGACCAAGGGCACCGCGGGCGGTGCCGTCCAGAGCATGAACATCGCCCTCGGACTGCCCGAGGACATGGGTCTTTCCACGATCGGAGTCGCACCGTGAGCGTCACCGCTGCCAAAGGCTTCACCGCCTCCGGCATCGCAGCAGGCATCAAGGAGAACGGCAACCCCGACCTGGCCCTCGTGGTCAACACCGGGCCCCGTCAGGCCGCGGCGGGCGTCTTCACCTCCAACCGCGTGAAAGCCGCGCCGGTGCTCTGGTCCGAGCAGGTGCTCAAGGGCGGCCGGGTGACCGCGGTGATCCTCAACTCCGGTGGCGCCAACGCCTGTACGGGCCCCAAGGGCTTCCAGGACACGCATGCCACCGCCGAGAAGGTGGCCGACACCCTCGGGCTCAACGCGGCCGAGGTCGCCGTCGCCTCCACCGGCCTCATCGGCCTGCTGCTCCCGATGGACAAACTGCTCAAGGGAGTCGAGACGGCGACCGCCTCGCTGAGCGAGCACGGTGGTGAGAAGGCCGCCATCGCCATCAAGACCACCGACAGCGTCCACAAGACCTCCGTGGTCACCGGCGACGGCTGGACCGTCGGCGGCATGGCCAAGGGCGCCGGCATGCTGGCCCCCGGCCTCGCCACCATGCTGGTGGTCCTGACGACGGACGCCGACATCGAGAGCGACGTACTGGACCGGGCCCTGCGCGCCGCAACCCGCACCACCTTCGACCGCGTCGACTCCGACGGCTGCATGTCGACCAACGACACCGTGCTGCTGCTTGCCTCCGGGGCGTCCGAAGTCACCCCGGAACAGGGCGAGTTCGCCGAAGCCGTACGGAAGGTCTGCGACGACCTCGGACAGCAGCTCATCCGGGACGCCGAGGGCGCGAGCAAGGACATCAAGGTCGAGGTCGTGAACGCCGCGACCGAGGACGACGCCGTCGAGGTGGGCCGCTCCATCGCCCGCAACAACCTCCTCAAGTGCGCGATCCACGGCGAAGACCCAAACTGGGGACGGGTGTTGTCGGCGATCGGCACGACAAAGGCCGCCTTCGAACCGGACCGGCTCAACGTCGCCATCAACGGCGTCTGGGTCTGCAAGAACGGCGGCGTCGGCGAGGACCGCGAGCTCGTCGACATGCGCTACCGCGAGGTCCACATCGTCGCCGACCTCGCCGCAGGCGACGAGACCGCCACGATCTGGACCAACGACCTCACCGCGGACTACGTCCACGAGAACAGCGCCTACAGCTCATGAGCAACATGACGCGGAAACACACCGCACTCCCCAAGGCCCAGATCCTCATCGAGGCACTGCCCTGGCTGACCCGCCACCGCGGCAAGACCGTCGTCGTCAAGTTCGGCGGCAACGCCATGATCGACGAGGACCTGAAGGCCGCCTTCGCACAGGACATCGTCTTCCTGCACCACGCCGGCCTCAAGCCCGTCGTCGTGCACGGCGGCGGCCCCCAGATCAGCGCCGCCCTCGACCGGCACGGCATCGTCAGCGAGTTCAAGGCGGGCCTGCGGGTCACCACCGAGGACGCCATGGACGTCGTACGCATGGTGCTGGCCGGACAGGTGCAGCGTGAGCTGGTCGGGCTGCTCAACCAGCACGGGCCGCTCGCCGTCGGCATGACCGGCGAGGACGCGCACACCATCACCGCCACCAAGCACCAGCCCGAGATCGACGGCGAGTTGGTCGACATCGGCCGGGTCGGCGAGATCACCGCAATCGACACGGGCGCCATCGAGGCGCTGCTCTCCGACGGCCGCATCCCGGTCGTCTCCTCGATCGCCCGCTCCCAGGACGACGGACATGTCTACAACGTCAATGCTGATACGGCGGCTGCGGCACTCGCTGCGGCGCTGGGTGCCGAAACCCTGATGGTCCTCACCGATGTCGAGGGCCTCTACGAGGACTGGCCCGACAGCGACGAGGTGATCAGCCGCCTCACCGCCACCCAGCTCGAGAAGCTGCTGCCCGAGCTGGCCAGCGGCATGGTGCCGAAGATGGAGGGCTGCCTGCACGCCGTACGCAACGGCGTCACCACGGCCCGGGTCATCGACGGCCGGGTCCAGCACTCGATCCTGCTGGAGATCTTCACCGACGAGGGGATCGGCACGATGGTCGTGCCGGACGAGATGACCGAGGGGGACGCATGACCAGCACCGCGACCAACGCAGAGCTCACCCAGCGCTGGCAGGGCTCGCTGATGGACAACTACGGCACCCCGCGGCTGCCCCTCGTGCGCGGCGAGGGCACCCGGGTGTGGGACGCCGACGGCAAGGAGTACCTCGACTTCATGGGCGGCATCGCGGTCAACGCGCTCGGGCACGCCCACCCGGCGATCGTCGAGGCGGTCAGCAAGCAGATCGGCTCGCTCGGCCATGTCTCCAACCTGTTCGTCGCCGAGCCGCCCGTCGCGCTCGCCGAACGGCTGCTCCAGCTCTTCGGGCGGGCCGGCCGGGTGTACTTCTGCAACTCGGGCGCCGAGGCCAACGAGGGCGCCTTCAAGATCGGACGGCTGACCGGCCGTAAGCACATGGTGGCGACCCAGGGCGGCTTCCACGGCCGGACCATGGGCGCGCTCGCGCTCACCGGCCAGCCGGGCAAGCGGGACCCGTTCCTGCCGCTGCCCGGTGACGTCACCCATGTCCCGTACGGCGACGCGCAGGCCCTCGCCGCAGCGGTCACCGAGGACACCGCACTGGTGATCATCGAGCCGGTGCAGGGCGAGAACGGTGTGGTCGTGCCTCCGGCCGGCTATCTGAAGGCCGCCCGCGCGATCACCGCCGCGACCGGCGCGCTTCTCGTCCTTGACGAGGTACAGACCGGAATCGGCCGGACCGGACACTGGTTCGAGTACCAGGCGCACGAGGGGGTCCTGCCCGATGTCGTCACGCTGGCGAAGGGGCTCGGCGGCGGGCTGCCGCTCGGCGCGACCGTCGCCTTCGGCCGGGCCGCCGAGCTGCTGAAGCCGGGCCACCACGGCACGACCTTCGGCGGCAACCCGGTCGTCTGCGCCGCCGGACTCGCCGTACTCGACACGATCGCGTCCGAGGGACTCCTCGACAACGTGAAGCGCACGGGCGAGAAACTGCGCGACGGAATCGAGTCATTCGGGCACCCCTTGATCGACCATGTCCGGGGCGCGGGCCTGCTCCTGGGTATCGTGCTCACCGAGCCACTCGCACCAAAGGTGCAACAGGCGGCTCAGGATGCCGGTCTTCTGGTCAACGCGCCCGCCCCTGATGTCGTACGGCTGATGCCGCCGCTGAACCTCGGCGATGACGAAGTGGACGCGTTTCTCCAGGTTCTCCCCGGTGTTCTCGACGCGGTCGACGGGGAAGGACGAACCGGGGAATGAGACGACGATGAGTCAGGCGCAGGACCACGAGCACGCAGGGCCTGCCGTACCGCAGACCCGCACCGCACGCCACCGCCGGATCGTGGACATCCTCAACCGGCAACCGGTGCGTTCGCAGAGCCAGTTGGCGAAACTGCTCGCCGACGACGGGCTGAACGTCACCCAGGCGACGCTCTCCCGGGATCTGGACGAGCTGAACGCGGTGAAGATCCGCAACAACGACGGCGACCTCATCTACGCGGTACCGAGCGAAGGCGGCTTCCGTACGCCGCGCGTGCCGCTGGGGGAGTCGGCGAAGGAGGAGCGGATGCGGCGGCTGTCCGCGGAGCTGCTGATCTCCGCGGAGGCTTCCGCGAACCTCGTGGTGCTGCGTACCCCTCCGGGGGCGGCGCAGTTTCTCGCCTCGGCGATCGACCAGGCCGAGCTGCACGACATTCTCGGCACGATCGCCGGGGACGACACCCTGCTGCTGATCAGCCGGGAGCCTGCCGGGGGGCAGGCCTTGGCCGATCACCTCCTGAGGCTGGCTCAGAACACCCATTGAGGTGTACGGGAGTGGGGGCGCGCCCCGGGTTTCCGGGGGGTGCGCCGCCGTGTGCCGGCTCTCCTTTGCGGGAGGACTCAGCCAAGTCGTCGAGCGAGCCCGCCCGTACACCTGACCTCGTCCCCCGCCGTGATGAGCAGGGCCTCCACGTCCGGGAGCGCCTCCAGCCAGTCCAGGGCCTGGCGGGAGCCCATCGCGAAGGCCGCCGTCGCCCACGCGTCCGCCCAGGTCAGATGGGGGCCGACCACGGTCACGGCGACCAGGTCGGTGACCGCGGACTTGCCGGTGCGCGGGTCGACGATATGGGCGCCCCGCTCGGCGGTGCCGGAGGTGGCGACGGCCAGTTCGTCGACACCCGCGGCGGAGACCACGGCCGCGAGGGAACCCGGGCGGAGCGGATCCGCCACGCCGACCCGCCACGGCCGCTGCGGTCCGGGCACGCCGCACAGCTGGACGTCTCCGCCGCCGTTCACACTGACGCCGCTCGCGCCGGCCGCGGCGAGGAGCCGGGCCACGCGCTCGGTCGACCAGCCCTTCACCAGACCGGTCGGGTCGAGCTGTCCCTCGTACGTCGTGCTGAACCAGCCCTCGCTGAGCCGCTCCGCCTCGGCGCACAGATCGAGCACCTCGGCGACCTCCGGATCGCACTCCGCGACCGTCAGTTCACCGCGCGCGAGACGCGAGACCTGGCTGTCCTGACGGTAGGTGCTGAACACCTCGTCCACCCGGTGGAGTTGGGCGACCGCCTCCGCCAACGCGGCCTGGACAGCCGCTGGTTCACCGCCGCGCACGTCGAACGAGAAGACCGTTCCCATCACCTCCTCGACGTGGCGCAGCGCGGGCGGGGCCTGCGCCGGGTCAGGCACCGGCCTTGTCCAAGGCGGACTGGAGGGACTGCTTGTATCCGGCGCTCGTGTAGGTGGCTCCGGAGACCGCGTCGATATCGGCGCTCTGGGTGACTGCGGCCGCTTGGTTGAGCTTCGGTACGGCATTGCTGGACACCTCCGTGCTCTGTCCCCCGCTGGGTGCCTGGATGGCCTCGGCCTTGGAGATCGATGTGCCGTTCAGGGTGAGGCGGACCTGGACGGGCCCGTACTCGGTCTGGACGACGTCGCCGTCGACGGTCTGGCCGTCGGGGGCGGGTGCCGCGGCTGCCGCGGACGACGCGGCAGGCTGGGACGGCGACGCGGCCGGCTCGGCCGGTGCGCTCTGGGCGGCCTGGTCGAGGGCCGACTGGAGGGACTGCTTGTATCCGGCGCTCGTGTAGGTGGCTCCGGAGACGGCGTCGATGTCGGCGGTGCCCGCGGCGACGGCCGCCTGGTTGAGCTTCGGTACGGCGTCCTCGGTGACCGTGGTGCTCTGGCCGCCGCTGGGCGCCTGGACCGCCTCGGCCTTGGTGATCTTGTCGCCGCTGAGGGTGAGACGGACCTGGACGGGCCCGTACTGGGTTTCGGCGACGCTTCCGGTGACCGTACGGGCGCCGGAGGACGACTGGCCCGAGCTGCCGCCCTGCGGCGACTCCTGCCCGGCCACCGTCGCCTGGGCAGCCGCTCCGCCCTGCGCCGAAGCGGAGGCCGGGTCGGACCCGGGCTTCAGAGACAGCAGCAGGACGATCCCGGACACGGTGGCGGCGGTGGCGAGCACGACACGCCTGAGGGGGTGGCTCTTCTTCATCGCTCCTGACTCCCGTCGCTCACATCTGGAACGACTCGTGATGGATACGGCGGGCGGGGACTCCCGCGCCGCGCAGTGCTTCGTACACCTGCTGCGCGAAGCCGGGCGGCCCGCACATGAAGACGTCATGGCTCTCGATGTCCGGCAGCTTGCGGCGCAGGCTGTCCGCCGAGATGTCCGGGCGCTCCCCGTCGGGGCTGTTCACCGCGTACATCAGGCGGGCCCCGCGCTCCTTGGAGATGGCCGCCAGTTCGTCCCACAGGGCCAGATCCTGGGTGCTGTTGGCCCGGTAGAGCAGCGTCAGGTCACCGGAGGAGCCGGGCAGTGTCTCGAACAGCGCCCGCATCGGCGTGATGCCGACGCCGCCGGCCACCAGCAGAACCTTTCCGCGGCTGCGCTTGGCCGCCGTCAGCGCGCCGTACGGCCCCTCGGCCCAGACTCGGGTGCCGGGCTCCAGCTCGCGCAACGCGGCGCTGTGGTCGCCGATCGCCTTCACGGTGATGCGCAGCATGTTGGGGCGGGGCGCGGCCGACAGCGAGTACGGGTGGGAGCTGAGCCGCATCCCCGGCGCGAGGAAGCGCCAGCGGAAGAACTGCCCGGCCTCGGCACCCATCCGGTGCAGCTTCCGCCCGCCGATCAGCACCGACACGATCCCCGGCGCCTCCTCGATCACCGCTTCGACGCGCATCCGGTGCCGCATGTTCAGCCGGACCGGCACGACCACCCGGTACCAGATCATCAGCGCGGTCACCGTCCCGTACAGCGCGTACCAGGCCGTCGTCGCGGCGGGCTGGACGGCGAAGTCGTTGCCGGTGGACAGCTGGTGCCAGAACGACAGGTACACGGCGGCGTAGGTGAGCAGATGGATGTGGTACCAGGTGTCGTACGGCATTCTGCGGCGCACCGGGCCCATGGAGAGCAGGCCGATGAGGAACAACAGGCCGGTGCCGATGGCGGCCTTGCCCATGTCGGGCAGCTGGTTGACCGAGTCGATGGTCTGCTGAACGATGTCTCCGAACGTCCGGCCGGACTGGAGTGCGTAGCCGTACATCGTCAGGACGAGATGGGCGATGACCAGGCTGATCGTGTACCGGCCGCTCATCGCGTGCCAGCGGGCCACCCGGTCGGAGCCCACCCGGCGCTCCAGGGCGGGCACCCGTGCCATCTGCAGCACCACGAGGGCCATGAAGTACCCGGCCAACAGGCCTGTGATCCGGCCCGCGTTGATCATCCGGCTGGTGTGGTCCGCGATGGACGGCGTGTTGCTCCACCACAGCCAGATGACGCCGGCCGCCCCTGCCCAGACAGCGAGCAGCAGAGGGACTGCGGGAGAGCGGCGAGGGCGGATACGGCGCATGGTCTGGCGCCGCGCGGCGCGGCCACCGGCGATCGTGGACACGGTTCCTCCGTGGTCGTCCGTGGGGACGTGGGGACGTGGAAAGGGGAGTGGCCCCCTTGGCCCAGAGGTACGTGGGGCGAGTGCGGTGCGTTCAACCGGTTGCTGAGTCCAGTGCGGACTGGAGGGACTGGCGATAACCGTCGCTCGTGTAACTGGCGCCGGACACCGTGTCGATGTTGGCGCTCTGCGCGCTGATCGCCTCCCTCTTGAGCTGAGGGATCGCGTAGCTGTTGATCTCCTGGTCCCTCGGGTTGTCCTGGGGATAGGTGACGGCCGTGACGTCGGTGATCTTGCCGCTCTTCAAGGTGACGCGGACCTGCACGGGGCCGTAGCGGGTCTGCACAGTGCTGCCGGTGAGCGTCCCGGTGGTGGTGCCGGTGCCGGGGCTGCTGCTGCCGGTCGAGCTCGTGCCGTTGGTGGCGGGCAGGGCGACGGACGGCGTGCTGTGCGGCTTCAGCGACAGCAGCAGTACGACGCTCGAGACGGTCGCGGCGGTCGCCAGCACGACGCGGCGCAG
This sequence comes from Streptomyces sp. NPDC005808, assembly GCF_042871385.1. Classification (NCBI taxonomy): domain Bacteria; kingdom Bacillati; phylum Actinomycetota; class Actinomycetes; order Kitasatosporales; family Streptomycetaceae; genus Streptomyces; species Streptomyces sp. NPDC005808. Next base: position 151,677 of record NZ_JBIAIK010000010.1, on the reverse strand, counting down.
CGGGCGGTTCCGGTTCAGGGCGTGCACAGGGACCTCGCAACTCTCAGGCGCTTCAAGGGATTTACGGTGCTCACAGCTCTCCTGCGCTTCAGTGGATCTACGGTGCTCGCAGCGCTCCTGCGCTTCAGAGGATCTACGGTGCTCACAGCTCGAACGACTCGTGGTGGATGCGGCGGTCGGGGACCCCGGCCGCACGCAACGCCACGTACACGTCGCGTGCGAAGGCGTCGGGCCCGCACACGTACACGTCGTGCCCGCCGACGTCGGAGACGGCCGCACGCAGCGTCTGGGCCGTGAAGCGCGGCCGGGAGCCGTCCGCGCCGTTGAGCGCGTACACCACGTGTGCCCCGCGCCACTGCGCGATGGCCTCCAACTCGGCGCCCAGCGCCAGGTCTTCGGGCGTCCGTGCCCGGTAGAGCAGCGTGACCTGACCCGGCAGCGTCTCGAACAGGGCCCGCAGTGGTGTGATGCCGACCCCGGCCGCGATCAGCAGCACCTTGCGCGAGCTGCGCCGGTCCGCGGTCAGCGAGCCGTACGGGCCCTCGGCCCACACCCGTGTTCCGGGACGCAGGAGGGCGACGGACGCGCTGTGGCCGCCGAGCGCCTTGACCGTGATGCGCAGCAGGTCGGGCCGGGGTGGCGCCGACAGTGAGTACGGCGAGGAGGTCCAGCGCATTCCGTCCGCGAGGAACCGCCAGCGGAAGAACTGCCCCGGCTGCGCCTGGAGTTCATCGATGTGTTGCCCACGAACGACGACGGAGAACACGTCCGGTGACTCACGGTGCACCGACTCCACCCGCAGTTGGTGGCGCAGGTTGAGCCGGATCGGGGTGAGGATCCGGAACCAGAGCACGAGCGCCGCGGCGCCCAGGTACAGCGCGTACCAGGCGGCCTGCGCGAGGGAGTTCCCCGTGAAGTCGGCGCCCAGCGCGAGCTGATGTCCGAAGGCGAGGAAGAGGGCCGCGTACGTGAGCAGATGCACGTAGTACCAGAACTCGTGGCTCACCCGGCGCCGCACCGCACGGGCGGAAAGGATCCCGACGGCGAGCAGGATCAGCGTGCCCGCCGTGGCCTTGAGCATCTCCGGGTACGTGAGGACGACGGTCGTCGCCTCGTGCACGATCCCGCTGCCGTCCTGGGCGGCGTACCCGAAAAGGATCAGGGTGACATGCGCCACCAGCAGACAGATCGTGTACCGCCCCGCCATGGCGTGCCAGCGGGCCACCCGGTCCGAGCCGATCCGCCGCTCCAGGAGCGGGACACGCGCCATCAGACCGACGAGCACCGCGCAGCCGTAGCCGCACAGCAGCCCCGCGATCCGCCCGGCGTCGGTCAGCCAGCCGGCCGCTCCGACCACCGAACGGGTGTCCGTCCACCACAGCGCGACCACGGCGAGCGCACCGGCCCAGAGCAGGGCCAGTAGCGGCCCGGCCGGGGAGCGGCGTGCCTCCAGCGGCACGGCAGGCGCCGCACGCTGTTCGTACACGGTGGTCATGTGCTCGTCCTTTCGGCTGTCCGGCGGACAACTGTGCGGTCCGAACCTCTGAGCGGGCTCTGAGCGAGCGGCGTACGAGGGGTGCGTACACCCGGGTGACCCGCCGTGAGCCTTGTCGGCGCACTCAGAGGAAACTCAGAGCTTGACCGGGCGGCCCCGTGGCCGAAGAGGGGCGATGCTGTGAGAAGCCATGAACACACTTCGCTCCGGCCGCCCCGAGCTCACCCGCCCCGACGGCACCCCCGTCCGTGTCCTCGTCGTCGACGACGACCCGGACCTGGCCGAGGTCCTCTCGGGTGCCCTGCGCTACGAGGGCTGGGAGGTGCGGACGGCGGGCGACGGGGCCGCGGCCGTCACCGAGGCGCGCGGCCTGCTGCCCGATGCCGTCGTCCTGGACGTCATGCTCCCCGACACCGACGGATTCGCCGTACTGCGCGATCTGCATGCCGTGAAGCCCGACGTCTGCGTCCTCTTCCTCACCGCGCGGGACGCCGTGGAGGACCGCATCACGGGCATCACCGCGGGCGGCGACGACTATGTGACGAAGCCGTTCAGCCTGGAGGAGGTCGTGGCCCGGCTGCGCGGCCTGCTGCGCCGCGCGGGCATGGCCCGCCAGCTGGACGAGGGACCACGCCTCGTCGTCGGGGACCTGGTGATGGACGAGGAGGCCCGCGAGGTGACCCGCGGCGGCGAGCTGATCGAGCTGTCACCGACCGAGTTCGAACTGTTGCACTATCTGATGCGCAATCCGCGCAGGGTGCTGAGCAAGGCGCAGATCCTCGACCGCGTCTGGTCGTACGACTTCGGCGGCCAGGCCCATGTCGTGGAGCTCTACATCTCCTATCTGCGCAAGAAGGTGGACGCGGGCCGCGAGCCCATGATCCATACGGTGCGGGGCGCGGGATACGTGCTCAAACCGGTCGTGGGCCGGTGAGTGCGCGGTGGGCGGGGGTGCGGTGGCCGTGGGCCCGGCTGCGGGAGGGCCGGCTCCGAGGTAGCGGGCGGCGGCTTCGGCTGCGCGCGGGCCGGCTCCGCGGCCGTGGGTCGCGAGGGCTGCGGTTGCCGCGCCCGCACACGCTCCGGGCCCGGCTCACCGCGGGGCTCGTGGTGCTGCTCGCCGTCAGCTGCGCCGCCGTCGGCGTGGCCGCCGTGCTCGAACTGGACGGGTTCCTCACGGGCCGCCTGGACCAGCAGCTGCAGGACGCGGGCGCCAGCTTCCCCGCGAGTCTGGAGCACGCCGGCAGCGTCAAGCCCGCCGACCACGACGGCGACGAGCACGGTGACACCCGCCGTCAGGCCACCGGCACCTTCGGCGCCCGGCTGCTCGACGGGACCGTCACCAACCAAGCCGTCGTCCGCGCCGGCACCGACCCCACCGACCTGAACGTGGCGCTGACCGCCGGCGACCGTAAGGCCCTCGCCGCGGTGCCGGTCGACGGCGACGGACACAGCGTGCGCCTCTCCGCGCTCGGCTCCTACCGGCTGACGGCGTGGCACGGGCAGGACGGCGACGTACTGATCACCGGGCTCCCCCTGGAACCGGTGGAGGCCGCCGTGCACCGCCTCGAACTGGTCGCCGCCTGCGTCTTCGGCGCCGCCCTCGCGGTCATGGGGGTCGCCGGAGCCCTGTGGGTGCGCTGGTCGTTGCGGCCACTGAGCCGGGTCGCCGCGACCGCGACCCGCGTCAGCGAACTCCCGCTCGCCAGCGGTGAGGTGGCGCTGCCGCCGCGGGCGCCGGAGTCCGACCCGCGCAGCGAGGTGGGCCAGGTCGCCGGCGCCTTCAACCGCATGCTCGGCCATGTCGAGGACGCGCTGACCAAGCGGCACGCGAGCGAGGAACGGCTGCGCAGCTTCGCCGCCGACGCCAGTCATGAGCTGCGCACCCCGGTCGCCTCGGTCCGGGGACACGCCGAACTGGCCCTGCTGCACCCGGGCCCCGTGCCGCCGGAGGTGACCCGCGCCCTGGAGCGGATCGCCGCCGAGTCGGCGCGGATGGGCGAGATGGTCGACGATCTGCTGCTCCTCGCCCGCCTCGACGCGGGCCGCCCGCTGGAACGACTCCCCGTTGACCTGACCCACCTCGTCCTCGACTCGGTCACCGACGCGCGGGCCGCCGGCCCTGACCACCGCTGGACCCTGGAACTGGCGGAGGAGCCGGTGACGGTGACCGGCGATGGGCACAGACTTCAGCAGGTGTTGGCCAACCTGTTGGCCAACGCCCGTTTGCACACGCCCGTTGGCACCAGGGTGACGGTGTCACTGGCAGCGGACGCGACTACGGCCGTCCTGACGGTTCGCGACGACGGCCCCGGAGTACCGGAGTACGTCCAGCCAGGCGTCTTCGAACGCTTCACCCGAGCGGACCGACGCCGCACCGACGGCGAGGGCGGCGGCGCGGGACTCGGCCTCTCGATCGTGGCGGCGGTGGTCTCGGCCCACGGCGGCACGGTGGCGCTGCAGAGCCACCCGGGGGCGACGACGTTCACGGTCCGGCTGCCGACGGACGCCAGTAGCGCCCATTAGGGGCGTGGGAACTGCGCGGCCGGCCACAGGCGGCCCGCGGCCAGCCATGGTCACCGATCGCGACATCCCTAGTAGCGAGTGAGAGCGGTCGCCCCGCGCTCGGTGCCGATCGCGATGTGCGGCCTGCGCGCCGGGTCGGCCCACTTCACGATCCGCCGCATCGCGTCGTCGGGCACCGACACACAACCAGCCGTCGCTGACCGCCCGTTGACATGCAGGAAGATGCCGGCGCCGCGCCCTCGCACCGGCCGCTCGTAGTTGAACCCGATGACCAGGGCGTGCGAGTACTGCGTGGTGTACGAGATCAGGTGCTCGGACTCGGCGGCGCGGCAGTCGGCGGCGCGGGGCTCGGTCCACCGGTTGTAGGCGCGGGAGTCGTTGTCCTGGCACCACCAGGAATTCTGGTGGACACGCCGGTAGGGGGTCTTGGTCCCGCTGGGCGCGGCCTTGATCCCGAAGGCGTACGGAAGGCCGTACAGCCCGGTCGGTGTCGTGTTCGTCCCCTGTCTCCGCGAGCCGCCCTCGACCAGCCCCTTGGCGCCGAAGCGTGCGGCCGCCGAACCGGCCTTCACCCAGTTCCCGTCGCGCCGGTCCCACCAGGTGACGGTCCCCTTGGTCGAAGACGTCCGCGCGGCTTGCGCGGTGATGAGCTGCGTGCCGCCACCGGTGTCCGCCATCCGCTCGGGCAGCGGAGGCGGACCGCTCGGGGCCAGGCCCAGGAGGAGGAGGGACACGGACGCGAGGAGGACGGCGGCACCGGGACGAGGCATGGAGCGGACGCTACGGGGAGGCAGCGGTCGGGGCAGCCCGGGTGGGCCGACCGGACGTCGTCCGGCGCTGGTTCCGCGGATTCGGACGTCGTCCGGCGGTGGTTCCGCGGATTCGGCGTCGACCGGCGGTGGTTCCGCGGATTCCGGGTGCCCTCCCGGGCGCCCGGAATCCGCGCTGTGCACAGGGTCTGCGGTTACGGACCCAGGGGGTTGAGGAGAGTCGTCCTGCCCTCGAAGGCGTACAGCAGCAGGTCGGTCATCTCGAAGAGGCCCCGGCTCTTCCTTTCCGGGTCGGGGGTGAGGAAGGGCCGCCAGAACGGATCGCGGACGATGGAGTACCGGCTGCCCTCGATGGCTCGGTGGAACACCTCGGCGACGATGCGTCCGCCTACGCCGGTCAGCCGGCCGCCGCCGTTCACCTCGGCCTCGCGGAGGATGTAGAACCACAGCGGGCAGTTGTCGACGAGCTTCTCCTTGAGCGCGTCGGAGATCTGGACTCCGCCGGGACGGTTGTCGAAGTCGGACGGGAGCAGCGGCTTCACGCCGAGCTGCTCGGCCATCTGCTGTCCCGTCGCGAGACTCAGCATGTTGGCCCGGGTGAGGTTGCGAAACGCCAGGTTCAGCTCGGCGGCGTCGACCGGCGGCTGTCCGCGCCCGCCGAAGGAGCCGAGCGGCAGGTCGGCCAGCGGATTGACCAGCAGGGTGTCGATGCGCTTGGCGAGGTTGAACTCCGCGTCGGTCACGCCGAGGTCCTCGCGGCCGCCCGCGCGGAAGTCGAACAGGCGCCGGAAGTCGGCGATCCAGTTGGTGGGCAGGTGCTCGAAGCTGCCCGCCTCGGGGTCCCTGGTGTCAGCGGGCGGCGGCGAGAGGATGCCGCTGGTGCCGGTGAAGCGGAACAGGAGCGGCAGTGTGCCGCCGCCGTTGTCGAAGACCCTGTTCCAGTTGTAGGCGCCTCGCACCATGCTGTGGCCGAGACGGTAGGCGGCCACGGAGAACTCGATCGGCATCGTGGGGTGTTCCTGGTCGTGTGCCGACGGCTCGAAGTACGTGCGCCCCTTGGTGAAGACCTCGTCGAGGATGGCGCTGTCGACGATCCTCGGAAGGAAGTCGTGGCGGACCATCCACTGGTAGTGCTTGACGATCGCCTCGCGTGCCGACTCGAACAGCACGGCACTGGACACGCCCTTGTCGAGAAGGTCGGTCGCGAGCCGGTTGTGGAAGCGGATGAAGGCGGTGTGGATCTGCGCGACGATGAGGTTCTCGTCGTTGCGCGCGTCCGGAATCAGCGGTCGGCGCCGCTCGGAGATCAGTGAGCCGACGCCCACCCGGGGCAGATCGAAGCCGGTGAGCGGAAGCCGGGTGATCTCGTCGCCGTCCACCAGGCCCTGTGTGGTGCCGGTCTTCAGCCGGATGCCGTCGTCCTCGTAGAACCGCCGGCCCAAGCGGTTCTCCGGGCCGAGGCCGTAGAGGCTGTCGAGGTCCAGGGCCGGTGAGCGCCCCTGGAGCAGCTGCTGGACCGTGATGTCCTCGTCCAGCTGTACGGCCGTGGCGTCCAGGGTCAGGTCGTGGTCCACGAACTGACCGAGATACGTGAAGCCCGCCGGCACCGTCGGATTGTCCGAGTCGGGCTGCGCGAGGGTCCGGTCCGTCATCGCCTCGGCGAGTTCCTGGCGGGTGGCCCGGTCGAGTAATTGCGTCTCCTCAGCCTGCTTGCCGAGGCGGGAGAACTGGAACTTGCGGAGTGCGGCGATGGTTGATGTCGGCGGCCGATCTGCCGGGCCCTCGGTCCCGGGGTCGGCGAGGATGCCCTCGCCGACAACGAAGAAGGAGTTGCGGACATGACGTTTGCTCTGAGGTTCGCGAGCGGGTCGGAACATTGATCCCCCATGTGCTCCTGGCGTTCCCGCCCAAAGGGCGGTATTGCCGAGCGTAAGGGCTGCGAACGGCGGAAGGGAGAATTCCGTCAAATAATCACAACAGCCCTATGTAGCCCGGAGATCGACAAACTGTCTGTACTCCGACATACGGCACGGAGTGGTGCGAGATTCCGCGAGGTGCAGGCCCAGGCAGGGATTCAGGCCCAGGCAGGAGTTCAGGCCCAGGTAGGAGTTCAGGCTCAGGCAGGGGTTCAGGCTCAGGCGGACGTGCAGGCAGGCTCAGGCAGGGGTGGGAGGCAGTGGCAGGGGCAGCCCGGGCAGGCCGTCGATGCTCGTCGCGATGTGTTCCTTCTTCCCGAAGTACGCGTCGAGCGAGGCGTCGTCCTCGCGCGCGAAGCGCTTGGCGTGCACGTCGCGGTCCTCGTCGTAAGACATGAAGGGCACCGCGTACCCGCAGCTGTCGCGGATCAGGTCGGCCGTCACGACGATGATGGCGCGGAGGCCGTGCGGGGTCGGGTCGATGTCCGGGAAGTGGGCGAGCAGTTCACCGAACCGGGGGTCGTCACGGAAGACGGGCTCACCGTGGCCGTGCACGCGGACGATGTTCGGCCCTCCTTGGAAGGCGCACCACATGAGGGTGATCCGGCCGTTCTCCCGCAGATGGGCGATCGTCTCGGCATGGCTTCCCGCGAAGTCCAGGTAGGCCACGGTCAGTTCGTCCAGCACGGCGAAGGAGCCGGTGAGTCCCTTGGGGGAGAGGTTGATCGTGCCGTCCCCCGCCAGGGGTGCGGTCGCGGTGAAGAAGAGGGGCTGCGCCTCGATGAACGTACGCAGTCTGCCGTCAATGCGTTCGTAAGTCTTTCCCATGTCTAACGATTATTGAGCAAGTTCCTTACTTTGTCTAAGGAATTTCGAAGCCTGCGGCTGCCTGTCCGGGGGTCGTGTTCCGATTGACGAATCATGCATCACACTGCATACTCATACATGTCAGCGAACGCATTGTGAGGAGAAGCCCGTGGCCGAGCGCGTCGTACTCGCCTACTCAGGCGGTCTGGACACCTCAGTCGCCATCGGCTGGATCGCCGAGGAGACGGGCGCCGAGGTCATCGCCGTCGCCGTGGACGTCGGCCAGGGTGGCGAGGACCTGGACGTCATCCGCAAGCGTGCGCTCGCCTGCGGTGCCGTCGAGGCCGAGGTCGCGGACGCCAAGGACGAGTTCGCCGAGGAGTACTGCCTCCCGGCGATCAAGGCCAACGCCCTCTACATGGACCGCTATCCGCTGGTCTCCGCGCTCTCCCGGCCGACGATCGTCAAGCACCTCGTCGCCGCCGCCCAGAAGCACGGCGCCACCACGGTCGCGCACGGCTGCACCGGCAAGGGCAACGACCAGGTCCGCTTCGAGGCCGGCATCGTCGCTCTCGCCCCCGACCTCCGGTGCATCGCCCCGGTCCGCGACTATGCGATGACCCGTGACAAGGCGATCGCCTTCTGCGAGGAGAAGCAGCTCCCGATCGCCACCTCCAAGAAGTCCCCGTACTCCATCGACCAGAACGTGTTCGGGCGGGCTGTCGAGACGGGCTTCCTGGAGGACATCTGGAACGCGCCGATCGAGGACATCTACGAGTACACCTCGAACCCGGCCGAGCCCCGGGAGGCCGACGAGGTCGTCATCTCCTTCAAAGCGGGCGTCCCCGTCGCGATCGACGGCAGGCCCGTCTCCGTCCTGCAGGCCATCCAGCAACTGAACGAGCGCGCCGGCGCCCAGGGCATCGGCCGGATCGACATGGTCGAGGACCGCCTCGTGGGCATCAAGTCCCGTGAGGTGTACGAGGCTCCGGGCGCGATCGCCCTGATCACCGCCCACCAGGAGCTGGAGAACGTCACCGTCGAGCGTGAACTTGCCCGCTACAAGCGGCAGGTGGAGCAGCGCTGGGGCGAACTGGTCTACGACGGCCAGTGGTTCTCCCCGCTCAAGCGCGCCCTGGACGGCTTCATCGACGAAGCCAGCCAGCACGTCAACGGCGACATCCGGATGACGCTGCACGGCGGCCGCGCCGTCGTCACCGGCCGGCGCTCCGAAACGTCGCTCTACGATTTCAACCTCGCGACGTACGACACGGGCGACAGTTTCGACCAGGCCGCGGCCAAGGGCTTCATCGACATCTACAGCCTGTCGTCGAAGATCGCGGCGCAGCGGGACCTGGCGTAGGTTCCGTCCTTACCAGCCTGACGGCCGCCTCGTGGTGGGGAGGCGGTCGCACATCCACCCACCTTCCGAGGAGCACAGCAAGTGAGCAGCAACAGCGGTGACGTACGGCTCTGGGGCGGCCGTTTCGCCGACGGTCCCGCCGAGGCCCTGGCCAAGCTGTCCGCGTCCGTCCACTTCGACTGGCGCCTCGCGCCGTACGACATCGCCGGATCGCGTGCCCACGCGCGCGTGCTGCACAAGGCGGGCCTGCTCACGGACGACGAGCTGACGCGCATGCTCGGGGGCCTCGACCAGCTCGCGGCGGACGTCGCCGACGGCTCCCTCGTCGGCACGATCGCCGACGAGGACGTCCATACGGCCCTGGAGCGCGGCCTGTTGGAGATCCTCGGCCCCGACCTCGGCGGCAAGCTCCGGGCCGGCCGCTCCCGCAACGACCAGGTCGCCACCCTCTTCCGGATGTACCTGCGGGACCACGCCCGGATCATCGGCGGTCTGATCGCCGATCTCCAGGACGCGCTGATCGGCCTCGCGGAGGCCCACCCGGACGTCGCGATGCCCGGCCGCACCCACCTTCAGCACGCCCAGCCGGTGCTGTTCGCGCACCATGTCCTGGCCCACGTCCAGCCCCTGGCCCGGGACGCGGAGCGCCTGCGCCAGTGGGACGAGCGGACGGCGGTGTCGCCGTACGGCTCGGGCGCTCTGGCCGGTTCGTCTCTCGGCCTGGACCCGGAGTCTGTCGCCAAGGACCTCGGCTTCGAGCACGGCAGCGTGGCCAACTCCATCGACGGCACGGCCTCCCGTGACTTCGTCGCCGAGTTCGCCTTCATCACCGCGATGATCGGCGTGAATCTCTCCCGGATCGCCGAAGAGATCATCATCTGGAACACGAAGGAGTTCTCCTTCGTCACCCTCCACGACGCGTTCTCCACGGGCTCGTCGATCATGCCGCAGAAGAAGAACCCGGACATCGCGGAGCTGGCGCGCGGCAAGAGCGGCCGCCTCATCGGCAACCTGACCGGCCTGATGGCGACACTCAAGGCCCTCCCGCTCGCGTACAACCGCGACCTCCAGGAGGACAAGGAGCCGGTCTTCGACTCCTGCGACCAGCTGGAGGTCCTGCTCCCCGCCTTCACCGGCATGATGGCGACCCTGACCGTCAACCGCGAGCGCATGGAGGAGCTGGCCCCGGCCGGCTTCTCGCTCGCCACCGACATCGCCGAGTGGCTGGTCAAGCAGGGCGTGCCGTTCCGCGTCGCACACGAGGTCGCCGGCGAGTGCGTGAAGGTCGCCGAGGCCGACGGCATCGAGCTGGACGGCCTGACCGACGAGCAGTTCGCGAAGATCTCCGCGCATCTGACGCCGGAGGTGCGGACGGTCCTCAACGTCCACGGTGCCCTGGCCTCCCGCGACGGCCGCGGCGGGACGGCGCCGAGCGCGGTCGCGATCCAGCTGGCAGAGGTGAAGCAGGACGTGGCGGCCCAGCACAAGTGGGCAACGGCCAAGAACAAGCAGTGACCGTCAGGGGCGCGGGGAACCGCACGTAGGGACCACGACGCTCCCGCGCCGGCCGAAGCACGGCAGGGACCGACCTCCGAGGCGGAGGCACGGCAGGGACGGACCTCCGAGGCGGAGGCACGGCAGGGACCGAACTCCGAGGCGGAAGCGAAGGGCATCGCGGGTTACGTTGGTCGAAGCCGTACCGGAGCCGACCGAACGGAGCCCGTGATGCCCTTCGCCCGACTGGCCACAGCGACGACCCCCACCTGCCACATCGGCCTGGGCCTCGCGGCGGTCGGCCGCCCCGGCTACATCACCCTCGGCCGGGACCGCGACCTCGGAGAGAACCGCAGCGTCGACACGCTGCGCGCCCGCACCCACGAACTCCTCGACGCCGCCCACGCCCAGGGTGTGCGCTACTTCGATGTGGCCCGCTCGTACGGCCGCTCCGAGGAGTTCCTCGCCGACTGGCTGCACAGCAGGCCCGACATCGACGACGTCGTGATCGGCAGCAAGTGGGGTTACACCTACACGGCGGCCTGGCGCACCGACGCCGAGGCGCACGAGGTCAAGGACCACAGCGTCGCCACGTACGAGAAGCAGCGCGCCGAGACCGCCGAGTTGCTCGGCGACCGGCTCGACCTCTACCAGATCCACTCGGTGACCCCGGACAGTCCGGCCCTCACCGACAAGGAACTCCACGCCGAGCTGGCCGAGGCCGCCGTCCAGGGGCTTTCGATCGGCTTCTCCACCAGTGGGCCCGCCCAGGCCGACGCGATCCGCGCCGCGCTCACCGTGACCGTCGACGGCGAGCCTCTCTTCCGTACCGTCCAGGCCACGTACAACGCGCTGGAGACCTCGGCCGCGCCCGCGCTCGCCGAGGCCCACGACGCCGGACTCACCGTGATCGTCAAGGAGGCCATGGCCAACGGACGTCTCGCGGCGGAGCACGCACCGGGCGGTCTGCGCGACATCGCGGGGGAGGCCGGGCTGGGCGCCGACGCGGTCGCCCTCGCTCTCGTCCTGCGGCAGCCCTGGGCCGGAGTCGTCCTGTCCGGCGCGGCCACGGTCAATCAGCTCGCCTCGAATCTGCACGCGGCGGTCGTCGACCTGGGTGACGACCAGCTCGCCAGGCTCGACGCGCTGGCGGAGGAACCGGCCACCTACTGGGAGCGGCGCGGGCAGCTGCCCTGGCACTGAGCACCTCGATGAGCTCCGAGCGGTGAGACTCGCACTCGCCCGATGAGACGTTGATGTCTCATATGGGTTAGAGTTGTCTCATGGCCGTCGACCGTGAACATGTGCTGCGCAGCGCAGCCGCCCTGCTCACCCGGAAATCCACCGCCACCATGGACGAGGTCGCCAAGGCGGCCGGGATCAGCCGGGCCACGCTGCACCGCCAGTTCGCGGGGCGGGACGCACTCGTCCGGGCGCTCGAAGAACTCGGCATCCGGGAGTGCGACGCGGCCCTCGACGCGGCCCTGCTCGACGAGGGCAGTGCGCGCGAAGCCGTACGGCGGCTGGTGGCGGAGATCGAGCCCGTCGCGGCCCTGCTGGCCTTCCTCTACACGGAGAACCAGCTCTTCGAGGGCGACGCACAGCACGAGGGCTGGGCCCGTCTCGACCAGCGCATCGGCGACCTGTTCCGGCGCGGTCAGGAGCACGGCGAGTTCCGCATCGACCTCAGTCCGGCCTGGCTCACCGAGGCGCTCTACGGGCTGATGGCCTCCGGCGCCTGGGCCGTGATGGACGGCCGCGTGGCCGCCAAGGACTTTCACTTCATGACCGTCGAGCTGTTGCTCGGCGGTGCACTAAGGAGAGAGGAATCATGACCAGCACTCTGCAGCCGGCATCCGTGGCGGAGGTGGAGAAGCGCCCGGGCCGTTGGCCGGCGCTCTGCGTCCTCGTCCTGGCCGTGCTGCTGGTGGCCGTCGACGCGACCGTCCTCGGCCTCGCCACCCCGTACATCAGCGAGGACCTGAAGCCGTCCGGGACGCAGCTGCTGTGGATCGGTGACGTCTACTCCTTCGTGATCGCGGGCCTGCTCGTATCCATGGGCAGCCTCGGTGACCGCATCGGCCGCAAGAAGCTGCTGCTGATCGGCGCCACGGCCTTCGGCGCGATATCCGTCCTCAACGCGTATGCGACGACACCTGAACTGATGATCCTGGCAAGGGCGTTGCTCGGTGTCGCGGGTGCGACCCTGATGCCCGCCACGCTCGCCCTGATCCGCAACCTCTTCCACGACCCTCGCGAGCGCAGTCTCGCCGTCGGTATCTGGGGCGCGGCCGCCTCCGCCGGTACGGCGGTCGGCCCCGTGGTGGGCGGATTCCTGCTCGAACACTTCTGGTGGGGCTCGGTCTTCCTGATCAACCTGCCCGTGATGGCCGTCCTCGTCCTCGTCGGCGTCAAGCTGCTGCCCGAGTCGCGCACCCCGAGCCCCGGCCCGTGGGACCTGACCAGCGTCGGACTCTCCCTCATCGGCGTGATCGGCGTCGTGTACGCGGTGAAGGAGGCCGCCACGCACGGCTTCGAGTGGCCGGCGGTGACCGCCGGGCTGCTCGGCGCCGGCGCCCTCTACTGGTTCGTACGGCGCCAACTCACCCTTTCCTCACCGTTGTTGGACATGCGTCTCTTTCGTCACCGAGGCTTCTCCGGAGCTGTGCTCGCCGACCTTTTCACCATCCTCGGCCTGTCCGGGCTGGTCTTCTTCCTTTCGCAGTACCTGCAACTCGTACAGGGCAGGGGCCCGTTGGAGGCCGGCCTCGCCGAACTGCCCGCCGCGATCGGCGCGGTGGCCGCGGGTCTGATCGCGGGTACGGTCGCGCGGCGGTTCTCGGTGCGCGCCGTGGTCACCGGTGGTCTCGCGGCGGTGGGCCTGGCGCTCGCCGCGCTCACCCTGCTGAGCCGGTCCACCGGCTATCCGCTGCTCGGCGCCGCGCTGCTGGTCGTCGGCATCGGCGCGGGATTCTCCTTCACCGTCACGGCCGACGTGATCCTCTCCAGCGTGCCCAAGGAGCAGGCGGGCTCCGCGTCCGCGGTCTCCGAGACGGCGTACGAACTCGGCGCCGCCCTCGGCATCGCCCTCCTCGGCTCGATCGTGACCAGCGTCTACGCAGGCTTCACCGGACGCGCCGGTACACCGGCCGAGGCCCACGAGTCCCTCGGGGGCGCCGTCGAGTCGGCGGCCGGTCTGCCCGCGGACACCGCGGCTGCCCTGATGGACTCGGCCCGCACCGCGTTCGTCGACGGGCTCACGCTCGCCGCGGGCGCCGGCGCGGTGGTGCTGCTCGGCACCGCGGTGGCGGCGTGGTTCCTGCTGCGCGGCCAGCAGCTGGAGGAGAGCGCCGCGGACGTGCCGAAAACGGACCGGCCGACGGCCCAACCCGTAGGCGGATCCCGGCTTTAAGCTCGTTTTCGCCCCCACCTGATGGTCTTGGCTCCGTATCCGACGTCGTCCCACACGGCCGAAGGAGCCACCGACCATGACACGTCCGTCACTTCTCCGGCCGCCGAGCGGGGACTCGTCCTGCGGCGCAGGCTGAGCACCGGCCTGACCGTCATCGGCGACCACGACGCGCTGCGCAGAGCCGTCGGCAACCTGCTCTCGAACGCCGTACGACTCGCTCCGCCCGGCACCCGTATCACCGTGTCCGCCGGACGGACGGAGAGCTGGCTGTGGATATCCGTGCGGGACGAGGGACCGGGCATCCTCGACGGTGACCAGGCCCGGGTCTTCGACCGGTTCTGGCGGGCGAAGGCCAACGGCGGCGGGCGCGACCGGCACGCCGGACTAGGCCTTGCGATCGTCCGGCAGATCGTGGAGTCACACGCGGGTCGGGTGAGGCTGTTCTCCCGAGTGGGCGAGGGCTCCACGTTCGTCCTGTGGTTCCCCGCCCCCGGTGCCGGACATACGAACGGCGGGCCGCCCGAGGAGCAGCCTGTCCAGTCGGCCAGAGGCGCCGCGAACGGCAGGACGGGTCACGAACGGTCGGCGCTGAACCGGCGCCTGCAGTTCCCCGGCGTAACCAGCGGAGCGCCTACGCGGCCTTCGCCTTCGTGGCGTACATGTCCACGTACTCCTGACCCGACAGCCGCATGACCTCGGTCATCACCGAGTCCGTCACGGCCCGCAGGACATAGCGGTCGCGATCCATGCCCTCGTACCGCGAGAACTCCATCGCCTGACCGAAACGGACCGTGACCCGGCCGGGGCGCGGGAAGCCGGCACCGCCGGGCTGGATCTTGTCCGTGCCGATGATGGCGAACGGGACGATGGGCGCACCGGTCATCATCGCCAGCCGGGCGATCCCCGTACGACCCCGGTAGAGCCGGCCGTCGGGAGAACGGGTGCCCTCCGGGTAGATGCTGAAGACCTTGCCGTCCTCCAGCACACGACGGCCGGTCATCAGCGCCGCGACACCGCCGCGCCCGCCGTCGCGGTCGACCGGGATCATGCCGCAGCCGGTGAAGAACCAGGCCATCAGACGGCCCTTGACGCCCTTGCCGGTGACGTACTCGTCCTTGCCGAGGAAGAAGACCTGACGGTCGCAGAACAGCGGCATGATGATCGAGTCGATGAACGTGAGGTGGTTGCCGGCCAGGATCACCGGACCTTCGCCCGGGATGTTCTCCGCACCTTCCACCCGGGGGCGGAACATCAGGCGCATGATCGGTCCGAGCACTGCCTTGATGAGCGCGAAGCGGGACAACGGGCCCTCCGGTGTCAAGGGATTCGGTATGAGTATGTGCAGGTGAGGACGATACTCGCGGCCCCGGGGGCATTGCACATCGGGTTCACGGAGTGGATACGCACTGTTGACGTACGTTTACCTGCGGTGGCCCCACCGGAGAGGCCGTCGCGCGGCCGTGAACGATGTGACCCATCTCGCGCCCGGCGCCCCCGCACGCCCGCCGCCGTATCTGATCACCGTCTGCGACCGTTCACCGCCCAGCACCCGGCGACCGGCGGTGGACGTTCACCGTGCTGCTGCTCTGCGGGTACCCTGCACAGCCGATTCAAAGCCGACGCGCCGTCACCATGCTTGTTCCGTACGACACGCAGGGGAACCCGCGTGTTTCGCCCCAGGTCTCCCTCTCGTAACACAAGGGAACTTACGATCGAGCCGCTTTGTCAGGCGCGGGGGCAATACAGCGGGAGTGGTCATGGGAGCGCAGGAGTCGAACGGACAGAAGCGGGGCGCCGCACGGCGGACGCTGCTCGGAGCCGCGGTGCTGGGGGCGGGCGGCGCGGTCCTCGGACTGCCCGGCGTGGCCCGGGCGGACGCGCAGAAGTCGGGCGGCGGCTACCAGAGCCTGCCGAAGCCGACGATCATCGGACACCGTGGGGCCAGTGGCTACCGCCCCGAGCACACCTTCGGGTCCTACCAGCTCGCCCTCGACCTCGGCGCGGACGTCGTCGAGGCCGGCGACCTGGTACCCACCAAGGACGGTCACCTCGTATGCCGCCACGAGCCGGAGATCGGCGGCACCACCGACGTCGCGGACCACCCCGAGTTCGCCAGTCGCAAGACCACGAAGAGTCTTGACGGCGTCGCCGTCACCGGCTGGTTCACCGAGGACTTCACGCTCGCCGAGCTGAAGACCCTGCGGGCGATCGAGCGCATCCCCGCCAACCGCCCGCACAACACCCTCTACAACGGACGCTGGGAGATCCCCACGTTCGAAGAGGTGCTCAAGTGGCAGGACGAGCAGACCCGCAAGCGCGGCAAGCAGGTCTGGATCTACCCCGAGCTCAAGCACCCCACCTACTTCCGGGCGCTCGGCCTGGACACCGAGCAGATGCTCGCCAAGCTGCTGCGCAAGGCGGGCAAGGACAAGAAGAACTCGCCGGTCATCATCCAGTCCTTCGAGCCGACCAGCATCCAGCACATGAACAAGCTCGTCGACAACCCGCTCGCGGTCCTGCTCGACGCCGCGAACACCAGGCCTTTCGACTTCGTCACGACCGGCGACCCGCGCACCGTCGCCGACCTCGTCACCCCCAAGGGCCTCAAGGAGATCGCCTCCTACGCCCAGGGAATCGGCCCCACGCTGAACCTGATCATCCCGAAGGACGCGAACGGCGACTTCACCAAGCCGACCACCCTGGTCAGGGACGCACACGCGCAGGGCCTGATCCTGCACCCCTACACCATGCGCAACGAGAACCCCTTCCTGCCGCCGGCCTACCGCAAGGGCACGGACGCGGACGCCTACGGAGACGTCTTCGGCGTCTTCAAGGTCTACTTCGAGACGGGCATCGACGGCGTCTTCACCGACAACGCCGACACCGGGGTGCTCGCCCGCGCGGACTTCGTCAACGGATGACCCCGCCATCCCGGTTGGGGTGACAGACGGCCGCTCCGGCAACCACCCGCCGGGGCGGCCGCGTCGTGCCGCATATGACACACGAGATGGTTGCCACCCTGCGCCCACTGCTCGCCGCCGAGGCCTCGGCCGAGGCATATGCGTCCGGCGCCGAACAAGGCGACCTGGAGCAGGCCGTCTGGCTGCGCCTCCTGGAGCGTCTCGACACGGACGGCCCACCCGTCGACCCGCAGGGCTGGCTGCGCCGAGCGGTCCGCTCCGAGGCCCGCCGCAGCCGCCGTACGGCCCGCGTCGAACAGCCGTACGCCGCCGATCCCGCCGACGACCGCGGCCCCGGCCCCGAACAGCAGGCGATGACCGCCGCCCGCCATCGCGCGTTGTATGACGCGGTACGCCGCCTGCCCGGCCGCTGCCCGAGCCTGCTGACGGCGCTGCTCTCCCCGAAGGACCTCACCTACCGCGAGATCGCGGGGGAGTTGGGTATCTCACAGGGCAGCCTCGGCCCGGAACGTTCCCGATGTCTGGGATGTCTGCGTCGTTTGCTCACGCCGGAGGTTGCGGCCGGGGAACCGCGGGGATAGGAGTGGGGGACGACCGGTGGAACAGGTGAGCGGGAGGCGTGCACACATGGGCATGAGCGTGACCATCTCGGCGGCGACCACGCAGGACGCCGAGCAGATCCTCAAGCTGCAGTACCTCTGCTACCAGCGCGAGGCCGAGCTGTACGGCGACTACGGCATCGAGCCGCTCACCCAGCCGCTCGACTCCCTCAGGGCCGAGCTCGCCGAAGGCACCGTCCTGGTGGCCCGGCTCGGCGACGAGGTGGTGGCCTCGGTCCGCGGCGCAGTGGACGCCGAGGGCATCGCCCGTATCAACAAGCTCATCGTCCACCCGCGCATGCAGCGCCACGGGCTGGGCGGACGGCTGCTCGCCGCGATCGAGGCCAGGCTCGGCGCGGACGGCGTGGCCAAGTCCTTCGAACTCTTCACCGGCCACCGCAGCGACCACAACCTGCGGCTGTACCGCAAGCACGGCTACGCCCAGGTGTCCACGGAGCGCGTCGACGAGCGGCTCACGCTGGTGACCCTGGCGAAGGGCGCCCGCGCGGGCGCGTTCGCCGCCAGCGCCTAGCGGTTGCCGGGCAGCGGTTGTAGGCCGGTCACTGCGTGGTCGTACGAGCGGCCTTGCGAAGCCAGTACATCGCCGACACCGGCAGCAGCACCGGGATGAACAGATAGCCCATCCCGTAGTCCGACCACACCGTGGCGTCGGGGAAGGCGGACGGCTCCACCAGCGTCCAGGTTCCGACGATCAGCACGCCCGCGAGCTCGGCGGCGCAGCACACCAGCGCCGCCCTGCGGGCCGTCTCCCCGCCCCGTACGAGCGAGTACGTGATGAAGCCGTAGACGAGCCCCGCGAGCGCGGAGAGCGAGTAGGCGAGCGGGGCCTTGTCGAACTCCGTCGAGATCTGCACGGCGCTGCGCGAGACAGCGCCGACGACCATTACGCCGTACAGCCAGACCAGCAGCATTCCGGGACCGCTGATGAGCCGCGTCCGCTTCTTCTTCTTCTTCTGAGGTGCGGTCCCGTTCTCCTGCGTGGCCGTCATCTCAGCCTCCCCAGATGTCATAGAGCCGCACCTCGAGAACGGCGAGGACGAAGCCGCCGGCGGCCACGGTGATCGATCCCCAGCGGGTGCGCTCGGTCAGCGACATGAAACCCGCGGCCGGGATGCAGGCGAAGGCGCCGACCAGATACGCCACGAAGATCGTCGTGCCCTGTTCCGGCTTCTCACCGCGCGCGAGCTGGACGATGCCGATCACCAGCTGGACCGCGGCGAGGAGTGACACGACGGCCATGCCGATGAAGTGCCAGTCCTTGGTGGGCTGATCGCGGTAGGCGGCCCAGCCGCACCAGGCGGCGAGCGCGAGCGCGGCGACGGCCGTGGCGACCGTCAGGGCATCAAGCATGTGCCGACCCTATTACGGGCCAAAAGACCTGGTGCCCTTGCCCCCGGGGTGCGCCGTAGGGTCGAAGGCATGAAGATCCACGCTGAAGCTCTCCTCTTCGACAACGACGGAACACTCGTCTCATCCCTTGAGTCGGTGAACCGCTGCTGGACCCGGTGGTACCAGGAGTACGGCATCACCGCCGAGGACTTCACCCGGATCGAACTGCACGGCCGCCCCGCCGCCGAGATAGCCGCCGACCTGCTGCCCGCCGACCTGGTCCCCGAGGCCCTCGCGCGCATCGAGCAGCTGGAGGTGGAGGACGTACCGGGCGGGGTCCTGCTGCTTCCCGGGACGGCCGATTTCCTCGCCTCCCTGCCCTCCGACCGCTGGGCCGTCGTCACCTCCGCCACCCGGCGGCTGGCCGAGGCGCGGCTCGGCGAGGTCGGCATCCGCCCCAAGACGCTGATCACCGCCGACGACATCACCCGCGGCAAGCCCGACCCCGAGCCCTACCTCCTCGCCGCCCGCGAACTGGGCGTCGACCCGGCCCGCTGTGTGGTCTTCGAGGACGCCCCGGCGGGCCTGCAGGCGGGCCGCGCCGCCGGAATGACCACCGTGGCGTTGGCCACAACCCACCGGCCCCACGAGCTGGACGCCGACCTCGTGGTCGACGACCTCTCCGCACTGTCGGCGCTGGTCACGGCGCACGGAGTGGAGATCTCCGGCCGGGGCTGAAAGCTGTCCACCGCTGTCCGGTATACGGACAGCGGTGGGGGGCGCCACCTGTGTGTCTGCTTTACTTGATCCCATGACCACGACGAGCAGCCGCACCCTTGCGACCGAGGCGACCATGACGCCCGGTGCTCGTTGTATGTGTCGAATGTGCGCCTTCTAGAGGGCCCTCGCACCACCCCGAGTCTCGCGCCCCGAAGCGAGCCGGCGCGCCCTGTCCGTCCCCGGACGTGACGGTCGCTGCCCCGCGCACACGATTCTTCTTCAGACCCCGGCTGCCATCGCCACCGCGAGAACCGTGCCGCGTCCAAGACCGAATGCACCCGTGCCCGGCGCACACCCACGCCCTGCACTCGACAGTGACGGAAACCCCAGTGATCACCACCACGGACCTCACCAAGGTCTACCGTTCGCGCGGCCGTGAGGTCACCGCCCTGGACGGCGTCGATCTGCACGTCCGCGAAGGCGAGGTGTACGGCGTCATCGGCCAGTCCGGCGCCGGCAAGTCCTCGCTCATCCGCTGCGTCAACCTCCTGGAACGCCCCACCTCCGGCACGGTCACCGTCGCCGGACGGGACCTCACGGCGCTCGCCGGCCGCGGCCCCCGCGCGGGCAGGGAGCTCCGCGAGGCGCGCAGCCACATCGGGATGGTCTTCCAGCACTTCAACCTGCTGTCCTCGCGCACCGTCCAGGACAACGTGGAGCTGCCGCTGGAGATCCTCGGCGTCTCCGGCAGGGAGCGCTCACGCAAGGCGCTCGAACTGCTCGACCTGGTCCGCCTCTCCGACAAGGCGAAGTCCTACCCGGCCCAGCTCTCCGGCGGCCAGAAGCAGCGCGTCGGCATCGCCCGCGCCCTCGCCGGGGACCCGAAGGTGCTGCTCTCCGACGAGGCGACCAGCGCCCTCGACCCGGAGACCACCCGCTCCATCCTCCAGTTGCTGCGCGACCTGAACCGGCAGCTGGGCCTGACCGTCCTGCTCATCACGCACGAGATGGACGTCGTCAAGACCGTCTGCGACTCGGCCGCCCTCATGGAGAACGGCAGGATCGTCGAGTCCGGCACCGTCAGCGAGCTGCTCGCGACGCCCGGCTCCGAACTGGCCGCCGCGCTCTTCCCGGTGAGCGGCGACCCGACCGACGACGACCGCACGGTCGTCGACGTCACCTTCCACGGCGAGGCTGCCACCCGGCCCGTCATCTCCCAGCTCTCCCGCACCTACAACATCGACATCTCGATCCTCGGTGCCGCGATGGACACCGTCGCGGGCAAGCAGGTCGGCCGGATGCGCATCGAACTGCCCGGCCGCTACGAGGAGAACGTCGTGCCGATCGGGTTCCTGCGTGAGCAGGGGCTGCAGATCGACGTGCAGGGCCAGGCGCCCGTACTGCTGAAGGAGAGTGCCAAGTGACCTGGTCGGAGATGCAGCCACTGCTGTCGCAGGCGTGTTGGGACACCTTCTACATGGTGGGCTGGTCCACGCTCATAGCCGTCGCCGGCGGTCTGCCGCTCGGCATCCTGCTCGTCCTCACCGACCGCGGCGGACTGCTCCAGAACGTGCTGGCGAACAGGGTCATCGGGCAGATCGTGAACATCGCCCGCTCCATGCCGTTCATCATCCTGATGGTCGCGCTGATGGGCTTCACACGCTGGCTCACCGGGTCGACGATCGGCCGTGAGGCCGCCATCGTGCCGCTCGCGATCGGGGCGATCCCCTTCTTCGCGCGGCTTGTCGAGACCGCTGTCCGCGAAGTGGACGGCGGGCTCGTCGAGGCCGTGCAGTCGATGGGCGGCAACACCTGGACCGTCGTCCGCAAGGTCCTCGTGCCGGAGTCCCTGCCGTCGCTGATCTCCTCGGCGACCACCACGATCGTCGCCCTCATCGGCTACTCGGCGATGGCCGGCACCGTCGGCGCCGGAGGCCTCGGCGACATCGCGATCCGGTACGGCTACCAGCGCTTCGAGACCGAGCTGATGTGGATCACCGTAGGGATCCTCGCCGTGGTCATCTCGGTCATCCAGTTCGCCGGCGACTACGCGGCGCGTGGGCTGCACCGCCGCGGCGGCCGGTCCGGATCCGGGCCGCGGCTGAGGCTGCTGAAGGCCGGGGAGCCCGCGGCCGCGGACGTCGGCAAGGTCGCCTGAGTACTGCCTCATCCACCCGCAGATTTCCCCGAAACTCACCCGCAGATTTCCCCGTATCACCCATCACGGGGACAGCTACACCCACATGGAAAGGCACTTTTCGTGCGTAAC
Organism: Streptomyces sp. NPDC005808; assembly: GCF_042871385.1. Taxonomy (NCBI): domain Bacteria; kingdom Bacillati; phylum Actinomycetota; class Actinomycetes; order Kitasatosporales; family Streptomycetaceae; genus Streptomyces; species Streptomyces sp. NPDC005808. The sequence goes on along the minus strand of NZ_JBIAIK010000010.1, from coordinate 130,038 downwards.
GCCACAAAGCTCAGCACTGCCGTCCTCGCAGCCGGAGCCCTCACCCTGGGTCTCACCGCCTGTGGTTCGGAGAGCGACTCGGCCTCCGACACCAGCGGTCCGCTGGTGGTCGCCGCCAGCCCGGTCCCGCACGCGGAGATCCTCGACTACGTCAAGGACAACCTGGCGAAGAAGGCGGGACTCGACCTGGAGGTCAGGGAGTTCACCGACTACGTCACGCCGAACACGGCGACCGAGGACGGGTCCGTGGGCGCCAACTACTTCCAGAACCAGCCCTACCTCGACGACTTCAACAAGAAGAACGGCACCCACATCGTGCCCGTCGTCACGGTGCACCTGGAGCCGCTCGGCCTCTACTCCAGCAAGGTCAAGAGCGCCGACGACCTGAAGAGCGGCGCGACGATCGCCGTTCCGAACGACAGCGTCAACGAGGCGCGCGCGCTGAAGCTGCTCGCCGCCAACGGGATCATCACGCTCAAGGACGGCGTGGGCAACGAAGCGACCCCCTCGGACATCACCAAGAACCCGAAGGACCTCAAGTTCAAGGAGCTGGAGGCGGCCCAGACCCCGCGCTCCCTCGAGGATGTCGACGCCGCGGTGATCAACGGCAACTACGCCATCGAGGCCGACCTCTCGCCCGCCGAGGACGCCCTCGTCCTGGAGTCCGCGAAGGACAACCCGTACGGCAATTTCCTTGCGGTGAAGCAGGGCAACGAGGACGACCCGCGCGTCAAGAAGCTCGCAGAGCTCCTCACCTCGCCCGAGGTCAAGAAGTTCATCGAGGACAAGTACCAGGGCTCCGTCATCCCGTCGTTCTGATCCCGCTGTCCTCAGGAGCGTTCCCCATGCGTAAGCACCTCATATCCGCGGTGTCCGCCACGATCGCCCTCGGCCTCGGACTGGCCGCCTGCGGTTCGGGCTCGGACTCCGGCGGAGGCACCGACGACGCCCTGGTCGTCGGTGCCACCGCCGTACCGGCAGGAGAGGTCCTGTCGTACATAAAGAAGGACCTGGCCGAGAAGGCCGGACTCGATCTGGAGATCACCGAGTTCACGGACTACGTCCTGCCGAACACGGCGCTCCAGGAGGGCTCGCTCGACGCGAACCTCTACCAGAACCAGCCCTACCTCGACGACTTCAACAAGTCCAAGGGGACGGACCTGGTGTCGGTCGTCAAGGCCTACCTGCCGCCCATGGGCGTGTACTCGAAGAAGGTCGAGGACGTCACCGAGCTCGCCGACGGAGCCACCGTCGCGGTGCCCAACGACGTCACCAACGAGGGGCGCGCCCTCAAGCTCCTTGCCTCCAAGGGAGTCATCACGCTCAAGGATGGTGCCGGTACGACCGCGTCCCCCGAGGACATCACGGCCAACCCGAAGCACCTGACGTTCAAGGAACTGGAGCCCGCCCAACTGCCGCGCTCGCTCGACGACGTCGCCGTGGCGGTGATCAACAACAACTACGCCCAGGACGCGGGGCTCAGCCCCGCCACCGACGCGATCCTCCTGGAGTCCGCGAAGGACAACCCCTACGCGAACCTCCTGGCGGTCAAGAAGGGCAACGAGGACGATCCGCGGGTCAAGAAGCTCGCCGAGCTCCTGACCTCGCCGGAGGTCAGGAAGTTCATCGAGGACAAGTACAAGGGCTCGGTCCTGCCGGTCACTTCCGGCTGACGGCCTTCGTCACCGCAGGGGGTCCACTCCATCACCCGGGGTGGACCCCCGTGGTGCGTCACGGTGGTTTCATGCTGCATGCTGGGCAGTTCAGCGGGCCCGGTTGTTACTCGGGCCCGAGGTTCCCGAAGGTTACGGAGCGGCGCATGACGAGCACCTTCCCCGACATCTCCATCAGCACGGAGCGGTTGGTACTGCGCGCGCTCGAGGACGACGACGTCGCCGCTCTGACCGAGATGATGAACGACGAGATGGTCGCGGCCTGGACCGCGGTGCCGCAGCCCTTCACCGAGGACGGTGCCCGCTCCTGGATCGCCGACTACGCGCCCACCGAACGCCGGGCGGGCCGCGGACTCGACCTCGCCGTCACCGAGTTCCTCACCCAGCGCCTGGTCGGCATCATCCAGCTCGCCAAGACGAACTGGCACGTGCGGTCCACCGAACTGTCGTACATCATCGCCCCCTGGGCCCGCGGCGAGGGCTATGCCTCCGAGGCCGCGCTCGCCACCGCCCAATGGCTCTTCCGCGAGCAGAAGTTCGAGCGCATCGAACTGCGTACGGCCGCCGACAACACCGCTTCGCAGCAGGTGGCCCAGAAGATCGGCTGCATCAGCGAGGGCGTCCTGCGGGGCGCCTGCATAGCGCGCACCCGTACCGAGGGCGGCGAGTGGACCGACGTACGCACCGACTACATCGTGTGGAGCCTGCTGCCGGAGGACCTCGACGGCGTGGGCGAACAGTTCGCCGACAGCGGTTTCACGTCGTTCTCCGACTGGAACTGACCCCGGGGAGCCCGCGAAGGGAAACCGGGGAAGTCCCCGGAGGCGGACCTGGACCCATCCGTCCCGGTACGGCATCCGCGGGACCGCGGCCACCCTCCGGAGCCCCTCGGGCGCTGCCCGGCGGTACCAGGTACTCTCACGGAGCCCGCTCAAGGGCCTGCCTGAAGACCTGCGAAAACCTTTCTGGAGACTGACGACGATGGCCGATCGGGTCACGGTGATCGGCTGGGACGGCTCGCCACTGACCGCCGCGGCGCGCTCAGCTCTCGCCGCCGCCACCCTGGTGGCCGGCACGGCCCATCACCTCGCGCTTCCCGAGGTGCCCCCGACCGCCGAACGCATACGCCTCGGCAGCGTCGCCCTCGCCGCCCGCCGGATCGCGGGCCACCGGGGCAGCGCCGTCGTCCTCGCCGACGGGGACCCCGGCTTCTTCGGCGTCGTCCGCACCCTGCGGGGCCCCGAGTTCGGCCTGGAGGTCGAAGTCGTCCCCGCCGTCTCCTCGGTGGCCACCGCGTTCGCCCGCGCCGGAATGCCCTGGGACGACGCACACGTGGTCGTCGCACATGCCCGCACCCTGAGGCGCGCAGTGAACGTATGTCGCGCACACACCAAGGTCGCCGTTCTCACTTCACCCGGCGCGGGCCCCGCCGAACTCGGCCTCCTCATGGACGGAGTACACCGGACCTTCGTCATCTGCGAGGAACTCGGCACCGCGAACGAACAGGTCACGATCCTCACCTCCGACAAGGCGGCCGACCACACCTGGCGCGATCCCAACGTCGTCATCGTCATCGGCGGCTTCGTGGCCGCGGCGGAGGGCGGCAGCTGGATCGCGGGCCCCGAGCCGGCCGCGGGACCGCGAGGCTGGGCGCTCCCCGCGAAGGCGTACGGCGGCGCACTCGGTGAAGGTGAGTCGGATCTGCTGCGCGCCGCCCAACTCGCCCGCCTGGGGCCGCGCGTCGGAGACCTCGTCTGGGACATCGGTTCCGGCAGCGGCGCCTTCGCCACCGAGGCGGCCCGCACCGGCGCCGCCGTCATCGCGGTCGACCAGAACCCCGGCTCCTGCGCCCGCACCGAGGATTCCGCGCGCCGTTTCGGCGTCCAGATGCAGATCGTGCACGGCGCCGCACCGCACGTCCTTGAGGACCTGCCCGAACCCGACGTCGTACGGGTCGGGGGCGGCGGAGTCGCAGTGGTTTCCGCGGTCGCCGACCGCCGGCCGCAGTGCATCGTCACGCACGCCTCGACCCGCGACGCCGCCGAACTCATCGGCAGGCACCTGACGGAGCACGGCTACCAGGTGGAGTGCGCCCTCATCCAGTCCGTCGAACTCGACACAAAGGCCTGGACGGAGACGGAACGGAGCGTCGCGTTCCTGCTCACAGGCCGTCTGCCCGATCGCATCGATCGCGCCCTGTGATCCTGTTGTCGTACTGCGCGCGGTAGGCTGGCCGATCGTTGTACCGCTCTCGGGGGATCAGCCTTTCGTAGGCCAATGTCCGGAAAGCACGCCCGTTTTGAGGTGTGTGTGGTACGGCGGAACCGGAGGACGCGCAACGTGGCGCAGTCCACAGCGGGCCCTCGCGGATCAAGCTGTCGCCAGGGCGGAACGACCGGGATAATGCCAGTTAATGGCTTTGTCGTCTTTCTTGGCCGGTCGTTCGTGCCGCTGGGCATGCGCGCTCGTTCTTCACCATGGGGCGGTCGGTGCGCCGTTCCGGGCGAGCTGGACTTGGAAGCACTAACCGATGGGCGAGGGGTACGCATGACTGACACCGGCCAGGTCCCGGGCGAGGGACTGCCGGAGAACGCAGGCATGGTGGATCAGCCGGGCGTCCTCGCGCCGGGTGCCTACACCTTCCTCGAACCCTCCGAGACCCCCGCCGATGACGACGACCTGCTCCTGATGCCCGGCGCCCCGGGAGCACAGGGCGCGTGGGGCAACGAGGTGCCGCCGCCGGCCCCGATGCCGTTCGTCCACGAACCGGGTCCGCATGAACCGGGCCCGCACGAGCCAGGTCCGCATGAACCGGGCCTGCATGAACCCGGTCCGCAAGAGCCGGGTCTGCAGGAACCACGTCCGCAGGAGCCCGGTCCGCACGAGACGGCCGGGCGGGACAGCGGCTCGGTCGACCTCAGTGCCGTCCGTGCGCCGGAGCCCGTGCGGGACCCCACGCCGCCCCCGCAGCCGACGCCGGTCCGCCGCCCGCTGCACCTCGGCCCGCCGACCCCGGACGGCTCCGCGAGCCCGGTCCGCTCGCTCGCCGACCGCGGCCCCGCGGGCGCGCGGGTGAGCCCCGCTGCCGGAGCCGCGTTCAGCAGCCCAGTGACTCCCGTACGCCACCCCGGGCCGCCGACCGTCGGGCCCGAGTACCTCGATGTGCAACAGCTCTCCGAGATCCCGCCGCAGGGTGCGATGCCGTGGGGAGCCCCACCGTCGGGTCCGGACCAGGCCGCTGCAGAAACGGTCGTCCCGGAGGCGGTGCAGGGCGTGGAATCCGCCCAGGCCACGCCGCCTTTCGAGCATGCTCCTCATGATCCGGCGCAGGATGTGGCAGAGGGCCAGACGGTCGCGGCGGACACGCAGGAGTCGGGGGGCGTTCAGGTCCCCGAGGCGGCTCGGACTTCCCACGGCCAGGGCCCGGCTGAGCCCAAGGCGCTCGCTGAGGTCTCTCAGGAACCGGAAACCGTTCAGGAACCGGAAACCGTTCAGGAACCGGAAACCGTTCAGGTCCCGCGGTCGGCGCAGGCTTCCGGAGCCCAGGATCTCGCTGAGGTTCCGTCACCCTCGCCCGTCCCCGAGTCCTCGCTGCCGGAGCTGACGGCGGACGCCTTCGCCCCCCAGGCTCCCGAAGCCGTGCCCTCCCCGGACGGATCGCTGGGCTCGCATCTCACGCAGGACTTGGACGAGACGCCCCTCCCGGGGGCCCCGCACCCGGCCCACGCCCCGGAGCCGACGGACACCGCAGCAGACGCCTACGCCGCACCCGCGCACCTCGCCGCGCAGGCGCCGGTCCCCTCGGACGGCGAGTTCCTCGCACCCGAGCGGAACATGACGCCCGAGCCGAGCATCATGCCCGAGCCGAGCATCATGCCCGAGCCGAAACCGCGCAGAGCACTCGCGGCCCCCTCAGAGCTCACGGACCCCGCGGTCGTGCATCCGGTTGGTTACCCCGCCGACCGGGAGGAGCCGGTCGACGCGATGGCGGCTCCGGAGCCCCAGTTCGCGGTTCGGGCAGCCCAGTTCGCCACCTCCGTCGGCCACCTCCCGGACCCCGCCGCCCAGTTCGCGGACACGGGATCCCCTGTGGAGGTCCAGCACACTCCCGACCACGCCCTGACGCAGTCATCGCCGCTGCCCCAGGCACAGGAGCAAGCGCTCCCCGTGGACGCGCCCCCGGCGTTCGCCGAGCCGGCCGCGGCCGAGCCCCGGCACGGCGTATCGGCAGGAATGGGCGCGCACGCGCAAGCGCCGCACGCGGCTGTGGGCCAGGCCCATGGCGAACACTTCCCGGCCCCCGGCGACGGAGCAGTCCCGTCCGGTCTCCCGCCCGCGCCTCTTGACCCCCACGCGGCGCAGCCCCATCCGGACCGGTCCCTCGGCCAGTTCGTGCCGGTGGAGGGCACGGTGCCGACGACCCCGCACCTCGCCCCGACCCCGCCGCACGCCATGACGGTGCCGCCCTTCCCCACGGAGGAGCAGCCCCCGGCCGAGGAGACCTCGGCTGTCTCCGCCCCTGAAACGGAGCCCGCCGCCCCCGTACCCGCGCCCCGCGAGGCAGAGGCAGCAGAGGCCGAAGCTGATGCGGAGGTCCAGGCACCCCCCGTACCGGAGCCCCTCCCGGTGGCCACGGAGACCGTACTCGCACAGCAAGCGGACGATCTGGACACCCAGGGCGCCGACCAGGAAGAAAGCACGGCCGCAGTGGCAGACGTACGAGAGTCCACCGGCCCGGCGGCCCCCGGGTACGACGACGCGGAGCGCGAGGCCGTCCTGCGGGTGATGCGCGAGCGCCGCGACATCCGCAACGGCTTCCGCAGCGACCCCATCCCGCACGACGTCCTGCTCCGTGTCCTGGAGGCGGCCCACACGGCACCGTCCGTAGGCCACTCCCAGCCTTGGGACTTCGTCGTCATCCGTTCCGCCGACACCCGGCGTTCGATGCACGAACTCGCCGCCCGTCAGCGCGAGGCGTACGCGAAGTCGCTGCCCAAGGGCCGCGCGAAACAGTTCAAGGAACTCAAGATCGAGGCCATCCTCGACACTCCGGTGAACATCGTCGTCACCGCCGACCCGACCCGCGGCGGCCGCCACACCCTGGGCCGCCACACGCAGCCGCAGATGGCCCCGTACTCCTCCGCCCTCGCGGTCGAGAACCTCTGGCTCGCGGCCCGCGCCGAGGGACTCGGCGTCGGCTGGGTCAGCTTCTTCGACGAGCGCGAGATGGTCCGCGCGCTGGGCCTCCCCGAGCACCTGGAGGTCGTCGCGTACCTCTGCGTCGGCTACGTCGACGAGTTCCCGGAAGAGCCCGAACTGATGCAGTCGGGCTGGTCCAAGCGCCGCCCGCTGTCCTGGGTCGTCCACGAGGAGACGTACGGCCGTCGCGCGCTGCCCGGCGAGGAGCCGCACGACCTGCTCGCCGAGACGATCTCCAACATCCGTCCGCTGGACGCCAAGGCGCTCGGCGAGGCCTGGGAACGCCAGAAGCGGATGACCAAGCCCGCCGGCGCCCTCGGCATGCTGGAGATCATCTCCGCGCAGCTCTCGGGTCTGTCACGGATGTGCCCGCCGCCGATCCCGGAGCCCGCCGCGGTCGCGATCTTCGCCGGTGACCACGGCGTGCACGCCCAGGGCGTCACCCACTGGCCGCAGGAGGTCACCGCCCAGATGGTGGCCAACTTCCTCGGCGGCGGCGCGGTCTGCAACGCCTTCGCCAACCAGGTCGGCGCCGAGGTCTGCGTCATCGACGTGGGCGTCGCCTCCGACCTCCCGGCCACGCCGGGCCTGCTGCCCCGCAAGGTCCGCGCGGGCACCGCCGACATGACGACCGGGCCCGCGATGACCCGCGAGGAGGTCATCGCTGCCATCGAGGTGGGTATCGAGACGGCCCGCGACCTCGTGGCGGCGGGCAACAAGGCTCTGCTGACCGGTGAGATGGGTATCGCCAACACCACCCCCTCGGCGGCCCTCATCTCGGTCTTCACGGGCACCGACCCGGCAGAGGTGACCGGCCGGGGCACCGGCATCAACGACGAGACGCTCGCCCGCAAGACCGAGGTCGTACGCCGCGCCATCGAACTCCACCAACCGGACCCGGCCGACCCCATCGGCGTCCTCGCGGCCATCGGCGGCCTCGAACACGCGGCCATGGTCGGCCTCCTCCTCGGCGGCGCCTCCCTCCGTACCCCGGTGATCCTGGACGGCGTCAGCGCCGGCGCCGCGGCCCTCGTGGCACGTGCCATCGCCCCCGAGGTGCTGGCCGCCTGCATCGCCGGCCACCGCAGCGCCGAGCCGGGCCACGTCGCCGCCCTGAACAAGCTGGGTCTGCGCCCGCTGGTCGACCTCGACCTCCGCCTCGGCGAGGGCACCGGCGCGCTGCTGGCGCTGCCGGTGGTGCAGAGCGCGGCGCGGGCGATGCACGAGGTGGCGACGTTCGACTCGGCAGGGGTGACTGAGAAGTAGCCGTCACGGCTGTGCTCACCCGTTCCGCTGAAGCGGAACGGGTGAGCACAGCCCGCCCACTCACCTGCACATGCGGGCCCGGGGATGCAGCCCCCGGTTTCGGGAAGAGTCGGGACGGGGGAAAGAACCCCCGCCTCACCCTGACCCCCTCGCCCTCGCCCTCGCAGCATAAAATCCGCACGTCAGGGGCCAACCCAAGGCACCGAAGCCCCACCCCGTCCGAGGAGCCGCACCGCCATGGCCGAACACCCCGCCTACCCCGTAGGCCTCCGCCTCGCCGGCCGCCGCGTAGTCGTCCTCGGCGGCGGCCAGGTCGCCCAACGCCGTCTCCCGGCGCTCATCGCCGCGGGCGCGGACGTCCACCTCGTATCCCCGGAGGCCACCCCCTCCGTGGAAGCGATGGCGGACGCGGGCGAGATCACCTGGACGAAGCGTCCGTACGAGGACGGTGATCTGGCGGACGCCTGGTACGCGCTGATCGCCACCCGTGACCAGAAGGCGAACGCCGACGCCTCCGCCGAAGCGGAACGCCACCGCGTCTGGTGCGTCCGCTCGGACGACGCCGACGCGGCGACGGCGTGGACCCCGGCCACGGGCCACAGCGAGGGCGTCACCGTCGCGGTCCTCACGACGGACGCCCGCGGCCGCGACCCCCGCCGCACCGCCGCGATCCGCGACGCGGTGGTGGAGGGCCTCCGCGACGGCACCCTCGTGGCTCCGCATCACCGCACCCGCACTCCCGGTGTCGCCCTCGTCGGCGGCGGCCCCGGCGACCCGGACCTGATCACGGTCCGCGGACGCCGTCTCCTCGCCGAGGCGGACGTGGTCATCGCCGACCGACTCGGCCCTCGCGACCTGCTCGCCGAACTCCCGCCGCATGTCGAGGTGATCGACGCGGCGAAGATCCCGTACGGCCGTTTCATGGCCCAGGAGGCCATCAACAACGCGCTGATCGAGCACGCCAAGCAGGGCAAGTCGGTCGTACGGCTGAAGGGCGGCGACCCCTTCGTCTTCGGCCGCGGCATGGAGGAGGCCCAGGCCCTCGCCGAAGCGGGCATCGCGTGCACGGTGGTCCCCGGTATCTCGAGCTCGATCTCGGTGCCGGGCGCCGCGGGCATTGCGGTCACACACCGCGGGGTCGCCCACGAGTTCACCGTCGTCAGCGGCCACGTGGCCCCTGACGACGAACGCTCCCTGGTCGACTGGCAGTCGCTCGCCAAACTGCGCGGCACACTCGTCGTGCTCATGGGCGTCGACAAGATCGGCGCCATCGCCCGCACGCTCATGGACAACGGCAAGGCGGCCGACACACCCGTCGCCCTGGTCCAGGAAGGTACGACGGCAGCGCAGCGCCGCGTCGACGCGACCCTGGAGACGGTCGCGGAAACCGTCCGCGCGCAGGACGTGAAGCCCCCCGCGGTCATCGTCATCGGCGAGGTCGTGAACGTCGGCCCGGGGAACTCCACGCCATAGCCCCAGGGAACCCCCATAGGCAACCCGATCCGCAGAGCCCGGGAACCCCCGGCAGTAACCCCCGGTAACACAACAGCTTCCCAGCCGTTGGCACCGCAACCAGGACAAGGCAGTATCACCCTGTGGCCGATCTCATCACCGTCGAGGACCCCGCCGACCCGCGTCTGAGCGACTACACGGGTCTGACCGACGTGGAGCTGCGCCGCAAGCGTGAACCCGCCGAGGGCTTGTTCATCGCCGAGGGCGAGAAAGTCATCAGACGCGCCAAGGACGCCGGGTACGAGATGCGCTCGATGCTGCTCTCCGCCAAGTGGGTCGACGTCATGCGCGACGTCATCGACGAGCTTCCGGCCCCGGTGTACGCGGTGAGCCCGGAGCTCGCCGAACAGGTCACCGGCTACCACGTACACCGCGGAGCACTCGCCTCGATGCAGCGCAAACCGCTGCCGATCGCGGACGAACTCCTGCAGACCGCGCGCCGCGTGGTCGTCATGGAGTCGGTCAACGACCACACCAACATCGGTGCGATCTTCCGCTCCGCCGCCGCCCTCGGCATGGACGCGGTCCTGCTCTCCCCGGACTGCGCCGACCCGCTGTACCGCCGCAGTGTGAAGGTCTCCATGGGCGCCGTCTTCTCGGTCCCGTACGCCCGTCTCGGCTCCTGGCCCAAGAGCCTGGAGTCGGTCCGCGACGCAGGCTTCAGCCTTCTCGCCCTCACCCCCGACGAGAAGGCGATGTCCCTCGACGAGGCGGCCCCGCACCGCATGGACCGGGTCGCCTTGATGCTCGGCGCGGAGGGCGACGGCCTCTCCACGAAGGCCTTGATGGCGGCGGACGAGTGGGTCCGCATCCCGATGGGCCACGGCGTCGACTCGCTCAACGTGGGCGCGGCGGCAGCCGTCGCCTTCTACGCGGTGGCGACGGGCCGCCCGCAGCTCTAGCTAGAGCCGGTCGACCAGTCCGATCCCGTACGACAGGCCTTACCCGTCCTGCTGAAGCTCACTCCGGTACTGCTGCTGCATCAGATCCCCCGCGGGCAGCGGCTCGAACGACTGCCCTTGCCGTACGACCTCCCGTACGCCACCGTCGTCTTCGAGGCTGCGCGCCGGACCCTGACACCCCTGCGCCGCCGCGATCCCCAGCGCCACCAGCAACGTCACGACGACGAAGACGAAGAGCCGCTGACGCAACAGGCGGGGGTTGGCGGGCCGCCGGCCCGTACCCGTGGTGCGGGGTCCCGGACGCCCGGTACCGCTGCGGGGCGCGGGCCTGCTGCCCGAGCGACCGGTGCTCCGCGGGGGAGCGGGACGCGCCCCCGACCGTGGGCCGCCACCGCCACCGCCACCGCCACCGCCACCGCCGATCGTTCCGCCCGTCCGCGGCGGGGGAGTGCCCTGCGGACGTCGCTGGGTGCGCTGCTCGGCGTACTGCTCGGCGAGCCGTCCCGTCGGCCGGTCGGGATCGGTGCGTGGCGGGGGCGGACGCACATCGGCCATCCCCTGTGCCTCGCGGGCGGCGATCTCCTTGAGCCGCAGGGACAGTTGGAGCGTGCTGGGCCGCTCCTCCGGGTCCTTCGCCAGACATGCCCGTACGAGAGGGGCCAGCGCGTCCGGAACGCCGTGCAGTTGGGGTTCCTCGTGCACGACCCTGTAGAGCATCACCTCGGAACTGCCGTGCCCGAAGGGAGAGTCCTGGGTCGCCGCGTAGGCGAGTGTGGCACCGAGTGCGAAGACGTCCGTAGCCGGAGTGACGGCGGCCCCGCGCACCTGCTCGGGCGCGAGGAAGCCCGGCGAGCCGACAGCCGTACCGACGTGCGTGAGGGTGCTGGCCCCCGTGGCCCAGGCGATCCCGAAGTCGATGATCCGCGGCCCCTTCGGGGACAGCAGGATGTTGGACGGCTTGAGATCCCGGTGTACGACACCGGCCTCGTGCACCGCGACGAGCCCCTCGGAGAGAGCGGCACCCACGGAGGCCACGTCGACGGCGGCCATCGGCCCGTCGTCGGCGACCTTGTCGTGCAGGGAGGGCCCCGGAACGTACTGCGTGGCGAACCAGGGCCGGTCCGCCTCCAGATCCGCCGCCACGAGCCGCGCCGTGCACCCGCCGCGAATCCGCCGCGCGGCGCTGACCTCGCGCGCGAACCGCGACCGGAACTCCTGATCCTCCGCCAGATCCGGGCGGATCACTTTCAACGCGACCCGCTGCCCGCGGCGGTCGGAGCCCAGGTAGACCACGCCCATACCACCCGCGCCGAGCCGTCTGTGAAGCCTGAACGAGCCGACGACACGCGGGTCCTCGCGCCTCAGGCGCATCATCGCCATGTCCATCCCCGCTGCCCGGTCCGTTTGACGAGCCACAGCTTACGTTTACGCGGCCGGTGGCGCGCAGAGGCCGCGCCCTCTCGGCCCGATCGATTGTCAGTGCCGGGTGGGAAACTTGAAAGGTGGTCAGGGAGCGTGTGAACAGTACGGCTTTGGACTGGCTGTGAGCCCAACCATCCGTCGCAGAAGGGGGATTGAGCCCGTGAAGGGTGACCGAGTGGAGATAGTCGTGGACGCCGGGGACACGACACGTACGTACGAGGTGGTGGCCAGCAGGGCGGGCCGCAGGGTGGAGACCGCAGTACGCCGAGGTGTCGTAGAAGTGAGCGAAGTCACCCGAAGCGGATCAGTGGTGCGTACCGCGCGCTTCATGGCGACCCGGGTGCTGGCGCTGGTGGAGCAGCCGGTCCCCCGGGAGGACAGCTCGGAACAGTCGGGATAGCCGAGGGCAGACCGGACACCCCCTCCGGGAAGACCCTGAGGCTCCGGACCTGGTCTCCACCCAGAGGAGTACTCCCCAGGTCACCGGTCATCCTCCGGGAGGCCCGCCAATCGGTACGAGGGCATGACGACCCATCGGCGTCGCACACCTAGATTTGTTGTCAAGCGGCGGGTGCAGCACTCGTCCCCCGAGGTCAGACACTCGCCGCTGCCAACCACAACAGAAGCTCGGTCAGGAGAGGACCATGGCCCACACGGCATCGCGGACAGTGATCCGCACGCAGGGACGCAAGGCATACGCCGCCGCGTTCGGCACCCGCCGCCAGGGCCGGCGCCACCCATTGGTGGCGACAGCGATGGTCCTCCCCCTGGCGGCCCTGCTCGTAGTCCTCTTCGGCGGCTGGGAAGCAGTGGTCACACAAGCGTCGTCCGTGGGCGTGATGCTGGGGCGCTGAGCGGCGCCCCAGGCCCGGAAGAGCGGTCCGGGCGGGGACATCCGGCCATGAAACCCCGTGGGGACGGGGGTGCGGCGGACGGCAGAAAATGCCCGCGCAGCTGGGGAGCTGCGCGGGCATTGCCGTTTTTTGTGCCTAAACCGGCACCGCTTTCGCGGACGTGGTTGCTCGCCGTTGGGGTTGCTCAATTGATGGTTGCGGTTCAGAGCCTTCGGTGCGTGCGTACGCTCGCAGGAAACCGTAAGCACTTCAGGGGGACTCGTGACCGCAGACGTGCTGCCAGCTCTGACCGCCAAGGCACGGGGCACGGCCCACGCGGAGCGTGTCTGTGCGCACCCCGACACCGTCCTCGCCGACCGTCAGGACGGAACCGTCGTCCGCCACGGCGACACCGTCGCCAAGGCGCACGCGCCCGGCACGGACCCGGGGGAGCTCGCCCGCCGCCTGGCCGTCGCCGCGGACCCCCTCCTCGCAGGCACCCTCCTCGCACCACTCCGCCCGGTGCCCGCCGACCTCCACGGCCGGCTGGTGACCTTCTGGCCGTACGGCACCCCCGTCGACCCGGAGAAACCCGAAGCGGCACCGTGGGAGGCCGCCGCCACGCTGCTGGCCCGCCTGCACCGGGCGCCCGCGCCGGACGGGCTGCCGACCATGCGAGGCCCGGCGAAGGCGGCCCGCGCGATCGCCCGGCTCGGGGCGGTGGGCCCGCAGCCGGCGGCCGTCCCGGTCCTGCGTGCCTGGGCCGCCCTCCCGGCCTGGGCCCGCGCGGAAGCCCCCATGCCGGACGTGACCACCCTCTGCCACGGCGACCTCCACCTCGGCCAGCTCGTACGCCACCCCGAGGCGACCGGGCCATGGCTCCTCATCGACGTGGACGACCTCGGCGTGGGCGTCCCGGCCTGGGACCTGGCACGCCCGGCCGCCTGGTACGCCTGTGGCCTGCTGCCGCCCGAGGATTGGACCCGCTTTCTGACCGCCTACCGGCTCGCGGGCGGCCCGGCCGTCCCCGCCCACGGCGACCCCTGGCCCGCACTGGACGTCGCTGCCCGCGCTCTCACCGTGCAGACGGCGGCGCTGGCGATCGCCAAGTCGGCCGCGGAGGACCGGCCGTTGGACGAGGTGGAGCAGGCCGTTGTCGACGCGTGTGACCGAATGAGCGGCGCTCCGCCCGAGTTGGCGCACGATTTCGCGAAGTAGGGTGCAACCGACCGAAGCCGGGCAGTGTCTGTCCTGGCGGAAGCAGTACCGACGGCGAGGAGTTGAGCCGAGCATGCAGTGTCCGAAGTGCCATGCGCCGATGCACACGTACAACCGCAATGGTGTCCAGATCGAGCAGTGCAGCGGGTGCCGCGGGATCTTTCTCGACTACGGCGAGCTTGAGTCGCTGACCCGCATGGAGTCCCAGTGGTCTCAGCCCGCGCCGCCGCCGCAGCCCGGCCCGTACCAGGGCGCGCCCGCGCCGGCCTGGGGAGCCCCGCAGCATGGTGGTCACGGAGGCCACGGCGGTCACTACGGCGGGCATCACCGCCAGAAGAGTTTCGGCCGCATGCTCTTCTCGTCCTGAGGTCTCCGGGGCCATCGAGGACCCCGGGACGACGAAACCCCCAGCCGTACGAGACGGTTGGGGGTTTCGGCTGGTGCGCGATACTGGGATTGAACCAGTGACCTCTTCCGTGTCAGGGAAGCGCTCTCCCGCTGAGCTAATCGCGCGGGTCACGCGGCCTGAGCCACGCCTGCTGCTGGTGCTGCGTGCGCGATACTGGGATTGAACCAGTGACCTCTTCCGTGTCAGGGAAGCGCTCTCCCGCTGAGCTAATCGCGCGGGGATCCTCGCGGACCGAGTCCTTGCGGACCAGTGGACGATACTGGGATTGAACCAGTGACCTCTTCCGTGTCAGGGAAGCGCTCTCCCGCTGAGCTAATCGTCCTTGGAGGTGGAGACGGGATTTGAACCCGTGTAGACGGCTTTGCAGGCCGTTGCCTCGCCTCTCGGCCACTCCACCAGGAGTGCGGGGGATCAGGAAGAGCCCCCACGTCCTGCGAGCGGACGACCAGGTTCGAACTGGCGACCTCAACCTTGGCAAGGTTGCGCTCTACCAACTGAGCTACGTCCGCTTGTCGTTTCCGCTCGGCTTGCGCGTCGCGGCGACGTGTTGAACTCTAGCGGATTCCGGGGCCAGCACAAAAACGCGTTTGTGCAGCGTGCTGCGGTACGTCCACTCCACGGACACGGCCGGGGCACCCGCAGGTCACCCACCCTAGACTCGACTGCGTGCTCGACCTCCCTCCCCTCGCTCGCTTCGGCGGCCGCATCGCGACCGGCCTCGTCGATGTGACCAGCGACGCATCGGCTCTGGACTCCACCGGCTTCTGGGCCGTGTCCGCCGACTTCGAGGGACGGCTTGTCTGCGCTCGTTTCCGGGATATACGGGACGAACCCGTGCCGGCGCCGGTTCCCGGGCAATGGCGGGGCCCCGCCACCGGTGACTGGAAGTCGTCCCTCGACCGCGCCGCGTACACCGAGGGCGTACGCCGTATCCGCGCGCACATAGCAGCCGGTGAGGTCTATCAGGCGAACCTCTGTCGCGTCCTGTCCGCGCCCGTCGCCCCCGACGCCGACGTGGACGCGCTCGCCGCCCTGCTCGCTCGCGGCAACCCGGCGCCGTACGCCGGAACGATTCGGCTGCCCGGCCACGGCGTGGAGATAGCCACCGCGTCCCCCGAGCTCTTCCTGCGCCGCGCGGGCCGGACCGTCGAATCGGGCCCGATCAAGGGCACCGGACGCACCGAGGCGGACCTCCTGGAGAAGGACTACGCCGAGAACGTGATGATCGTGGACCTGGTCCGCAACGACATCGGCAAGGTCTGTGCCACCGGCAGCGTGACCGTCCCCGACCTGTGCGTCGTCGAGAAACACCCGGGCCTTGTCCACCTCGTCTCCACCGTCCACGGCGAACTGCGCGAGGACGCGGGCTGGCCGGAACTCCTCTCCGCCGCCTTCCCGCCCGGCTCTGTGACCGGCGCCCCCAAGTCCAGCGCCCTGCGGATCATCGACGCCCTGGAAACCGCGCCGCGCGGCCCCTACTGCGGAGGCATCGGCTGGGTCGACGCCGACCGTGGCACCGCGGAGCTCGCGGTCGGCATACGCACTTTCTGGATCGACCGGGAAGTGGGAGTTCTGCGGTTCGGCACGGGCGCGGGCATCACCTGGGGCTCCGACCCGGAGGGGGAGTGGCGGGAGACCGAGCTGAAGGCCGCCAGGCTCCTCGCGGTAGCGTCGGGGGAGTACGAGGCAGGCGGGGGACCCTGACGTGCTGTGTCCCGGGGGACGCCGCACCGGACAGCGGCTCCGCCGCGCGCCGGACCCCGACCGGAACGTCACGTCGAACGACGGACCGGCACATTCCAGCGAGGTGGAATTCCAGTGAAGCTCTGGCTCGACGGCGGGCTGCAGGACATCGAGGCCGCCCGCGTCTCCGTTTTCGACCACGGACTGACCGTGGGCGACGGCATCTTCGAGACCGTGAAGGCGGTCGACGGGCGGCCGTTCGCGCTGACCCGCCACCTCGACCGGCTCGCCCGCTCGGCACGCGGCCTCGGACTGCCCGAACCCGACCTCGACGAGGTGCGCCACGCCTGCGCCACCGTCCTGGACGCCAACCCGATGCCCCTGGGCCGACTGCGGATCACGTACACCGGCGGTCACGGCCCGCTCGGCTCCGACCGCGGTGAGCAAGGTCCGACCCTGGTCGTCGCCCTCGGTGAGTCCGCCCGGCGACCCGACTCCACAGCCGTGATCACCGTCCCGTGGACCCGCAACGAGCGCGGCGCGCTGACGGGCCTCAAGACCACCTCGTACGCCGAGAACGTCGTCGCCCTGGCCCGCGCGCGCGAACAGGGCGCGACCGAGGCGCTGTTCGCCAACACGGTGGGTCAGCTGTGCGAGGGCACCGGGTCGAACGTCTTCGTCGTCCTCGACGGTGAGATCCACACCCCGCCCCTCGCCTCCGGCTGCCTCGCCGGCATCACGCGCGCGCTCGCCGTGGAATGGACGGGTGCCAAGGAGACCGATCTGCCGCTGGACGTCCTGGGGTCCGCCGAGGAGGTCTTCCTGACCTCCACGCTCAGGGACGTACAGGCCGTGCACCGTCTCGACACCCGCGAACTCCCGGGCGCGCCGGGGCCGGTGACCGCCAAGGCGATGCGGATCTTCGACAAGCACTCCGGGAACGATCTCGACCCGTAGAGGACCCGTAAGTCACCCGCAGGACACCCAGGTCGCGGAAACGGGATGACCGGCAGGCCGCAGGGCGGGTACAACACCACTGATGACCACCACCCTGCGGCCGACCGAGCCGCTCCAGCACGCCGTCGACGGGACGCGTTCGCGTCGCTACCAAGTGTGTGTGAACAGTCGTCCGGTGGGCGCCATACACCTCGCGACCCATCCCGTCTTCGGGTCGGCCGTCGCCCAGATCCGCGAGCTCCGCATCGAGGAGCCGGACCGGCGGCGCGGCCGGGGCACGGTGGCGGCGCTCGCCGCGGAGGAGGTGGCGCGCGGCTGGGGTTGCGAGCGGATCGAGACCTCGGTCCCCTCCGGCGCCGAGGCCGGACTCCGGCTCGTCAAGGCGCTCGGGTACGTCACCCGCAACCGCTGGATGGAGAAGGCGCTCGGTGAGGTGCCCCCGCCCGAACTGCCCGCAGGCAGCCGTGGCCGCCCCATGACACAGGCCGAGTACGAGCCCTGGGACCGGGAGGGCAGGGAGGGTTACGCGCAGGACTGGATCAGCCGTGGTGTGCCGGAGGCGGAGGCGTACGCCAAGTCGAACCGGAGTCACGATCAGTTGCTGCCGGAGGGGCTCGCTACCGAGAACATGCTGGTCAGCGTCCTGGAACACGAGGACAAGGTGGTCGGCGACCTGTGGGTGGGCGAGCGCGACCAAAGCGCCTTCGTCTACAACGTCGAGGTCCGCGCGGCACATCGCGGCAAGGGACACGGCCGTACGCTCATGCTGCTGGCCGAGGCCCAGGCGGTGGCCGTCGGCAGGAGCCGCATCGCCCTCAACGTCTTCGCGGGCAACACCCCGGCCGAGCGGCTCTACGAGTCCCTCGGCTACGAGACGACGATGTACCACCTCTACAAGGGCCTGCTGTAGTCAGAGGCAGTAGTGGCGTACGGGGCTCGCTGTCCGAGTTACGCCTCCTGCTCGGCCAGCAGACGGTCGGCGATCTCCTCGATGCGTTCGCGCAGGCCCTCCTGGCTCTTGCCGCCGTCGAGACGTTCGCCGCCGATGACGTACGTCGGGGTGCCGGTCACGCCGATGGCCTTGCCCTCGGCCTGGTCGGCGTCGACGATCAGGATGTGCCGGCCGTCGATCAGGGCGGTATCGAACTCCTCGGCGTCCAGGCCGAGTTCACGGGCGGTTTCGATCAGGAAGGGTTCGCCCTGGCGGTTCAGTTCCTCGACGCGGCCGAGCACCGCCTCGATGTAGGGCCACGCCTGCCCCTGCTCCGTGGCCTCCTCGGCGGCCTGCGCCGCGGCGAACGCGTGCTTGTGCTTCTCCAGCGGGAAATGCCGCAGCCGCAGCTCCAGACGGTCGCCGTAGCGGGCGCGCAGTGCGCGCAGGTCGTCGAGGGCGCTGCGGCAGTCGGGGCACTGCAGTTCGCACCAGACGTCCAGAACGGCGGCCGGACGTGCGGATGAGGAGTCGTTCATAGACACCAGTCTTCCAGCTCCGTCGCGGGTACCCCGACCGGGACCGACGAGGGCCCCGCCCTGCGTGCTGTGACCGGGACCTGGGGAGGACGCCGACCCCGAGATGTCCCTGAGGTCCGCCCGGAGCATGGCATACCGGGCGCCGGGCGGTGCAGGATGGATGGGGACGAACCGACTTCGCCCGACCGAGCCCCTGCCTGGAGGACCGGATGATTGCCGAGACTGTCTGTTCCGCCGTCTCCGCGGCCGGCCTGGGTATTGCCGCGGTCACCGCCTATCGCAAGCGCTTCCTCGCGGCCGCGCGCATCGCCGCCTACTCACTCGTGCCGGTCGGCCTGGTGATGACCGGCATCGTCGGCTGGCTGGCCGACACGGCGTTCAGTCCGACCGCGTGGGCGGGCTTCGTCGTGCTCGGCGGCGCCTGGCTCCTGTTCATGACCACACGCGCCGTGGAGCGGCGCGGTGGCGGTACCCGGAAGGAACGCAAGGCGGCCCGGGCCGCGCAGCGCGAGGCGGTGGCCCCCGCAGCCTCGGCGCCCTCGCTGGGCCAGGCCGCCCGCCCTGTTGCCCGGCCTGCGGCGACACCTCGGGCCACCGGCTCCGGGGACGACTTCAGCGACATCGAGGCCATCCTGAAGAAGCACGGCATATGAAGGCGTCATGACCGACCGAAACGACCGGGAGGTCTCACCCGGCGCGCGTAACCGATCACGTTCGAGCGCCGTCATCACGTGATCCGGCGAACTCCCGTATTTTCCGTGCGTGTTGATCGACAGCGGGAGTTCGCTGCGTCATCATCGCCCGCGAGATGCTGGACACAACACAGAGCGACACCGCCGCCCCGCCCGAGGAGCGGCGTGGTTGTCTCTTCGCGCTCTCCCAGCCACCGCTGATGATCTTCCTAGCGGTGATCGGCTGTCTCCTGCTCATGGCTTCGCTGCACGACCTGCTGCTGCTCTGAGCCGTACACGGAGCCCCTGGCGCCACCCGCCGAGGGCTCCGTCAACCCGCCGAGCGTGCCGGGATACGCCCGCCTCCTCGTCCAGGGCCCGAAGAGATACGCAGGTCAGCCCGCCGCTTCCTTGCGGCGCGCGCGGTACGCGGCCACGTGAAGGCGGTTTCCGCAGGTGCGGCTGTCGCAGTAGCGGCGGGAGCGGTTGCGGGACAGGTCGACGAAGGCACGCCGGCAGTCGGGTGCCTCGCAGCGGCGGAGCCTCTCCTGCTCCCCCGCCACCACGAAGAACGCCAGCGCCATCCCGCAGTCCGCCGCGAGGTGGTCGGCGATCGAGGCGCCCGGCGCGAAGTAGTGCACGTGCCAGTCGTAGCCGTCGTGGTCGGTGAGCCGGGGCGTGGTTCCCGCGGCGGCGATCAGTTCGTTGATGAGACCGGCGGCGAACCGCGGATCGGCGGCGGCGAAGATCCCGGCGAACCGGTCACGAACCCTGTGCACGGCCGCGAGATCGTACTCCGACAGCTCACCGACGTCGCTGATCTCGTGCTTTCGTACGAAATCGGCGAGGGCCGCGACATCTGCGAGGCCGTCGTCCGTCGTGTGGTCCTCCGGCGCGGTGTTCACCAGATCCACCACGGCGTCGAGGGCACACCGGGTGTCGTGGGTGATCAGCACGTTTCGCTCCCTGGCCTGGGGGTCGGGCCGGCGCCCGCCCGATGCTGGCCGATGGTAGTAGCTTCGTGGCGCGGGGGAGGGGTGCCTGTTCGGCCGGGGCGCGGTCAGGAGGCGGCCGACACTGACCTGCGCGGGTGCGGTGGTCCGCCGGGCGCACACACCGGCGCCGCCCCCGCGGAGATCCGCGGCGACGGCGCCGGTGTGTTCCCTATGCGGTTGTCGAGGCCCGAGCCATCTCCCCGAGTGGATGGCGCCGGGCGGCTCTGAGGTATCTCGTCTCAGCTCTCGGCCAGGATGTGTGAGAGCTCAGTGTCGAGATCGAAGTGCCGGTGTTCCGTGCCGGGGGGCACGGCGGCGTCCGTTCGCTTCAGGAACGATTCCAGGGCCCGCGCAGGGGCCTCGAGCAGGGCTTCGCCCTCCGGGGAGCTCAGGGCGATGCACACGACGCCCTGGCCATGGCTCCGGGACGGCCAGACTCGGACGTCGCCGGTACCGGTGGGCCTGTGCAGGCCCTCGGCGAGGAGGTCGCGGGCGAACACCCACTCGACGGTTTCCTCGGCTCCGGTGTGGAAGGTGGCGTGCACGGCGTAGGGATCGGCCGTGTCATACCGCAGTCCTGCGGGAACAGGCAGTGAGGACTCGCTCGACACAACGAGGCGCAGGTGCAGCTCGCAGCTGACCGTGGTGTTCATAAGCGCCAGGGCCTTTCGCTCAGTGTGCGCTCGGGGATTCGCACGTCGGCGAAATCGACATGCCACCTACGGTGCCGTTGTAAACCCCTCTGAGTGTTTTGCGTGCCTTTACGTAACTCGTCCGGCCGAGAGTACGTTCGCCGGATAGGACCATTCCGGTGACTGGTTTCTCTCGGGTAGGGTTTGGCCGTATGAATACGGGGAGTGACGAGCCGGGCGAGATCGCCATGGCCGATGACGAGACGAAGGCTGAGCGACCGCTGGGTTCACGGGCGCCGCATTTCATCAAGGCGCGTCGCACGCTGCACCTGAGCTGGCAGGTGGGCGTTTTCATCGTGGGGCTCGCGGTGGTCGTCGCGGGCGTGATCATGCTTCCGCTGCCGGGTCCCGGTTGGCTGGTGATCTTCGGCGGCATGGCGATCTGGGCGACCGAGTTCGTCTGGGCGCAGCTCGTGCTCCGCTGGACGAAACGCAAAGTGACCGAGGCGACGCAGCGCGCGCTCGACCCCGAGGTGCGCCGCCGCAACATCATCCTCACGACGATCGGGCTCGTGATCATCGTGGCCCTCGTCGCCGTCTACGTCTGGAGGTTCGGTTTCGAGATGCCCTGGAACATCAAGGAGTGATGCTCCGCGTGCGGGGCCCTCGGTGACCCCTCGGCCGGTCGAAGCCACCGTCTGACATGGGGTAATGTTCTCCGTGCGCCCGGGCGATTAGCTCAGCGGGAGAGCGCTTCGTTCACACCGAAGAGGTCACTGGTTCGATCCCAGTATCGCCCACCACCGCGTCAGGCGGCCCGGTCCACGTACGACGTGGACCGGGCCGCCTTCGTCGTTTCTGCCTGGGGGCGTCCTGCCCCTGCAGTGTTGCCGGCTCGGAGCGGTTTCGGGAACTGGGTGGCAACGATCCGCTTCCAGGTTCGCTCGGCCTTTTGGTAGACGGTCCAGACCAGGGCACGGGTGGAAATCCGCTGGACGTATTCCAGAACGCCGTCACATTTCTTCGGAAGTACGACAAGAGAAGTGTGCTACTCCACTTCGAGAGCCAAAGGGAAACGTCCCCGAGTACCCGTCAGATCCGACACCATGTCACTTGTCTTCGGCATGAAGGAATTTGAGCAATCAGGCATCAAGCTCGAACAGGATTGGACCTGGGTCGAGTATTTCGCCCACCATCTGTGCCCCCGTCAGATCGGCAAGGTCTTCTTCGCTGAGGACGGACTCGGTTTCGAGGAGGCCGGTCCGACGGAGCGGTGGACCCGCTGGGGATGACGTGGAGGTGGGCCTGTCAGCGCATCCTTCCCAGTGCATCCCGCATTCGCCGCGCGTCCCGGATCCGCCGCTCGTACGTCGCACCCAGTGCGAGCAGCAGCAGACCGGCCAGTGCGGGAGGCGCCCAACGGGGGAGCGCGCCGGCCACCTGTGCGATGTACGGGGCGAGTTCGTGCAGCGCGTCCAAGGTGAGCACCGTGGCACCCAGCGCGAGGGGCGCCTGGAGGCGGTGCCGTGCGCCCACGAGGGTGACGGCGAGCGCCGCGACACCGAGTAGCAGCGGGCGCATCCAGTGGGCGTCGCCCCACGCCGCGAGGAGGCTCGGGACGAGGGTGACGGAGAGGCCCGGCCCGTACGCCGTCCACGACGAGACGCGGGTGTCGCGGCGCCGGATCACCCCGACGACCAGCGCCGGGACGGTCACCGGAAGGGTGTAGGCCTCCGGGGAGCCGACGTCCCAGGACGCAAGGCGCACCCAGGTGGCCACTACGAACAGGGCGGTCGCCGCGTAGCCGAAGGGGCGCCGGTCCTCTCGTACGGCGGTGCCCGCGGCGATCACTCCGCAGAGGGCCAGGACCAGGGCCAGCATCGGCGGATCGGTGACCGTGAGGCCGACGGCGAGCAGGGCGGCGACGGCTCCGGTGATCTCCATGGACGCGGTCGTCGGGGAGGCGGCGAGGCGCGCCGCGAGCAGCATGGCGGCTACGGGCACCATCAGGACGAGCAGCGCGGTCTGCTGCGGCTGCCAGCCGAGGGACGCCCCGACGGCGCACGTGAGGGCAGTGGCGTAGCCGAGCGAAGCCGGTGCGGCGACCGGGCCGAGGCTCGGGTGCCGGGCGGCGACCGCGAACAGGAGCGTCAGAGTTGCCAGGACGCTCAGAGTCGCCGGCCTGGAGGCCAGGGCGAGGAAGGCGAGGCTGAGAGAGGTGAGGAGGGAGAGGCAGAGGGCGACGAGAGGTACGGGTTCGGGAAGTGTCGGGAGCCGAGGAGACCCAAGTGTGAGCGCCGCGAGAGCCGCAGTCACCAGGAGCTGCGCCAACAGGCCGGCCGTATAGGGCAATTCAAAGGCTGCGGGGATGATGAGCACTGTTGCCCATACCAGGGTCAGCGCGCCGGCCAGGGCCTGCGGGCGCCGGGAGGCCGTGCCGCGGGCCGCCATCGCCAGGACGGCGGCGACCAGCGCGAGTACGAGAGGGGCCGTGGCCGCGTTCGGGGGCCAGGGCAGCTCGGTCGTCACCGCGTCGCGGACGGTCGGCGGCGAGGCGGACCATGCCCTGTCGACCCAGCCGACCGGACCCAGGAGGGCGACGACCACCGTGGACAGCGCCCACAGCACGGCCACGGCCTGCACGCAGGCAGAGGCCAGGGCGAGACCGTGCCGTACCGGCTCGGGAAAGCGGGTGCGCAGGGCCGTCAACAGGACGACACCGCACACCAGATAGCCGGGAACCGTCCAGGTCTCGGGCAGCGACGAGCGCAGGACGCCACCGGCACCGGCGACCGAGATCAGACCGCCGGTCAGCGCGATGCCGATGCCGACGCGCGCCTTCGGGGCGTGCCACGCCGCCGTCAGGGCGATCGCCGCGGCGAAGAGGAGGAGCGCCGCCGCACGGGCGACGGCGCTCGTGCCGGAGGCCGTCCAGGACAGCCAGCCGGCGGCCAGGGTGCCCCAGCCGCCCATGACGTAAGCGCCAGCGGTGGCGACGACGCAGACGGACTTCACGGGCGACCGGAGCGCGAGGGCGGTGTCGAACGCGGCCGTCAGCAGCAGCGCGGCCGTCACGGTGTGGGCGCCCGCGTCGGCCGCGCCCGCCCAGAGGAGCAGCGGGAGCTGGGCCGTGGCCGTTGCGAGCGGCAGGGGCAGGTGCAGCTGACCTGCCTGCGGAGGCGAGTGCAGCGCGCCGAGCGTCAGCCCGTACGCCGCCCACACCACGGCGAGTACCGTCGACGCCACGGCTGCGTACCCGAGGCCGTCCGTTTCCGTGAACGCCACCTCGTACAGCGCGTAGGCGTCAAGGACCGTCAGCGCGAGACCCAGCCCCGCCGCCGACTCCGCGGTCGAGCGCAGCCCCCGCCTGAGGAGCGGTGCGGGTGCGCCGAGCGCGGCCAGCGTCACCGCGCCCAGCACCAGGGCCCGTCCGGCGATCCCCAGGTGGCCCCAGCTGACCAGGGTGAAGGCGATCGCGGCGACGGTCAGCAGCACGCCGCCGAGGATCAGAAGCACGTTCTGGACGCTGTGCCCCGCCGTCTCGGGCTTGCGTACGGCGGCGGGCCGGGGTGCGGGTACCGGATACAGCGCGTGGATCAGCCACGCGCGGCGGGCCAGCAACTGGGCCCGGCGTGCGTCGAGTTGCCGCAGCTCGGTGTCGAGGAACCGCAACTCCTCGGCCGCGGGCGGGATATGGGTCATGCCGAGGAGTGTGGTCCCGGCCACGTTCCCCGGCATGAGTGCGCATACTCAGGCGGTACTCATCTCCCGGGCGGGCACACTCCGTAGATGGACTGGAACCGTTACCGTTTCCGCAGCGTGTGGGACCTGCCGGCGCCGCCGACCGACGTGTACGTCGCGCTGGAGCAGGCCGAGGAGTACCCGCGCTGGTGGCCGCAGGTGCGGGAGGTGACCCGCCTCGACGGGCACAGCGGTGTCATCCGGATCCGCTCGGCCCTGCCGTACGACATCACGTTCACCGGGCAGGAGGTGTGCCGCGATCCGGAGGGCGGCGTCCTGCAGATCTCGATGTCCGGCGACATCGACGGGTGGGCGCGCTGGACGCTCACCGCCGACGGGACCGGTACCCGGGCCCGGTACGACCAGGTGGCCGAGGTGAACAAGCCGCTGCTGCGGCGGTTCGCCGTGCCCGGCCGGCCCGTCTTCCGTGCCAATCACACGCTGATGATGCGGGCGGGGCGGCGCGGACTCAGGGCATATCTGGAAGCTCGGGGCGCACACCAGAACGCGGTGTGACCGAAGCGGTTTGAACGACAGCCGCCGAGACCTGTATTGTTCGGTGCGTTCCCGGGCGATTAGCTCAGTGGGAGAGCGCTTCGTTCACACCGAAGAGGTCACTGGTTCGAACCCAGTATCGCCCACCCGGAGACAGCCGGTCCGTCACAGACGGACCGGTTTTTTCGTTGTCCGTGGCATACGCCCTTTTCGCTGTCCGTGGCCTACGCCGCCGCCTGCAGGTCGGGGCGCAGCGGCCACGCCGGATCCACCGCCTCCTCCGAGCCACTGCGCGCGAACCACGCCTGCAGGCCGCGCGCCTGGGCCGCGTGCCACAGGGCCTGGAGGGTGTGCAGTTCGGCCGGGGACAGCCGCTCCAGGCGGGCCGGGAAACGGCGCCCGACCGCCCGTACGACATCCATGGAGGCCAGTGCGTCGGCCGCCGCGTCGTGCGCGCCCTCCAACTCCACGCCGTAGTGCGCGCAGAGGTCGGTGAGCGTGCGCCGGCCTTTGCGATAGCGGTCCAGGTGTTTGTCGAGGACCCGGGGGTCGAGCACGCGCAACGGCTTCGCCTCGAACCAGTGGTCGAGGGACGAAGCGCGATGTCGGCGCAACTCCCGGTCCAGCAAGGTCAGATCGAAGGGAGCGTTCATCACCACGAGCGGGCGGCCCGCCGCGGCCTGTTCGGCAAGCTCCCTCGCTATCTCGTCCACCACGGGCGACGGCCAGCGGCCGTTGCGCTGCAGATGCTCATCCGTCAGCCCGTGCACCGCCGTCGCCCCCGCGGGCACCGGCACTCCCGGGTTCACCAGCCACCGGGTCACCCGGGGACGGGTGCCCGGAGCATCCTGGACGACGACGGCGGCCGACACGATCCGGTCGGTCTCGACGTCCACGCCCGTGGTCTCCGTGTCGAACGCGGCCAAGGGGCCCTCGTACCAGCACGTCATACGAACACAACTCCTCGTTCACCCAAGGCAGCTGACGCGCCGTCTTCTGCCAATTTGGTGATACCCGGGCTGTTTGCGCCGTACGCCGGGAGGAGACAACAGAGATACGGGTCTTCGCAGTTCAGCGGCCCGTCGCGGGGATACACCTGGTTTGGAAGGCTGTTGGACTCATGGCACTCGCGCAGCCCGAACGGGGCGGGCTGCTGCCCCAGCGCACAGCACCCCACAGAGGCTCACTCGCTACCACCGCCTGCATGGAGACACTGCAGGTGGGCTATCTGCACGCCGTCGCGGCAGCCGCAGGCTGCTCACTGTCCCAGCCGTTTCCCGACAATGGCATCGACTGGCACGTCAGCCACAGCGCCCCCGGGCACACGGTCGACGACGAAGTCACCATCAAGGTGCAGCTCAAGTGCACGTACCAGATACCGCCGAACCCGCCGGGCCCCGCCTTCTCCTTCATGCTCGACAACGCCCACCTGGAGAAGCTGGCCCGCACCCCGGTCTCGGTGCACAAAATACTGGTCGTGATGCTGGTGCCCAGATCCCAGGACGAATGGCTGCGAGCCAGCCACGACCGCCTCGACCTGCGGCACTGCTGCTACTGGATCAACCTCGCCGGTCACCCCGTCACCGGCCGGCGCAGGACCACCGTCCGCATACCGACCGCGCGCATCTTCGACGACAGGGCGCTCTGCGAGATGATGACGCGGATCGGGACGGGAGGAAAACCGTGACGCACCGCCCGATCGACGAAGTACTGCGGCCGGTGAGGCCGCATCCGGCCGAAGCCCACTGGAGCGAACCGCCCGAGCCCGACAAGGTCGACCCCGTCGTGCTCGGCGCGCTGCTGCAGAGGCACGGCTGGCAACGGCGCGGCGGGGCGCCGGGACGGTACGGCCGCTGGACCCCACCCGGGCCCGGCGGCGGCGGTACGAGCCTGCTCGTACCGGAAAGCCGGGCCTTCCCCGACAGCGACGACCTGCTCGGCGAGGCACTCCTCGCGCTCTCCCGCAGCGCGTCGCCCTCCGCGCGCGACGTCCTCATCGCGCTCGCCGTACCCAGCGACGAGATTCGCTGGTGGCGTGACGTGCCGACCGGACCGGTGGGCGCCACGCCCTGGACCGTCGAGGAACAACTGCGCGCCGCCGCCCGCCAGATGCTGCTGGCCGGAGCACTGGCCACGCGCGCGCGTGCGGGCTACTACGGCGCCCGCCACCGCAGGCCCGCCGTCGCCTCCCTGGAGAGCGTCTTGGTCGGCGCCGAGCCCGGCGGACGCCAGCTCACCGCCTTCGTGCCCGTCGCCACCGGGCGCCCCTTCGCCGTACGCCTGCACCAGGCGCTGTACGCCGCCCGCGAGGCCATCGACTACCAGCGCGCCACCGGCGGCATGGACGCCTTCGACGCGGCCGTCGAGGCAGGCGTCAGCCGCGAGCTCACGGAAGCCCTGGTGGCCCTCGTACGCGGTACGGAGGGCGCACGGATCGCCGTGGAGTGGGCGCCCGCGGCCGGCGTCCCCGAAGGCTGCGCCGCCCCCACCGAGCCGGTCGAGTTCTCGCCCGGCGACCTGCCCGTGCTGCGTGAGGCCGGGGCCCGCTTCCTGAGCGGGGAGCCGTCCGTGCCGGTGCGCATTACGGGCGCCGTCGTACGGATGCGCAGGTCCGGGCCGCGCGGCGAGGGCACCGTACGGCTCAAGGTCGTCGCCGGAGCGGACGTCCCGCACGTCCGGATGACGCTCGACGAGGAGGCGTACCGGATAGCGGGCCACGCCCATCTGGTCGGGCTGCCGGTGCGGGTGCACGGGCGGCTGGAGAGCCGGGGCGGCTTCCGCCGGCTGACGGACGCCTCAGGGGTCGTACCGGTCCAGGTCGACGAGGCCGAGCGGGACCGGCTGATGAAGTCGCTCCAGGAGACCGCCGAGATCACGGCCTTCTTCGAGGAGGCGGGCAGCGGGGACTGAGAGGGGGTGGCGGTTAACCGTTTAGCGAACGGGACCCGAGGCTCGGTACGATTCCTGTCTGCGTACGCGGCCGTGTACGCGCCCACCTCAGTCAGGAGAAGACCGGTGTCAGATGTCCGTGTGATCATCCAACGCGATTCCGAGCGGGAAGAGCGCGTGGTGACGACGGGCACTACGGCAGCCGACCTCTTCGACGGCGACCGCACCATCGTCGCGGCCCGCGTCGGCGGTGAGCTGAAGGACCTGGCGTACGCGGTGCGGGACGGCGAGGAGATCGAGCCTGTCGAGATCTCCTCCGAGGACGGTCTCAACATCCTGCGCCATTCCACCGCGCACGTCATGGCGCAGGCCGTGCAGGAGCTCTTCCCCGAGGCCAAGCTGGGCATCGGCCCGCCGGTCAAGGACGGCTTCTACTACGACTTCGACGTCGAGAAGCCCTTCCATCCCGATGACCTCAAGGCCATCGAGAAGAAGATGCAGGAGATCCAGAAGCGCGGCCAGCGCTTCTCCCGCCGTGCGGTCACCGACGAGGCCGCCCGCGAGGAGCTGGCGTCGGAGCCGTACAAGCTGGAACTCATCGGCATCAAGGGCGCCGCGTCCTCGGACGACGGGGCGGACGTCGAGGTGGGCGGCGGCGAGCTGACCATCTACGACAACCTCGACGCCAAGACCGGCGAGCTGTGCTGGAAGGACCTCTGCCGCGGTCCCCACCTGCCCACCACCCGCTACATCCCGGCGTTCAAGCTGATGCGCAACGCCGCCGCGTACTGGCGCGGCAGCGAGAAGAACCCCATGCTCCAGCGCATCTACGGCACCGCGTGGCCGTCCAAGGACGAGCTGAAGGCGCACCTCGACTTCCTCGCCGAGGCCGAGAAGCGTGACCACCGCAAGCTGGGCAGCGAGCTGGACCTGTTCTCCATCCCCGAGCAGATCGGCTCCGGCCTCGCCGTCTTCCACCCCAAGGGCGGCGTCGTGCGCCGGGTCATGGAGGACTACTCGCGCCGCCGGCACGAGGAAGAGGGCTACGAGTTCGTCTACACACCGCACGCCACCAAGGGGAAGCTCTTCGAGACCTCGGGCCACCTGGACTGGTACGCCGACGGCATGTACCCGCCCATGCAGCTCGACGAGGGCGTGGACTACTACCTCAAGCCCATGAACTGCCCGATGCACAACCTGATCTTCGACGCGCGCGGCCGTTCCTACCGTGAACTGCCGCTGCGGCTCTTCGAGTTCGGGACCGTGTACCGGTACGAGAAGTCGGGCGTCGTGCACGGCCTGACCCGCGCGCGCGGCTTCACGCAGGACGACGCGCACATCTACTGCACCAAGGAGCAGATGGCGGACGAGCTCGACAAGACGCTCACCTTCGTCCTGAACCTGCTGCGCGACTACGGCCTGACCGACTTCTACCTGGAGCTGTCGACCAAGGACCCCGAGAAGTTCGTCGGCTCCGACGAGGTCTGGGAGGAGGCCACCGAGACGCTGCGCAAGGTGGCCGAGAAGCAGGGCCTCCCGCTGGTCCCGGACCCGGGCGGCGCCGCGTTCTACGGCCCGAAGATCTCCGTCCAGACCAAGGACGCCATCGGCCGCACCTGGCAGATGTCGACCGTGCAGCTCGACTTCAACCTGCCGGAGCGCTTCGACCTGGAGTACACCGGCCCCGACGGCTCCAAGCAGCGCCCGGTGATGATCCACCGCGCCCTCTTCGGTTCGATCGAGCGCTTCTTCGCGGTGCTCCTGGAGCACTACGCGGGCGCGTTCCCGGCCTGGCTGGCCCCGGTCCAGGCGATCGGCATCCCGATCGGCGACGCGCATGTCGAGTACCTGGAGAAGTTCGCCGCCGAGGCGAAGCGGAAGGGCCTGCGCGTCGAGGTCGACTCGTCCTCCGACCGTATGCAGAAGAAGATCCGCAACGCGCAGAAGCAGAAGGTGCCCTTCATGGTCATCGCGGGCGACGAGGACATGGCGGCCGGTGCCGTCTCCTTCCGCTACCGCGACGGCTCGCAGGAGAACGGCATCCCCCTCGACGAGGCGATCGCCAAGATCGCGAAGGTGGTCGAGGAGCGGACGCAGGTCTGATCCCCGTCATCGAGGCCCCCGGGAAGCTGCTTCAGCTCCTCGGGGGCTTCTCGTCGCCCTCACTCGAGAACACCTGCAGCAGCCACGACGAGAACGACCCCGTCACGGCGCCGAGAAGCGCGAGACCACACGCCATCAGCCCGACCGCGATCGTCCGCCCGGCCGGCGTCACCGGAGCCACATCCCCGTACCCGACCGTCGCGAGAGTCGCGCAGGTCCACCACACCGCGTCGCCGAAGGTGCGTATCGTCGCGCCCGGCGCCGCATGCTCCTGCTGGTAGACGGCGAGGGCACCCGCGAACCCGAGCAGCGTGACGGACAGGCCCGCGTACACGATCACCCGCGAGTACAGCGCGAGCCGGGGCTCTCCACGCCGACGCTGCACGGCCTCGTAGACCTTGACGACGCGCAGCGGGCGCAGCAGCGGCAGGACCACGACCACGGTGTCCAGCCAGTGTCTCCGTACGAACCGGGGCCCCTGTCCGCTCAGCCGCCAGCGCACGGCGTAGTCGACGACGAACACAGCCCAGCAGGCGAACAGAACGGCGAGGCAGATGTCCCGCCGGCCGGTGGGCAGACCGTGGGCCAGGACGCGGACCGCGTACGCGGCGAGGTACAGCACCGAGGCCAGACCGAGCGGGATCTCGGTGAGCCGTTCCCAGCGGTCCTTACTGCTGTCGTCGTCCATCGCCCCAGCTTGGCCGTGGACCCTTTTGTTCGGCACCCGCCGACACGCCGCGAACGGGCGAAGCAATATGCTGCATCTCATGACGAGTGAGCCGGAGCAGCAGATCGGAGTGGGTACCCAGGACGCGTTCCAGCGCCTGTGGACGCCCCATCGGATGGCTTACATCCAGGGTGAGAACAAGCCCACCGGCCCCGGCGCCGACGACGGCTGCCCGTTCTGCTCGATCCCTGCCAAGTCCGACGAGGACGGGCTCATCGTCAGGCGCGGCGAGCAGGTGTACGCGGTGCTCAACCTCTACCCGTACAACGGCGGCCATCTCATGGTCGTGCCCTACCGGCATGTAGCGGACTACACCGATCTGACCGACCCGGAGACCGCCGAACTCGGCGAGCTGACCAAGCAGGCGATGACCGCCCTCCGTACGGCCTCAGGCGCCCACGGCTTCAACATCGGAATGAACCAGGGCACAGTGGCCGGCGCCGGCATCGCCGCCCACCTCCACCAACACCTCGTCCCCCGCTGGGGCGGCGACACGAACTTCATGCCGGTGGTCGGCCACACCAAGGTCCTGCCCCAACTCCTGGCAGACACCCGCAAGATGCTGGCGGAGGCGTGGCCGACAACGGCCTGAAACGACACGACGGCAAAGAAGACTGCGAGCCGTGAGTCGTAGCCCGGGAACCCGCACCCGTACGACGGCGGAGGGAAGACGGCCGCCGCCCGACAGCCGAGGGACGTGTGGAGCCGCCGCCCGACGACGGAAGGGGACGTGCCGGAACGTCCGCCCGCAGCGGCTGGCGCGTCAACGCCGGTTCCTCGATAGGCAACCGATTCCGCGCCAGACCGAGGACGGATGCTCCGGCACGGCCCCGACCCACGACAAACCGCAGGCGCCCCCCCCGCACACCCCCGTCACCAGCCACAAGCCACCAGCCGCTACGCGTCGTACACATCAGCCTTCCGAGGCATCGGATCCTGCACCGCGGTGCTCAGGAACGAAGACCGGTTCCCGAACGGCTCCGTGTCGACGCCGTTCTCCTCGAGCACCTTGATCGCGGCGGAGTGCACCACGCGCAGCACCGGCGCCGCGGCGCGCAGGGCGTCGTCGGCCATGAACCGGTGCCGCCACGGCTGATCGGCCCAGGCGTGCCGCAGCCCGAACGGCTCGGGAAGCACCAGGGTGCCGCCGAGCCAGTTGAGGAGCGGCGGATACCAGGTCAGGGGAGCGCGGGCCGCAAGCCGTACGACCTCGTCGGTGGTGACCAGCGGCAGATTCACCTTCCGGGTCTCCCAGAACTTGACCGCCTTCGCGACCTCCTTCGTGGGTGCCTCGGGCTTGCTGGTGAACAGGGAGTTAACCGGTCCCAGCGCATGCCCGGTGACCTCGATACGCAGCGTCTGGTGCAGCACGGTCACGGTGATCAGCATGGTGATGACCAACTGGCCGTCCCACAGGGTCCACTGGACCCCGAGATAGTGCCGGTCGCCACTGCCGAACTGCTGCTTGTTGCAGATGTCCTGTATGGCGTGGGTCTTGATCGTGTACGCGTCCACGTCCGTACCGCCCGGCCGCGACACCGCCTTGGCGTTCTCACCGATCGGCGTCACGATCCAGTGCTTGATCGTCGGCTTGGTGAAGCCGCCGGTGTTGAGCGGGCCGCGCTCCAGCATGCGGAGCTGGTCGTGGATGGACCGGATGACGTCCCAACTGCGGAACGGGTGGATCTCCTTGTTCGCGTCGCGCGCCACCAGCTCCTCGGCGAGCTGCCAGCTGCCCCACCGGGTGCCCATGCCGAGTATCCCCTTGGGCCCGGCGTAGAAGACGGAGTTGGACTGCTGCTCGGCGCCGAGCCGAGCCAGCTCCTGACGCAGCCGCTCGGCCGCGGACTCGCCGGGGCTGCCGGGCACCGCCTCGGGGATCTTCGCGCCGATGGCGCCGCCGGACAGCAGGCTGCCCCAGCGCTCGCGCAGGTCCTTGGCGGTGCGCTCGCAGATCTGCTTGGCCCAGAGCCAGCCGACGACCGGGAGGATGATCGACGCACGCGCATACCAGGCCCAGAAACCCGTGAACGGCATCTTGAGCAGGAAGAGCACGGCGAGGGCGCCGACGGCGACCAGGAGTGTGGTGGCGAGGGCGGAGGCCCGCTTGTCCTCCTGCCTGGCGATGGTGGACCGGATCTGGAAGACGAGCAGCCATATCAGCAGCCCGGGCAGGAAGAGCACACCGCACAGCACCATCACGGCCGACAGCCAGTTGTCGCGCTCCCTGCGGATGCGGTTCGCCGCGAGGCAGTGCTCCACCACGACCTGCGGTTCGGTGCCGAAGGACTGGATGAGCGGCTTGCGTCCGGCACCGAGCATCCGGTCCTGCACCGCCCGCGCGAAGGCCTCGCCCAGGTTCGGCGAGAAGAGCTTGATCCGCGGGGGTTTGACGGTCGACTTGTGCCATTCGTTGTCGGCCTTGAGGATCTCCTCGACCCCGCTGTCCCGGTATGACGCCGAGGCGAGGGCATAGGTCGCGGCCGTCTGTCCCTCGGAGCCCGAGAGCGGCACCTGCGCCCCAGGAGTGAAATCGAATCCGTCGAACGCCACTTCCGCCCCCATCGCCGCTGTCCGCTGCTGCGGCCTTTCCCGACTTCCGTGCCTCGCACACCTGTTGATCAGGTCATCGTCTTGATCAGGTTCTCAGAGTATCCGCCGGGACCGACATTCGTCGGCGGACGACCGAAGCCGTCCGCCGACGCGAAGGGAAACCGGACCACTCCTGGGAGTTCCTCAACTACGAAGCGTCCCGCGCCTGTTCACGAACCCTCTCGGCGATCTGAGGCGGCATCGGCTCGTGCCGCGCGTAACTCCGGCTGAAGCGCGCGGTCCCATGCGAGAGGGAACGCAGATCGACGGCGTACCGCCCGATCTCGATCTCCGGCACCTCGGCCCGTACGAGCGTGCGCCCGCCACCCGCCTGCTCGGTCCCGACGACCCGGCCGCGCCGCCCCGACAGGTCGCTCATCACGGCGCCCACATAGTTGTCGCCGACCATGACGGTCACCTCGGCCACCGGCTCCAGGAGATGGATCCTGGCGTCGGCCGCGGCCTCGCGCAGGGCGAGCGCGCCCGCGGTCTGGAACGCGGCGTCGGAGGAGTCCACGGAGTGCGCCTTGCCGTCGCGCAGGGTGATCCGGATGTCGATGAGCGGATGGCCGGCGGCCACCCCCTTGGCCGCCTGGGCGCGTACGCCCTTCTCGACGGACGGGATGAACTGCCGCGGCACCGCGCCGCCGACGACCTTGTCCACGAACTCGATACCGGAGCCGTTCGGCAGCGGCTCGACCTCGATCTCGCAGATCGCGTACTGGCCGTGCCCGCCGGACTGCTTCACATGGCGTCCGCGACCGGCGGCCCGGTCCGCGAACGTCTCCCGCAAAGAGACCTTGTACGGGATCACGTCGACCTGGACGCCGTAGCGGTTGCGCAACCGCTCAAGGGCGACGTCCGCGTGGGCCTCGCCCAGGCACCACAGGACGACCTGGTGGGTGTTCTGGTTCTGCTCCAGGCGCATCGTGGGGTCCTCGGCGACCAGCCGGCCCAGGCCCTGCGAGAGCTTGTCCTCGTCTGCCTTGCTGTGTGCCTGGATGGCGAGCGGCAGCAGCGGGTCCGGCATCTGCCAGGGCTCCATCAGCAGCGGGTTGTCCTTGGCAGAGAGGGTGTCGCCGGTCTCGGCCCGGTTCAGCTTCGCCACGCACGCCAGGTCGCCCGCGATGCAGTGTGTGAGGGCCCGCTGCTGCTTGCCGAAGGGCGCGGACAGGGCGCCGACCCGCTCGTCGACATCATGGTCCTCGTGGCCACGGTCGGTCAGCCCGTGCCCGGAGACGTGCACCGTCTCGTCGGGGCGCAGGGTGCCCGAGAAGACCCGTACCAGCGAGACACGGCCCACGTAGGGGTCGGACGCGGTCTTCACGACCTCGGCGACCAGCGGCCCGTCCGGGTCGCAGGCGCTGACCTCGCGCGCCTTGCCGTCCGGCGTGGTGACCGTGGGTGCCTCGCGCTCCAGGGGGGTCGGGAAACCGCCCGTGACGAGTTCGAGGAGTTCGACCGTACCGAGGCCCTGGCGGGCGCCGTCAGCGGCAGGCGCGGCGGCCAGCACCGGGTGGAAGGCCCCGCGCGCCACGGCCCGCTCCAGGTCCTGGACCAGCGTCTTGAGGTCGATCTCCGCGCCGCCGAGATAGCGGTCCATGAGGGTCTCGTCCTCACTCTCGGCGATGATCCCCTCGATCAGCCGATTGCGCGCCTCCTCGATGAGCGGCAGCTGATCAGGGCCGGGCTCGGCCTCCTTGCGCTCGCCGGAGGAGTAGTCGAACAGGCGCTGCGACAGCAGCCCGATCAGCCCGGTCACGGGTGCGTGCCCGTCCGGCCCCGGTGCGCCGCGGAGGGGCAGATACAGGGGCAGTACGGCGTCGGGGTCGTCCGCGCCGAATGCCTCCGCGCATCTCCGCGTCATCTCGTCGAAGTCCGACCGGGCGGATTCGAGGTGGGTGATCACGATGGCCCTGGGCATGCCGACGGCCGCGCACTCCTCCCACACCATCCGGGTCGAGCCGTCCACCCCGTCCGAGGCCGAGACGACGAAGAGGGCCGCGTCCGCCGCTCGCAGACCGGCCCTCAGTTCCCCGACGAAATCGGCGTATCCGGGGGTGTCAAGAATGTTGATCTTGTATCCGTCCCATTCGACGGGTACCAGGGAGAGCTGCACCGAGCGCTGCTGCCGGTGCTCGATCTCGTCGTAGTCGGAGACGGTGCCGCCGTCCTCCACGCGGCCCGCCCGGTTCACCGCTCCCGCGGTCAGCGCGAGAGCCTCCACCAAAGTCGTCTTGCCCGATCCGCTGTGGCCGACCAGCACCACATTCCGTACGGACGCGGGGTGGTCGGCCGCCGTAGCCCTGCCGGCGGCTCCGGGGTGTGCATTCGCCTTGTCGCCCATGGCCTTGCCTCCCGTGCACGGTGAGGTCACTGTGGGCGCGGACATGCGGATCCGCGTGCGGTGGCGGCTCCGGTGACGCCCGCGGTGTCTTCGAGCTTTCCACTCGCGTCACGGTGCGTCCATACAGCGGACGTGATCGCGCCAGGAGACCGGCGTGAGCACGTCGGGACGAGGTGGCGCGGGTGCCCGGCCATCGCACAAGCGCGCGCGTGGCTACGATGGGCCAGCCGGTGGCCAGCAGGGGCCGCGCGGCGACACCGACCCTCGGGAAGGCCATGCTGAACAAGTACGCGCGTGCATTCTTCACGCGTGTCCTCACACCGTTCGCCGCGTTTCTCATCCGCCGGGGGGTAAGCCCCGACACGGTCACCCTCCTGGGTACGGCCGGAGTGGTGGCGGGCGCGCTGGTCTTCTTCCCCCGCGGAGAGTTCTTCTGGGGCACGATCGTGATCACGCTCTTCGTGTTCTCGGACCTCGTCGACGGGAACATGGCGCGCCAGCTCGGCCGCACCAGCCGCTGGGGTGCCTTCCTGGACTCGACGCTCGACCGGGTCGCCGACAGCGCGGTCTTCGGCGGCTTCGCGCTCTGGTACGCGGGCAGCGGCGACAACAACGTCCTGTGCGCCGTCTCGATCTTCTGCCTGGCCAGCGGGCAGGTGGTCTCGTACACCAAGGCCCGTGGCGAGTCCATCGGTCTGCCGGTCGCGGTCAACGGACTGATCGAGCGCGCCGAGAGGCTGGTGATCTCACTGGTCGCGGCGGGCCTCGCGGGCTTCCACAAGTTCGGTGTGCCCGGCATCGACGTACTGCTGCCCATCGCTCTGTGGATCGTCGCCGTCGGCAGCCTGGTCACGCTGATCCAGCGCGTGGTGACGGTGCGCAGGGAGTCCGCGGAGGCGGACGCCGCGGCCGCGGCCGAGGCCCGGAGCAGCGGGACCCCGTCGTGAGCGGTCTCCAGGACCGGCTGACGGACGGGGCGTACGCGCTCGGCTGGAGCACCGTCAAGAAGCTCCCCGAGCCGGTCGCTGTGCGGCTGGGCCGGACCATCGCCGACATCGCATGGAAGAAACGCGGCAAGGGCGTACGGCGTCTCGAGAGCAACTACGCGCGCGTGGTGCCCGACGCGACCCCGGAGCGGCTCGCCGAACTCTCCAGGGCGGGCATGCGCTCGTATCTGCGCTACTGGATGGAGTCCTTCCGCCTTCCGGCGTGGAGCGAGGAGCGCGTGAAGACGGGCCTCGAGGTGAAGGACGTCCACCACCTCACCGACGGGATCGCCTCCGGCAAAGGTGTGATCCTGGCCCTGCCGCACATGGGCAACTGGGATCTCGCGGGTGCCTGGGTCACCACCAAGCTCGCGACCCCCTTCACCACCGTCGCCGAACGGCTCAAGCCCGAGTCGCTGTACGACCGTTTCGTCGCCTATCGCGAGGGTCTCGGCATGGAGGTCCTGCCGCACAGCGGCGGCACCGCGTTCGGCACGCTGGCCCGCCGGCTGCGCGACGGCGGGCTGGTCTGTCTGGTCGCCGAGCGCGATCTGTCCGCGTCCGGCGTCGAGGTCGAGTTCTTCGGCGAGGCGACCCGGATGCCCGCCGGGCCGGCGCTGCTGGCCCAGCAGACCGGTGCCCTGCTCCTTCCCGTGACGCTCTGGTACGACGACTCGCCCGTGATGCAGGGCCGTGTACACCCCCCTGTCGAGGTCCCTGAGGCAGGCACCCGGGCCGAAAAGACGTCTGCCATGACACAGGCGCTGGCCGACGCCTTCGCCACCGGGATCGCCGACCATCCGGAGGACTGGCACATGCTCCAGCGCTTGTGGCTCAAGGACCTCGATCCTGAGAGGGACCCCCAGAATGGGCCCGATCAGGGTCCTCGGCAGTATCCAGAGAAGGGGTCCCCGTGAGGATCGGCATCGTCTGCCCGTACTCCTGGGATGTGCCGGGCGGCGTCCAGTTCCACATCCGTGATCTGGCCGAGCACCTCATCCGCCTCGGACACGAGGTGTCCGTCCTCGCCCCCGCGGACGACGAGACCCCCTTGCCGCCGTACGTCGTCTCGGCGGGCCGAGCGGTTCCCGTGCCGTACAACGGCTCGGTGGCCCGGCTGAACTTCGGCTTCCTGTCGGCGGCCCGGGTGCGGCGTTGGCTGCACGACGGCACCTTCGACGTG
Organism: Streptomyces sp. NPDC005808; assembly: GCF_042871385.1. NCBI lineage: Bacteria > Bacillati > Actinomycetota > Actinomycetes > Kitasatosporales > Streptomycetaceae > Streptomyces > Streptomyces sp. NPDC005808. The sequence continues at coordinate 92,133 of NZ_JBIAIK010000010.1, read as the reverse complement.
ATCCACATCCACGAACCGGCCTCGCCGTCGCTGGGTCTGCTGGCCTGCTGGGCCGCACAGGGCCCGATCGTCGCCACCTTCCACACCTCCAACCCGCGCTCCCGGGCGATGATCGCCGCGTACCCGATCCTGCAGCCCGCCCTGGAGAAGATCCGCGCGCGGATCGCGGTGAGCGAGTACGCGCGCCGCACCCTGGTCGAGCACCTGGGCGGCGACGCGGTCGTCATCCCGAACGGCGTCGACGTCGACTTCTTCGCCCGCGCCAAGCCCAAGGCCGAGTGGCAGGGCGAAACCCTCGGCTTCATCGGCCGGATCGACGAGCCCCGCAAGGGCCTGCCCGTCCTCATGAAGGCCCTGCCGAAGATCCTGGCGGAGCGCCCGCGGACCCGGCTCCTGGTCGCGGGGCGCGGCGACGAGAAAGAGGCCGTCGAGGACCTGCCGGCGGAGATGCGTGCGCGGGTCGAGTTCCTCGGCATGGTCAGCGACGAGGACAAGGCACGCTTCCTGCGCAGTGTCGACGTGTACGTGGCGCCCAACACCGGCGGCGAGAGCTTCGGGATCATCCTGGTGGAGGCCCTTTCGGCGGGGGCGCCGGTGCTGGCCTCCGACCTGGACGCGTTCACGCAGGTGCTGGACCAGGGAGCGGCCGGCGAGCTGTTCACCAACGAGGACGCGGACGCACTGGCCGCCTCCGCCGTACGGCTCCTCGGCGATCCCGCGCGTCGCGCGGAGCTGCGCGAGCGGGGGAGCGCGCATGTACGGCGGTTCGACTGGTCGACCGTCGGGGCGGACATCCTGTCCGTGTACGAGACGGTGACGGACGGGGCGGCGGCCGTGGCCGCCGATGAACGCACGGGGCTGCGGGCGCGGTTCGGGCTGGCTCGGGACTGAGGGAGACGAGCTGAGGGGGGTGGACACGTCCGCCCCTCCCAGGAAGTGCACAGTTCGCTTTTCCAACTGCCCGTGTCCGGGGCCTCGAAGAGCTCAGCCCATGCACAGGTAGCCTTCCGCCCGTGACCCCAACCCTGATCTGGATCCTCGTCGGCCTTGTCGCGATCGGCCTCTACCTGAGCTGGACCGCGGGCCGGCTCGACCGGCTGCACGCCCGGATCGACGCGGCACGCGCCGCCCTCGACGCGCAACTCCTGCGCCGGGCCTCGGTCGCCCAGGAACTGGCCACGTCCGGAGTGCTCGATCCGGCCGCGTCGATCGTGCTGTACGAGGCGGCGCACGCGGCCCGGCAGGCCGAGGAGGAGCAACGTGAGGTGGCCGAGAGCGACCTGAGCCAGGCGCTGCGGGCCGTGTTCGGGGAGGTTCAGCAGGTCGAGGCCGTGCGGTCCGCGCCCGGGGGCGAGGAGGCCGCCGGGGAGCTGGCCCAGGCGGTTCGGCGGGTACCGATGGCCCGGCGCTTCCACAACGACGCCGTACGGGCCGCCCGGGCGCTCCGCGAGCACCGTGCGGTCCGCTGGTTCCATCTGGCCGGGCACGCGCCGTTTCCGCTGGCCTTCGAGATGGACGACGAGGCCCCGGTGGCACTGGCGGACCGTCCGACGAGCTGAGCCCGGGGCTCCTGGGGGTTCTGCGCCCCCGCGGGCGCAGAAAAATGAGCCACCGCCTCCCCATTGGCCCTTGCTGTGGCCTGGTTCACTCGCGTTTCCTCGGTAGTGCAGCAACCCTCTTTCACCGAGTGAGGTCAACCCGTGTCCAGCACGCTCTCCAACTCCGCACAGCCCACCGAAACCACTGCGACCGGCACCGCGCGCGTGAAGCGCGGCATGGCCGAGCAGCTCAAGGGCGGTGTGATCATGGATGTGGTCAACGCCGAGCAGGCGAAGATCGCCGAGGACGCGGGCGCCGTCGCCGTCATGGCCCTGGAGCGCGTCCCGGCCGACATCCGCAAGGACGGCGGCGTGGCCCGCATGTCGGACCCGACCATGATCGAGGAGATCATCGACGCGGTCTCGATCCCGGTCATGGCCAAGTCCCGTATCGGCCACTTCGTCGAGGCCCAGGTGCTCCAGTCCCTCGGCGTCGACTACATCGACGAGTCCGAGGTCCTCACCCCGGCCGACGAGGTCAACCACTCCGACAAGTGGGCGTTCACGACCCCCTTCGTGTGCGGCGCCACCAACCTGGGCGAGGCCCTGCGCCGCATCGCCGAGGGTGCCGCCATGATCCGCTCCAAGGGCGAGGCCGGCACCGGCAACGTCGTCGAGGCCGTCCGCCACCTGCGCCAGATCAAGAACGAGATCGCCAGGCTGCGCGGCTACGACAACAACGAGCTGTACGCCGCCGCGAAGGAGCTGCGCGCACCGTACGAGATCGTCAGGGAGGTCGCCGAGCTGGGCAAGCTGCCGGTCGTGCTGTTCTCCGCCGGTGGTGTCGCGACCCCCGCCGACGCCGCGCTGATGCGCCAGCTCGGTGCCGAGGGCGTCTTCGTCGGCTCCGGCATCTTCAAGTCCGGCGACCCGGCCAAGCGCGCCGCCGCCATCGTGAAGGCCACTACCTTCTACGACGACCCGAAGATCATCGCGGACGCGTCCCGCAACCTGGGCGAGGCCATGGTCGGCATCAACTGCGACACCCTCCCCGAGGCCGAGCGCTACGCGAACCGTGGCTGGTAGTCACCCATGAGCACTCCTGTCATAGGCGTCCTGGCTCTCCAGGGTGACGTACGGGAGCACCTGATCGCCCTGGCCGCGGCGGATGCCGTGGCCAGGCCGGTGCGGCGCCCCGAGGAACTCGCCGAGGTCGAGGGTCTGGTCATCCCCGGCGGCGAATCCACCACCATCTCCAAACTGGCCGTCCTGTTCGGCCTGATGGAACCCCTCCGCGCGCGCGTGCGGGCCGGTATGCCGGTCTACGGCACCTGCGCGGGCATGATCATGCTCGCCGACAAGATCCTCGACCCGCGCTCGGGCCAGGAGACCATCGGCGGCATCGACATGATCGTGCGCCGCAACGCCTTCGGCCGTCAGAACGAGTCCTTCGAGGCGGCGGTCGACGTCACGGGCGTCGACGGCGATCCTGTGGAGGGCGTCTTCATCCGTGCTCCCTGGGTCGAGTCCGTGGGCGCCGAGACCGAGGTGCTCGCGGAGCACGAGGGCCACATCGTCGCCGTACGGCAGGGCAGTGCGCTCGCCACGTCGTTCCACCCCGAACTGACCGGGGACCACCGCGTGCACGCCCTGTTCGTCGACATGGTGCGCGCGAACCGGACACCGGAGTCCTTGTAGGATCTGGGGATCCCCCAGGCTCCAAAAGCCCGGGGAGTTCGTACGGGATGGGTTACGCGAAGGAGACAGGCAGATGTCCGGCCACTCTAAATGGGCTACGACGAAGCACAAGAAGGCCGTGATCGACGCCAAACGCGGCAAGCTCTTCGCGAAGATGATCAAGAACATCGAGGTCGCGGCCCGCACGGGCGGCGCCGACGTGTCCGGCAACCCGACGCTGTTCGACGCCATCCAGAAGGCCAAGAAGAGCTCGGTCCCGAACAAGAACATCGACTCCGCGGTCAAGCGTGGCGCCGGTCTCGAAGCCGGTGGCGCCGACTACGAGACGATCATGTACGAGGGTTACGGCCCGAACGGTGTGGCGGTGCTCATCGAGTGCCTCACCGACAACCGCAACCGAGCCGCCTCGGACGTCCGCGTCGCCATGACCCGCAACGGCGGCAACATGGCAGACCCGGGCTCCGTCTCCTACCTCTTCCACCGCAAGGGCGTCGTGATCGTCCCCAAGGGTGAGCTGAGCGAGGACGACGTCCTGGGTGCCGTGCTCGACGCGGGAGCCGAGGAGGTCAACGACCTCGGTGACTCCTACGAGGTCGTCTCCGAGGCCACCGACCTGGTCGCGGTGCGCACCGCGCTCCAGGGGGCGGACATCGACTACGACTCCGCCGAGGCGAACTTCGTCCCGACCATGCAGGTCGAGCTCGACGAAGAAGGCGCCCGGAAGATCTTCAAGCTGATCGACGCCCTCGAGGACAGCGACGACGTGCAGAACGTCTTCGCCAACTTCGACGTGAGCGACGACGTCATGGCGAAGGTCGACGCCTGAGGCGCTGACAGCGGAACGGGCCGACGGGACACACCCCGTCGGCCCGTCGCTTTGTCAGCGGCACCCGATAGCCTGCACAAACAGGCAAGCGAAAGAGGGGGCTTGGTGCTGGTACTGGGTGTTGACCCCGGGCTCACGCGGTGCGGTGTCGGTGTCGTCGAAGGTGTCGCCGGCCGGCCCCTCACCATGCGCGGCGTCGGAGTCGTACGCACCCCGGTGGACGCCGAGTTGGGACAGCGCCTCGTCGCCATCGAGCAGGGCATCGAGCAGTGGCTCGACGAGTACAAGCCCGAATTCGTCGCCGTGGAGCGGGTGTTCAGCCAGCACAACGTCCGTACGGTGATGGGCACCGCCCAGGCCAGCGCGGTCGCCATGCTCTGCGCCGCCCGGCGCGGCATCCCGGTCGCTCTGCACACCCCGAGCGAGGTCAAGGCGGCCGTCACCGGCCAGGGCCGCGCGGACAAGGCCCAGGTCGGGGCGATGGTCACCCGCCTCCTGCGGCTGGACGCGCCCCCGAAGCCCGCCGACGCCGCCGACGCCCTCGCCCTCGCCATCTGCCACATCTGGCGCGGGCCCGCCCAGAGCCGGCTCCAGCAGGCCGTCGTGCAGAACCGGCTCCAGCAGGCCCACGCCCTGCACGCATCGAAACAGGCAGCGCCAGCAGCGTCTCAGCCCGTATCGCCACCCGCATCGAAAGGCCGTACCGCATGATCGCCTTCGTCAGCGGCCCGGTCGCCGCCCTCGCCCCCGACTCGGCGGTTCTCGAGGTCGGCGGCATCGGCATCGCCGTCCAGTGCACGCCCAACACGCTCTCCGGTCTGCGCATGGGGCAACCCGCGAAGCTCGCCACCTCCCTCGTCGTACGCGAGGACTCACTGACCCTGTACGGCTTCGTGGACGACGACGAGCGGGGGACCTTCGAGCTGCTCCAGACCGCGAGTGGCGTCGGTCCCCGGCTCGCCCAGGCGATGCTCGCCGTGCACACGCCGGACGCCCTGCGCCGCGCGGTGTCCACCGGCGACGAGAAGGCACTCATGGCCGTCCCCGGCATCGGCAAGAAGGGCGCGCAGAAGCTCCTCCTGGAGTTCAAGGACCGGCTCGGCGCGCCCGTCGGCACCGGCACCGTAATCGGCGCCCCGGTCAGCACCGGCTGGCGCGACCAGCTGCACGCCGCGCTGATCGGCCTCGGGTACGCGACGCGGGAGGCCGACGAGGCGGTCTCCGCGGTCGCTCCGCAGGCCGAGGCCACCGAGGGCACCCCGCAGGTCGGCCGACTGCTGAAGGCCGCCCTGCAGACCCTGAACCGCGCCCGCTGACCCGGCGGCCCCCGACGGCTACGCCACGGGCCGGACCCCGGATGCGGAACCCGGCCCACCTACGATCACCCGCGAGGCACACGCAATGAACTGGGACGACCCGACCGACGAAGCCGCCGACGAGCGGCTCGTCGGAGCGTCCGCCGACCGCGAGGACCAGGCTGTCGAGGCCGCGCTGCGCCCCAAGGACCTGGGCGAGTTCATCGGCCAGGAGAAGGTCCGCGAGCAGCTCGACCTCGTGCTGCGTGCCGCACGCGCGCGCGGCGCCACCGCCGACCACGTGCTGCTCTCGGGCGCTCCCGGACTCGGCAAGACCACCCTCTCGATGATCATCGCGGCCGAGATGGAAGCCCCCATCCGCATCACCAGCGGCCCCGCCATCCAACACGCAGGAGATCTCGCCGCGATCCTCTCCTCGCTCCAGGAGGGCGAGGTGCTGTTCCTCGACGAGATCCACCGCATGTCCCGTCCCGCCGAAGAGATGCTCTACATGGCGATGGAGGACTTCCGCGTCGACGTCATCGTCGGCAAGGGACCCGGCGCCACCGCCATCCCGCTCGAACTGCCGCCCTTCACCCTGGTCGGCGCCACCACGCGCGCGGGACTGTTGCCCCCGCCGCTGCGCGACCGCTTCGGCTTCACCGCGCACATGGAGTTCTACGAACCCGCCGAGCTGGAGCGGGTCATCCACCGCTCGGCGAACCTGCTCGACGTCGAGATCGACACCGTGGGGGCCGCCGAGATCGCGGGCCGCTCCAGGGGCACCCCCCGTATCGCCAACCGCCTGCTGCGTCGCGTACGGGACTACGCGCAGGTCAAGGCCGACGGCTTCATCACGAAGGACATCGCCTCGGCGGCTCTCGCCGTGTACGAGGTGGACGCGCGCGGCCTCGACCGCCTGGACCGCGGAGTGCTCGAAGCCCTGCTCAAGCTCTTCGGCGGCGGTCCGGTCGGCCTGTCCACGCTCGCGGTCGCGGTGGGGGAGGAGCGTGAGACCGTGGAGGAGGTCGCCGAGCCCTTCCTCGTACGGGAGGGACTACTCGCCCGTACTCCCCGTGGCCGGGTGGCGACACCGGCCGCGTGGGCACATCTCGGACTCACCCCGCCCCACCAGTCAACCGGCGGAAACGGACAACAGGACCTGTTCGGGACGTGACGGCGCTGGTCCGGCGCGGGGAAGGAACCCCGGTGCCATGCTGAGCGTTGTTCCATCAGTGCGGACTCGCTTAGACTCCGCCGATGCCGCCCTTGTCGGCGGTGCACACACCCCCATCCAATAGGCCGCTCACCATCGCGGTCGACTGAAGGAAGTTCCGACCCGTGAGTCTCGTGACCCTCCTCCCGTTCATCGTGCTCATCGGGGCGATGTTCCTGATGACCCGCTCGGCCAAGCGCAAGCAGTCAGCGGCCGCGCAGATGCGCAATGAGATGCAGCCCGGCACCGGCGTCCGCACGATCGGCGGCCTGTACGCGACGGTGAAGGAGGTCAACGAGGAGACGGTCCTTCTTGACGCGGCCCCCGGCGTGGACCTCGTCTTCGCCAAGAACTCCATCGGCGCCGTCCTGTCCGACGACGAGTACAACCGCATCGTCCACGGCGTCGAGCACGACCTGAAGTCCGATGGCACCGTCGTCCCGGACGACGCGTCCTCCCTCACCGAGACCGACGAGCCCGCCGCCGACGCCTCTTCCGACGCTTCCGACGACAAGCCCATCGACCTCGGCAAGAAGGACGCCGTGGACGAGCCCGCCGCCGAGCCCGCCGACGCGAAGGCCGACGAGCCCGCGGAGGCCAAGGCTGACGAGCCCGCGGAGGCCAAGGCCGACGAAGCTGAGCCGAAGAAGACCGACGGCGAGTCCGACGCGAAGTAGGCACACCCCCAGGCCGCGGCGCGATCCGCTCGCGCCCCGCCGCCGAGGGGATGTGCGGTTCTCGCACGGAATCGCGACACCATGTCATGGCCGCCCGCGCGCTCACCCGGCGTGAGGCGGCCCGAGAGGGAGTACGAGAAGGTGGCAGCACCGAAGAAGGGCCGGAGCACGAGCGCCCAGAGCAGGCCGGGGCGCTCGCTGGCCCTCATCCTGATCGCCATCGTGGCGCTCACCGGGGGGATGTTCCTCTCCGGGCACACCACTCCGCGTCTCGGCATCGACCTCGCCGGCGGCACGAGCATCACGCTCACGGCGAAGAACGAACCGGGCCAGCCCAACGCGATCAACAAGACCAACATGGACACCGCGGTCGACATCATGAACCGCCGTGTCAACGGTCTTGGCGTCTCCGAGGCAGAGGTCCAGACCCAGGGCGACAAGAACATCATCGTCAACATCCCCAAGGGCACGAACTCCGAGCAGGCCCGGGAGCAGGTCGGCACCACCGCCAAGCTTTACTTCCGTCCCGTCCTGGCCACCGAGGTCTCCGGGACCGACGCGTCGGCCAGCCCGTCCCCGAGCACGTCCAGCAGTGCTTCGAGCACTCCTTCCAGCAGTGCCTCCGAAGAAGCCACCGACGGGACGGCCTCCGCCACCCCGTCGGCCACGGCGACCTCCCAGGGCCGTGCCGTCACAGACGCCCTGAAGGCCGACACCACGCCCTCGGCGACCAGCTCGGCCGACGCCTCGGCCGAGGCCAGTCCCTCGCCGTCGGCGACCGAGAGCGTGGATGCCGCGACCGCCAAGCTCCAGGCGGAGTACACCGCGCTCGACTGCACCGACAAGTCGGCCCGCGCCGCGGCCGGCGACGGCGCCAAGTCCACCGACTCCACCGTGGCCTGCGGTCAGAACTCCTCCGGCCAGTGGCAGAAGTACGTGCTCGGCCCGGCCGCCGTGTCGGGCACCGACATCAAGTCGGCCGACGCGGTCTTCGACACCCAGGGTGCCGCGGGCTGGAAGGTCACCATGGACTTCACGTCCGGTGGCTCCAAGAAGTTCGCCGACATCACCGGTCAGCTCGCGCAGAACACGACCCCGCAGAACCAGTTCGCCATCGTCCTGGACGGTGAGGTCGTCTCCGATCCGTACGTCAGCCAGGCGCTGACCGGCGGCAGTGCGGAGATCTCCGGCACCTTCGACCAGACCGAGGCGCAGGACCTGGCGAACATGCTGAAGTACGGCGCCCTGCCGCTCACCTTCACGGAGTCCAGCGTCACCACGGTGACCGCTCCGCTCGCCGGAGAGCAGCTGCATGCCGGTCTGATCGCGGGCGGCATCGGCCTGGCCCTGGTCGTCCTCTACCTGGTGGTCTACTACCGAGGCCTGTCGATCATCGCCATCGCCTCGCTGCTGGTCTCCGCCGTCCTCACGTACGTGATCATGTCGCTGCTCGGCCCTGCCATCGGGTTCGCCCTGAACCTGCCGGCTGTCTGTGGTGCGATCGTCGCGATCGGAATCACGGCGGACTCGTTCATCGTGTTCTTCGAGAGAATCCGGGACGAGATCCGTGAAGGGCGCTCGCTGCGCCCGGCCGTCGAGCGTGCCTGGCCGCGCGCCCGGCGCACCATCCTGGTCTCCGACTTCGTGTCGTTCCTCGCCGCCGCGGTGCTCTTCATCGTCACCGTCGGCAAGGTCCAGGGCTTCGCGTTCACGCTCGGCCTGACCACACTGCTCGACGTGGTCGTCGTCTTCTTCTTCACCAAGCCGCTGATGACGATCCTCGCCCGCAAGCAGTTCTTCGCGAGCGGCCACAGCTGGTCCGGTCTCGACCCGAAGCGACTGGGCGCCAAGCCGCCACTGCGCCGCACCCGTCGCCCCTCCGCCCCCGTCGACACGAAGGAGGCGTGAGATGTCGAAGCTCGGCACCCTCGGCGCCCGGCTCCACCGCGGTGAGATCGGCTACGACTTCGTCGGCAAGCGCAAGATCTGGTACGGCCTCTCGATCCTGATCACCATCACGGCCATCCTCGGCCTGACGGTCGGCGGCCTGAACATGGGTATCGAGTTCCGGGGCGGAGCCGTCTTCACCACGGAGAAGACCAGCGTCTCGGTCGACCAGGCCGAGACGTACGCGGAAGAGGCCTCCGGCCACGACGCGATCGTCCAGAAGCTCGGCAGCGGCGGCCTGCGCATCCAGATCGCCGGCATCGACACCGGCAAGTCCGACGAGATCAAGAACGTTCTCGCCAAGGACCTGAACGTCGACCCGGAGAAGATCGCCGCCGACCTGGTCGGTCCCAGCTGGGGCGAGGACATCGCCAACAAGGCCTGGCAGGGCCTGGTGATCTTCATGATCCTCGTCGTGATCTACCTGGCCATCGCCTTCGAGTGGCGCATGGCCGTGGCCGCACTCGTCGCCCTGATCCACGACATCACCATCACGGTCGGCATCTACGCCCTGGTCGGCTTCGAGGTCACCTCGGGCACGGTGATCGGTCTGCTCACGATCCTCGGCTACTCGCTGTACGACACGGTCGTCGTCTTCGACAGCCTCAAGGAGCAGACGAAGGACATCACCAAGCAGACCCGCTGGACCTACAGCGATGTCGCCGACCGCTCGATCAACGGCACGCTGGTCCGCTCCATCAACACCACGGTGGTGGCGCTCCTGCCGGTCGCGGCCCTGCTCTTCATCGGTGGCGGTGTCCTCGGCGCGGGCATGCTCAACGACATCTCGCTGTCGCTGTTCGTCGGTCTCGCGGCCGGTGCGTACTCCTCGATCTTCATCGCCACGCCGCTCGTCGCCGACCTCAAGGAGCGCGAGCCGCAGATGAAGGCCCTCAGGAAGCGCGTACTCGCCAAGCGGGCCCAGGCCGCGGCTCAGGGCGAGTCCGTGGAGGAGCCGGTCGTCGAGGAGGAGTTCGACGACGACGAGGACGCCACCCCGGCGGTCGTCGGCCCGCGCAACCAGCCCGCTTCCCGCAACCGGGGCCGTGGCCGGCCTTCGGGGAAGCGCCGATGACCGGTATCGAGGAGCTGCTGCTCAGCCGCATCCGTGACGTCCCCGACTACCCGAAGCCGGGCGTGGTGTTCAAGGACATCACCCCGCTCCTGGCGGACCCGGGCGCGTTCACGGCGCTGACCGACACCCTCGCGGAGCTCAGCCTGCGCCACGGCGCCACGAAGATCGTCGGTCTGGAGGCCCGCGGCTTCATCCTCGGCGCCCCCGTCGCTGTCCGCGCCGGCCTCGGCTTCATCCCCGTACGCAAGGCGGGCAAGCTCCCCGGAGCGACCCTGAGCCAGGCGTACCAGCTGGAGTACGGCTCCGCCGAGATCGAGGTGCACGCCGAGGACCTGGCCGCGGGCGACCGCGTGATGGTCGTCGACGACGTCCTCGCCACCGGCGGCACCGCCGAGGCCTCGCTCCAGCTCGTCCGCCGGGCGGGCGCCGAGGTCGCGGGCGTCGCCGTACTGATGGAGCTCGGCTTCCTGGGCGGCCGCGCCCGCCTGGAGCCTGCCCTGGCGGGCGCTCCGCTGGAGGCGCTGCTCCAGCTCTGAGGCCACCGCGAGGAAGGCCTCAGGAAAGCCCTGGGACACCCGTAGGACACCGCGGAGGCGGGCCCGGAGACATCCGGTGCCCGCCTCTGGTGTTTCTCCTGTACGAACAGTCTCACCGGGCGAAAGAGAGCCCGAAGCCCAGGATCGCTACCATGGGGGGTCCGGAGCCTGACCGGGGACCCGGAACGCGCACGAGGAGCCCTCTTGCCAGACGAGGCCCAGCCACTCACAGCCGCCAAGCCCGAAGCGACCTCGGGTCCCGCGGCCACGCCCGCGAAGGACATCAGCCGCGGGCCGGTCGAGCACGCCCAGTCGGCACCGGACGACAAGGCGGCCGAGCAGCCACGGCCCAAGCCGGCTCCTCCCGAACTCGACCGCCCCGCAAGCACTCCGGCGGTCCGGCCGGCGGCCACGGCGCAGCCCGTTCGCACCGGCGGTGGCTCCTCCAACCGCGTGCGCGCCCGTCTCGCGCGGCTCGGCGTGCAGCGCACCAACCCTTACAACCCGGTCCTGGAGCCGTTGCTGCGGATCGTGCGCAGCAACGACCCGAAGATCGAGACGGCGACGCTCCGCCAGGTCGAGAAGGCCTACCAGGTCGCCGAGCGCTGGCACCGCGGCCAGAAGCGCAAGAGCGGTGACCCGTACATCACGCACCCGCTCGCCGTGACCACGATCCTCGCCGAGCTCGGCATGGACCCGGCCACGCTGATGGCGGGCCTGTTGCACGACACCGTCGAGGACACCGAGTACGGACTGGACACCCTCAAGCGCGACTTCGGCGACCAGGTCGCCCTCCTCGTCGACGGCGTCACCAAGCTCGACAAGGTCAAGTTCGGCGAGGCCGCGCAGGCCGAGACCGTGCGCAAGATGGTCGTCGCCATGGCCAAGGACCCCCGCGTCCTGGTCATCAAGCTCGCCGACCGTCTGCACAACATGCGCACCATGCGCTATCTCAAGCGCGAGAAGCAGGAGAAGAAGGCGCGCGAGACCCTGGAGATCTACGCGCCGCTCGCCCACCGACTGGGCATGAACACCATCAAGTGGGAGCTGGAGGACCTCGCGTTCGCGATCCTCTATCCCAAGATGTACGACGAGATCGTGCGGCTGGTCGCCGAGCGCGCCCCCAAGCGCGACGAGTACCTCGCCATAGTGACCGACGAGGTCCAGTCCGACCTGCGTGCGGCACGCATCAAGGCGACGGTCACCGGCCGCCCGAAGCACTACTACAGCGTCTACCAGAAGATGATCGTCCGCGGCCGTGACTTCGCGGAGATCTACGACCTGGTGGGTATCCGCGTCCTGGTCGACACGGTTCGCGACTGCTACGCGGCGCTCGGCACGGTGCACGCGCGATGGAACCCGGTCCCCGGCCGGTTCAAGGACTACATCGCGATGCCCAAGTTCAACATGTACCAGTCGCTGCACACGACGGTGATCGGCCCCAACGGCAAGCCGGTCGAACTGCAGATCCGTACGTTCGACATGCACCGCCGTGCCGAGTACGGCATCGCCGCGCACTGGAAGTACAAGCAGGAGCCGTCCGCCGGCGCCTCCAAGGTGCGTACCGACGCGCCCAAGGCCCTGGGCAGGGACAAGGACGGCGTCAACGACATGGCGTGGCTGCGTCAGTTGCTCGACTGGCAGAAGGAGACGGAGGACCCCAGCGAGTTCCTGGAGTCCCTGCGCTTCGACCTGTCCCGCAACGAGGTCTTCGTCTTCACGCCCAAGGGCGACGTGATAGCGCTTCCGGCGGGCGCGACGCCGGTGGACTTCGCCTACGCGGTCCACACGGAGGTCGGTCACCGCACGATAGGCGCACGGGTCAACGGACGCCTGGTGCCGCTCGAATCCACCCTGGACAACGGCGACCTGGTGGAGGTCTTCACCTCCAAGGCGGCCGGCGCGGGCCCCTCCCGCGACTGGCTGGGCTTCGTGAAGTCGCCGCGCGCCCGCAACAAGATCCGCGCATGGTTCTCCAAGGAGCGCCGCGACGAGGCGATCGAGCAGGGCAAGGACGCCATCGCCCGTGCGATGCGCAAACAGAACCTGCCGATCCAGCGCATCCTCACGGGGGACTCGCTGGTCACGCTGGCGCACGAGATGCGTTACCCCGACATCTCGTCCCTGTACGCGGCGATCGGCGAGGGCCATGTCGCCGCGCAGAGTGTCGTGCAGAAACTGGTGCAGGCCCTCGGCGGCGAGGAGGCGGCCACCGAGGAGATCGACGAGAGCGTCCCGTCCCCCCGCGGTCGCGGCCGCAAACGCCGTTCCAACGCCGACCCCGGTGTGGTCGTCAAGGGCGTCGACGACGTGTGGGTCAAGCTCGCCCGCTGTTGTACGCCGGTACCGGGCGACCCCATCATCGGCTTCGTCACCCGTGGCAGCGGTGTCTCCGTGCACCGCAACGACTGCGTCAACATCGAGTCGCTGTCCCGTGAACCCGAGCGCATCCTCGAGGTCGAGTGGGCGCCCACCCAGTCCTCGGTCTTCCTGGTCGCCATCCAGGTCGAGGCACTGGACCGCTCGCGGCTCCTCTCGGACGTCACACGTGTCCTGTCGGACCAGCACGTCAACATCCTGTCCGCGGCCGTCCAGACGTCCCGGGACCGGGTCGCCACGTCCCGCTTCACCTTCGAGATGGGCGACCCGAAGCACCTGGGGCACGTCCTGAAGGCGGTCCGGGGCGTCGAGGGCGTCTACGACGTCTACCGCGTCACGTCGGCCCGCAGGCCGTAACCGGACACCACGTAGAGGGGCTCCCGTACGTTGCGTACGGGAGCCCCTCTACGTAGAAGCGGATGACTTGACCGCCGTTGTTCAGCCGCCGAACTCCTGCAGACCCTTCAGCGCCTGGTCGAGCAGCGCCTGACGGCCGTCGAGCTCCTTCTGGAGCTTGTCGGCCCTCGCGGTGTTGCCCGCGGCGCGCGCCGTCTCGATCTGGCCCTGGAGCTTGTCCACGGCGGCCTGGAGCTGACCGGTGAGACCCTCGGCACGCGCGCGTGCCTCCGGGTTCGTCCGGCGCCACTCGGTCTCCTCGGACTCCTGGAGCGCCCGCTCCACCGCATGCATCCGGCCCTCGACCTTCGGGCGGGCATCGCGCGGCACGTGGCCGATGGCCTCCCAGCGCTCGTTGAGGGAACGGAAGGCGGCGCGGGCCGTCTTCAGGTCCTGCACCGGGAGGAGCTTCTCGGCCTCCTCGGCCAGCTCCTCCTTGAGCTTCAGGTTCTCCGTCTGCTCGGCGTCACGCTCGGCGAAGACCGAACTGCGGGCCGCGAAGAAGACGTCCTGCGCGCCGCGGAAGCGGTTCCACAGATCGTCCTCGTGCTCGCGCTGCGCACGGCCCGCGGCCTTCCAGTCCGTCATCAGCTCGCGGTAACGCGCCGCCGTCGGACCCCAGTCCGTCGAGGAGGACAGTCCTTCGGCCTCCGCGACCAGCTTCTCCTTGGCCTTGCGGGCGTCCTCGCGCTGCGCGTCCAGCGACGCGAAGTGCGCCTTACGGCGCTTGGAGAACGCCGAGCGCGCGTGCGAGAAGCGGTGCCACAGCTCGTCGTCCGACTTCCGGTCGAGCCGCGGCAGCCCCTTCCAGGTGTCCACCAGGGCGCGGAGCCGCTCACCGGCCGCCCGCCACTGGTCGCTCTGCGCCAGCTCCTCGGCCTCGACGACCAGCGCCTCCTTGGCGTGCCGCGCCTCGTCGGACTGCTTGGCCCGCTGCGCCTTGCGCTCCTCACGGCGCGCGTCGACCGTTTCGACGAGCTTGTCCAACCGCTCCCGCAGCGCGGCCAGGTCGCCGACCGCGTGGTGTGCGTCCACCTGCTCGCGCAGGTGGGCGACGGCGGCCTGAGCGTCCTTCGCCGACAGGTCGGTGGTCTTCACTCGCTTTTCGAGGAGGCCGATCTCGACAACCAGGCCTTCGTACTTGCGCTCGAAGTAGGCCAGCGCCTCATCAGGAGAACCGGCCTGCCAGGAGCCGACGACCTGCTCGCCGTCGGCCGTACGCACGTACACGGTCCCCGTCTCGTCGACGCGGCCCCACGGGTCGCTGCTCACAGCGCCTCCTCCACATGATGCCTGCGAGAGGCGTCAGCGCCCCCGGGCATCGTCCACAGTTTCGTAACGGCCAACATAGGCGACCGGCAGGGCGGCTGTCCGCATCCCGCGCGACCGAAATTTCGCAGCTGGCGGTCAGGATTTCGTCACGGTCATCTTGTTGATCACGACGGTCGCGTTGGGTGCTCCGTCGCCCGCGCCGGTGCTCTCGCCGGCCGCCGCGATCTTCTCAAGGACCGCCATTCCGTCCTTGGAAATGGTTCCGAACGGTGTGTAACTGGCCGGTAGCTGACTGTCCTGGTAGACGAGGAAGAACTGGCTGCCGCCGGTGTGCGCCTGGCCGGTGTTGGCCATGGCGATGGTGCCCGCCGGATAGACGCCGCCCGCAAGGGATTTGTCCTTCAGGTTCTCGTCCGGGATCGTGTAGCCGGGGCCGCCGGAGCCGGCGCCCGTCGGGTCACCGCACTGCAGCACGTAGATGCCGTTCGTGGTGAGCCGGTGGCACTTCGTGTGATCGAAGTAACCCTTGGCCGCGAGGAAGCTGAACGAGTTCACGGTGTGCGGCGCCGCGGCCGTCTTCAACGCGATGTCTATCTCGCCGCAGGTCGTCGCCATCTTCATCGTGTAGTCCGCGGACTTGTCGATGGTGATCGCGGGTTCCGTCTTCCAGGTCTCCGTCTTCACCTCGCCCGCGGCGGCCTTCTCGCACGGATCCGGCACCGCGCTCGGCGCCGAGGCGCTCGGAGTCGCCTCCGCGGCCGCGTTGGACGCCTTGTCGTCGTTCTTGAAGACCCCGGTCGCATACGACACCACGCTGCCGATCACGATGACGCCGAGGACCGAGGCGATGATCGCGTTGCGTGCGTGTGTCTTGCGCCGCGCGGCAGTTCGCCGCTGCTGCTGTCGCAAGAACTTCTCCCGGGCGAGCTGACGCCGCCGCTGCTCCTGGGTGACCACCGGGTTTTCTCCTCATGCGTCTCGTACGTCAAGTGGGACGCGTGCGTCTTGTGAGCCGACCGCCTGCGTGTGCCCCGTACCGTATATGGGTTCGCTGAGGATTCGGCAGCGCCGGTAGGCTCTGATCCACAGCCGCCCGCCCCGTACGACGCCGTATGACCTCGTACGCCACAAACAAAGGACGATCGTGCTCATTGCCGGGTTCCCCGCAGGGGCCTGGGGGACCAACTGTTATCTGGTCGCCCCCGGCGCGGGTGAGGAGTGCGTCATCATCGACCCGGGCCATCAGGCCGCCCAGGGAGTCGAGGACGCGCTCAGGAAGCATCGGCTCAAGCCCGTCGCGGTCATCCTCACGCATGGCCACATCGACCATGTCGCCTCGGTCGTCCCGGTGTGCGGAGCGCATGACGTACCGGCCTGGATCCACCCCGAGGACCGGTACATGATGAGCGACCCCGAGAAGGCGCTCGGCCGCGCCATCGGGATGCCGCTGATGGGCGAACTGACCGTGGGAGAGCCGGACGACGTCCGCGAACTGACCGACGGCGCACGGCTGGAGCTGGCCGGCCTGGAGCTGTCCGTCGCGCACACGCCCGGCCATACCAAGGGGTCGGTGGCCTTCCAGATGCCCGAGAACACGGACATTCCCCCCGTTTTCTTCTCCGGGGATCTGCTCTTCGCCGGCTCCATCGGACGCACCGACATGCCCGGCGGCTCGCACGCCGAGATCCTCGAATCGCTGGCCCGCGTGTGCCTGCCGCTCGACGACTCGACCGTGGTGCTGTCCGGCCATGGCCCCCAGACCACCATCGGCCAGGAGCGCGCCACCAACCCGTATCTGCGGCAGGTGGCGGCCGGCCCCGGGAGCCTCGACGCTCCCCGACGAGGAATGTGACGAGAGACTTCGTGAGCACCTTCAAGGCCCCCAAGGGCACGTACGACCTGGTTCCGCCGGAGAGCGCCAAGTACCTCGCGGTCCGCGAGGCGATCGCCGCCCCGCTCAGGAACTCGGGCTACGGCTACATCGAGACGCCCGGATTCGAGAACGTCGAGCTGTTCGCGCGCGGGGTCGGCGAGTCCACCGACATCGTGACCAAAGAGATGTACGCCTTCGAGACCAAGGGCGGCGACAGGCTGGCGCTGCGCCCCGAAGGCACCGCGTCCGTGCTGCGCGCCGCGCTGGAGGCCAACCTGCACAAGGCGGGCAACCTCCCCGTCAAGCTCTGGTACTCGGGCTCCTACTACCGCTACGAGCGCCCCCAGAAGGGCCGCTACAGGCACTTCTCGCAGGTCGGCGCCGAGGCCATCGGCGCCGAGGACCCGGCGCTGGACGCCGAGTTGATCATCCTGGCGGACCAGGCCTACCGCTCGCTGGGACTGCGCGACTTCCGCATCCTGCTGAACTCCCTCGGCGACAAGGAGTGCCGGCCCGTCTACCGGGCCGCCCTCCAGGACTTCCTGCGCGGGCTGAACCTGGACGAGGAGACGCTCCGCCGCGCCGAGATCAACCCGCTGCGGGTTCTCGACGACAAACGCGACGACGTCCAGAAGCAGTTGACCGGCGCGCCGCTGCTGCGTGACTACCTGTGCGACGCGTGCAAGGCATACCACGAGGAGGTGCGCGAGCTGATCACGGCCGCCGGTGTCTCCTTCGAGGACGATCCGAGGCTCGTGCGCGGGCTCGACTACTACACCCGTACCACCTTCGAGTTCGTCCACGACGGTCTGGGCTCCCAGTCCGCGGTCGGCGGCGGCGGTCGTTACGACGGTCTGTCCGAGATGATCGGCGGACCCGCGCTGCCGTCCGTCGGCTGGGCACTGGGCGTTGACCGTACGGTCCTCGCCATGGAGGCCGAGGGCGTCTCGCTCGAACTCCCCGCGTCAACCAGCGTGTTCGCGGTCCCCCTGGGGGAGGAAGCCCGACGAGTGCTCTTCGGTGCGGTCACCGAGCTGCGCAGGGCGGGCATCGCGGCGGACTTCTCCTACGGCGCGAAGGGGCTCAAGGGCGCGATGAAGAACGCGAACCGTTCGGGCGCCCGCTACACGATCGTCGCAGGTGAGCGGGATCTCGCCGAGGGCGTGGTGCAGCTCAAGGACATGGAGTCCGGGGAGCAGGTCGCCGTGGCGGTCGAGGGCATCGTGGCGGAACTCGCGGGGCGGCTGGGCTGAGGGCGCGGGCCGCTCGAACGGCATCGCACAACCGGCCGCAGTGCGTGCTTGCTTATGCCCATCGAACGGTGGTCACGCGTGTGCGTGCGGCACAATGTCCGTGCCCGCAGGCCCCTTCGAAACCATGGAAACGGCGTGATGAGCAAGACGACAGTCAAGGACGTCTCCACCGACCACGACGACCGCACCGCCGCCGCCCCGCGGACGGTCGGCGGCAGCCGTGCGCTCGCCCTGCTGCTGGTGATCACCGGTGCGGCCGGTCTGCTGGCCTCCTGGGTCATCACGATCGACAAGTTCAAGCTGCTGGAGAACCCGAACTTCGTGCCCGGGTGCAGCCTGAACCCGGTTGTGTCCTGCGGCAACATCATGAAGAGCGACCAGGCCGAGGCCTTCGGGTTTCCCAACCCGATGCTCGGCCTGGTGACGTACGCCATCGTGATCGGCGTCGGCATGAGCCTGCTGGCCCGTGCCACCTATCCGCGCTGGTACTGGCTGACCTTCAACTTCGGCACGCTCTTCGGCGTCGGATTCTGCACCTGGCTGCAGTTCCAGTCGCTGTACCGCATCAACTCGCTCTGCCTGTGGTGCTGCCTGGCGTGGGCCGCGACGATCATCATGTTCTGGTACGTGACCTCGTCCAACATCCGCAACGGCTTCCTGCCCGCGCCGAACTGGCTGAAGAGCTTCTTCGGCGAGTTCACCTGGGTCCTGCCGGTGCTGCACATCGGGATCATCGGGATGCTGATCCTGACGCGCTGGTGGGACTTCTGGACCAGCTGACAGCGGCCCTTCCCGGGCGTGACGGCGCTGTCAGTGGCGTGACATAGGGTTTTGTCCGTGGAGCCCGACCTATTCACCGCCGCAGCGGAAGAACGCCAGGAGAAGGACCCGTCCAGCAGTCCCCTGGCGGTCCGGATGCGCCCGCGTGTCCTCGACGAGGTCGTGGGACAGCAGCATCTGCTGAAGCCGGGCTCCCCTCTGCGCAGACTCGTCGGTGAGAGCGGCACAGGCCCGGCCGGACCCTCCTCGGTGATCCTCTGGGGCCCGCCCGGCACCGGGAAGACGACCTTGGCGTACGTGGTCTCCAAGGCCACCAACAAACGCTTCGTCGAGCTCTCCGCGATCACTGCGGGCGTCAAGGAAGTCCGCGCGGTCATCGAGAGCGCACGCCGTGCCACCGGAGGCTTCGGCAAGGAGACCGTCCTCTTCCTGGACGAGATCCACCGCTTCAGCAAGGCCCAGCAGGACTCCCTCCTCCCGGCCGTCGAGAACCGCTGGGTGACGCTGATCGCCGCGACCACCGAGAATCCGTACTTCTCGGTGATCTCGCCCCTGCTCTCCCGCTCCCTGCTCCTCACCCTCGAACCGCTCAGCGACGATGACCTGCGCGGCCTCCTTAAGCGGGCGCTCTCCGACGAGCGCGGCCTCAAGGACGTTGTCGCCCTCCCCGAGGACGCCGGGGAGCACCTGCTGCGGATCGCCGGCGGTGACGCCCGCCGCGCGCTCACCGCCCTGGAGGCCGCCGCCGGGGCCGCGCTCGACAAGGGCGAGCCGGAGATCACCCTCCAGACCCTGGAGGAGACCGTCGACCGGGCGGCCGTGAAGTACGACCGCGACGGCGACCAGCACTACGACGTGGCCAGCGCTCTCATCAAGTCCATCCGCGGCTCCGACGTGGACGCTGCCCTGCACTACCTGGCGCGGATGATCGAGGCCGGTGAGGACCCCCGCTTCATCGCCCGCCGCCTGATGATCTCCGCCAGCGAGGACATCGGCCTGGCCGATCCGAACGCGCTGCCCATAGCCGTCGCGGCAGCCCAGGCCGTCGCCATGATCGGCTTCCCCGAGGCCGCGCTCACCCTCAGCCACGCCACCATCGCCCTCGCCCTGGCCCCGAAGTCCAACGCCGCGACCATGGCGATCGGCGCCGCCATGGAGGACGTACGCAAGGGGCACGCGGGCCCCGTGCCGATGCATCTGCGCGACGGGCACTACAAGGGCGCCGCCAAGCTCGGGCACGCGCAGGGATACGTGTATCCGCACGACCTGCCCGAGGGCATCGCCCCGCAGCAGTACGCCCCGGAGGAGCTCAAGGACCGGGAGTACTACACCCCGACCCGTCATGGCGCCGAGGCGCGCTACGCGGACGCGGTGGAATGGACCAGGCAGCACCTCGGTCGAGGGCGGTCCTGACCACCCTGTAGAATCCTCGAAGCGCTGCGTCCCGTGTCCGGCTCCGGTCGGCACCACCAGAACGGGACATCCAGCCGGAGCCCCGCCTCCACGGGGGATTCCAGGAGCGTCGCGCACCGTCGAAGGTGTCGCGGGCAGCCCACCACCCTCCCGGTATCGGGAAACGGTCGGTGGGCCACTCGCGTGCTGCACGTATGTGCCCAGTCCAGGGAGCGGCTGCCCAGCAGGTCCATCAAGGGCCCGCGGGGTTTCCCAGGCTGCGGATGCGACCTCCCTTAACTCTGGTGAGCCGAAACCCAGGAAAGAGAAGAAGTGGCGAATCAGTCCCGCCCCAAGGTCAAGAAGTCGCGTGCCCTCGGCATCGCGCTGACCCCGAAGGCCGTCAAGTACTTCGAGGCCCGCCCCTACCCGCCGGGCGAGCACGGCCGTGGCCGTAAGCAGAACTCGGACTACAAGGTCCGTCTGCTCGAGAAGCAGCGTCTGCGCGCGCAGTACGACGTGTCCGAGCGTCAGCTCGTCCGCGCCTACGAGCGTGCCTCCAAGGTTCAGGGCAAGACCGGTGAGGCTCTGATCATCGAGCTCGAGCGCCGTCTTGACGCGCTGGTCCTGCGTTCGGGCATCGCCCGCACGATCTACCAGGCCCGCCAGATGGTCGTCCACGGCCACATCGAGGTCAACGGTGGCAAGGTCGACAAGCCGTCGTTCCGCGTCAAGCCGGACGACGTCGTGATGGTCCGCGAGCGCAGCCGCAGCAAGACGCTGTTCGAGGTCTCCCGCGCCGGTGGGTTCGCCCCCGACGGCGAGACCCCGCGCTACCTCCAGGTGAACCTCGGCGCCCTGGCGTTCCGCCTGGACCGCGAGCCGAACCGCAAGGAGATCCCGGTGATCTGCGACGAGCAGCTCGTCGTCGAGTACTACGCCCGCTGATCACTCTCCGGCAGACGTAGCACCACCTGCGTGTCAGCCCGTCGTCTCGCCGCCCTTCGAGGTGGGCGAGACGGCGGGCTTCCGCATGTCCGGACGCAGCGCGCGCGGCGCCGGAACCGCACCGAGCGGCCGGACCCCGGCCCGCCCCAGCGCCCGCGACACCGCCGCCTCCTGCCCCAGCCGCGCCCCTTCCCGTACGCACTCCTCGTACCGCCCGTCACCCAGCCGCTCCCGGGCTCTCGCCTCGCACCGCTCGTGCGGCGCGTTGTAGTACGCCGAGCCGAACAGCGGCAGGCCCACCGACGGCCACATGCGGGAAGCGGCTCCCTGCAGCAGGGCGGCCTCCGCCGGATCGCCCTCCTCCGCGGTGACCAGCGCGAGCAGCTCGATGGCGAGGACCGTGCCGAGCAGATCGTTGAAGGCGTGGCCGATGCCGATGCTCTCCTCCAGGAGGCGCCGCGCCCGTGCCTGATCGCGCTCGGCCAGAGCCCCGTACGCCAGGACGTACAACGCGTACGCCAGTGCCCAGCGCTCTCCGTGGTCCTCGCACACCTGGCGGACGTCCTCGCACAGATTCACCGCGTCCGGCAGATCTCCCTGGAACGCCAGGGCCATCGCCAGCTCGACCTGGCCCATCAGGACATTGCTGTTGAGCTCGCCGATCGCGTGGTAGCGCTCCAGCGCCGAGCGCAGCAGGGTTTCGGCGCGTGGCATGTCGTCCGAGAGCAGGGCCAGGCAGCCGGTGCGGTGCTCGGCATAGGCCACCGCCGTGGGGTTGCCGGTACGGTCCGCCTCCGCACGGCACTCCTGCAGCGCGGTCAGTGCGGGGATCATGTCGCCCTGCAGAACCGCCACATAGCCCAGCACCCACAGCGCTTTGAGCCGCGACTGGTCACGGTCACCGTCGAGTTCCACGCCGCGCTGCAGCCAGTGCCGTCCCTCCGACAGCCGGCCGCAGCCGACCCAGTAGAACCAGAGGGTGCCCGCGAGGTACTGGCCCAGATGTGCCTCACCCGGCTCGGTCAGACAGTGCTCCAGAGCGCGGCGCAGATTCGGCAGCTCCGTCTCGACGCGCGCGGCGACCTCGTCCTGCCGGGGCGAGAACCAGTCCAGCTCGCACCAGGTGGCCAGGCCCATGTACCAGTCGCGGTGGCGGCGACGCAGCCGCGGGGCATCGCCGGTCGCCTCCAGCCAGTGCGCGCCGTACGCGCCGACCGTGTCCAGCATCCGGTAGCGGACCCCCGCCGCCGTCTCCTCGCGGGACAGCACGGACTGCGCGAGCAACTCGCCCAGGACATCGAGGACATCGTCGCTGTGCAGGCCGTCGCCGCTGCACACGTACTCCGCGGCCTCCAGGGCGAACTGCCCCGCGAACACCGACAGGCGCGACCACAGCAGCCGCTCCTCGGGTGTGCACAGTTCATGGCTCCAGCCGATCGCCGTGCGCAGGGTCTGATGCCGCGGGAGTGCGTCACGCCCGCCGCCTGTCAGCAGCCGGAAGCGGTCCTCCAGACGGGACAGCAGCTGGGCGGGGGAGAGGGCGCTCAACCGCCCCGCCGCCAGCTCGACGGCGAGCGGGATCCCGTCGAGGCGCCGGCACAGCTCCCGTACGTCGGACCGGTTGCCGTCGTCCACCGCGAACCCGGGCAGCCGGGCCGCCGCCCGGTCCTCGAACAGCTCCGCCGCCTCGGACTCGGTCAGCGCCGCCAGCGGGAACAGCCGCTCGCCCGCCAGATCCAGGGGCCGACGCCCCACGGCGAGCACCCGCAGCCCCGGCGCACACCGCAGCAGCTCGGCCACCAGCGAGGCACAGCCGTCCACCAGATGCTCGAACCCGTCCAGAACCAACAGGAGTTGGCGCTCGGCGAGATCCTCGCGAAGGACTTGGCGCGGCGGCCTCGACGTGTGGTCCGTCAGGCTCAGCGCCTCGACGACGGCGTGCTCGACGAGGTCCGGCTCGCGCACCGCGGACAGCTCCACGCGCCAAGCCCCCTCGCGCATGTCCGTCTGTGCCGCGGCCCGCGCCGCGAACCGTGACTTGCCGACGCCCCCCATGCCCGTCACCGTCACCAGCCGGGACGTCTCCAGCGCCTCGGCGAGGCGGGCGAGCTCGGCCGAGCGGCCCACGAACGCGTTGAGTTCCAGGGGCAGATTGCCGAGCGTTGCACGGTCGGAGCGCTGAGAGCCTCGCATGGGACACGGAGCGTACTGACCTGGGCGCGGTCCGTACAATCGCTTCCCGTAGGTCTGGTGCCGGGGGGCGGTAATGCGGTACGGAACGACGGCCTCGGCGCGATAGGCTCGGGAAACCGTAATGGTGGTTTCCGAGGTTCAATGCACGTACAGGGAGCGGGTGCACACAGTGTCCGGTGGAGAGGTGGCCGGGATCCTGGTGGCCGTCTTCTGGGCGATCCTGGTTTCCTTCCTCGCCGTCGCGCTGGCGAGGCTGGCCCAGACGCTCAAGGCGACCACCAAGCTCGTGGCGGACGTGACCGACCAGGCCGTCCCGCTGCTTGCCGACGCCTCCTCGGCGGTGCGCTCCGCGCAGACCCAGATCGACCGCGTCGACGCCATCGCCTCCGACGTCCAGGAGGTCACGTCGAACGCGTCGGCGCTGTCCACCACGGTCGCCTCCACCTTCGGCGGCCCCCTGGTCAAGGTCGCAGCCTTCGGCTACGGCGTGCGCCGGGCCATCGGAGGCCGTCGCGAGAACGAGCCACCCAAGGCGTCCCGCCGTACCGTGATCGTGGGCCGCACCGTCCCGTCGGCGCGACGGGGAAAGCGGAAGAAGGACTGACGCAGCGATGTTCCGCCGTACGTTCTGGTTCACCGCGGGCGCAGCCGCGGGCGTGTGGGCCACCACCAAAGTCAACCGCAAGCTCAGGCAGCTGACCCCCGAGAGCCTCGCGGCGCAGGCCGCGAACAAGGCGATCGACGCGGGCCACCGGCTCAAGGACTTCGCGCTCGACGTCCGCGACGGCATGCTCCAGCGCGAGGCCGAACTCGACGAGGTGCTCGGTCTGAACGCGCCCGTCGACCGCGAACTGCCGGGCCCCCGACGCCGTGCCGCGATCGAGAACCGCAACAACCCGGACTACAGCAAGAACCCGACGTACGTCGAGAGGTCGACGTACACGTACAACCGGAATGAGGACCACTGATGGAGTCGGCCGAGATTCGCCGCCGCTGGTTGAGCTTCTACGAGGAGCGCGGTCACACCGTCGTCCCCTCGGCGTCGCTCATCGCGGACGACCCGACTCTGCTCCTGGTCCCCGCGGGCATGGTCCCCTTCAAGCCGTACTTCCTCGGTGAGGTCAAGCCGCCGTGGCCGCGCGCCACCAGCGTGCAGAAGTGCGTGCGCACGCCCGACATCGAAGAGGTCGGCAAGACCACCCGGCACGGCACCTTCTTCCAGATGTGCGGCAACTTCTCCTTCGGCGACTACTTCAAGGAAGGCGCCATCACCTACGCCTGGGAGCTGCTCACCTCGCCCCAGGACAAGGGTGGTTACGGGCTCGACCCGGAGCGCCTGTGGATCACGGTCTATCTGGACGACGACGAGGCCGAGCAGATCTGGCGCGAGAAGATCGGCGTCCCCGCCGAGCGCATCCAGCGCCTCGGCAAGAAGGACAACTACTGGTCCATGGGGGTCCCCGGCCCCTGTGGTCCGTGTTCCGAGATCAACTACGACCGTGGTCCGGAGTTCGGTGTCGAGGGCGGCCCGGCCGTCAATGACGAGCGGTACGTGGAGATCTGGAACCTGGTCTTCATGCAGTACGAGCGCGGCGAGGGCACCTCGAAGGAGGACTTCGAGATCCTCGGCGAGCTGCCCAGCAAGAACATCGACACCGGCCTCGGCCTTGAACGTCTCGCCATGATCCTGCAGGACGTGCAGAACCTGTACGAGATCGACACCTCGATGGCCGTCATCAAGAAGGCCACCGAGCTGACCGGCGTCGAGTACGGCGCGGCCCCGGCCTCCGACGTCTCGCTGCGCGTGGTCACCGACCACATGCGTACGTCCGTGATGCTCATCGGTGACGGCGTCTCGCCCGGCAACGAAGGCCGTGGCTATGTGCTGCGGCGCATCATGCGCCGTGCCATCCGCAACATGCGGCTGCTCGGAGCCACCGGCCCGGTCGTGCAGGACCTCGTCGACGTCGTCATCGAGATGATGGGCCGGCAGTACCCGGAGCTGGTCTCCGACCGCAGGCGCATCGAGACCGTGGCCCTCGCCGAGGAGGCCGCCTTCGTCAAGACGCTGAGGGCCGGCACGAACATCCTCGACACCGCCGTCTCGGAGACCAAGGCCGCCGGCGGCAAGGTGCTGGCCGGCGACAAGGCCTTCCTGCTCCACGACACCTGGGGCTTCCCGATCGACCTCACCCTCGAAATGGCCGCCGAACAGGGCCTTTCGGTGGACGAGGACGGCTTCCGCCGCCTGATGAAGGAACAGCGGGACAAGGCCAAGGCCGACGCCCGGTCCAAGAAGACCGGCCACGCCGACCTCGGCGCCTACCGCCAGATCGCCGACGCCGCCGGTGAGACCGACTTCATCGGATACGACAGAACCGAGGGCGAGTCGACGGTCGTCGGCATCCTGGTCGACGGCGCCTCGTCGCCCGCCGCCACCGAGGGCGACGAGGTCGAGATCGTCCTCGACCGCACCCCGTTCTACGCCGAGGGGGGCGGCCAGATCGGCGACACCGGGCGCATCAGGCTCGACACGGGTGCCGTCGTCGAGGTCCGCGACTGCCAGAAGCCGGTCCCGGGTGTGTACGTCCACAAGGGCGTCGTCCAGGTCGGCGAGGTCACCCTCGGTGCCAAGGCCCAGGCCTCCATCGACGCCCGCCGCCGCAAGGCCATCGCCCGCGCCCACTCGGCCACGCACCTCACCCACCAGGCGCTGCGCGACGCCCTCGGCCCGACGGCCGCCCAGGCCGGTTCCGAGAACCAGCCCGGCCGTTTCCGCTTCGACTTCGGCTCACCGGCCGCCGTACCGCACACGGTGATGGCCGATGTCGAGCAGCAGATCAACGAGGTGCTCGCCCGCGACCTGGACGTGCACGCCGAGGTCCTGAGCCTCGACGAGGCCAAGAAGCAGGGCGCCATCGCCGAGTTCGGCGAGAAGTACGGCGAGCGCGTCCGTGTCGTCACCATCGGCGACTTCTCCAAGGAACTGTGCGGCGGCACGCACGTCCACAACACCGCCCAGCTGGGCCTGGTCAAGCTGCTCGGCGAGTCGTCCATCGGCTCCGGCGTGCGCCGCATCGAAGCCCTGGTCGGCGTGGACGCGTACAACTTCCTCGCCCGTGAGCACACGGTGGTCGCCCAGCTCCAGGAGCTGGTCAAGGGCCGTCCCGAGGAGCTCCCGGAGAAGGTCTCCGCCATGCTCGGCAAGCTGAAGGACGCCGAGAAGGAGATCGAGAAGTTCCGCGCGGAGAAGGTCCTCCAGGCCGCCGGCGGTCTCGTCGACTCCGCCAAGGACGTACGCGGTGTCGCTCTCGTCGCCGGCCAGGTCCCGGACGGCACCAGCGCCGACGACCTGCGCAAGCTGGTCCTCGACGTGCGCGGCCGCATCCAGGGCGGACGGCCCGCCGTGGTCGCCCTGTTCACGACGGCGAACGGCAAGCCGCTCACGGTCATCGCCACCAACGAAGCCGCCCGAGAGCGCGGTCTCAAGGCCGGCGACCTGGTCCGTACGGCCGCCAAGACCCTCGGCGGCGGCGGTGGCGGCAAGCCGGACGTCGCCCAGGGCGGTGGCCAGAACCCGGCGGCTGTCGGCGAGGCCATCGACGCGGTCGAGCGGCTCGTCGCCGAGACGGCCAAGTAGGGGCTTCGGACATGCGCAGAGGACGTCGTCTTGCGATCGACGTCGGGGATGCCCGTATCGGGGTCGCGTCCTGCGACCCCGACGGGATCCTCGCGACTCCGGTCGAGACGGTCCCGGGGCGCGATGTCCCGGCCGCGCACCGCCGGTTGAAGCAGCTTGTCGAGGAGTACGAACCGATCGAGGTGATCGTCGGCCTCCCTCGCTCCCTCAAGGGCGGCGAGGGCCCGGCCGCGGTCAAGGTCCGTGCCTTCGTCCAGGACCTCGCCCGCGGCATCGCTCCCGTTCCGGTCCGGCTCGTGGACGAGCGCATGACCACGGTGACGGCCAGTCAGGGCCTGCGCGCCTCGGGCGTGAAGGCCAAGAAGGGCAGGTCCGTCATCGATCAGGCAGCCGCCGTGATCATCCTTCAGCAGGCTTTGGAGTCCGAACGGGTGTCGGGTAGATCTCCCGGCGAGGGCGTCGAAGTGGTTGTCTGATCGCGATACGGTAACGTTCCGCGCGATGCGGCTCTGTTCGAACAGCCGCCGCACAGCAGAAGAGACGGAACGGAGGCGGTGCCGCAAGCACCGCGTGCCCGCCGCCTCGCGGCTCTAGGGGATCAATGACTGAGTATGGCCGGGGCCCAGGCTCCGAACCGTGGCATCCGGAGGACCCGTTGTTCGGGGACAACGGATGGGGAGGGCAGGCCGACGACGGCCAACCCCCCTACGGCGGCCAGCCGCAGCAGTATCCGCAGCAGCCGCAACAGCAACAACACCAGCAGCAGCACCAGCAGTACGGCGAGTGGGCCACCGGTCAGCAGGGTGGCTACGGCCAGGAACAGCAGCAGTATCAGGGCCAGGGGCCCCAGCAGTTCCCTGCCCAGAGTCAGCAGCCCTACGTCGACCAGGGTCAGCAGCAGTACGCGGACCAGAGCCAGCAGCAGTACGGCGGTCAAGGGCAACAGCCCTACGCGGGCCAGGGTCAGCAACAGCAGTATCTGAATCAGGGTCAGCAACAGCAGCACGGCGGTCAGGGCCAGCAGCAGTACGACAACAGCGGCTGGGGCAACGGGGCGCACCAGCAGGTCCCCTACCCCGCCGACCCGGCTGACCCCTACGGCGGCCAGCCCGTCGCGTACGGCGGGGAGCAGCCCGACCAGTACGGGACCCCCGACGCCTACCCGCCGCCCGAGCCGCCGGCCCGCCGTCGCGCCGAACCCGAGCCGAAGACCGACTGGGATCCCGGACCCGATCAGGGTGAGCACGCCTTCTTCGCGGGGGGCGGCGACGATGACGACGACTCCGCCGACGACGATCCGAAGGGCCGCGGCGGACGAGGTGACAAGAAGGGCCGAGGCGGCGGCAAGGGCAAGAAACGCCGCAGCGGGTGTGCCTGTCTGGTGGTCGTCCTGGTCTTCGGGGGCGGGATCGGCGGGGTCGGGTATTTCGGGTACCAGTTCTACCAGGATCGTTTCGGCGCGGCGCCCGACTATGCGGGGGACGGCACGAGCGAGACGGTGACGGTCGAAATCCCCGAGGGTTCGGGCGGGTACGCGATCGGTCAGAAGCTGAAGGAAGCAGGCGTCGTCAAGAGTGTCGACGCCTTCGTTTCGGCGCAGTCGCAGAGCCCCGATGGAGACAAGATCCAGGCGGGCGCCTATCTGCTGAAGAAAGAGATGTCGGCGCAGAGTGCGGTCGAGATGATGCTCGACCCGAAGAGTCAGAACAACGTGATCGTCACACCCGGTCAGCGCAACGTTGATGTTTACGCAAATATCGACAAGAAACTCGAAATTGCTGACGGTACCACCAAGAGTGTCGCCGAGAAGGAATACAAGAGCCTCGGACTTCCGGACTGGGCCAACAACAGCAGCAAGATCAAGGATCCGCTGGAAGGTTTCCTCTACCCGGCAACGTATCCGGCTGCCAAGGGTATGAAGCCCGCGGACGTATTGAAGAAAATGGTCGGGCAGGCCGCCGAGAAGTACGGCGAGTACGATCTCGAAGCGAAAGCCAAGACGCTCAACCTGGACAACCCGTTGCAGGTCATCACGGTTGCGAGCCTTGTTCAGGCCGAAGGCATCACGCACGATGACTTCAAGAAGATGGCCGCCGTCGTCTACAACCGCCTCAAGTCGACGAACACGGTGACCAATCAGAAGCTCGAATTCGACTCGACGTACAACTATCTCAAGAACGAGAGCAAGATCGATATCTCCACCACGGAGATCCGGAATTACGACGATCCGTACAACACGTACTTCTACAAGGGTCTTCCGCCCGGGCCGATCGGAAATCCAGGCGATGACGCGCTGAATGCCGCGATGAATCCGGACAGTGGTGGATGGATGTTCTTCATCTCCATCGACGGAAAGACGACCGATTTCACCAAGACCTTGGCCGAGCACGAGAAGTTGGTCGAAGAGTTCAATGCGCAACGCGCCAATGACGGCTGAGCACAGGAAAGGGCGCCGCGCCGCGGTACTCGGTTCTCCCATCGCCCACTCCCTGTCCCCGGTGCTGCACCGTGCCGCCTACGCGGAACTCGGCCTCGCTGACTGGTCGTACGACCGTTTCGAGGTCGACGAGGAGGCGCTGCCGGAGTTCTTCGGGAAGCTCGGGCCGGAGTGGGCAGGGCTGTCGCTGACGATGCCGTTGAAGAGGGCCGTGATCCCACTGCTCGACGAGATCAGTGAGACGGCGGGCTCGGTGGAGGCAGTCAACACGGTCGTGTTCACCGAGGACGGCCGTCGTGTGGGTGACAACACCGACATCCCCGGGATGGTCGCCGCCCTGCGCGAACGGGGTATCGAGCAGGTCGACTCCGCCGCGATCCTCGGTGCCGGCGCCACCGCCTCGTCGGCGCTCGCCGCGCTGGCACGGATCTGCACGGGCGAGGTCGTCGCATACGTCCGCAGCGCGAAGCGTGCCGCCGAGATGCGGCAATGGGGCGGCCGCCTGGACGTCGACGTGCGCATCGCCGACTGGGCCGAGGCCGACCGGGCGCTGCGCGCGCCACTGGTGATCGCCACCACTCCTGCGGGCGCCACGGACGCGCTGGCATCCGCCGTCCCCGAGCAGCCGGCCGCCCTCTTCGACGTGCTGTACGACCCGTGGCCGACCCGGCTCGCGGCGCGCTGGTCGGCGTACGGCGGGGCTGTCGTGAGCGGGCTCGATCTGCTGGTGCACCAGGCGGTGCTCCAGGTCGAGCAGATGACCGGGCGTTCCCCCGCGCCGCTCGACGCCATGCGGAAGGCCGGCGAGCACGCTCTCGCCGGGCGCTGACCCGCCGGGGTCCGTCCGTCTGATGGACCTGTGACCGGTTCTGATACGTGGACGTGGGAGGATCGGGGTGGCGGGCCTGGGCCGCGCACCCGGCCGCGCCGTCGCGGTACGCGAGGACACGCGTACGCAGCAGCAGTACCAGGGCGCGAGCATGAGGAGCACCGTTGAGCAGGTTGCGCTGGCTGACCGCGGGGGAATCCCACGGTCCCGCACTTGTCGCGACGCTGGAGGGACTTCCCGCCGGCGTGCCGATCACCACGGACATGGTGGCGGACCATCTGGCCCGGCGGCGGCTCGGCTATGGGCGCGGTGCCCGGATGAAGTTCGAGCGCGACGAGATCACCTTCCTGGGCGGCGTACGCCACGGGCTCACCCTCGGTTCGCCGGTGGCCATCATGGTCGGCAACACCGAGTGGCCCAAGTGGGAGCAGGTCATGGCGGCCGACCCCATCGATCCCGAGATCCTCGCCGACGTGGCCCGCAACGCTCCGCTGACCCGGCCCCGGCCCGGTCACGCGGACCTCGCGGGCATGCAGAAGTACGGCTTCGACGAGGCCAGGCCGATCCTGGAGCGGGCCAGCGCGCGGGAGACGGCGGCGCGGGTGGCGCTGGGTGCGGTGGCCCGTTCGTACCTGAAGGAGACGGCCGGGATCGAGATCGTCTCGCATGTCGTCGAACTGGCGGCGGCGAAGGCCCCGTACGGCCTCTACCCCAAGCCCTCCGATGTGGAGAAGCTCGACGCCGACCCGGTGCGCTGCCTGGACAGTGACGCGTCGAAGGCGATGGTCGCGGAGATCGACCAGGCCCACAAGGACGGCGACACGCTCGGTGGTGTGGTCGAGGTGCTGGCGTACGGCGTGCCGGTGGGTCTCGGCTCGCACGTGCACTGGGACCGGCGGCTGGATGCCCGGCTCGCGGCCGCGCTCATGGGGATCCAGGCGATCAAGGGTGTCGAGGTCGGCGACGGGTTCGAGCTGGCGCGGGTGCCGGGGTCGCAGGCGCACGACGAGATTGCTCGGACGGAGGACGGCATCAGGCGCACCACCGGGCGTTCCGGCGGCACCGAGGGCGGTCTGACCACCGGTGAGCTGTTGCGCGTACGTGCGGCGATGAAGCCGATCGCGACCGTGCCGCGCGCGCTGGCGACCATCGATGTGGCCACCGGTGAGGCGGCCAAGGCGCATCACCAGCGTTCGGACGTGTGCGCGGTTCCGGCAGCCGGGATCGTCGCGGAGGCGATGGTGGCGCTGGTTCTGGCGGACGCGGTGGCGGAGAAGTTCGGCGGGGACAGCGTCCCGGAGACCCGCCGCAACGTGCGGTCCTACCTCGAGAACCTGGTCGTACGGTGACCGGTCCGCGGATCGTCCTCGTCGGCCCGATGGGCGTGGGCAAGTCCACGGTGGGTGCGCTGCTCGCCGAGCGGCTCGGCTGTGTCTACCGGGACACCGACGACGACATCGTGGGCGAGCAGGGCCGCACCATCGCCGACATCTTCGTCGACGAGGGTGAGCCGGTCTTCCGCGCGATCGAGAAGCAGGCCGTGAAGCGGGCGCTGGCCGAGCACGACGGTGTCCTGGCGCTCGGCGGCGGCGCGATCCTGGACGAGGAGACACGCGCTCTGCTCGCCGGGCACCAGGTCGTGTACCTCTCGATGGACGTCGAGGAAGCGGTCAAGCGCACCGGCCTGAACGCGGCGCGGCCGCTGCTGGCCGTCAACCCGCGCCGGCAGTGGCGTGAGCTGATGGAGGCGCGCCGCGACCTGTACACCGAGGTCGCCCGGGCGGTCGTCGCCACCGACGACCGCATCCCCGAAGAGGTCACCCAAGCGGTCCTCGACGCACTGGAGTTGAAGGAAGCATGAGCGAGGCAGTGACCCGTATCCAGGTCGGCGGAACCGCGGGCACCGAGCCCTACGAGGTCCTGGTCGGCCGTCAACTCCTCGGTGAGCTCGGCGCCTTGATCGGTGACAAGGCGCAGCGGGTCGCGGTCATCCACCCCGAGTCGCTCGCCGGCACCGGTGAGGCCCTCCGTGCCGACCTGGCCGAGCAGGGCTACGAGGCCGTCGCCATCCAGGTGCCGAACGCCGAGGAGGCCAAGACCGCCGAGGTCGCCGCGTACTGCTGGAAGGCGCTCGGGCAGTCCGGCTTCACCCGTACCGACGTCATCGTGGGCGTCGGCGGCGGCGCCACCACCGACCTGGCCGGGTTCGTGGCGGCGACCTGGCTGCGCGGGGTGCGCTGGATCGTCGTCCCGACCACGGTGCTGGCCATGGTGGACGCGGCGGTCGGCGGCAAGACCGGCATCAACACCGCCGAGGGCAAGAACCTCGTCGGAGCCTTCCACCCGCCGGCCGGTGTGCTCTGCGACCTGGCCGCGCTGGACTCGCTGCCGGTCAACGACTTCGTGTCCGGGCTCGCCGAGGTCATCAAGGCCGGTTTCATCGCCGACCCGGTGATCCTGGAGCTCATCGAGGAGGATCCGGAGGCGGCCCGTACGCCGGCCGGTCCGCACACGGCCGAGCTGATCGAGCGGTCCATCAAGGTCAAGGCGGAAGTCGTCTCCGGCGACCTCAAGGAGTCCGGGCTGCGCGAGATCCTCAACTACGGTCACACCCTCGCGCACGCGATCGAGAAGAACGAGCGCTACAAGTGGCGGCACGGCGCGGCCGTCTCCGTCGGTATGCACTTCGCCGCCGAACTCGGCCGCCTCGCGGGCCGGTTGGACGACGCGACCGCCGACCGCCACCGTACGATCCTGGAGTCCGTGGGCCTCCCGCTGAGCTACCGCTACGACCAGTGGCCCAAGCTCCTGGAGAACATGAAGGTCGACAAGAAGTCCCGCGGCAACCTGCTCCGCTTCATCGTCCTCGACGGCCTCGCCAAGCCGACCGTCCTGGAGGGCCCCGACCCGGCCGTTCTCCTCGCCGCGTACGCCGAAGTGGGGGAGTAGGCGCGGATCGACGGCTCGGGGCGACGTGACTTAAGAACTTAACGTCCAACGGGCCCGCACTTGGCCCGATTTGCCCCTGGCCGACGGGCACTTCGTACCCTCCCCGGCCGTTCACACAACGGCGGCCGGGGAAGGTACCGTTCGGTAGCGAGCGGGACCGAGACCCCGTTCGCGCAGCGCCAATTGCCTGTACGAGACGGAGTGGCACCGGATGCAGCACGCAGTGGGGGGTCCGCTGCCGCCGCCCCACCAGCCGGGGCAGGGACCGGCCGCCGGCTGGTCGCCGGCCGGACCGCAGCCCGGACACCCGGGTCCCGTACCCCCGCCCCCGTCGGTCCCGGGTTTCACCGGCCCGCCACCGGGACACCTGGCGCCCCACCCGCACGTACCGCAGCACGCCCCCCTGCCGCCCAAGCCGGACACCACCGGCCATGTGCAGCTGCCCCCGGGCGGACCCGTCGCCATGCCGAGCGCGCCGCCCGTCGTCGGCCAGGCCGACCCGACGTCCACCACGCTCGCGGTGCTGCTGATCGGTCCCGCGGGCGCCGGGAAGACCAGCGTCGCCAAGTACTGGGCCGATCACCGCCGGGTCCCGACCGCCCACATCAGCCTCGACGACGTACGCGAATGGGTGCGCTCGGGCTTCGCGGACCCGCAGTCGGGGTGGAACGACCACTCGGAGGCGCAGTACCGCCTGGCCCGCCGCACCTGTGGATTCGCCGCGCGGAACTTCCTGGCCAACGGCATCTCCTGCATCCTCGACGACGCCGTCTTCCCGGACCGCCCGGTCGTCGGCCTCGGCGGCTGGAAGCGGCACGTGGGGCCGGGCCTGCTTCCCGTCGTCCTGCTGCCGGGCCTGGAGATAGTCCTGGAGCGCAACGCCGAGCGCTCCGGAAACCGCCGCCTCACCGACGAGGAAGTCGCCCGCATCCACGGCCGGATGGCCGGCTGGTACGGCTCGGGGCTCCCCATCATCGACAACTCGCAGCTCGACGTACCGACCACGGCCCGCGTCCTTGACGACGTCCTCGCACGGTCGATCGCCAGCCCGCCCCAGTGGTAGTCCGGGTGGGCCCGCGGTCGACGGCGGGCACGCCCCAGCAGTAGTCCCGGCGGGCCCGCCGCCCGTCCAGCCCCGTTGAACCGGCGCCATCCGGCCACCGCTCGTACGCTCGGTTTATGTCAGAGGTGTACGCGGCCCGCCGAGAGCGGCTCCGGGAGCGCTGTACGGCGGGCGGCAGTGCCGCGGCGCTTGTCACCCGCCCGGCCAATGTGAGGTATCTCGCCGGCGCGGCCCCGCGCGGCGCCGTCCTGCTGCTCGGCAGGGGTGAGGATGTGCTGCTCTTCGGCGGCCCGCCGGGCGGCGAGGCCGGGGAGGGACGCCCGGACCAGGCGCTGCGCGTGCAGATGCTGCCGGGCCCCGGTGGTGACCCGGCCGTCGCCGCGGCCGATGTGGCGCTGGCCCAGGGCGCCGAGTCCCTCGCGGTCGAGGAGCACCACCTGACCGTGACCCGCCACCGTGCCCTCGGCTCGGTGGCGCCACGGTTGCGCCTCGCCGACCTGGGCGGCGCGGTGGAGCAACTGCGAGTGATCAAGGACGAGGAGGAGATCTCCTGCCTGCGGATCGGCGCCGAGATCGCCGACCAGGCGCTGGGAGAGCTCCTCGAATCGATCCTCGTCGGCCGGACCGAGCGTCATCTGGCGCTCGAGCTGGAGCGCCGCCTCGTCGACCACGGCGCCGACGGCCCGGCCTTCGCGACCTCGGTCGGCACCGGCCCGAACTCCGGACGCCGTGGCCACCGGCCCACCGACCGGCGGGTCGAGGAGGGAGATTTCCTTTCCGTCTGCCTCGGCGCGAGCTACCGCGGCTACCGCTGCGAGATCGGCCGTACGTTCGTGATCGGGACCTCGCCCGCCGACTGGCAGATCGAGCTGTACGACCTCGTCTTCGCCGCCCAGCGCGCCGGACGCGAGGCGCTGGCACCCGGCGCCGCCTACCGTGACGTGGACCGCGCGGCCCGCCAGGTACTCGACTCCGCGGGGTACACGGAAGGCCTTCCTCCGCTGACCGGGCACGGTGTGGGGCTCGAAATCGACGAGGACCCGCAGCTGGCCCCCGCGGCCATGGGTAAACTGGACGCTTGCGTGCCGGTCACCGTCGAACCGGGGGTCCACATCCCGGGCCGGGGCGGTGTCCGGATCGATGACACGCTCGTCGTACGCCCCGAGGCGGACGGCGGACCCGAGCTACTCACCATTACGACCAAGGAACTGCTCGCGCTCTAGCCTTCGGGCCGCGCGCGTGCCCCGGGGTCGTCCACGTCAGTCCAGGAGATTCCGCAACCGTGGCTTCCACGAACGACCTCAAGAACGGCCTGGTGCTCAAGCTCGACGGAGGCCAGCTCTGGTCCGTCGTCGAGTTCCAGCACGTCAAGCCCGGCAAGGGCCCGGCCTTCGTGCGCACCAAGCTGAAGAACGTGCTCTCCGGCAAGGTCGTCGACAAGACGTTCAACGCCGGCGTCAAGGTCGAGACGGCCACGATCGACAAGCGGGACATGCAGTTCTCGTACATGGACGGCGAGTACTTCGTCTTCATGGACATGGACACGTACGACCAGCTGATGGTCGACCGCAAGTCCGTCGGCGATGCCGCCAACTTCCTGATCGAGGGCTTCACCGCCACCGTCGCGCAGCACGAGGGCTCGGTGCTCTTCGTCGAGCTGCCGGCCGCCGTCGAGCTCGTCATCCAGGAGACCGAGCCCGGCGTCCAGGGCGACCGCTCCACCGGCGGCACCAAGCCCGCCATCCTGGAGACCGGCCACCAGATCAACGTCCCGCTCTTCATCACCACCGGTGAGAAGATCAAGGTCGACACCCGCACGAGCGACTACCTCGGCCGGGTGAACAGCTAACCGTGGCTGCCCGCAACACGGCCCGCAAGCGCGCCTTCCAGATCCTCTTCGAGGGCGACCAGCGCGACGCGGACGTTCAGACGGTCCTCGCGGACTGGATCCGGCACTCCCGGACCGACACCCGGCAGCCGCCGGTGAGCGAGTACACGATGCAGCTGGTCGAGGGCTACGCCACCAAGGCGAGGCGGATCGACGACCTCATCGCGCAGTACTCCGTCGGCTGGACGCTCGACAGGATGCCGGTCGTCGACCGCAACATCCTGCGCCTCGGTGCCTACGAGCTGATCTGGGTCGACGAGACCCCGGACGCCGTGGTGCTCGACGAGGCGGTGCAACTGGCGAAGGAGTTCTCCACGGACGACTCACCCGCGTTCGTGAACGGCCTGCTCGGCCGCCTCAAGGACCTGAAGCCGTCACTGCGCCGGGACGAGTCCTGAGGCGAACCTCAGGACGTACCGAACGGCGCGCGAAAGTCGCGAGAACGCCGGAGGGCCCGCAGCACGTCCGCTGCGGGCCCTCCGGCGTCTCCCTGCCCCGGAGCTCCCCGAGGGCCGCAGAAAGCCGCCGGGGTGGCCGGAACGATGTGTTCCGGCCACTCCGGCGGCACGTTTCTGCTGAAGTGCGTGCTGGGATCAGCCCTCGTCGTGGGAGACCGCGCGGCGCGCGTCCGCGTCCAGGACGCCCCAGCTGATGAGCTGCTCGGTGAGGACCGAGGGCGACTGGTCGTAGATGACGGCGAGCGTGCGCAGGTCGTCCTGGCGGATCGACAGCACCTTGCCGTTGTAGTCGCCGCGCTGCGACTGGATCGTCGCGGCGTAGCGCTGCAGGGGACCCGCCTTCTCCGCCGGCACGTGGGCCAGGCGCTCCAGGTCCAGGACCAGCTTCGGCGGCGGCTCGGCGGCCCCGCCCGGAGTGGTGCCGGGCAGCAGCTCCTGCACCGGAACCCCGTAGAAGTCCGCGAGCTCGGCAAGACGCTGCACGGTGACGGCGCGGTCTCCGCGCTCGTACGAACCGACCACGACCGCCTTCCAGCGTCCCTGGGACTTCTCCTCGACGCCGTGGAGGGAAAGGCCCTGCTGGGTGCGGATGGCCCGGAGCTTGGCCCCGAGCTGTTTGGCGTATTCGCT
This sequence comes from Streptomyces sp. NPDC005808, assembly GCF_042871385.1. Lineage (NCBI taxonomy): Bacteria > Bacillati > Actinomycetota > Actinomycetes > Kitasatosporales > Streptomycetaceae > Streptomyces > Streptomyces sp. NPDC005808. The sequence goes on along the minus strand of NZ_JBIAIK010000010.1, from coordinate 54,945 downwards.
GGACATATAGCTCCCCGGACGCTGTATCAACGTGCGGCTCGGCCGCGCGGCTGGTGACTCTGGTGACTCACTGTGAGGTTACGCAGCGTTACTCTCCTCCGTCAAGCCGAATGGTCCGGACCGACCCTTCCGTGGGAGTCACCGGGGATGGCTCGAAGGGGGGTGATCAGGCGCGTTGCGGGGCTGGTAGCGTGGATGGCGCAATTCCGACGTCCTTTAATGATCCGTCCCGTGAGGCGGAGAAGGAGGTCCGTTTCATATGGACACCGAGCATGACAAGCAGAGTTACGAAGCCGATGCGCGGCCCGTTCTCGAAGGCCCCGACATCGCGCGGGTGCTGACCCGCATCGCCCACGAGATCGTCGAGCGCGCCAAGGGCGCCGACGACGTGGTGCTTCTCGGCATCCCGACCCGGGGTGTCTTCCTCGCCCAGCGGATCGCCGTCAAGCTGGCGGAGATCACCGGACGCCAGATCCCGGTCGGCTCCCTCGACATCACCATGTACCGCGACGACCTGCGCATGCACCCACCGCGAGCGCTGGCCCGCACCGAGATCCCCGCTGACGGCATCGACGGCCGCCTGGTCGTCCTCGTCGACGACGTGCTCTTCTCCGGCCGCACGATCCGGGCGGCGCTGGACGGGCTGAACGACATCGGCCGCCCGCGCGCCGTGCAACTCGCGGTCCTCGTCGACCGCGGTCACCGTGAACTGCCCATCCGCGCCGACTATGTCGGCAAGAACCTCCCCACGTCGTTGCGGGAGACGGTCAAGGTCCAGCTCGCCGAGGAGGACGGTCGCGACACCGTCCTGCTGGGTGCGAAGCGGACCTCCACGGGCGGCGGGCAGTAGCCACGCGCAGGCGTACGGCTCTGTCGTGCGCCCTCGCACAGCGCTTCTGTCGTGTGCCCTGGCACAGCCGCGCGCCCGAATTCTCCCGCGAACTGAACTTCCTTACGGAGCCTGAAAGATGCAGCGTCATCTCATCTCGGCCGCCGACCTCACCCGCGACGACGCCGTCCTGATCCTCGACACCGCCGAGGAGATGGCCCGGGTCGCCGACCGGCCGATCAAGAAGCTGCCGACTCTGCGCGGCCGCACCGTCGTCAACCTCTTCTTCGAGGACTCGACCCGTACCCGGATCTCCTTCGAGGCCGCAGAGAAGCGCCTCTCCGCGGATGTCATCAACTTCACCGCCAAGGGGTCGAGCGTCTCCAAGGGCGAGTCCCTCAAGGACACCGCCCAGACACTCGAAGCCATGGGCGTCGACGCGGTCGTCATCCGGCACGGCGCCTCCGGAGCCCCCTACCGGCTGGCGACGTCCGGCTGGATCGACGCGGCCGTCATCAACGCCGGTGACGGCACCCACCAGCACCCCACCCAGGCACTGCTCGACGCCTTCACCATGCGACGCCGGCTCGTCGGCCGGGACGCGGGGACAGGGCAGGACCTGGCCGGCAAGCGGATCACGCTGGTCGGCGACATCCTGCACAGCCGTGTCGCCCGCTCCAACGTCGACCTGCTGCACACCCTCGGCGCCGAAGTCACCCTGGTCGCCCCGCCCACGCTGGTGCCGGTCGGCGTCGAAGCGTGGCCCTGCGAGGTCTCGTACGACCTCGACAGCACGCTCTCCAAGTCCGACGCCGTGATGCTGCTGCGTGTGCAGCGCGAGCGGATGAACGCGGCGTTCTTCCCCACCGAGCGCGAGTACTCGCGGCGCTACGGGCTGGACGGCGACCGCATGGCGCGGATGCCCGAGCACGCCATCGTGATGCATCCCGGTCCGATGGTCCGCGGCATGGAGATCACCGCCGAGGTCGCGGACTCGGACCGCTGCACCGTCGTCGAGCAGGTCACCAACGGCGTCTCGATCCGCATGGCCGTCCTCTACCTGCTCCTTGGCGGCAACGAGCCCGCCGTCACCCACACCCGTACCGAGGAGAAGTAAGCACATGAGCAAGATCCTTATCCGCGGTGCGCGGGTGCTCGGCGGCGAGCCGCAGGACGTACTCGTCGACGGCCAGGTCATCGAGGCGGTCGGCACGGGGCTCTCCGACGAGGGAGCGGAGGTGGTCGAGGCCGAGGGCAAGGTGCTGCTGCCGGGGCTCGTCGACCTGCACACGCATCTGCGTGAGCCGGGCCGCGAGGACTCCGAGACCGTGCTGACCGGCACGCGGGCGGCGGCGAGCGGCGGCTACACCGCCGTGTTCGCCATGGCCAACACCTTCCCCGTCGCCGACACCGCCGGCGTCGTCGAGCAGGTCTACCGGCTCGGCCAGGAGCACGGCTACTGCGACGTGCAGCCCATCGGCGCCGTCACCGTCGGCCTGGAGGGCAAGAAGCTCGCCGAACTGGGCGCCATGCACGAGTCCGCGGCCGGGGTCACGGTCTTCTCGGACGACGGCAAGTGCGTGGACGACGCGGTGATCATGCGCCGGGCGCTGGAGTACGTGAAGGCGTTCGGCGGGGTCGTCGCGCAGCACGCGCAGGAGCCGCGGCTGACCGAGGGCGCCCAGATGAACGAGGGCGTCGTCTCCGCCGAACTGGGGCTCGGCGGCTGGCCGGCGGTGGCCGAGGAATCGATCATCGCCCGGGACGTCCTGCTCGCCGAGCACGTCGGGTCCCGCGTACACATCTGCCACCTGTCGACCGCGGGCAGCGTCGAGATCGTCCGCTGGGCCAAGTCCCGCGGCATCGACGTCACCGCCGAAGTCACCCCCCACCACCTGCTTCTCACCGACGAGTTGGCGCGCACGTACAACCCGGTCTACAAGGTCAACCCCCCGCTGCGCACCGAGCGTGACGTGCTGGCCCTTCGGCAGGCGCTCGCCGACGGCACGATCGACATCGTCGCCACCGACCACGCTCCGCACCCGCACGAGGACAAGGACTGCGAGTGGGCCGCGGCCGCCATGGGCATGGTGGGGCTCGAGACCGCGCTGTCCGTCGTCCAGCAGACGATGGTCGAGACCGGACTGCTCGACTGGGCAGGTGTCGCGGACCGGATGTCCGCCAAGCCCGCCGAGATCGGCCGTGCTACCGGTCACGGCCGTCCCGTCTCGGCAGGTGAGCCCGCCAACCTCGTGCTGGTCGACACGGAATACCGTGGAGCCGTGGACCCCGCGGGCTTCGCCTCGCGCAGCCGCAACACCCCGTACGAGGGCCGTGAGCTGCCGGGCCGTGTCACGCACACCTGGCTCCGGGGCAAGGCCACCCTCGTGGACGGGAAGCTCGCGTGACACCTCAGATGATGATCGCCGCCGAACAGAAGTCGGCGGAAGTGACCGACTGGGCTGCCCGCGTCGGCTGGCTCGTCGGCCTTGCCCTCTTCGTCGCGCTCCTCTACTGGCTGATGCGCGAGGGCTGGAAATGGCGCGGCACCCTCCAGGGCGACCTGCCGGAGCTGCCCACCGCGCCGTCCGAGCCCGGTCCGGTGAGACTTGAGCTGACCGGTCGCTACCACGGCTCCACCACCGCCGGGCAGTGGCTGGACCGCATCGTGGCGCACGGCCTGGGCACGCGCAGCAGGGTCGAGCTCACGCTGACGGACGCGGGCCTTGACGTCGTACGCCCCGGAGCGGCCGACTTCTTCGTCCCGGCCGCGCAGCTTCGCGAGGCCCGGCTCGACAAGGGAATCGCGGGCAAGGTCCTCACCGAGGGCGGTCTGCTGGTCGTCACCTGGGCGCACGGCGACCGGCTGATCGACTCGGGGTTCCGCTCCGACCGCGCGGCCGAGCACAACCAATGGGTCGAGACCCTGACCCAGCTGATCAACACGACGGAAACGGAAGGCGCACGATGACGACCTCCACCAAGGGAGCCGCGAAGGTTCCCGCCGTACTCGTCCTGGAGGACGGCCGCATCTTCCGCGGCCGTGCCTACGGGGCCGTGGGGGAGACCTTCGGCGAAGCGGTGTTCTCCACCGGCATGACCGGCTACCAGGAGACCCTCACCGATCCGTCGTACCACCGCCAGGTCGTCGTGATGACCTCCCCGCACGTCGGCAACACCGGCGTGAACGACGAGGACCCCGAGTCGAAGCGGATCTGGGTCGCCGGTTATGTCGTACGGGATCCCGCGCGGGTCTCCTCCAACTGGCGCTCCCGGCGTTCGCTGGACGAGGAACTGCGCAGCCAGGGTGTCGTCGGCATCAGCGGCATCGACACCCGTGCCCTCACCCGGCACCTGCGCGAGCGTGGCGCCATGCGCGTCGGCATCTTCTCCGGCAACGCGCTGCCCGACGAGGGCACCATGCTCGCCGAGGTGAGGCAGGCGCCCGAGATGGTCGGCGCCAGCCTCTCCGAGGAGGTCGCCACCAAGGAGTCGTACGTCGTTCCCGCGATCGGCGAGAAGCGCTTCACCGTCGCCGCCCTCGACCTGGGGATCAAGGGCATGACCCCGCACCGGATGGCCGAGCGTGGCATCGAGGTGCACGTCCTGCCCGCGACCGCCACGGTCGAGGACGTGTACGCGATCGATCCGGACGGTTTCTTCCTCTCCAACGGCCCGGGCGACCCGTCCACCGTGGACCTGAGCGTCGTCAAGGCGGTGCTGGCCCGCAAGACCCCGCTCTTCGGCATCTGCTTCGGCAACCAGATCCTGGGCCGCGCGCTCGGCTTCGGCACGTACAAGCTGAAGTACGGCCACCGCGGCATCAACCAGCCGGTGCAGGACCGTACGACCGGCAAGGTCGAGGTCACCGCGCACAATCACGGCTTCGCCGTCGACGCGCCGCTCGACAAGGTGTCCGACACCCCCTACGGCCGCGCCGAGGTCTCCCACGTCTGCCTGAACGACCAGGTCGTCGAGGGGCTTCAGCTGCTCGACCAGCCGGCCTTCAGCGTCCAGTACCACCCCGAGGCGGCGGCGGGCCCGCACGACGCGGCCTACCTGTTCGACCGCTTCGTAGAGCTCATGGCAGAAAAGGGAGCCCAGCGTGCCTAAGCGCACCGATATCCAGTCCGTCCTGGTCATCGGCTCCGGCCCGATCGTCATCGGCCAGGCCGCGGAGTTCGACTACTCCGGCACCCAGGCGTGCCGCGTCCTGCGCGCCGAGGGCCTGCGGGTCATCCTGGTCAACTCCAACCCGGCGACGATCATGACCGACCCGGAGATCGCCGACGCCACGTATGTCGAGCCGATCACCCCGGAGTTCGTCGAGAAGATCATCGCCAAGGAGCGGCCGGACGCGCTGCTGCCCACCCTGGGCGGCCAGACGGCCCTGAACACGGCCATCTCCATGCACGAGCAGGGCGTCCTGGAGAAGTACGGCGTCGAGCTGATCGGCGCCAACGTCGAGGCGATCAACAAGGGCGAGGACCGCGACCTCTTCAAGGGCGTCGTCGAGGCCGTCCGCGCCAAGATCGGGCACGGCGAGTCCGCCCGCTCCGTGATCTGCCACACCATGGACGACGTCCTGGGCGGCGTGGAGACGCTGGGCGGCTACCCCGTCGTCGTGCGCCCCTCCTTCACCATGGGCGGCGCCGGCTCCGGCTTCGCGCACGACGAGGAGGAGCTGCGCCGCATCGCGGGCCAGGGCCTCACGCTCTCGCCGACCACCGAGGTGCTCCTTGAGGAGTCCATCCTCGGCTGGAAGGAGTACGAACTGGAGCTGATGCGCGACAGGAACGACAATGTCGTGGTCGTCTGCTCCATCGAGAACTTCGACCCCATGGGCGTGCACACCGGCGACTCGATCACCGTCGCGCCCTCGATGACGCTGACCGACCGCGAGTACCAGCGGCTGCGCGACATCGGCATCGCGATCATCCGCGAGGTCGGCGTCGACACCGGCGGCTGCAACATCCAGTTCGCGGTCAACCCCGAGGACGGCCGGATCATCGTCATCGAGATGAACCCGCGTGTGTCGCGTTCCTCGGCCCTCGCCTCCAAGGCGACGGGCTTCCCGATCGCCAAGATCGCGGCCAAGCTCGCCGTCGGCTACACGCTGGACGAGATCCCGAACGACATCACGGAGAAGACCCCGGCGTCCTTCGAACCGACGCTCGACTACGTCGTCGTGAAAGCGCCGCGCTTCGCCTTCGAGAAGTTCCCGAGCGCCGACTCCACCCTCACCACGACCATGAAGTCGGTCGGCGAGGCCATGGCGATCGGCCGCAACTTCACCGAAGCGCTGCAGAAGGCGCTGCGGTCGCTGGAGAAGAGGGGCAGTCAGTTCACGTTCGTCGGCGATCCCGGTGACAAGGCGCTTCTTCTGGCAGAGGCCGTCCGGCCGACCGACGGGCGCATCAACTCCGTCATGCAGGCCATCCGCGCGGGCGCCACTCCCGAGGAGGTCTTCGAGTCGACGAAGATCGACCCGTGGTTCGTGGACCAGCTGTTCCTGATCAAGGAGACCGCGGACGAGCTGGCCGCCGCCGACAAGCTGGATCCTTTGTTGTTGGCCGAGGCCAAGCGGCACGGCTTCTCGGACGTCCAGATCGGTGAGATCCGCGGTCTGCGCGAGGACGTCGTCCGCGAGGTGCGGCACGCGCTCGGTATCCGCCCGGTCTACAAGACGGTCGACACCTGCGCCGCCGAGTTCGCGGCCAACACGCCGTACTTCTACTCCTCCTACGACGAGGAGACCGAGGTCGCCCCGCGCGAGAAGCCCGCGGTCATCATCCTGGGCTCAGGACCCAACCGCATCGGTCAGGGCATCGAGTTCGACTACTCCTGCGTCCACGCCTCCTTCGCGCTGAGCGACGCGGGCTACGAGACCGTGATGGTCAACTGCAACCCGGAGACCGTCTCCACGGACTACGACACCTCCGACCGCCTGTACTTCGAGCCGCTGACGCTCGAAGACGTGCTGGAGATCGTCCACGCGGAGACGCTGGCGGGTCCGGTCGCGGGTGTGATCGTGCAGCTCGGCGGCCAGACCCCGCTGGGCCTTTCGCAGGCGCTCAAGGACAACGGCGTCCCGATTGTGGGCACTTCGCCCGAGGCCATCCACGCCGCCGAGGACCGCGGCGCCTTCGGCCGGGTCCTCGCGGAGGCCGGCCTCCCGGCCCCCAAGCACGGCACGGCCACCACCTTCGCCGAGGCCAAGGCCATCGCCGACGAGATCGGCTACCCCGTCCTGGTACGGCCGTCGTACGTGCTCGGCGGACGTGGCATGGAGATCGTGTACGACGAGACGCGACTGTCCTCCTACATCGCCGAGTCGACCGAGATCAGCCCCTCCCGTCCGGTGCTGGTCGACCGGTTCCTCGACGACGCGATCGAGATCGACGTCGACGCCCTGTACGACGGCGAGGAGCTGTACCTCGGCGGCGTCATGGAGCACATCGAGGAGGCCGGTATCCACTCCGGCGACTCGGCGTGCGCGCTGCCGCCGATCACCCTCGGCGGGTTCGACATCAAGCGACTGCGGGCTTCGACCGAGGCCATCGCCAAGGGCGTTGGGGTACGCGGACTGATCAACATCCAGTTCGCGCTGGCCGGGGACATCCTGTACGTCCTCGAAGCCAACCCGCGTGCCTCGCGCACCGTCCCCTTCACCTCGAAGGCGACCGCGGTGCCGCTGGCGAAGGCCGCCGCTCGAATCTCGCTCGGCGCGACGGTCGCCGAACTGCGCGCGGAGGGACTGCTACCCGCCAACGGCGACGGCGGCACGCTTCCGCTCGACGCGCCGATCTCCGTCAAGGAGGCCGTCATGCCGTGGTCGCGCTTCCGTGACGTCCACGGGCGCGGCGTCGACACGGTGCTCGGCCCGGAGATGCGCTCCACCGGCGAAGTCATGGGCATCGACTCGGTGTTCGGCACGGCGTACGCCAAGTCCCAGGCGGGCGCGTACGGTCCGCTGCCGACCAAGGGCCGCGCCTTCATCTCCGTCGCCAACCGCGACAAGCGTTCGATGATCTTCCCGGCGCGTGAACTCGTCGCCCACGGCTTCGAGTTGCTCGCCACCTCCGGCACGGCCGAGGTGCTCAGGCGCAACGGCCTGAACGCCACCGTCGTGCGCAAGCAGAGCGAGGGCGTGGGCCCGAACGGCGAGAAGACCATCGTCCAGCTCATCCACGACGGCCAGGTCGACCTCATCGTCAACACGCCGTACGGCACCGGCGGCCGTCTCGACGGTTACGAGATCCGTACGGCGGCCGTGGCGCGGTCCGTCCCGTGTCTGACGACGGTTCAGGCGCTCGCCGCGGCCGTTCAGGGCATCGACGCGCTCAACCGCGGTGACGTGGGCGTGCGTTCACTGCAGGAACACGCCGAACATCTGACCGCGGCCCGCGACTAGCAGCCCTGAGGGGGACACCGGAGACGGTGTCCCCCTCTTCGTGAGGCTCTTGATGAGGACACTGATCATGTACAAGATTTTCTTCCGGCTCGTGTTCCAGCGGATGGACCCCGAGCGGGCCCACCACCTGGCCTTCCGCTGGATCCGCCTCGCCGCCCGCATCCCCGTGCTCCGCACCTTCCTTGCGGCTGCCCTCGCGCCCCGCCACGAGGAACTGCGCACCGAGGCGTTCGGGCTGCGGATGCACGGCCCGTTCGGGCTCGCCGCCGGCTTCGACAAGAACGCCGTCGCCATCGACGGCATGTCGATGCTCGGCTTCGACCACATCGAGATCGGCACGGTCACGGGTGAGCCGCAGCCCGGCAACCCCAGGAAGCGGCTGTTCCGCCTGGTGCCGGACCGGGCGCTGATCAACCGTATGGGTTTCAACAACGAGGGCTCCGCGGCCGTCTCCGAGCGCCTGGCGGCCCGTACGCCGGTGTTCAGGACCTTCGTCGGCGTCAACATCGGCAAGACCAAGGCCGTCCCCGAGGTGGAGGCCGTCGGCGACTACGTGAAGTCGACCGAGCGGCTGGCCCGCCACGCCGACTACCTCGTGGTCAACGTGAGCTCGCCGAACACCCCCGGTCTGCGCAACCTCCAGGCCACCGAGGCGCTACGGCCACTGCTGAGCGCCGTCCGTGAGGCCGCCGACCGCGCGGTCACCGACCGGCGGGTGCCGCTCCTCGTCAAGATCGCGCCCGACCTCGCCGACGACGACGTCGACGCGGTCGCCGACCTCGCCGTCGAACTCGGCCTGGACGGGATCATCGCCACGAACACCACCATCGCGCGCGAGGGACTCGGTCTGAAGTCCCAGCCCTCCCTGGTCAAGGAGGCCGGCGGACTCTCGGGAGCGCCGCTGAAGGCGCGTTCCCTGGAGGTGCTGCGCCGCCTCTACGCGCGTGTGGGCGACCGGATCACCCTGGTGGGCGTCGGCGGCATCGAGAACGCCGAGGACGCCTGGCAGCGCATCCTGGCCGGCGCCACGCTGGTCCAGGGCTACAGCGCCTTCATCTACGAGGGCCCCTTCTGGGGCCGCGCCGTCCACAAGGGGCTTGCCGCACGCCTCCGTACGAGCCCGTACGCCACCCTCGCCGACGCGGTCGGCGCCGATGTGAGGAAGTCCGCATGAGTCTGGAACCCTTCGGCGCACGTCTTCGCCGTGCCATGGACGACCGGGGTCCGCTGTGTGTCGGCATCGACCCGCACGCCTCGCTGCTCGCCGAGTGGGGCCTCGGCGACGACATCGCGGGCCTGGAGCGGTTCAGCCGCACCGTCGTGGAGGCGCTGGCCGACCGGGTCGCCGTACTGAAGCCGCAGAGCGCGTTCTTCGAGCGCTTCGGGTCGCGCGGCATCGCCGTCCTGGAGAGGACGGTCGAGGAGGCGCGGTCGGCCGGCGCGCTGGTCGTGATGGACGCCAAGCGCGGTGACATCGGCTCGACCATGGCGGCGTACGCGGAGACCTTCCTGCGCAAGGACGCGCCGCTGTTCTCGGACGCGCTGACCGTGTCGCCGTACCTGGGCTACGGCTCGCTCAAGCCCGCTGTCGAACTGGCCCGCGAGAGCGGGGCCGGCCTCTTCGTGCTGGCGCTCACCTCCAATCCGGAGGGCGGCGAGGTGCAGCACGCGGTCCGGGCGGACGGCCGCAACGTCGGAGCGACGATGCTGGCCCACCTCGCCGCCGAGAACGCGGGAGAGGCACCGCTGGGCTCCTACGGCGCGGTGGTGGGAGCCACGCTGGGGGACCTCTCCTCGTACGACCTGGACATCAACGGGCCGATCCTCGCGCCCGGGATCGGTGCTCAGGGGGCCACCGCGGCCGATCTCGCGGGTGTCTTCGGCGCGGCGGTGCGCAATGTCGTCCCGAACGTCAGCCGGGGTGTGCTGCGTCACGGTCCCGACGTCGTCGCGCTGCGGGAGGTCGCGGAGGGTTTCGCGGAGGAGATCAGGGTCGCTGTCTCGGCCGCCTGAGCCGTCCGAAGGCCTCGCGGCGGTCCTTGGGAGTGCGTTTAGGGATCTCGGAAGCTCTCCGACGAGGGTCTTTGGAGGGCGTCGAGCCTGAATACATTCTCAAATCCAGGGCAATATGTCTGAAATGTCCAGCTCCAGGGAGGCTGACCAGGACTTTTCCGCTGTTCTCGCTGACTCTGGCGCTGTTGCCCGCTAGTCTCCGTCGAGAGTGTTCGGGCAAGCGTGTTGCTCGTGGCTCCCCAGGTGTGGGGCGACTAGGTTCCTCACCGGTCCGTATCCGACAGTTCGACATCCGAGGTGACGTAGGCGTGGCTCTTCCGCCCCTTACCCCTGAACAGCGCGCAGCCGCGCTCGAAAAGGCCGCCGCGGCTCGCCGGGAGCGGGCCGAGGTCAAGAATCGACTCAAGCACTCCGGCGCCTCCCTTCACGAGGTCATCAAGCAGGGCCAGGAGAATGACGTCATCGGCAAGATGAAGGTCTCCGCTCTCCTCGAGTCCCTGCCGGGCGTGGGCAAGGTCCGCGCCAAGCAGATCATGGAGCGACTGGGGATCTCCGAGAGCCGCCGTGTACGCGGCCTCGGCTCGAACCAGATCGCCTCCTTGGAGCGCGAGTTCGGCGGCGCGGGCGCCTGAGTTCTGGGCACCCCGTGATTGCTGGAATAATCGCTGCATGAGTGAACGTCCGCGGCTGACCGTGCTCTCCGGCCCCTCAGGGGTCGGCAAGAGCACGGTCGTCGCTCATATGCGCAAGGAACACCCCGAGGTCTGGCTCTCGGTGTCGGCGACGACCCGTAGGCCGCGCCCCGGTGAGAAGCATGGAGTCCACTACTTCTTCGTCAGTGACGAGGAGATGGACAAGCTGATCGCCAACGGCGAGCTGCTGGAGTGGGCCGAATTCGCCGGCAACCGTTACGGGACGCCGCGTGCGGCTGTTCTGGAGCACCTGGAAACGGGTGTGCCGGTGCTCCTGGAGATCGATCTCCAGGGCGCCCGGCAGGTCCGCGAGTCCATGCCGGAGGCCCTGCTGGTGTTCCTGGCTCCGCCCTCCTGGGAGGAGCTGGTGCGCAGACTCACCGGCCGGGGTACCGAACCGCCCGAGGTGATCGAGCGCCGTCTGGAGGCCGCCAAGATCGAACTGGCGGCCGAGACCGAGTTCGATGTCACCCTTGTCAACACCTCCGTCGAGGATGTAGCGCGTGAGCTGCTAGCCTTGATGGAAGTTGTTTGATCTTTCAGGTCTTTTTCCCTTTTCGGAAGGCAGAGCGTGTCCTCTTCCATCACCGCTCCCGAGGGCATCATCAACCCTCCGATCGACGAGCTCCTCGAGGCCACCGACTCGAAGTACAGCCTGGTGATCTACGCGGCCAAGCGCGCCCGTCAGATCAACGCGTACTACTCGCAGCTCGGTGAGGGCCTCCTTGAGTACGTCGGTCCCCTGGTGGACACCCACGTCCACGAGAAGCCGCTCTCTATCGCCCTGCGCGAGATCAACGCGGGCCTGCTGACGTCCGAGGCCGTCGAGGGCCCCGCTCAGTAGCCATACTGTTTCTCTTCATCCCGGGCCCGGCAGCGCGACTGTCGGGCCTGTGGTGTGTCATGGAGTCGTCCGGCTCGGGCTTTTCGGCTTGAGTCGTTCGGCGTCGTACGTTCTCGAGTGTGGGGAGACCCGGTGGACAAGCCCAAGGTCGTGCTGGGGGTCAGCGGTGGCATCGCCGCGTACAAGGCCTGTGAGCTGCTGCGCAGGCTGACCGAGTCCGGTCATGACGTACGGGTCGTACCGACGGAGTCCGCCCTGCACTTCGTCGGCGCCGCCACCTGGTCCGCCCTCTCCGGCCATCCCGTCTCCACCGAGGTCTGGTCGGACGTCCACGAGGTGCCGCACGTGCGCATCGGCCAGCACGCCGACCTGGTCGTCGTGGCCCCGGCGACGGCCGACATGCTCGCCAAGGCGGCCCACGGGCTCGCCGACGACCTCCTCACGAACACCCTCCTCACCGCCCGCTGCCCGGTCGTCTTCGCGCCCGCCATGCACACCGAGATGTGGGAGCACCCGGCGACACAGGAGAACGTGGCGACGCTGCGCCGCAGGGGCGCCGTCGTGATCGAGCCCGCCGTGGGGCGGCTGACCGGCGTCGACACCGGCAAGGGGCGGTTGCCCGAACCCTCGGAGATCTTCGAGGTCTGCCGGCGGGTGCTCGCGCGGGGCGTGGCCGAGCCGGATCTCGTCGGCCGTCATGTCGTGGTCAGCGCGGGTGGCACCCGCGAGCCCCTCGACCCCGTCCGCTTCCTCGGCAACCGCTCCTCCGGGAAGCAGGGTTACGCCCTCGCCCGCACGGCGGCCGCGCGGGGCGCCAGGGTCACGCTGATCGCCGCCAACACCGGACTGCCGGACCCGGCGGGCGTGGATGTCGTAGAGGTCGGAACCGCAGTGCAGCTGCGCGAGGCGGTGCTGAAGGCGGCCCCGGACGCCGACGCGGTGGTCATGGCCGCGGCCGTGGCGGACTTCCGCCCGGCGACATACGCGAGCGGAAAGATCAAGAAGAAGGACGGCCGGGAGCCGGACCCGATCGTGCTGGTCCGCAACCCGGACATCCTCGCCGAGATCTCGGCGGACCGGCCCCGTCCCGGCCAGGTGGTGGTCGGTTTCGCCGCCGAGACGGACGACGTGCTGGCCAACGGACGTACGAAACTCCGGCGCAAGGGCTGCGATCTCCTCGTGGTGAACGAGGTGGGGGAGCGCAGGACTTTCGGCGCCGAGGAGAACGAGGCCGTGGTGCTCGGCGCCGACGGTAGCGAGACCCCGGTGCCGTACGGGCCGAAGGAGGCGCTGGCCGACATCGTGTGGGATCTGGTGGTGCCTCGGCTCGGGTGAGGGGGATGCCCGGGCTCGGGTGGGCATGGTTCCGCGGCTCGGGTGAAAGTGGAACGTCTCAGTCACGTGAAATCCCAGCCATGGGGGAACGCCGAAACTGCCTCAACTGGCGCAACAAGACGCGCGAAAAACGGGCGTGGCGACCCTGGCGGAGACCGAGCGTCATGGCGGAGAATGCCCGTGCCGCAGGTCACAGCGCTTCCGCGAAGCGAGACAGATGGGCCCATAGGCGAGTGCGACCGATAAACTGTTCGCGGACGACGCCGGGCGCAGCCCCCGGCCGTCCACCAATGATCAGCCAGCAGCCGCTGCAACCTCAGGGAGCGTTGTGTCCCGTCGCCTGTTCACCTCGGAGTCAGTGACCGAGGGTCACCCCGACAAGATCGCTGACCAGATCAGTGACACCATTCTCGACGCGCTTCTGCGCGAGGACCCGAAGTCCCGGGTCGCCGTGGAGACGCTGATCACGACCGGCCTGGTACACGTGGCCGGAGAGGTCACCACCAAGGCGTACGCGCCGATCGCGCAGCTCGTCCGCGACAAGATCCTCGAGATCGGTTACGACTCCTCGAAGAAGGGCTTCGACGGCGCGTCCTGTGGCGTCTCGGTGTCCATCGGCTCGCAGTCGCCCGACATCGCGCAGGGCGTCGACACGGCGTACGAGAAGCGGGTCGAGGGTGCCGCCGCAGGTGAGGAAGAGGACGAGCTCGACAAGCAGGGCGCGGGCGACCAGGGCCTGATGTTCGGCTACGCGACGGACGAGACGCCGGCCTTGATGCCACTCCCGATCCACCTCGCGCACCGCCTCGCGCGCCGTCTCTCCGAGGTCCGCAAGAACGGGACGATCCCGTACCTGCGCCCTGACGGCAAGACCCAGGTCACCATCGAGTACGACGGTGACAAGGCGGTCCGCCTGGACACCGTCGTCGTCTCCTCGCAGCACGCGTCGGACATCGACCTGGAATCGCTCCTGGCCCCCGACATCCGCGAGTTCGTGGTCGAGCCGGAGCTGAAGGCTCTCCTGGACGACGGCATCAAGCTGGAGACCGACGGCTACCGCCTCCTGGTCAACCCGACCGGACGCTTCGAGATCGGCGGCCCGATGGGCGACGCCGGCCTCACCGGCCGCAAGATCATCATCGACACGTACGGCGGCATGGCCCGCCACGGCGGCGGCGCCTTCTCGGGCAAGGACCCGTCCAAGGTCGACCGCTCCGCCGCGTACGCCATGCGCTGGGTCGCCAAGAACGTCGTCGCCGCGGGCCTCGCCACCCGCTGCGAGGTCCAGGTCGCGTACGCCATCGGCAAGGCCGAGCCCGTCGGCCTCTTCGTCGAGACCTTCGGCACGGCCAAGGTCGACGCCGAGAGGATCGAGACGGCCATCACCGAGGTCTTCGACCTCCGCCCGGCGGCCATCATCCGCGACCTCGACCTGCTGCGCCCGATCTACTCCCAGACCGCCGCGTACGGTCACTTCGGACGCGAGCTGCCCGACTTCACGTGGGAGCGGACGGACCGCGTGGAAGCGCTGCGCAAGGCTGTTGGCCTGTAAGGCTTGCTGTGCGGCGAGGCCCGGTGCCCTTGGGGGTACCGGGCCCCGGTGTTTTCATCACCGTTCTCGGGCGCGTGGCGCTGTCGGTGGGGTCTGGTAGGAATGTTGCTGTGAGCAGCGCGAACGGGGACGGTGAGGGTGGTGCGGAGGGTGCGCCGCCCGAGCAGCTTGCGTTGATTCGGGAGAGTGTGCGGAAGGCCGCGGCGCCCAAGGCGAAGCCGCGGACGTGGCGCGGGGCCGCGCTGGCCAAAGAGCTCCCCGTCGCGCGCGTGCTCGTGGACAAGGGCGTGCTGCATCTCGACCGGTACTTCGACTACGCCGTGCCTGAGGAGCTCGATGCGCAGGCGCAGCCCGGGGTGCGGGTGCGAGTGCGGTTCGGGGCCGGGCGGCATCGGGTGCGGGAGGGGCGGCGTGAGGGCGGGGGGCTGATCGACGGGTTCCTCGTCGAGCGGCTTGCCGAGTCGGAGTACGCGGGGCCATTGGCCGCGCTGGCTCAAGTCGTCTCGCCCGAGCCGGTGTTGGGCGCGGAGTTGCTGGGGCTCGCGCGAGCTGTCGCCGACCGGTACGCGGGCAGCCTCGCCGATGTGCTGCAGCTGGCTGTGCCGCCGCGCAACGCTCGGGCGGAGGGCAGGACTTCGCCCGCGCCGCTGCCGGTTCCCGGGGTTCCTGAGGTGGGGTCCTGGGCGCGGTACGGGCGCGGGGCGGCCTTTCTCGAGTCGCTTGCGGCGGGCGGAGCGCCGCGCGCCGTGTGGAACGCGCTGCCCGGGCCCGGTTGGGCCGAGGAGCTGGCGCGGGCCGTGGCTGCGACGCTGGCTTCGGGGCGGGGTGCGCTCGTGGTCGTGCCGGACGGGCGGACCGTTTCGCGCGTCGACGCCGCGCTGACCTCGTTGCTGGGGGAGGGGCGGCACGCCGTGCTGACCGCGGAGGCCGGGCCGGAGAAGCGGTACCGGGAGTGGCTTGCCGTGCGGCGGGGGTCCGTACGGGCCGTGGTGGGAACGCGGGCCGCCATGTTCGCACCTGTGCGGGATCTGGGGCTCGTCGCCATCTGGGACGACGGGGACGGCAGCCACAGCGAGCCGCACGCGCCGCAGCCGCATGCCCGAGAGGTGCTTCAGCTGCGGGCCGCTCATGACAAGTGCGCCTTTCTGCTGGGGAGTTGGAGCTGCACGGTCGAGGCCGCGCAGCTGGTCGAGAGTGGCTGGGCGCTGCCGCTGGTCGCAGAGCGCGAGCAGGTGCGGGGGGCCGCGCCGTTGGTGCGGACCGTGGGGGACGGGGATCTCGCCCGGGACGAGGCGGCGCGCGCCGCGCGCCTGCCCACGATCGCCTGGCAGGTGGTGCGGGAAGGGCTGCGCAACGGACCCGTGCTGGTGCAGGTGCCTCGCCGGGGTTACGTACCGCGGATGGCCTGTGCGCAGTGCCGGGCGGCCGCGCGGTGCCGGCACTGCGCGGGGCCGTTGGAGGCACAGGACGCGGGGGCACTGCGGTGTACGTGGTGTGGGCGGGAGGAGACGGCCTGGCACTGTCCCGAGTGCGGTGGCTTCCGGCTGCGGGCGCAGATCGTGGGCGCGCGGCGGACCGCGGAGGAACTGGGGCGGGCGTTTCCGGCCGTACCCGTGCGAACGTCAGGTCGGGAGCAGATCCTCGACACCGTGACGGGAGCGCCCGCGCTCGTCGTGAGCACGCCGGGTGCCGAGCCCGTGGCCGACGGCGGATACGCGGCCGCGCTGTTGCTGGACGGCTGGGCGATGCTCGGGCGGCCCGATCTGCGGGCCGGGGAAGAGGCGCTGCGGCGCTGGATCGGCGCGGCTTCGCTGGTGCGTCCGCAGAGCGCCGGAGGGACCGTGGTCGTCGTCGCCGAGCCGACCTTGCGGCCTGTCCAGGCGCTCGTGCGGTGGGACCCCGTCGGGCATGCCGTCCGTGAACTCTCCGAGCGCGCCGAGCTCGGTTTTCCCCCGGTGTCGCGGATGGCGGCCGTGTCCGGTACGCCGGAGGCGCTCGCGGGGTTCCTTGCCGCGGCCGAACTGCCTGGCGACGCCGAGGTGTTGGGGCCTGTACCGATGCACGTCACGCAGGTGGGGCGGCCACGGCAGGCCGGGGGGCCGCCCCCGGGCGAGCACTGGGAACGGGCCCTCATTCGGGTGCCGCCCGGGAGCGGGGCCGCGCTCGCCGCGGCGTTGAAGACCGCGCAGGCGACGCGGATGGCTCGTGGGGGGAGCGAGCCCGTACGGATTCGGATCGATCCGCCGGACATCGGGTGAAGGTACGTGGGGAGGGAGGCGTCGGATTGGGCTGCCTCCCAGGCCTGGTGGCGCCGGGAGGCAGGCGGAGACAGGGGGTCAGCCGTTGCGCGGCCCCGGGAACGCGGTCGGCCGCACTTCCTCGCGGAGGGTGGGGCTGCCCGCCGTGGGCTGGGTCGGCATGGAGCGGGCGGCGGGGACCGTCGGTACCGGCAGTGCGGGGATGCCGGTGTTGACCGCGACGGTGTGGTTGCCCGCCGGCTCCGTGGCGCGCTCCGCTTCCGCGGCGGCCTGGGTGGTGGCCCGGCGGGCGCCGTAGCGGCGGTGCACCGCCTGCTTGGTGACCCCGAGGGCGGAACCCACCGCGTCCCACGAGAAACCCAGTGAGCGGTCGAAGTCCACGGCGGCCGTGACCAGGGTCTCGACGCTGTCCCGCAGCTCCTGGGCGAGGCGGACGGTCGGGGCGGGGGCGCGTCCGTAGACGACGAAGCCCGCGGAGGGGCCGGAGCGGCGCGGGCGGTAGACGTTGCCCAGCTGGGCGGTCAGCGTGCGCAGTGCGTCCACCTGCCGGCGGACCCGCTCGATGTCCCGCACCAGCAAGTGCAGGCTGGCCCGAGCCTGGGCGTCGTGGGTTGCGTGGTCGGCCATGAACAAGCCTCTCGAACAGGCGTTGAAAAGGATCGGGCCGCGATTGCGGCCCGTTGGTCAACTCTTTCTTGACCAACGCGTTGAGGGGTGAGTGGTAACGCTGCGGGGGCGTAAGGGCATATGCACGGGGCGCGAGGTGGGGCGTACGCCCCCGGTGGACTGTTGGCTCGCGGAGGGACTCCGCTCGGCACGTGTGTTCTCTGGCGGACCGCCTGTGCGAGCCGGTTGCCGGTGCTCAGGTGCGGGGCCTCCTGCGCGGGCCGGGCGCCCCCGCGCCCCGGACCGGCCGCCCCGCATAGACTGGTGCGCTGCCCCGCACGCCCGCCGCTCCCGGCGGGTGTGCCGAGGTCTGAAGCGCTCCCGTCCGAGAGGTCAACCGCCACCCATGAAGCTTGTCTTCGCAGGTACACCCGAGGTCGCCGTTCCTGCTCTGGACGCCCTGATCTCTTCCGGGCGGCACGAGGTGGCCGCCGTTGTCACGCGCCCCGACGCGCCGGCCGGGCGGGGACGCAGGCTCGTCGCGAGTCCGGTCGCCGAGCGCGCGGAGGAGGCCGGGATCGAGGTGCTGAAGCCGGTGAAGCCGCGGGACGAGGAGTTCCTGGCACGGCTTCGGGAGATCGCGCCCGACTGCTGCCCCGTCGTCGCGTACGGTGCGCTGCTGCCCAGGGTCGCACTGGACGTTCCGGTCCACGGGTGGGTCAACCTCCACTTCTCACTGCTGCCCGCCTGGCGCGGCGCCGCACCCGTGCAGCACTCGATCATGGCGGGCGACGAGATCACCGGCGCCTCGACCTTTCTCATCGAGGAGGGGCTCGACTCCGGGCCCGTCTACGGGACCGTCACCGAGGAGATCCGGCCCACCGACACCAGCGGGGACCTGCTCACCCGGCTGGCCTTCGCCGGTTCCGGGCTGCTCGCCGCCACGATGGACGGGATCGAGGACGGCAGCCTGAAGGCCGTCCCCCAGCCCGCCGAAGGCATCACCCTGGCGCCGAAGATCAGCGTCGAGGACGCACACGTCGACTGGTCGGCCCCGGCGCTGCGCGTCGACCGGGTCGTCCGCGGCTGCACCCCCGCGCCCGGTTCCTGGACCGTCTTCCGGGGCGAGCGGCTCAAGCTCATCCAGGTCGCTCCGGTCGCCGACCGCACCGACCTCGCCCCGGGCGAGCTGTCCGTGGGCAAGAACAACGTGCATGTGGGGACCGGTTCGTACGCCGTCGAGCTGCTGTGGGTCCAGGCCCAGGGCAAGAAGCCGATGCGCGCCGCCGACTGGGCGCGCGGGGTGCGCATCGCCTCCGGGGAGCGGGTCGGGGCCTGACCCGGCGCTCGCCGCGACCCCCGATCGGTTCCTGGGATCACTCCGAGACACAGCGGCGGGTTCCTGGCTCTCTGCCGGGAGACCGAGGCGGGTCTGGCACGGGCCGCGATGCCGGCGGCTCTGGGCAGCACCCCGCGACACCGTCGGGGACCGGCGTCAGCCCTGCGGCGTACCCTGGGATACGCACCCTTTCCTGAATCCGGAGCACCTTTTTCGTGAGTGAGCAGTCCCGTCGGCCGCGCAAGCCCGGCAAGCCCTATCGCCGCCCTCAGAAGGACCCGGTCCGCATGCTCGCCTTCGAGGCGCTGCGGGCCGTGGACGAGCGGGACGCGTACGCGAACCTCGTGTTGCCCCCGTTGCTGCGGAAGGCGCGGGAGAAGGGCGACTTCGACGGGCGGGACGCGGCGCTGGCCACCGAGCTGGTGTACGGGACGCTGCGCCGGCAGGGGACGTACGACGCCGTCATCGCCGCGTGTGTCGACCGGCCGCTCCGCGAAGTAGATCCGCCGGTGCTCGATGTGCTGAGCCTCGGCGCTCATCAGTTGCTCGGCACCCGCATCCCCACCCACGCCGCTGTCTCCGCCTCCGTCGAGCTCGCCCGCGTGGTGCTCGGCGACGGACGGGCCAAGTTCGTCAACGCCGTCCTGCGGAAGATTTCGCAGCAGGATCTCGACGCATGGATCGAGCAGGTCGCGCCGCCGTACGACGACGACCCCGAGGACAATCTCGCCATCGTTCACTCGCACCCGCGGTGGGTCGTCTCGGCACTGTGGGACGCTCTCGGCGGAGGCCGCGCCGGCATCGAGGATCTCCTGGAAGCCGACAACGAACGGCCCGAGGTGACGCTGGTCGCCCGCCCCGGCCGGTCCACCGCCGGTGAGCTCCTCGACGTGCTCGGCGAGGAGTCCGCGCTGCCGGGGCGCTGGTCGCCGTACGCCGTGCGGCTCTCCGAAGGCGGCGAACCGGGCGCCATCGACGCCGTACGGGAAGGCCGTGCCGGCGTTCAGGACGAGGGCAGCCAACTCGTCGCCATCGCGCTGGCGAACGCGCCGCTCGACGGACCCGACAAGACATGGCTGGACGGGTGTGCCGGTCCCGGTGGCAAGGCCGCCATGCTGGCGGGGCTCGCCGCCGAACGCGGTGCCCTGCTGCTCGCCTCCGAGAAGCTGCCCCACCGCGCCGGTCTTGTGGCGAAGGCGCTCGCCGGGAACCCCGGGCCCTACCAGGTCATCGCGGCTGACGGCACGCGTCCGCCGTGGCGGTCCGGTACCTTCGACCGCGTGCTCATGGATGTGCCGTGCACCGGGCTCGGCGCCCTGCGCCGCCGTCCCGAGGCCCGCTGGCGGCGACGCCCCGGGGACCTGGAGGGTTTCGCGCCGCTCCAGCGCGGGCTGTTGCGCACGGCGCTCGACTCCGTGCGCGTCGGCGGCGTCGTCGGTTATGCGACCTGCTCGCCGCACCTCGCCGAAACCCGGGCCGTGGTCGACGACGTGCTCAAGCAGCACGCCGCCGAGCTCATCGACGCCCGCCCGCTTCTGCCTGGCGTACCGGCCCTGGGCGACGGTCCCGACGTACAGCTGTGGCCACATCTGCATGGGACGGACGCGATGTATCTGGCTTTGATCCGCCGGACCGGATGACGACCGGATGACCGGACCGGGAAAGCACCAGCGGGGAGTCGCACGGAAGGACGACCTAGTCCGGCCGTGAGGCCGGTTGCGGCTCCTCCGAGGGAGCCACCGCGGGCGGCGGCTCTCCGCCGTCCTCGTGTGCCAGCCGGTGCGGCCACCACACCTTCGGTCCGACGTCCAGGAACAGGGACGTGACCAGCACCGAACGCACGATGAACGTGTCGAGCAGGACGCCGAGCGCCACGGTGAAGCCGAGCTCCGCGAAGGCCACCATCGGCAGCGTGCCCAGCGCGGCGAAGGTGCCCGCGAGGACCAGGCCGGCGGAGGTGATGACCGCGCCGGTCGCGGTCAGGCCCGTCACCACGCCCTTGCGGGTGCCGTGCCGGGCCGCTTCCTCACGGATGCGGGTGGTCAGGAAGATGTTGTAGTCGATGCCCAGGGCGACCAGGAAGACGAAGACGAACAGCGGGAAGTCCGTCGACTCGCCCGCGTAGTCGAAGATGTGCCGGAATGCGAGGGCGCTGATGCCGAGCGCCGCCGCGAAGGACAGCACCACCGTTCCGATGAGCAGCAGAGGCGCTGTCAGGGCGCGGAGCAGCGCGCAGAGGATCAGCAGGACCACGACCAGTACCAGCGGGATGATCAGGATGTTGTCGTGGGTCGTCGCCTTGTCCATGTCGAGCAGGGACGCAGTGCCGCCGCCCACCTGGGCGTCGGCGTCGGGGACCGCGTGGACGGCGTCCCGGACCCGCTCCACCGTCTGCTTCGCGGCCTCACTGTCTGCGGGGGCGGTCATGGTCGCCTCGAACAGGACCTTGCCCTCGAACTCGGGTTCAGTGCCGGGTGGTAGTCCGAGGGAGTCCGGTACGACACCGGCGGTGCCGGCCACCGCCTGGGCGACCTCCTCGGCCTGGGCGCGGTTGCTGACGATGACGAGCGGATCGCCGCTGCCCGCGGGGAAGTAGCGCGCGGACACCTCCTGGCCGACGATCGAGTCGGGTTTGCCGGTGAAGGCGTCCGCGTTGCTGATGCCCTCCGCGCGCAGTTGGATCAGGCCCAGCGAGAGCAGTGCGAGCGCCGCCGCCGTGACGCCCCAGATCATGCGCGGGCGGCGGGCGATACGGCGGCCCATGCGCGCCCAGATGCCGTGCTCGGTCGGATCGGCGGAACCGAAGTGTGGGATCACCGGCCAGAAGATCCAGCGTCCGAAGATCACCAGCAGGGCGGGGAACAACGTCATCATGGCGATCAGCGCGACCGCGACGCCGATCGCGGCGACCGGGCCGAGGCCGCGCGTCGAGTTCATCTCGGCCGCCAGCAGCACCAGCATGCTCAGGACGACGGTGGCGCCCGAGGCCAGTACGGCGGGGCCCGCGCGGTGCAGGGCCAGCGCCATGGCCTCGTGGCGGTCCTTGTGGCGGCGCAGTTCCTCCCGGTAGCGGGCGACCAGGAGCAGGGCGTAGTCGGTCCCCGCGCCGAAGACGAGCACCGTGAGGATCCCCGCGCTCTGACCGTTGACCGTCAGGCCCGCGTGCTCGGCGAGGAGATAGATCAGCGCCTGGGCGGTGAACAGCGCGGCGATCACGCCGAGCAGCGGGACGATGATCAGGGTGGGGCTGCGATAGGTGAGCAGCAGCATCACGATGACGACGCCGAGCGCGGAGAACAGCAGGGTGGAGTCGATGCCCTCGAAGGCCTCGGAGAAGTCCGCGGACGTACCGCCCGGGCCGGTGACGTGCACCGCGAGCCCCTCGCCGCCCTTGCCTGTCACCTCACGGATCGAGTCGACGGCAGGAGCGATCTCTTCCCAGCCCTTCTCGTCCATCGTGATGGGAACGAGGATCTGGGCCGCGCGCGGGTCGGTCTCCCGGTCGTAGACCGGCCCCCGGGTCTCCGCGCCGCGGATGCCGTGCGCGGTCAGCTGTTTCAGCTGGGCCGCATCCTCGGTGATCTGCGCACGGTCCTGCGCCGTGAGGCCGTCCGCACGGGCGTACACGACGACCGCGGGGATCTGTTCCGGCCTGAAGTCCTCGGAGATCTGCAGGACTTGGGTGGACTCGGCGGAGCCGGGCAGCCAGGAGGCCGCGTCGTTGTCCTGGGCGTCGGTGAGTTTCTGGGCGAACGGTGCCGTGAGAACCAGCAGCACCAGCCACAGGCCCACCACCGCCCACTTGCTGCGCCGACCGCAGACGAGCCAGGCGATACCGCGCCGTTGCGTTCCCTCTTGGGCCGTCATGGCCACCCCCGTAGCCGTATCTGGAGCCTGTGGGCCGCCCAGCATGGCATGGGGCGCCGTGGCACAACATCCGCAGAACGGCCTAGGTCTGGACCGCGGCGAACAAGGGGCCCCGGGCATGGCAGTCTTGGGGCATGGCCGTGCAGATCAACCCCAGCATCCTGTCCGCCGACTTCGCCCGCCTTGCCGAGGAGGCAAAGGCGGTGGAGGGGGCCGATTGGCTCCACGTCGATGTCATGGACAACCATTTCGTACCGAACCTCACTCTTGGTGTGCCGGTCGTAGAGTCCCTGGCCCGTGCGACGGACACGCCGCTGGACTGCCATCTGATGATCGAGAACGCCGATCGGTGGGCACCTCAGTACGTAGAAGCGGGTGCCGGTTCTGTCACCTTCCATGTGGAGGCGGCCGCGGCGCCCGTGCGGCTCGCCCGCGAAATCCGCGCCATGGGTGCCCGTGCCTCCATGGCGCTCAGGCCCGCGACGCCGATCGAGCCGTACGAGGATCTGCTTCCCGAGCTCGACATGCTGTTGATCATGACGGTCGAGCCGGGATTCGGCGGTCAGGCGTTCCTCGACATCATGCTCCCGAAGATCCGGCGCACTCGCGAGTTGATCAGCAAGCACGGTCTTGAACTCTGGCTTCAGGTCGACGGCGGAGTTTCGGCGTCGACGATCGAGCGGTGCGCGGAGGCCGGAGCCGACGTTTTTGTCGCCGGATCGGCCGTGTACGGGGCATCCGACCCGGCCCAGGCGGTACGTGCATTGCGCACGCAGGCTCAGGCGGTGACGGCCCAGGCATCGTGGGCGTGCGGCCACTGACCGAAGGGAACGTGAACGCCGCCCATCTGGGCTGATCAAATACGCCGGATCTGCAAGGATGGACGGCGAATCCAGAGTGTGAACAGCAGTGAGGAGATCGCCGTGCCGGGTATGTCGGCGGGCCGGTCAGCCATGCGGATGGGACCCGCAGAGCTGGTGCAGGCGGCGGCCATGGCCCGCCGCTTCTACCTCGAGGGCAAATCCAAGATCCAGATCGCCGAGGAGTTCGGCGTCAGCCGCTTCAAGGTGGCCAGGGTCCTGGAGACCGCTCTCGAACGGGATCTCGTGAGGATCGAGATCCGCGTCCCTGCAGAGTTGGACGCCGAGCGCTCGGACGCGCTGCGCGCCCGTTACGGCCTCAGGCATGCGGTCGTGGTGGAGTCCCCGGCCGAGGCCCAGGAGTCGCCCGACCCCGAGAACCTCGGCGAGGTCGCCGCGGACCTGCTCGGCGAGCTGGTCAACGAGGGCGATGTGCTCGGCCTCGCCTGGGGCCGCTCCACCATCCACATGGCGGCGGCCCTCGACCGGCTGCCGCCGTGCACGGTGGTGCAGCTGACGGGTGTGTACGACGCCGGGACCGCCGAGCGCGGTTCGGTGGAGGCCGTACGGCGTGCCGCCCAGGTGTCGGGCGGCGACGCCCACCCGATCTACGCGCCGATGCTGCTGCCCGACGCGGCCACCGCGGCCGCGCTGCGCAGCCAGACCGGGATCGCCCGTGCCTTCGAGTACTTCGACAAGGTCACGGTCGCCTGCGTGTCCATCGGCTCCTGGGAGGCGGGCATCTCGACGGTCCACGACATGCTCACCGAGGAGGAGCGCGCCCATTACGCCACCCTCGGTGTCGCCGCGGAGATGTCCGCGCACCTCTTCGACGCCGAGGGGCGCCGGGTCGGCCGGGACCTCGGCGAGCGCTGCATCACCGTCGAGACGGACCGGCTGCGCCGTATCCCCGAGGTCGTCGCGATCGCGGGCGGTCAGCGCAAGGGTGCCGCGATCGACGCGGTGCTGCGGTCCGGGCTCGTCACCAGCCTGGTGACGGACACGTCCGCCGCTGACTACCTGATGACGGCGGGAGCGACGCCGCGTCCGGCGCTGAACCGGGAGGATCCCGACGGGATCTGAGGGCTCGGCTCGGCGGCCGGACGGTGAATCGTCCGGTACCTCAGCGCGTTCGGCGACGTCCGGCCGCCGCGCGGGCCGACCGCCGTCCATCCCGGCACCGTCCGCCGGCGGTACCTACGCGAACCGACCGTTCGCATGCGCTTGTCCGCCCTTGCGGCACCGCACTACCTTGCCGGTGTGGATCTCTTCTCACACTCCTGGACAGCGTTGCGCACGGCGGTCGCCGAACTCCCGGACGAGGACTTCGCGCGGCCGTCGGGCTGTAAAGGCTGGCTCGTGCGGGACCTGGTGTGCCATCTGGTCATCGACGCGCAGGATGTTCTGATCACCCTCGCGACCCCTGTCGAAAGGGAACCGACCCGCGACGCGGTGACCTACTGGGAGGTTGCCGAGACACCGCCGAGCGGTGACGACCCACTCGACGCGCTGACCGTCCGGCTGGCCGCCGCGTACGGCGAGCCCTGGCTGCTCAGGTTTCACCTCGACGACGTCGGTTCCGCTGCCGGGCCCGCAGCCGAACTCGCCGACCCGGGCCTGTGGGTCGGCACCCGCGACGAGGTTCTCACCGTGGGCGACTATCTTTCCGCGTACGTCCTCGAGTGGACGCTGCACCACCTCGACCTGGTCGCGAATCTCCCGGACGCGGCGGACCCGCCCGCGGAGGGGCTCGCCCGGGCCCGCGAGATGCTGGAGAAGATCGCCCGGGCCACGTTCCCCCCGTCGTTCTCCGACAAGGACGCGCTGCTGGTCGGCACGGGGCGACGTGCCCCTACCGACGCGGAGATGGCAGACCTGGGCGCGCCGGCAGCGAAGCTCCCGCTCATCCTTGGGTAGTCGTTCAGCTGAAGGGGACCTTCGGCGCGGGCGGCGATCGCATGGCCGGAACTTCTGGTGAGAGTGAATCCGGGAGCGTGCCGCATTGTCACCGGGCAGGGTGGCGAGATCTACTACACCGATGATCACAACAAATCAATCAGGGTGGTGCTGAGATGACGGACAACCCGCTCGCGCCGGTGCTCGAAGGAAACGCACCCGCCGGTGTCCTCTCCTGGCCCGCCCAGCTGCCCGTGGAGCGTGCGCTCGAAGCCGCGCGGCAGGCGGGCTGGGAGACCGCGGTCCTGGACCTTGCGGGCGTCTCGGACAAGGCCGGGCTCATGGCGGCGTGTGCCACCGCGCTGCGGCTGCCGGACTGGTTCGGCGCCAACTGGGACGCCCTCGCGGACTGCCTCGGCGATCTCCAGTGGTGGCCCGCGCTGCACGGCCGGCTGATCCTCGTACAGGACTGGCAGGAGTACGCGGCGGCCTCGCCCGCGGACTGGCGCGTCCTTCAGGAGATCTTCGCCGACGCGGCAGCCCACTGGCGGGGGACGGACGCCCCGCTGGCCGTGGTGATGGCGCTGGCGGAACCCCGGTAGCGGACGGTCCCCGGTGCGATGTCGGAGGATGCCACGAAGAGGGCGCATGCCTGTCTGGAGGATCGGTCCGGGCATCACATGCAGGTCACCGTGGGAGAATGAAGTACGTGCTCTTCCCCCTGGCTGACCTGTCCGGGGGCCACCTCTGATCGACCGGGATGTGCAGCACGTGCGTTTCCTCAATGACATCCAGCCCCCGTACGACCTGACGTACGACGACGTGTTCATGGTGCCCAGCCGCTCCGCGGTCGGCTCGCGTCAGGGGGTGGACCTCAATTCCCCCGACGGCACGGGCACCACGATCCCGCTGGTCGTCGCCAACATGACGGCGATCGCGGGCCGCCGGATGGCCGAGACCGTCGCCCGTCGCGGCGGACTCGTGGTCATCCCGCAGGACATCCCGATCGAGGTCATCACCGACGTCGTCTCCTGGGTCAAGGGACGCCACCTGGTGCTCGACACCCCGATCATCCTCGCCCCGCACCAGACCGTCGCCGACGCGCTGGCGCTGCTGCCGAAGCGCGCGCACAACGCGGGCGTCGTCGTGGACGAGGAGGGCCGCCCCGTCGGTGTGGTCACCGACGCCGACCTCACCGGCGTCGACCGCTTCACGCAGCTGTCCGAGGTCATGTCCAAGGACCTGCTCCTCCTCGACGCGGACATCGAGCCGCGTGAGGCCTTCAACAAGCTGGACCACGCCAACCGCCGCTACGCCCCCGCCGTCGACAAGGGCGGAAGACTCGCGGGCATCCTCACCCGCAAGGGCGCCCTGCGCGCCACGCTCTACACGCCGGCCACCGACGCGAACGGCCGGCTGCGCATCGCCGCCGCCGTCGGCATCAACGGCGATATCGCGGGCAAGGCCAAGCAGCTCCTCGACGCGGGCGTCGACACCCTGGTCATCGACACCGCCCATGGGCACCAGGAGTCGATGATCAGCGCCGTCAGGACGGTACGCGCGCTCGACCCGCGGGTGCCGATCGCGGCGGGCAACATCGTCGCCGCGGAAGGCGTGCGCGACCTGATCGAGGCGGGCGCGGACATCGTCAAGGTCGGTGTGGGCCCCGGCGCCATGTGCACCACCCGGATGATGACCGGCGTCGGCCGGCCCCAGTTCTCGGCGGTGAAGGAGTGCGCAGCCGAGGCCAAGAAGTACGGCAAGCACGTGTGGGCCGACGGCGGAGTGCGGCACCCGCGCGACGTCGCGATGGCGCTCGCCGCGGGCGCGTCCAACGTCATGATCGGCTCGTGGTTCGCGGGTACGTACGAGTCCCCGGGCGACCTTCAGCAGGACGCCGACGGGCGTCTGTACAAGGAGTCGTTCGGCATGGCGTCCGCCCGTGCGGTCAAGAACCGCACCAGCGAGGAGTCGGCGTACGACCGCGCCCGCAAGGCGTTGTTCGAGGAGGGCATCTCCACCTCGCGCATGTTCCTCGACCCGTCCCGTCCGGGTGTCGAGGACCTGATCGACTCGATCATCGCGGGCGTCCGCTCCTCCTGCACCTACGCGGGCGCAGGCTCCCTGGAGGAGTTCGCCGAGAAGGCGATCGTGGGTATCCAGAGCGCGGCCGGCTATGCCGAGGGCAAGCCGCTGCACGCCAGCTGGTAGCGGCGCGCTCCCTCGTTCCCGTACGGCTCCCGTGGCGCTGCCGCGGGAGCCGTCGGCGTTGGTCCCCCTCTTCGTCAGGCCATCTTGACGTCAAGCTTGCCTGACGCAATGCTCAGGGCATGACCACACCACAGAACATCGAGTCGCAGCACACCCTGCTGACCGCCGTGGCCCGTCTCGACGAGCTGCGCGTGCGGGATTCGCTCGCCGGGGCCGGGAGCGACGCCGAGGCGCTCGACCGGGCCGGGCTTCTGGAGCTTCTCGCGCTGAGCGAGGTGGTGGCCCGCAAGGCGGCGTACGGCCGTCAGCTCACTGTCCGCGCGGCCCGCGAGGCGGGCGCCTCCTGGTCCCAGATCGGCGCCGCCCTCGGCACCAGCAAGCAGGCGGCCTGGGAGTCGCACATGCGCTGGATCGATGTGCAGGCGGAGGTGTTCGGGCGGCCCGGGCAGATGGGCTTCGACGAGGACGACGTGGCGCGGGCGAGGGCCGTCGCAGGGGGGCCGGAGGAAGGCTGACCGCGGCTCGCCCGCCCCGGCTCGCGGAGCCGGACCCCGGGGCTGAAAGGGCTCCGCGCAACCAACGAAAGCCCCCGCGCAACGAACACCCGCCGAGCGGCGAGGAACGCAATGATCTTGCGGAGGTGCGCAAGGTTGCTGCATTACGCCCGTGAAGGCCGGACTCGTAGGGTCAAGCGCTGTACTGAGTGTGGCGGGGACTCCGCTCGGCGGGTCCCTGCTGTCAGGGGTGTCGCCGGTTCCCGCTTCCTCCGACCGGCAGCGATGAAGGAGCCAACGCGTGCTCGACCAAGGCGCACCCCCGCAGTCCCGTCCCTCGGCCGCCCCGCCGTCCCCGGGCATCGGCGCACGCCTCATGCGCCGCAAGCCGGTGGAACGGCTGGTCGCAGAGGGCGGCCAGGGCGAGGGAGGGTCGCTTCGGCGTTCCCTCGGGCTGTGGCAGCTGACCATGATCAGCATCGGTGCCACTCTCGGCACCGGCATCTTCGTGGTCCTGGGGGAGGCCGTGCCCAAGGCCGGCCCCGCGGTCACCCTCTCCTTCGTGATCGCCGGCCTCACCGCGCTGTTCTCCGCCCTCTCCTACGCCGAGCTGGCGGGCACCATCCCGGTCGCCGGGTCCTCGTACTCGTACGCGTACGCAACGATGGGCGAGCTGATCGCCTGGATCTGCGGCTGGTGTCTGGTCCTGGAGTACGGGGTGTCGGTCGCCGCCGTGGCCGTCGGCTGGGGCGAGTACCTCAACGAGTTCCTCGACGGGACCATCGGCGTCACCATCCCGGACGCGCTCTCCGCGCCGCCCGGTGACGGGGGCATCTTCAACCTGCCCGCGCTGGTCGTCGTCCTGCTCGCGATGGCGTTCCTGCTCGGCGGCGCCCGGGAATCGGCCCGCGCCAACACGATCATGGTCGTCGTGAAGATCGCCGCGCTGCTGCTGTTCTGCCTGATCGGCATCCAGGGCTTCCGGTCCGGGAACTACGAGAACTTCATGCCGCTCGGCATGGCGGGCGTCAGCGCCGCCGGGGCCACGCTCTTCTTCTCGTACATCGGCTTCGACGCCGCCTCCACGGCCGGTGAGGAGGCGAAGAACGCGCAGCGTGACCTGCCGCGCGCGATCATGCTCTCGCTGGTCATCGTCACGGCGCTGTACGTCCTGGTCGCGGCCGTGGCCGTCGGCGCGATGCCCTGGCAGGGGTTCACCGACTCGGAGGCGGCGCTCTCCGGGATCATGGAGGACGTCACGGGCGACGCCTTCTGGGGCACGCTGCTCGCCGCCGGGGCCGTCATCGCCATCGCCAGCGTCGTCCTGACCGTGCTCTACGGCCAGACCCGCATCCTCTTCGCCATGTCCCGTGACGGGCTCGTGCCCAAGGTGTTCTCGCGCGTGCACCCGAAGAGCGGGGTGCCGCGCGCCAACACCCTCATCGTGTCGGTGTTCTGCGGAGTGCTCGCCGCCGCGATCCCGCTGGGTCAGCTCGCCGACGCCACCAGCATCGGCACGCTCTTCGCCTTCGCGCTGGTCAACATCGCGGTCGTGGTGCTGCGCCGGACACGTCCGGAGATGCCGCGTACGTTCCGGGTGCCGCTGTCGCCGGTGCTCCCCGCCCTCGGCTTCGCGTTCTGCGTCTGGATGATGGGCAGCCTCGACACCGTGACCTGGGTGGTCTTCGGGGTCTGGATGGCCGTCGGGCTCGTGTTCTACTTCAGTTACGGCTACCGCCGGTCCCGTATCGCCACCGTAGAGAAGTGAACCACCCGCAGTGCTGAACAATCTCGACGAACGCATCGTGCACGCCCTCGCCGAGGACGCGCGGCGCTCCTACGCCGACATCGGGCAACAGGTCGGTCTGTCCGCGCCCGCGGTGAAGCGCCGGGTGGACCGGCTGCGTTCCAGTGGCGCCATCACGGGGTTCACCGTGCGGGTGGATCCGGCCGCGCTGGGGTGGGAGACCGAGGGGTTCGTCGAGATCTACTGCCGACGCAACACCTCGCCGGAGACCATTCAGCGGGGGCTCGAGCGCTATCAGGAGGTGGTGGCCGCTTCCACCGTCACCGGGGAAGCGGACGCGGTGGTGCAGGTCTTCGCCTCGGACATGCGGCACTTCGAGCGGGTGCTCGAGCGGATCGCGGGGGAGTCGTTCGTGGAGCGGACGAAGTCGGTGCTGGTTCTGTCGCCTCTGCTGCGGCGCTTCTCTTCCGGGTCGCCCACGTAGGTGCCGCTGTGGGGTTGTTGGCGACTGCGGGCTCGTTGTGGCTGGTCGCGCAGTGCCCCGCGCCCCTGGGGGCGCTTCTGCTCACTCTGCTGTTTTGCGGGCCAGGGCGTTGTTTCCTATCGAGTTGTGCACGCTGAAGCTCACCGCGTCCGAGCGGTAGCGGTCGTCGGACCACTCCACCGGGCGACCTTCGCGGGTGGTGGTGACACGGCGGACCCGGAGCAGCGGGCTGGTGCGGCGGACGCCGAGGAGTGCGGCGTCCTGCGCGCCCGCCGCCACCGCGTCGATGAGGTGCTCGCCGTAGGCGAAGACCAAGCCCCTGTCCTCGAAGAGGCGTTGGGTGACGGAGGGGCAGTCGGGCTCGATGGCCTCGACGGCGGGCGAGATCCAGTCCGCGTATACGGTCCGCTCCAGGAGGACGGGCTCG
Organism: Streptomyces sp. NPDC005808; assembly: GCF_042871385.1. Classification (NCBI taxonomy): domain Bacteria; kingdom Bacillati; phylum Actinomycetota; class Actinomycetes; order Kitasatosporales; family Streptomycetaceae; genus Streptomyces; species Streptomyces sp. NPDC005808. Next base: position 24,077 of record NZ_JBIAIK010000010.1, on the reverse strand, counting down.
CCGTCCAGGCCACGGACCCGCAGCACGTGCAACACGGCGGTGTTCTCCCGCAGTTGGAGCCGTACGGCATCCTCCGCGGTCGCCGGGCGGTACTCCTGTGTCACCACCTCGCCGGTGGCCTCCCGCCCCATCGCGCGCGCCCACTGGGCGAAGCTGCGCAGTTCGGCGAAGCTCTGGCTGCGGCGGCCGGCCAGGACCACGCGGCGGGCGCCCTGGCGCGAGCCGATGAGCCCCTCGGCGGTCAGGGCCGCGACCGCCTGGCGGACCGTGCCGCGCGAGACGGCGTACCGCGCCGCGAGGTCCGTCTCCGCCGGGAGCAGGCTGCCGACTGTGTACTCCTCGCGGTCGATCGCCCGCCGCAGCGCCTCGGCGATCTCCTCGTGACGCGCAGGCATGCTTCCCCTCTGGTCCGGTGTCTGTGCACAGGGTGATCACCCTAGTCGAGGTGCTGGGGTGACAGCTGGGGGCGTTGATTGTCCAGGGAAACAGGTGACACGGTTTCGCCAGAGTTTACGAACCGGACATCAAAGGCGGGCCTACTGGGGCCAACTTGTTCAGACAAGTTCTTCGCTCCATCACACCCTCATGCGTACTCACTGGAGAACCCGTGTCCGTGTTCCTGCCGAGGACCGCAGTCCTCACCGGCGGCCTCGCCGTCGTCGCCGCACTGGCCCTGAGCGCCTGTGGCGCGGCCCCTGAAGAGTCGACCACCGCCGACGGCAAGAGCGCGGCAACCGCGACCTCCGCCGCGGACTTCGGCGGCCTCGACGCCCTCGTGACAGCAGCCAAGAAGGAGGGCACGCTGCAGGCGATAGCGCTGCCCCGTGACTGGGCCAACTACGGCGCCCTCATCGACGGCTTCGAGAAGAAGTACGGCATCAAGATCGAGGTCGAGAACCCGGACGGCTCCAGCCAGGACGAGATCAACGCCGTCACCTCCCGCAAGGGCCAGGACCGTGCTCCTGACGTCCTCGACCTCGGCAGCTCCTTCGCTCTGAGCGCCGCCCAGCAGGGGCTGCTCGCCCCGTACGAGGTCGCCTCCTTCGGCGACATCCCCGCGGGCCAGAAGGACCCGAAGGGCCAGTGGTACAACGACTACGGCGGCTACATCTCCATCGGCTGCGACGCCAAGCGCGTCAAGACCTGCCCCACCACCTTCAAGGACCTGCTGAAGCCCGAGTACAAGGGTCAGGTCGCCCTCAACGGCAATCCCACCAAGTCGGGCTCGGCCTTCGGCGGCGTGTACGCGGCGGCCCTCGCCAACGGCGGCTCCTTCGACGACATCCAGCCCGGCCTGGACTTCTTCGCCGAGCTGAAGAAGAACGGCAACTACACGCCGGTCGAGTCCACCCCGGCCACGGTCGAGAAGGGTGAGACCCCGATCAGCATCGACTGGGACTACCTGAACGCCGGTTACGCCGAGGAGTTCCAGTCCAAGGGCGTCGACTGGAAGGTCACCGTCCCGGAGGACGGCAAGTTCTCCCAGTTCTACTCCCAGGCCATCAACAAGGACGCCCCGCACCCGGCGGCCGCCCGCCTGTGGCAGGAGTACCTCTACAGCACCGAGGGCCAGAACCTCTGGCTCGAGGGATTCGCCCGCCCGGTCCTGATGACCGCCATGGAGAAGGCCGGCACCCTCGACAAGACCGCCGCCGCCAAGCTCCCCGAGGTCTCGGGCACGCCGAGCTTCCCGACCGAGGACCAGCAGGCCAAGGCCAAGGAAGTCCTGGCCCAGGGCTGGGGCGAGGCCGTCTCCGGATGACCGCCACCCTCCCCGCGGCCGACGTGGTGCCCGTCGCTTCTCAAAAGCGCGGGCGCCGCGTCGCCGGCTGGCTCCCCGTCGTCCCGCTGCTCGTCGTCGTGGCGATCGCCTTCGGGATCCCCGCCCTGGCCATGCTGAACGGTGCCTTCACCGTCAAGGACCAGGCCACCGGCGCGACTTCGTACAGCACGGCCAATCTGACCGACTCGCTGCAGGGTGCCTACTTCACCGCCCTTGTCGGCAGCGTCAAACTGTCCGCCGTCTCCGCGGGCATCGCGACCGTCCTCGGACTGCCGCTCGCCCAGGCCGTGGTGACCTCACGCTTCCGCGCGCTGCGCGAGGCCGTGCTCACCGCGTCCGGCGTGCTCGCCAACTTCGGCGGCGTCCCACTGGCCTTCGCGTTCGTCGCCACCCTCGGCAACGCGGGCGTCCTGACCCGGCACTTCGGCCTGACCGACAAGGGCTGGAGCCTCTACAGCTTCTGGGGCCTGGTCATCGTCTACCTGTACTTCCTGATCCCGCTGATGGTCCTCACCATCACGCCCGCCCTCGACGGACTGCGCTCCCAGTGGCGTGAGGCCGCGCAGAACAACGGCGCCACCTCCGCGCAGTACTGGCGGCATGTGGCCCTCCCCGTCCTCGCACCCTCGCTGCTCGGCGGACTCGTGCTCCTCTTCGGCAGTGCCTTCGCCGCGTACGCCACCGCGGCGGCCATGGTGGGCAGCTCGGTCCCGCTGGTCACCCTGCAGATCGCCGACGCCATCTCCGGCAACGTCCTGGTCGGCCAGGAGAACGTGGCGCTCGCCCTCAGCCTCGACATGGTCCTGATCGCGGGCGTGGTGATGGCCGTGTACCTGCCCCTGCAACGACGGAGCGCGCGATGGCTCGCCTGAACCTCTGGCGGTGGGGTGTCCTCGCCCTGGCCGCGCTGTACTTCCTGGTACCCCTTGCCGCGTCCGTGATCTTCACCGTGGACGTGCCGGGGCAGGGGATCACCTTCGACGCGTACAGCCAGATCGTCTCCACCGAGGGCTTCACCTCCAGCCTGCTGCTCTCCCTTGAACTGGCCCTCGCCACCATCGCCTTGGTGCTGCTCCTGATGGTGCCCGCGATGGTCGCGCTGCGGCTCGGCGCGCCCCGCCTGCGGCCGGTCGTCGAGGTGGTGTGCTCACTGCCGCTGGTCGTCCCGCCGATCGCGTTCGTCGCCGGGATCTCCACGGTCCTCAAGTGGGGCCCCGAACACCTCTCCCGTACGCCGCTGTTCCAGACCTTCGTGGCGATCCAGAACCCGAGCTTCCCGTTCGTGCTCGTCCTCGCCTACGTCGTGATGGCGCTGCCGTTCGTGTACCGGGCGCTGGACGCGGGGCTGCGCGCAGTCGACGTACGCACGCTCGTCGAGGCCGCCCGCAGCTGCGGCGCGCCCTGGCCGCAGGCGCTGGTCCGGGTCGTGCTGCCCAATCTGCGCGGGGCGCTGCTCAACGCCTCCTTCCTCACACTCGCGCTGGTCCTCGGCGAGTTCACGGTCGCGCAGCTGCTGGGCTTCCAGCCGTTCGCCGTGTGGATCTACAGCGTCGGCGGCTCGCAGGCGCAGCTGTCCGTCGCGGTGTCCGTACTCAGCCTGCTCGTCACGTGGGCGCTGCTCCTCTCGCTCGCCGTGTTCGGCGGCCGCTCCTCCAAAGCATCCGCTTCGGCCTCCCGGGGATGAACCCATGACTGTCACCACCCTTCAGAAAACGTCCGAGAAGTCCGAGCAGGCCGCCACCGTCGAATTCCGGGGCCTGCGCCGCGAGTTCGGATCGACCGTGGCCCTCGACGGGCTCGACCTCACCGTGCGGCCCGGTGAACTCCTCGCCCTGCTCGGCCCGTCCGGCTGCGGCAAGACCACCGCGCTGCGCATGCTCGCCGGGTTCGAACATCCCGACTCCGGCGAGGTGTTGGTCGACGGCGAAGACGTCACTCGTGTCCCCGCGCACCGCCGCGACGCCGGGATGGTCTTCCAGTCGTACAGCCTCTTCCCGCACCTGAGCGCGCTGGACAACGTGGCCTTCGGACTGCGGATGCGCAAGGTCCGTACGTCCGAACGGCGCGCCCGCGCCGCCGAGTTGCTCGACCTGGTCGGTCTCGCCGACAAGGGGGAGAACTTCCCCCATCAGCTCTCCGGCGGCCAGCAGCAGCGCATTGCGCTGGCCCGCGCACTCGCCCTGCGCCCGCGCGTGCTGCTCCTCGACGAGCCGCTCTCCGCCCTCGACGCCAAGGTGCGGCTCAGCCTCCGTGAGGAGATCCGCCGGCTTCAGCAGGAACTCGGCATCACCACACTGTTCGTGACACATGATCAGGAAGAGGCGCTGTCCATGGCGGACCGCGTCGCCGTGATGCGGGCCGGACAGCTCGAACAGTGCGCCACGCCCGCCGAGTTGTACGGCAGGCCGGCCACCCCGTTCGTCGCCGAGTTCGTCGGCACGATGAGCCGGATTCCGGGACGCCTGGCCGGCGGACTGGTCGAGCTGCTCGGGCAGCGGCTTCCGGTCGACGGAGAGGCACCCGTCGTGGCGGAGGGCGAGGTGGTGGATGTGCTCGTACGACCCGAGGCCGTACAGGTCCGGGCCGACGACACGGGTGACGCCCAGGTCGTCGCCACCGCGTTCCTCGGGGCGGCCACCCGGGTCACCGTGCGGCTCGCCGACGCCACCGAGGTCAAGGCCGACCTGCCGACGCACGAGGCCGCGGCGCTGGGATCAGGGGCGGCGGTGACGGTGAGCCTGCCGGAGCGGCCGGTGCTGGTCGCTGCGCGCGCCAACTGAACCACCCCCGGTCGAGCCCCCCCCACGGGCCCTGTTGAGTGAAGGAAAGAGAGTTCCGTGAGCCACCGCGCCACCCCCCACGTCACCCTCCAAGCTGTTCTGTTCGACATGGACGGCACGCTCGTGGACACCGAGCGACTGTGGTGGGAGGCGGTGGAACAAGTGGCTGACGGGCTCGGGCGAAGACTGACGGGGGCCGACCAGCCGCAGGTGCTCGGGCACCCGGTCGAGTACACCGCGGCCTGGCTGGCCGGGATCACAGGGGCCTCGGCGGAGGCCGTCGCGGACGACCTGCACCGGGAGTTCGCCGACCGCGTCCGCACCGGCGTCGTGGCCCGCCCCGGTGCGCTCGCCCTGCTCGACGCCCTGGCCCGTGACGACGTACCCACGGCGCTGGTGACCGCGTCGCCGCGCGCGGTCGCCGACACCGTCCTCGAAGCCCTCGGCGCCGGACGCTTCGCCGTCTCCGTCACCGCCGACGACACCGAGCGCACGAAGCCCGCCCCCGATCCCTACCTCGCCGCCTGCCGCGCCCTCGGTGTCGACCCCGCCGCGTGCGTCGCCGTCGAGGACACCCAGACGGGCGTCAGCTCCGCCGAGGCCGCGGGCTGCGCCGTGCTCGCCGTCCCCTCGCTCGCGCCGATCGGCCCCGCCCTCGGACGTACCGTCCTCAGCAGCCTGGAGGAGGTGACCCCGGCGCGGCTGCGGGCCATGGTCGCCCCGACCGAGCTGCGGGTGATGAGCTGGAACCTCTGGTACGGCGGTACGAAGGTCGACGACCACCGGGAGAAGCAGCTCAAGGTCATCGCGGAGACGGGCGTGGACGTGGTCGCCCTCCAGGAGACGTACGGCATCGCGGCGCAAGAACTCGCCGACGCGCTCGGCTGGCACCACCACCGGGCCGGCGACAACCTCGGCATCATCAGCCGGTACCCGATCACCGCCCGCCTCGGTGACCCGGACGTCGGTTTCTACGGAGGCACCGGGGCGCGGATCCGTCTCGACGGCGGGCAGGAGGTGGACGTCTGGAGCGCCCACCTCCACTACACGCCGTACGGGCCGTACGAGGCGCGCTTCGACGGGCTGCCGGCGGCCGATCTCATCGCCCACGAGGGTGTGCGGCTTGCCCAGATGCGGGAGATCCTCCGCGGGATCGCGGACTCTTCGGACGCCGACACGCCTGTTCTGCTGTTGGGGGACTTCAACGCTCCTTCGCATCTGGACTGGCCCGATGTCGAGTGGCCCGTCACGAAGGCCGCGGAGACGGCGGGGCTGCGGGACTCGTATCGCGAGGTTCACCCCGATCCTGTGCGGGATCCCGGGCATACCTGGTCTCCGGTCCACGTGGAGCACGAGGACGGGAGCGGGCGTGCTGAGCCGCAGGATCGGATCGACTACGTGCTGTACCGGGGGCAAGGGATGCGGGTGCTCGACTCGCGGACCTTCGTCTGCGGTTCGCCTCGGGCGTGGCCCGACGTTGCGGGGAACGCCTGGCCTTCGGATCATGCTGCGGTGATCACGACGTTCGGGGTGGGGTAGGGGTTTTTCGCTCCGTCCGCCCCTGCCCGTCCCTTGTCCCTGAGGGGCTGGGTTCAGCCCGTCCGGCGTTTGAGGACGGGCGCGTTCAGCGCGAAGCGGGGGCCCCTGGGGGCGGCAGCCTCCAGATTCGGGACGTGCAGGGGCGGAGGGGGCGAAAAACCTCCTGAGCCCCCCCGCGCAACGAATCGCCGCCACCCCCACCCCCCACGCAACGATTCGTCCGCGCATGCGCAACGGCTCCGCCTTGTCGCCCGAGCGCTCGCGCCCGTACCGTCTAACAGGCCCCCCAAACCCCTCCGCACCGGCAAGGAACACGCATGCGCACAGCCCTGCTCCAGAGCTCCGGCCGCCCCGGGTCGGTCGTCGGGAACCTCAAGGTCCTCGACGAAGCCGCGGGGCGTGCCGCGGCGGCGGGAGCCGGGCTGCTCGTGGCGCCGGAGATGTTCCTGACCGGGTACGCGATCGGCGACGACATCGCCCGCCTCGCGGAGGCCGCCGACGGCGACTCCGCGGACGCGATCGCCGAGATCGCGGGCCGCCACGGCGTGGCCGTCGCGTACGGCTACCCCGAGCGCTCCGGGGACGTGGTCTTCAACTCGGCGCAGCTGATCTCCGCAGACGGCGCCCGTCTCGCGAACTACCGCAAGACCCACCTCTTCGGCTGCTTCGAGCAGGACCACTTCACGCCGGGTGAGCAGCCGGTGGTGCAGGCCGAGCTCGACGGGCTGCGGGTCGGGATCATGATCTGCTACGACGTGGAGTTCCCGGAGAACGTCCGGGCGCACGCACTCGCCGGCACCGACCTGCTGCTCGTGCCGACCGCGCAGATGCACCCGTTCCAGTTCGTCGCCGAATCGGTCGTGCCGGTGCGCGCCTTCGAGAACCAGATGTACGTCGCGTACGTCAACCGCACAGGCCAGGAGGGCGAGTTCGACTTCGTCGGGCTCTCGACGCTGGCCGGCCCCGACGGAGTCGCGCGCGCTCGTGCCGGCCGAGGTGAGCAACTGGTCCTCGCCGACGCCGACCCCGCCTTCCTCACGGCCTCGCGCGAGTCGAACCCGTATCTGAAGGACCGCCGCCCCGGCCTCTACGGGTCCCTCGTCTGACGTCCGCCACTCGCCTTCCCCCTCAAGCTTTCCCGCAAGGAGTCCGTACCCCATGACGTCCACCGTGCCCAACGCGGTCGAGCACGCCGACGTGCAGCAGCCGCCGATCACCATGTTCGGCCCGGACTTCCCCTACGCGTACGACGACTTCCTCGCGCACCCCGCGGGCCTCGGCCAGATACCCGCGACCGAGCACGGCACGGAGGTCGCGGTCATCGGCGGCGGACTGTCCGGCATCGTGGCGGCCTACGAGCTGATGAAGATGGGGCTCAAGCCCGTCGTCTACGAGGCCGACCGGATCGGCGGACGGCTGCGGACGGTGGGCTTCGACGGGTGCGATCCCTCGCTCACCGCCGAGATGGGCGCCATGCGCTTCCCGCCCTCCTCCACCGCTCTCCAGCACTACATCGACCTGGTGGGTCTGGAGACCCGGCCGTTCCCCAACCCCCTCGCGGAGAGCACGCCCTCGACCGTCGTCGATCTCAAGGGCGAGTCGCACTACGCCGAGACGGTGGACGACCTGCCGCAGGTCTACCGTGACGTCGCCGCCGCCTGGAACGCCTGCCTCGAAGAGGGCGCCGACTTCTCCGACATGAACCAGGCCATGCGCGAGCGCGACGTCCCGCGCATCCGCGAGATCTGGTCCCAGCTCGTCGAGAAGCTCGACAACCAGACCTTCTACGGCTTCCTCTGCGACTCGGAGGCCTTCAGGTCGTTCCGGCACCGCGAGATCTTCGGCCAGGTCGGCTTCGGGACGGGCGGCTGGGACACCGACTTCCCGAACTCCATCCTCGAGATCCTGCGCGTCGTCTACACCGAGGCCGACGACCACCACCGCGGCATCGTCGGCGGCTCCCAGCAGCTTCCGCTGCGGCTGTGGGAACGCGAGCCGGAGAAGATCGTGCACTGGGCCTACGGGACCTCGCTGGCCACCCTGCACGGCGGCGCCCCCCGCCCGGCCGTGACCCGCCTGAACCGCACGTCCGGCAATCGGATCACCGTGACGGACGCGAACGGCGACATCCGTACCTACCCGGCGGCGATCTTCACCGCCCAGTCCTGGCTGCTGCTCTCGAAGATCGCCTGCGACGACTCGCTCTTCCCGATCGACCACTGGACGGCGATGGAGCGCACCCACTACATGGAGAGCTCGAAGCTCTTCGTGCCCGTCGACCGGCCGTTCTGGCTCGACAAGGACGAGCACACCGGGCGTGACGTGATGTCCATGACGCTCACCGACCGTATGACGCGCGGGACTTACCTCCTCGACGAGGGTCCGGACAGGCCCGCCGTCATCTGTCTCTCGTACACCTGGTGCGACGACAGCTTGAAGTGGCTGCCGCTGTCCGCGAACGAGCGGATGGAGGTGATGCTGAAGTCGCTCGGCGAGATCTACCCGAAGGTCGACATCAGGAAGCACATCATCGGCAACCCGGTGACGGTGTCCTGGGAGAACGAGCCCTACTTCATGGGCGCGTTCAAGGCGAACCTGCCCGGCCACTACCGTTACCAGCGGCGTCTTTTCACGCACTTCATGCAGGACGCGCTGCCCGAGGACAAGCGGAGCATCTTCCTCGCAGGCGACGACATCTCCTGGACCGCGGGCTGGGCCGAGGGCGCTGTGCAGACCGCGCTGAACGCCGTCTGGGGTGTCATGCACCAGCTGGGCGGCTCGACCGATCCGACCAACCCCGGACCCGGCGACGTCTACGACGAGATCGCGCCGGTGGAGCTTCCGGAGGACTGACGCCGCCCGCTGCCGCTTTAAGCAACGAGGACTGACGCCGCCCGCTGCCGCCTTCCTGAACTCAGTCCGGCAACGGCGTGAGCAGCATCCGTCCGGCGAAGCCCACCGCCGTGTCGAGGCGGTCGGCCAACTCCTCGGCGAGATCCGGCAGTCCGCGCAGTGCCCACAGCGCCCGGGCGGCCGACCAGGTGGCCTCGCGGGCCCGGTCCAGGCTCCACGCGCCGATCAGATGAGTCAGCGGATCGGCGATCTGGAGGAGATCGGGACCCGGCATCAGCTCTTCGCGGATGCGCTCCTCCAGCGCGACGAGGAGATCGCCCACACGGTCGAACTCGTCCTCAAGGTCGGCCGGTTCGCAGCGGAGCGTACGGCAGGCGTCCACGACCGCGAGCGCCAGATCGTGTCCTACGTGCGCATTGATGCCCGCGAGCGCGAACTGCAGCGGACGTACACCGGGATGCCGCCGGAACTGCAGCAATGGCCGCCAGCAGGCGGGCGGATCTCCCTCCTCGGCCACGTTCAGATAGCGCTCCGCGAACCGCACGTCCAGCGTGATCGCGGCCGCCGGGTCCGCGAACTCCCCGGCGGACAGGCGCCGCTCGACCTCCTCGGTGACGGCGAGGTAGACGCGGTTGAACACCGCGACCCCGTCCCGCTCGGGGAGGGCCGCGTCCAGGGTGCGCATCCGGGAGAGGACCGTGTCCACGGTGTGCACGGGATTGGTGAAGTGTTCCAACAACGCCATGGGGGCAGGGTCCCAGCCCTAGGCTGACCGGAGTGCCGCCGGGCCGGACGCTTCCCCAGAACGGGGGAACACGTCCGTGGCGGGAGTGGGGGGAGCAGTACGTGTCAGGCTCACGTGCCCAGCGAGCGGTCGCGCGCGTGGCCGAGCGCAGGCGGGCGGCCCGGCGCGGTGCCATGGTCGCGGCGGCCTCGGTCGTGGTCGCGGTCGGCAGCGTCACGGGGATGATGTCCGCGCTCGGCGACGGGCGCGCGTCCGACGACGCCGAACCCCTGGTGACCCACGCCCCCAGCCTCCTGCCGCTGCCCGCCGTACCGACCCCGTCGCCGACCGGGGCCTCGGTCTCACCGTCCCCGTCGAAGCTGTCCCCTTCACCGAAGCCGAGCCCGGGTTCGAGTTCGAGTTCGGGTTCGAGTTCAGGTTCAGGTTCAGGTTCGAAAGCCTCTGCCGACAAGGGGAAAACCGCGACCGTGGCCGCCTCCGCCGGGCTCTACCGGCACCCCGAATCCCAGGTGCTCGACTGGGTCGCCGCCAATCCGGGCGACTCCCGGCGTGCGGTGATCGAGTCGCGGATAGCCGACCGGCCGGCCGCGGTCTGGTTCGCCGACTTCACGCCGTCCACCATCACCAGGCGGGTCAGGGCGGTCACCTCGGGCGGCGCCGCGCAGGGCCGGGTCCCGGTCGTCGTGGCGTACACGATCCCGGGGCGCGACTGCGGCGGTGCCTCGGAGGGCGGGGCACCCGACCTCGACGCGTACGACGGCTGGATCGACAACTTCGCGGCAGGGCTGGGGTCTCGGGAGGTCATCGTCATCCTGGAACCGGACTCGGTCGCCCAGGCCGACTGCCTCTCCGCCGGCCAACGCGCCGACCGCTTCGCCTCGTTGGCCCGCGCCGGCCGCGTCCTCAAGGCCGCCGATCCCCGGGCCCGCGTCTACTACGACGCCGGCCACTCCGGCTGGAAACCGGCCGCCGCCCAGGCCGCATTCCTCAAACAGGCGGGCGCGGCCTCGGCCGCCTCCTCCGACGGCATCTTCACGAACGTGTCCAACTTCCACCGTACGAGCACGGAGAGCACGTACGCCCGAGAGGTGCTGTCCGCTCTCGGCGGCCCGGCGAGCCTGGGAGCCGTCATCGACACCAGCCGGAACGGCAACGGCGCCCCGGCGGACGGCGAGTGGTGCGATCCGGCGGGCCGAAGGATCGGACGGGCGCCGACCCTCGACACCGGAGAGGCGCGGATCGACGCCTACCTGTGGGTGAAGCTGCCGGGCGAGTCGGACGGCTGCAAGGGCGCCCCGGGGACCTTCTCGCCCGCCTACGCCTATGACTTGGCGACCTGAGAGTCCTTGCTCGTGAAGAGCAGGGCGAAGCCCGCGGCGGCCCGGTGGGCGGGCGTCGAGCCCTGCGCGCGGATCACCGCGGCGACGCCCCCGAAGGAGAGCGAACAGCCGAGGTGGCTGGGCACGCGGCCGTGGGTCGCCAGCAGGAAGACGACCGTCGCGACGCCGGACAGCATGATCGCGTACGCCCGTCGCCGTGTCGTTTCCAGCGCACGCCGAGGTCCCTGGTGCGGGCTTCGCTTTCTCTGTACGTGAATCTGTCCGGGCCATTGTCAGGGCCGGGCAGCAGCCCTACGCTCGCACGATCCTACTCATGAACTGCGTTCACATTTATGATCGGAGTGACTGATGAGTGCGAGCCCTCGACTGGGCGTGCTCCTTGCGGCCGTTGTCACCCTGGCGGCCGTCGTCGTCCCCTCCGCGGTGGCTCAGGCCGAGCCGAAGGCGCCGAAGACCGCGGTCCTCGACGGGGCCCGCCTGCGGCAGACCAAGGTCCGCCTGGACCGCGGCGATCCCCAACTCCGGCGCACCCTGGAGAACTTGACGGCCCGCGCCGACAACTGGCTGAACCAAGGCCCCTGGACGGTCGTCGACAAGCCGAGACCCGCCCCGAGCGGTGACGTCCACGACTACCTCAGCCAGGCCCCCTACTGGTGGCCATCCCAGCCCAAGACCGCCGAGAATCCCTGGGGTTGCCCCTACGTCCAGCGTGACGGCCAGCGCAACCCCGAGGTCGACACCGGCACCGACCGCCAGGACGTCGAGAAGGTCTTCGACTCGACGTACGACCTCGCACTCGCCTGGTACTACACCGGCAAGAAGCAGTACGCCGAGAAGGCCGCCTCCGTCCTGCGCACCTGGTTCCTCGCCCCCGGCACCCGGATGAACCCGAACCTGAACCACGGGCAGTTCATCCCCTGCAAGTACGACGGCCGCGCCATCGGCATCATCGACTTCTCCCAGTCCTATACGAGCGTCCTGGACGCCCTCGCGATCCTCGACACGGGCGCCCCCGGCTGGTCGAAGGCCGACCGCTCCGAAATGCTCGCCTGGAACACCGACTTGCGCGACTGGCTGGCCGACAGCGCCTTCGGCAAGGAGGAGGGCGCCGCCAAGAACAACCACGGCACCTTCTACGACATGCTGCTCGCCGGCCTGGCGTACGCGACCGGGGACAGGGATCTCGCACGGCAGACGGTCCTGGACGCGCGGGCCGAGCGGATCGCCCCGCAGATCGCCGCCGACGGCAGCCAGCCCCAGGAGCTGGCCCGCACCCGCAGTTGGCACTACTCGACTTTCGACCTGGTCGCCTATACCCGCCTCGCGGCGATAGGTCAGCACGTCGGCGTGAACCTGTGGTCGTACAAGGGGCCCGACGGCCAGAGCCTGTTCAAGGCGGTCGACTACCTGTTGCCCGCCGCGACCGGAGCCGCACCCTGGGCCCACCCGGAGCTGGAGTTCTACCGGTTCGCGGCGAGCGATGTCGTGCACGCGGCGGCCGACGCCGGTGACAAGGCCGCGCGTGCGGCGGTGCCGAAGCTGGAAACGCCGCCCGGCGGGGACCTGTGGGCGCTGCGCCCCGCCGCCGAGCAGCTGGACTCGATCACGGGCTGAGTCGACGCCGTAGGAGCCCCCTGAGCAGGGGTTCCTGAGCGGTTGCTTAGGATGGGGTGACCCCACCGCCCCGTCCGGCACCCTCAGGAGCCCCGCCCGTGACCGCCGAAGCCCCGATCGCCCCCGCTCTCGCGTACGGACGGCTCATCCCCGTCACCGTCCACTTCGACGATCTCGACGCGCTGGGGCTGCTCCACAACGCCCGGTACCCGGTGATGGTCGAGCGCGCCTGGACGGCCTTCTGGGAGGAGCGCGGTTTCCGCGGCTTCGAGGGGGACTGGGAGGCGGCGGGCGACTTCTGCAACGCGGTCAAGGAACTGCGGGTCAGCTACGAGGCCCCGGTGAAGCGGCCGGGCGCGTACGCCGTCCACCTCTGGCTGGAGCGGCTCGGGAACACCGGACTGACGTACGGCTTCCGTTTCTGCTCGGCCGATGGCGCGGTGACGTACGCGCACGGCACGCGCGTCCTCGTCAGGCTGGACGCGGGGACACTGCGCCCGACGTCGTGGAGCGACCGGTTCAGAGCCGTGGGCCAGGAACTGCTGCGGCCGGCGGACTGACCTTCGGGCGCTCCCGGTCGCCGGCGCGCAGCACACCCGCGAAGGCGACGACCCCGCACGCCAGCACAGTCACCAGGCCGAACGACACCATCAGACTCGTCGCCTGCGCCAGCGTGCCGATCGCGCTCGGCGCCACAAGACCCGAGGTGTACGTGATGGTGGCGACGCCCGCGATGGCCTGGCTGGGGTTGGGTCCGCTGCGACCGGCTGCCGCGAAGCACAGCGGGACCACCACGGCGATGCCCAGGCCGAGCAGCGCGAAACCGGTCATCGCGACCGCGGGATGATCCGCCACGACGATGAGCAGCCCGCCGAGAACGGCCAGGACGCCGCTCGCCCGCACGGTGCGTACCGCGCCGAAGCGGTTCACCACCGTGTCGCCCACGAGCCGGGCCACCGCCATGGTCAGCATGAAGCCGGTCGTCGAAGCCGCCGCGAGACCGGCCGAGCTGCCCAGTTCGTCCTGCAGGTACACCGCCGACCAGTCGAGGCTCGCGCCCTCCGCGAACACCGCGCAGAACCCGACCGCGCCGATCAGCAGCGCCGACCGTGGTGGCAGCGCGAACCGCGGCGGTGGCTCCTCGTCCTCGGTGGCCTGCAGGTCGAGCACCCAACGACACGCGACCAGTCCGAGGACGGTGAGGGTCGCCGCCGCCAGGGCATGGTGGAGGCGCGCGTCCGTGCCCAGGTGTGCGGCGACCGTGCCCGCCGCCGAGCCGGTCAGGGCGCCCGCGCTCCACATGCCGTGCAGACTGGACATGATCGACTTGTTGAGGCCGCGCTCGACCTCGACGCCCAGTGCGTTCATGGCGACATCGGCCATGCCGGCCGTGGCGCCGAAGGTGAACATCGCCAGGCAGAGGCTGAGCAGGTTCGGCGCCTGCGACGGGAGAAGCAGGGCGAGCGTCCACAGGGCCAGCAGGCCGCGCAGGGCCGTGCGCGAACCGAAGCGGTGGCTGATCCGGCCGGCCAGCGGCATGGAGACGGACGCGCCCAGGGCCGTGAAGGCGAGCGCGAACCCCAGCTGGCCGGTGCTGAGCCCCGCGTGGTCCTGGATCCACGGCACGCGCGTCGCGAAGGACCCGGTGACCGCGCCGTGCACCGCGAACACGGCGGCCACGGCGTATCGCGCGCGCTTCAACTTGCGCATGTCGTAGACCACTTCATCCATGGTGCCGCTGCCCCTCCCGGACGTCCTCCCCGTACTGTTGCCGTAAACTATCAGGAACCCTGCCTGATAAATAGAGAATTTACGGCCGGGGCCGGAGACGAAGCCTCCGCGCCCTCGCTGATCTGGAAGGATCCCGGCATGCCCGCATCTCCGAGCACCGCCCGGGCCATCAACGACCGGCTCGCCCTGCAGCTCATGCAGCAGGAGGGCCCTTTGACGGCAGGGCAGTTGAAGCAGCTCACCGGACTGTCCCGGCCCACCGTCGCCGACCTCGTCGAACGTCTCACCCTCGCCGGGCTGATCTCGGTGGTGGGGGAGTCTGGATCACAACGGCGCGGTCCGAACGCGCGGTTGTACGGGATCGTCGCCGACCGCGCACACCTGGCCGCCCTCGACGTCCGCACCGAGGGCGTCTCCGTCGTCGTCTCCGACCTGCTGGGCGCCGAACTCGCGCGGGCGTCGGTGCCCATCACGGATGACACGGGCACCGGGCCCGCCGTTGAGCAGGCGGTCGCGCTGGTGGAGCGCACCGCCAAGGAGGCTGGGGCGGAGCGGCTGCACACCGTCGGTATCGGCGCCCCCGGCCTCATCGACCCCGTCACCGGCGAGCTCCGCGGCTCCACCGGGCTGCCCCAGTGGCACCGCCGGCTCGCCGCCGCCCTCCAGGAACGACTCCCCGCCGCTCGCGTCCTGGTCGAGAACGAGACCAACCTCGCCGCCCTCGCCGAACAGCGCGACGGCGCAGCCCGCGACCGTGACACGTTCGTCCTGTTGTGGCTCGGCCACGGCACCGGCGCCGCCGTCGTCCTGGACGGCTCCCTTCGCCGCGGCGCCTCCGGCGGTACCGGCGAGATCGGGTTCCTGCCGGTGCCGGGGACCGTGAAGCTGCCGTCGGCGACGGACTGCGAGGGCGGCTTCCACTCCCTCGCCGGGGCGGTGGCGATCGCGGGGCTCGCGGCGGAGTACGGCGTCGAGGCGGAAGGGATACCGCACGAGCCGTATGCGGCGGCGCTGGTGAGGGAGGCGGTGGGATCGGTCGTGGACACGGGGGCGGGTGCGCGTGTGGGCGCCGGCATCCGTGCGGTTGAGGGCGTGGGCGCCGGTGCCGGTGCCGGTGCCGTTGCGGGTGCGGGTGCGAGTGCGGCGGAGGCGGGAACTCCCGCCTCCCGTTTCCTCGACGCCCTCGCCGACCGGCTCGCCATCGGTGCTGCTTCCGTCGTCGCTGTGCTCGACCCGGGTTGCGTCGTCCTGGGAGGCGAGATCGGGCAGGCCGGCGGGAGCGTGCTCGCTTCACGCGTCGAGGAGCGGCTCGCGCGGATGTCGCCGTTGCCTGTGGAGGTGCGCGCGAGCGCGCTGGGCGGGAGCGCGGTGCTGCGCGGCGCGCTGCTGACCGCCCGGGAAGGCGCTCAGGACGAACTGTTTGCACCGCCGGGCCGGTAGGGGTTCGTGCCGCCGGGTCGGTAGTGCGTCGGCCCCGACGGATCGGGCGCTCGGCCGGATCGGGCGGCTCGGACGGGCCGGATTGAAAGGCCCGGCGGCGGGGCAAGGGCCTCCGTCACCGCCGCCGGGCCGCTCGGGGGGCGGATGCGACACGTCGTGAACGCTCAGCCGGGTATCGCCGAGCCATGATCGCGACCCTAGGAGGACTAGACCAGTGAGGTCAATAGGTATGGACCAGCCTCAGCCATGCGGTGTGGCCCGAAGGGTCAAGCATGCGCGGTACCAGCCGAGTTGACCGGTGTTGTCTCCTCTTGTGTCCTCATGGAAGTCCATCCATACCGCCTGTGAGTCAGCCCACAGTTGTTCGCCCGCATGGGCGTCGATCAGACGTGGCACACTGGCCATGTACCAGAAGCAGCGCACTCCGGGGTCGGTGAAAGTCCGAACCGGCGGTTACAGTCCGCGACCCGGTCGCTTCCAGCGGCCGGTTGACCAGGTGAAATTCCTGGACCGACGGTTAAAGTCCGGATGGGAGGCAGTGCGCGGCGGGCGGGCATTCGTGCGCGCTGCCGTTTGTTTCGACTTGTCCTGACGGGACGAGTCTCATTCGGCATCGTTCCCGGTGTCGCAGTCCGTTCATTCTGTCGTCATCGACAGGCCCCGGAGTCCGTGCCCCACGAGGCAGGAGGACCCGGGAAGTGTTCACCGGAATCGTCGAAGAGCTGGGTGAGATCACCGCCGTCGAGAACCTCGGCGACGCCTCACGCTTCCGACTTCGTGGCCCTGTAGTCACCGAAGGTGCACAGCACGGCGACTCCATTGCCGTCAACGGCGTCTGTCTCACGGTCGTCGAACATGAGGGCGACGAGTTCACCGCCGACGTCATGGCGGAAACCCTGGACCGCTCAAGCCTTGGCGCCCTGTCCGTCGGCTCCCGTGTGAACCTGGAGCGCCCCACCGCGGTGGGCGCACGCCTCGGCGGGCACATCGTGCAGGGCCACGTCGACGGCACGGGCGCGGTCATCGCACGCACGCCGTCCGAGAACTGGGAGATCGTGAAGGTCTCGATCCCCGCGGACCTCTCCCGCTATGTGGTCGAGAAGGGCTCCATCACCGTCGACGGCATCAGCCTGACCGTCGTCGAGGCCGGCCCCGACTACTTCACCGTCAGCCTCATCCCCACCACCCTCGCGCTGACCACGCTCGGCCTCAAGCAGCCCGGCGACCCGGTCAACCTCGAGGTCGACATCATCGCCAAGTACGTGGAGCGCCTCCTCGGCGGCAAGGAGGCCGCGCGGTGAACTGGCTCAACTCCGAGGCATTCACGCTCTTCGGCCAGCACATCAAGTGGTCGGACATGATCGGCAACACGATCGGTCTGATCGCCCTCGCGCTCGGCTGGCGCCGCTCCATATGGACCTGGCCGGTCCAGTTCCTGTCCGGCGTCATCCTCCTCGCGGCCTTCGCCACGGCGCACCTGTCCGGCAGCGCCGGCAAGCAGGTCGTCGTCATGGTCGTCGCCGCATGGGGCTGGTGGCAGTGGAACCGCGGCAAGAGGCAGGCTCAGGACGGCTCCATCGCCGTACGGTTCGCCACCTGGCGCGAGCGCGGCGCGCTACTCGGCGCGGCCGCCGTGGGCACCCTCGCGGTCGGCCTCCTGTTCAAGGCGTACCCGACCCTCTCCTGGGACCCGTGGCCGGACGCCTACATCTTCGTCGGCACCGTCGTCGCCATGTACGCCCAGGCGCGCGGCATGGTCGAGTTCTGGTTCGCCTGGCTGCTGGTCGACCTGGTGGGCGTCCCGCTCAACTTCGCCAACGGTTTCGCCTTCTCCGGTTTCGTCTACGTCCTCTACGGCGCGCTCGTCCTGTGGGGCATGCGCGACTGGTGGCTGCGCTCCCGCAAGGCCGGGCAGCCCGTCCTGGAAGGAGCCCCGGCATGACATCGGCGCCGGTCTGGTACAGCAGGGACAATATCGAGGACTTCGCCCTCGACCCCGTCGAGAAGGCGATCGCCGACATCGCGGCCGGCCGCCCGGTCGTGGTCGTCGACGACGAGGACCGGGAGAACGAGGGCGACCTCGTCATCGCCGCCGAGAAGGCGACCCCCGAGATCGTCGCCTTCATGATGAGCGAGTGCCGCGGTCTGATCTGCGCCCCCATGGAGGGTGACGAACTCGACCGGCTCCGGCTCCCGCAGATGGTCGACGACAACACCGAGTCGATGAAGACGGCGTTCACCGTCTCGGTCGACGCGTCAGCCGCTCACGGTGTGTCCACCGGCATCTCGGCATCCGACCGTGCCACCACCCTGCAGCTCCTCGCGGACGGCGGCGCCCAGCCGGAGGACTTCGTCCGGCCGGGCCACGTCTTCCCGCTGCGCGCCAGGTCCGGCGGCGTCCTGGTCCGCGACGGCCACACCGAGGCGGCCGTCGACCTGGCCCGCCTCGCCGGCCTGCGCCCGGCCGGCGCGATCGTCGAGATCGCCGGGGAGGACGGCCGCATGCTCCGCCTCCCCGAACTGATCCCCTTCGCCCGCAAGCACGGCCTGACGATCATCTCCATCGAGGACCTGATCGCCTACCGCCGCGCCGCCGAGCCCACCGTCCGCCGCGAGGCCAAGACCCAGCTGCCCACCGCCTTCGGCGAGTTCACGGCGTACGGCTACCGCTCCACCCTCGACGGAGTCGAGCACGTCGCCCTCGTCCACGGCGAGATCGGCGAAGGCGAGGACGTCCTGGTCCGCGTCCACTCCGAGTGCCTCACCGGCGATGTCTTCCACTCGCAGCGCTGCGACTGCGGCCCCCAGCTCCAGACGTCCATGGAACGCATCCAGACCGAGGGCCGGGGCATCGTCGTCTACCTGCGCGGCCACGAGGGGCGCGGCATCGGCCTCCTGTCCAAGCTGCGCGCGTACGAGCTCCAGGAGCGCGGCCGGGACACCCTCGACGCCAACCTGGAGCTGGGTCTGCCCGCCGACGCCCGCGACTACGGCGCGAGCGCCCAGATCCTCGACGACCTGGGGGTGACGAGCGTCCGCCTGATGACCAACAACCCCGACAAGACCGACGCGCTCGTCCGGCACGGCCTCAAGGTCACCGGCCGCGAGCCGATGCCCGTACAGGCGGGCGAGCACAACCTCCGCTACCTGCGCACCAAGCGGGACCGGATGGGCCACGACCTGCCCTGGCTGGACACGACCACGGTGTCGGCCTGCGGCAACCAGTAAGAGCACCAGCACAGCACCACAACAGCACCAGAACAGCACTGAGGAGAGACGTGAGCGGCAAGGGTGCACCTGAACTGTCCGTACGCAACTGCGGCGACCTGCGCGTCGCGGTCATCGCGGCACAGTGGCACGAGAAGGTGATGGACGGCCTGGTCGACGGCGCGCTGCGCGCCCTGCACGAGCTGGGAATCGACGAGCCGACCCTCCTGCGGGTGCCCGGCAGCTTCGAGCTCCCGGTCGTCGCGAAGGTCCTCGCGGGCCGCGGATACGACGCCATCGTCGCGCTGGGCGTCGTCATCCGCGGCGGCACCCCCCACTTCGAGTACGTGTGCCAGGGCGTCACCCAGGGCCTCACCCAGGTCTCCATCGACACCGGTGTCCCCATCGGCTTCGGCGTGCTGACCTGCGACACCGAGGAACAGGCCCTCGACCGTGCGGGCATCGAGGGTTCCAAAGAGGACAAGGGGCACGAGGCGGTGACGGCCGCCGTGGCGACCGCGGCCACCCTCCGCTCAGTATCCGAACCCTGGCGCTAGCCGATCGGCGTGAGCGCGTAGGGTGAGAGCCACCATGTCCAATAAGACGTTCGAGGAGCTCTTCACCGAGCTCCAGCACAAGGCCGCCACCGGCGACCCCGCCACTTCGCGCACCGCCGAGCTGATCGGCAAGGGCGTTCATGCCATCGGCAAGAAGGTCGTCGAAGAGGCCGCCGAAGTATGGATGGCCGCCGAGTACGAGGGCAAGGAAGCCGCCGCCGAGGAGATCTCGCAGCTGCTCTACCACGTCCAGGTGATGATGGTCGCGCGCGGGATCTCCCTCGACGACGTGTACGCCCACCTCTGAGCCGTAGCCAAGCACCCCCGCAAGTACGAACGAACCATCTAGCAAAGGAAGCCGACCTCATGCTGCGCATCGCCGTCCCCAACAAGGGTTCCCTGTCAGGACCTGCGGCGGAGATGCTGCATGAGGCCGGCTACCAGCAGCGCCGGGAGTCCAAGGAACTGCGGATCGTCGACCCGGAGAACGAGGTCGAGTTCTTCTACCTCCGCCCCCGCGACATCGCGATCTACGTCTCCTCCGGCCGGCTCGACATCGGCGTCACCGGACGGGACCTGCTCATCGACTCGGGCGCCAGCGCCGAGGAGATCCTCCCGCTCGGCTTCGCCCGCTCCACGTTCCGCTTCGCCACCAAGCCCGGTACGGCGAACTCCATCGAGGACCTCGCGGGCAAGACCGTCGCGACCTCGTACGAGGGCATCGTCGCCAAGCACCTCGCCGACCACGGCATCGACGCCTCCGTCGTCCACCTCGACGGCGCCGTCGAGACCGCGATCGAGCTGGGCGTGGCCGAGGTCATCGCGGACGTCGTGGAGACCGGCACCTCGCTGCGCAACGCGGGCCTCGATGTGTTCGGCGACCCGATCATGAAGTCCGAGGCCATCGTCATCCGCCGCGTCGGCGCCGATGTCTCCGCGGACGCCGAGCCCAAGGTGCAGCAGTTCCTGCGCCGCCTCCAGGGCGTCCTGGTGGCACGGACGTACGTGATGATGGACTACGACTGCCGCGCCGAGCACCTGGAGAAGGCGGTCGCGCTCACTCCCGGCCTGGAGTCGCCGACCATCTCGCCGCTGCACAACGAGGGCTGGGTCGCCGTCCGCGCGATGGTGCCGTCCAAGGAAGCCCAGCGGATCATGGACGATCTGTACGAGCTCGGCGCGCGGGCCATCCTGACCACGGCCATCCACGCCTGCCGGCTCTGAGGGACCTCAAGACCATGTCCGAACTTCCCGCTCTGCCCGTCACTTTCCGGCCGTCACGAACCCGGGTCGTCCTGGTCGGTACCGGTGTCGCGATCCTTGTGGTCCTCACCACAGTCGTGATGCTTCTGGAGCAGCTCGGCCCGGGGGAAAAACTCAGCTTCATCTTCACCGGCGCCCTGATCTTCGGGGTGCTCCTGATGCTGGCCCGGCCCAAGGTCGTCGCCGACGAGGGCGGCGTAACCGTCGTCAACATCGCCAGCAGTAGGCGCCTGGCCTGGGCGGAGATCCTCCAGGTCAACCTGCGCCCGGGCGATCCCTGGGTGTTCCTCAACCTCAGTGACGGCACCAGTCTGCCCGCGCTCGGCATCCAGCCGGGCATCGCCAAACACCGCGCGATCGAGGACGCTCGTGCCCTGAGAGCCCTCGCCGAAGCCCGCTCCACGGGTGACTCGGAGGAACATCAGGGCTGACTCTCAGCCTTCCACCCTGCCGCACGGGCCCATGTCTTGATTAATCTGTTGGCGGAGGCGTTCGCATCGCGCCTCCGCCGCTGATGTGCCAGCCGGTATTCAGAGGCCCCCAGCTACCCGAGGAGTGACTCCCTCCAGCGATGGACGGATCGTCCTGTAGTACCTGCGCCGCCCCCTTCCGACATATCGAGGCGGCGGCATGATCGTCCCCTTGCTGCTCCTTGGGGCGGCATTCCTGCTCATTCTCGCCAACGGATTCTTCGTCGCGGCGGAGTTCGGCCTCGTCACGGTCGAGAAGCCCGACGCCGAGAAGGCGGCCGCCGAAGGCGACCGACGGGCTGCGACAGTCGTCAACTCGCTCAAGGAGCTGTCATTCCAGCTCTCCGGCACCCAGCTCGGCATCACCATCACCTCACTCGTCGTCGGCATGCTCGCCGAACCGGCGCTTGCCGAGCTGCTGCACGGACCGTTCGCCGCGACCGGCCTGCCCGAGGGCGCCGTGCCCGGCGTCGCCGTCGTGGTCGGCATGCTGCTGGCCGCGGCCGTGCAGATGGTCATCGGCGAACTCGTGCCCAAGAACTGGGCCGTGTCCAAGCCCCTGCAGGTCGCCCGCTTCGTCGCGGGCCCGCAGCACATGTTCGCCCGCACGTTCCGCCCGGTGATCGCCGCGCTCAACGCGGTGGCCAACCGTCTCGTACGAGCCCTGGGCGTCGAGCCCGCCGAGGAGCTGGCCTCCGCCCGCACCCCCGGCGAACTCGTCTCCCTCGCCCGGCACTCCGCGCGGGCCGGCGCTCTGGAGCAGGACACCGCGGATCTCTTCGTCCGCACCATGTCGCTGGCCGATCTGACCGCGCAGCACGTCATGACGCCGCGCGTGAAGGTCAGCGCCCTGCAGTCCTCGGCGACCGCCGAGGACGTCGTCAACCTCACCCGGGCCACTGGCCTGTCCCGCTTCCCCGTCTACCGGGAGCGGATCGACGAGATCGTCGGCATGGTCCACCTCAAGGACGCCCTCGCGGTCCCCTCGCGAGACCGGCTGCGCACTCCCGTCGGCCGGATCGCGCAGGCACCGCTGCTCGTCCCCGAGACGCTGCCGGTGCGGCCGCTCCTGGAGCAGCTGCGCAGCGAGCAGCCGATCGCCGTGGTCGTCGACGAGTACGGCGGTACGGCGGGCGTCGTCACCCTGGAGGACATCGTCGAGGAACTCGTCGGTGAGGTGCGCGACGAGCACGACGGGCAGGATCTGCCCGAACTCGCGGCGGCGCCACCGGAGGACGGGAAGCCCGCGTGGGAGGCCGACGGCAGTTGCCGCGTCGACGTCCTCAAGCGCATAGGGCTCGACGTGCCCGAGGGCCCGTACGAGACCGTGGCGGGCCTCGTCGCCGATCTGCTCGGCCGCATCCCGGCCGCCGGTGACAGGGCCGAACTGCCGGGCTGGCGGCTGCTGGTGCGCCAAGTCGGGCACTACCGCGCCGAACGCGTCCGCCTCGTGCGGACCGCGCCTGTCGCGGAGGCCGTCCGATGAGCGTGCTCCAACTCCTCTTCGCCGCCCTGCTGGTGCTCGCCAACGGCTTCTTCGTCGGCGCCGAGTTCGCGCTCGTCTCCGTACGGCGCAGCCAGATCGAACCACTGGGAACTGCCCGGGCGCGACAGGTGCTGTACGGCCTGGAGCGACTGCCCCAGATGATGGCCGCGGCCCAGTTCGGCATCACCGTCTGCTCGTTGACGCTCGGCGCGGTCGCCGAGCCGACCGTCGCGCAGCTCCTTGAACCGCTTTTCGAGGCGGTCCACATGCCGCACGGCGTGATCCACCCCCTCGGGTACGTCATCGCGCTCGCCTCGGTCGTCTTCTTCCACCTCGTCATCGGCGAGATGGTGCCGAAGAACCTGGCGATGGCCGCGCCCGAGAAGACGGCGCTCTGGCTCAGCCCGGGTCTGGTCGCGTTCGCGCGCCTGTGCCGGCCGGTCACCGTCGGCCTCGGGGCCTGTGCGCGGGTGATCCTCAAGCTGTTCCGCGTGGAGCCCAGGGACGAGGTCGAGGCGGTCTTCACCAGTGAGCAGCTCAACCGGCTCGTCGAGGACTCCGGGCAGGCGGGTCTGCTGGACCCCGAGGAGCAGGAGCGCCTCGAGGACGCCCTGGAGCTGGGCTCCCGCCCGGTCACGGACGTCCTCCTCGACTCCGGCTCCCTGGTGACCGTGGGCCCTTCGGTCACCCCTGGCCAGGTCGTCGCGCTCACCGCCCGCACCGGGTACTCCCGTTTCCCGGTGGTCGCGGAGAACGGCGCCTTCATGGGCTACCTGCATGTGAAGGACGTACTGGACCTGGAGGAGTCGGACCGGGCGGTGCCCCAGCAGAACTGGCATCACATGACCACCCTGCGGGCCGAACTCCCCCTGGACGACGCCCTCACCGTGATGCGCCGCGCCGCGACGCACCTCGCCCAGGTCGCCGACGCGTCCGGCAAGGTCCTTGGCCTCGTCGCGCTGGAGGACGTACTGGAACTCCTGGTGGGCGAGGTACGGGACCCGGCACATCGAGAGGTTCCGGCGCCGGCGGTACGGGTCTCGGATCCGCGAGTGAGCGGGGCCCCGGAGGAGGCTGCCCAGGCACTGGCGAGCTGAACCGGTTGCGGGGGGGGGCGCCGGGGCGGGGGGGGGGGGGGGGGGGGGGGCGCGCCCCCCCCCCCCCCCCCCCCCCCCCCCGCGCGGGCGGGCCATCAACCCCACAACACCACCCCCCCCCGCCCCCGACCCCGGGGGCGGGGGGTCGCGGGGGGGAGAGTGGGTGTTGTGT
>NZ_JBIAIK010000009.1:0-345961 GCF_042871385.1 Streptomyces sp. NPDC005808 | reverse complement strand
GGGGTTTGGGCGCGCGTGCCCCCGGGGCCCCCCAAAACGCGGGGGGGGGGGGCCGGGGTCGAAAAATTGGCGGGGGGGGGGGGGGGGGGGCCCCCGCGGGGGGGGGGGCCCCCCCCCCGGGGGGGGGGGGCCCCCCCGCCCCTCTCGTGTTGCTGCCACCGCGGCCGGCCTTGACGACGTCGCAGGTCAGGGCAAGTCAGACCGGCCGCGGAGCTTCTGCGGGGCCGGCTTGACCGTCAGGCGACCGCCGCCCCCGCGTGGAACCGGCCGGGACTAACCCAGCCGCTGCACCAGCGCGTGGTACTGGTCCCACAGTTCCTTGGGGGTGTGCTCGCCGAAGGTGTTGAGGTGCTCGGGCACGAGCGCGGCCTCCTCGCGCCACACGTCCTTGTCGACGGTGAGCAGGAAGTCGAGCTCGGACTCGGACAGTTCGAGACCGTCGGTGTCGAGGGCACCCTTGGCCGGCAGGACGCCGATCGGGGTCTCGACGCCCTCGGCCCGGCCGTCCAGACGGTCCACGATCCACTTCAGGACTCGGCTGTTCTCACCGAAGCCCGGCCACACGAACTTGCCCGCGTCGTCCTTGCGGAACCAGTTCACGTAGTAGATCTTCGGCAGTTTCGCCTGGTCCTTGTCCTTGGCGACGTCGATCCAGTGACCCATGTAGTCGCCCATGTTGTAACCGCAGAAGGGCAACATGGCGAACGGGTCGCGGCGCAGCTCGCCGACCTTGCCCTCGGCCGCGGCGGTCTTCTCGCTCGCCACGTTGGCGCCGAGGAAGACGCCGTGGTTCCAGTCGAAGGACTCCGTGACCAGCGGGACCGCTGTGGCACGACGGCCGCCGAACAGGATCGCCGAGATCGGCACGCCCTTGGGGTCCTCCCACTCGGGCGCGATGATCGGGCACTGCGCGGCGGGCACGGTGAAGCGGGCGTTCGGGTGGGCGGCGGGCGTACCGGACTCCGGCGTCCAGTCGTTGCCCTTCCAGTCCGTGAGGTGGGCCGGAGGCTCCTCCGTCATGCCCTCCCACCAGATGTCGTTGTCGTCGGTCAGCGCCACGTTGGTGAAGACGGAGTTGCCCCACAGCGTCTTCATCGCGTTGGCGTTGGTGTGCTCACCGGTGCCGGGCGCGACGCCGAAGAAACCGGCCTCGGGGTTGATGGCGTACAGCCGGCCGTCCTCGCCGAACCGCATCCACGCGATGTCGTCGCCGATCGTCTCGACGGTCCAGCCGCCGACCGTCGGCTCCAGCATGGCGAGGTTCGTCTTGCCGCAGGCGCTCGGGAAGGCGGCGGCGACGTACTTCGACTCGCCCTGTGGCGGGGTCAGCTTGAGGATGAGCATGTGCTCGGCCAGCCAGCCCTCGTCGCGCGCCATCACGGAGGCGATGCGCAGCGCATAGCACTTCTTGCCGAGCAGCGCGTTGCCGCCGTAACCCGAGCCGTACGACCAGATCTCGCGGGACTCCGGGAAGTGCGAGATGTACTTCGTGGAGTTGCACGGCCACGGCACGTCCGCCTCGCCCTCGGCCAGCGGCGCTCCGAGCGTGTGCACAGCACGCACGAAGAAGCCGTCGGTGCCGAGTTCGTCCAGGACCGGCTGTCCCATGCGGGTCATGGTGCGCATGGATACGGCGACGTAGGCGGAGTCGGTGATCTCCACGCCGATCGCGGAGAGGTCCGAGCCGAGCGGGCCCATACAGAAGGGCACGACGTACATCGTCCGGCCGCGCATCGAGCCGCGGAAGAGACCGCCCTTGCCGTCCGCGCCCTGGAAGATCTCCCGCATCTCGGCGGGGGCCTTCCAGTGGTTCGTCGGGCCCGCGTCCTCCGCCTTCTCGGAGCAGATGAACGTCCGGTCCTCGACCCGAGCGACATCGGTCGGGTCGGAGGCGGCGTAGTAGGAGTTGGGGCGCTTGATCGGATCGAGCTTCCTGAAGGTGCCCTTGCGGACGAGTTCCTCGCTCAGTCGCTCGTACTCGGCTTCGGATCCGTCACACCAGACCACGCTGTCCGGCTGAGTCAGTTCGGCGATCTCGTTCACCCACGAGATCAGTGCTTTGTGGTTGGTGGGTACGACGGTGGGAGCCGCGATGTCGCGCGCCACGATTGCTCCTAAATGAGGGGTTTTGTTGTTGTGCCCCGTGGGGGCTGCGACCCGGATGCTTCACGATGCTCATGCCCTGGCGCTCATCCGGTGCCGACCGCACTCATTTGATCATCCGACTAGACCGCGCATATGTCCAGAGGGCCGCACAGCTGAGCGGAGTGACCATCGCCACTCACCTCCGGGTTCTCTCCGGGTTTTCTCCGCGCCACTTCGGGTTCACCCTGGATATCGCGACGTACCGCGACGTACCGCGCCATGGGCGCGCGTGAGAGCATGGCCACTATTGACCGGTCATCTGGCCACACTGATAGGTAACTTACGGTTCCGTAGGTAGAATTCGGCCCATGACTGCGTCCGTCCCCGACGCGCCCACGGACTCACCGGCCACTGGCCACAGCTCCGTCGCGCACCCCGCGTCGCACTCGTCCCCGTCGCACCTGTCCCTGCCGCACCCACACCTGCCGCATCCGCACCTGCCGGACGAGATCAAGCCCAAGCTCCGCGGCTGGCTGCACCTCGGCATGTTTCCGGCCGTCCTCGTCTCGGGACTGGTGCTCACGGCGCTCGCGAGTTCGACCCGCGCCCGCATCGCCTGCGCGATCTTCGCCCTGACGGCCTGCCTCCTGTTCGGAGTGAGCGCGCTCTACCACCGGGGCAACTGGAGCCCGCGCATGGACGGCGTGCTGCGCAGACTCGACCACGCGAACATCTTCCTGATCATCGCGGGCACGTACACACCGCTGACGATGCTGCTGCTGCCGGAGGCCAAGGGCCAGTGGCTCCTGTGGAGCATCTGGGCAGCCGCCGCGGCGGGCATCATCTTCCGGGTGTTCTGGGTCGGCGCACCCCGCTGGCTCTACACCCCCTGCTACATCGCGATGGGCTGGGCGGCCGTCTTCTTCCTCCCCGACTTCATGCGGGCGGGCGGGATCGCCGTACTCGTCCTGGTGGTCGTCGGCGGGCTGCTCTACAGCGCGGGCGGCGTGATCTACGGCATCAAGCGGCCCAACCCGTCACCCAGCTGGTTCGGCTTCCACGAGGTTTTCCACTCCCTCACCGTCGGAGCGTTCGTCGTGCACTACGTGGGGATCTCGCTCGTCGCCTATCAGCACGGCTGATCGCCCACCCGTTTCCCACCCGCCCCTTCCACGGAAGCGCTTCGCGCCTCCCTGTCAGCCCTCTCGGCCCTCTCGGCCGTCCCGGCCGTCCCGGCCTACTCGACCGCCTCCGCGTCAGTGGCCGTGGCTTCGAAGCCACGGCCACTTCGTATGCCAAGGCGGCGACGCCCACCACGACGACTCCGAGAACGACGGCCGCACCGCCGACCAGATATCCGGCCACACACAGCAACGCCACCACGAATGCCGGCACCTCAAAGCTGCCTCTCACAAGCCCCTTCCCCCTCGCCCTCGCCCCCACTTTCCCCTCACCTTCACAAAGCGTGAGTCAGCCCTATCTCAGAGTGACACGGCGCACTGACAATGCACCCGCCTCGACAGCTCTCACTCAGGCCCTGGACGCGAACGACACTTCGGCCCTCGACATCAAGGCCCTCCAAGGGCACAACGCCCGCCGGCGGCTCCGAGTCGGGGACTACCGCGTCGTGTACACGGTCGAGGACGGCCGCCTCGTCGTCTGGGTGCTCACTTTCGCCGATCGTCGGGAGGGCTACCGGAACCTGTGAGCTCCGACCGGCCGGGAGGGCGCGCCCGTGGCGGGCGCGCCCTCGCCGGGTTCGGTGGCTAGCGGCGTTTCAGATCCTTCGCGCCGCAGGCCACCCCGTCCTTGCTCGGGTCGAGCTTCAGTGGATCGTCCTTCCCGTTGACCTTCAGGAGGCCGTAGTCGTTCGTCTTCAGCCAGGCGCACCGCGCGGCCGTCGTCTTCTTCACCTCGTCGGGAAAGACGGTGGGCACGCAGACGTTGACCGAGCCGTAGTGCCGGTCACAGCCGGAGATCGTCGGACTGACCGGCTGCGAAGTCCGCTTCTTGCCGGGCTCGGTGACCGTGCCCTGCAGGGAGTCGGCGAAGGAGTGCACGTGCGCCTCGGCGGTCGACTCGGCGGCCAGCGCCGACGGGCCCTGCAGATGCACCCACTTGGCCACCGACGGCACCCCGTTGGCGTCGACCGCGAAGAGCATGTACCAGCCGGGCGGCGCCAGGTTCGGGTTGCTCGTCACGTTCAGGTCGACGTTGTTGCCGTCGACGGACAGCGGCAGGTCCACGAACCGCTGGTTCGGGTCCGAGGAGTGCGTCACCGCGGCCGGGCGGATCAACTCGGCCTTGGCGATGGGCCGGTCGGTGGTGATGCGCTGCGTGTCCCCGTACACCCACTCGTTGTCGATCAGTGAAGTGATCGTCGGGCGGGTGCCCTTGAGGAGGTACGGGGGTGTGTAGACGGACACGTCGTGGTTCCAGGTGCCGTTGCCCGGGTTGTCGCCGGTCGTCATCACCCGGCCGTCGGGCAGCAGGAACGCGGAGGAGTGGTAGCCGCGCTCCTCCGGGTCGGGAGCCACCGGGTCGAACGTCGAGGTCACCGGGTCGAAGATCGACGACTCGTACACCGGGTTGGCACGGTTGTGCAGGGCACCGCCCGTCTCCAGGACCTTGCCGTCGGGCAGGAGTACGGCGGAGAGGTACATCTTGCCCTGATCGCCCGTCTGAGCCACCGGACCGGCGCCCAGGTCCACCGTGCCCTGCGGCAGCGGCGGGCCCACGGTGTACGACGGGTTGGCGGTCTTGAGGTCGATGATGTCCGTCAACCGGTTGGCGTCCGGGTTCGAGTCGATGTTGCCGCCGCCGATCGTCAGGACCTTCTGGTCCTGGGCCGGGGGCAGCAACACGCTGGCGGACTGGTCGCGTTGGTCCTTGTTCTGGAGTCCCGGGACCGCCGTCATCACGTTCGCGTCGTAGTCGTAGATCGCCGAACCCGTGCCCGGAGTGCCGTTGCCGAACACATGGCTGCCCGAGTAGAAGAGGCGGCCGTCCTGCATAAGGATCATCGACGGGTACAGACCCCAGTACGACCAGGTCTGGTTGACCTGCCACAGCGGCAGCCACTGCTGCTGCTCGTCCGACCAGAGTTCGGCGGTCACCGAACCGGTGGAGTCCTCGCGCAGACCGCCGAAGGAGATGATGTCACCGTTGCCGAGCTCGGTCGCCGACGGATACCAGTGGCCGTCGTTCATGTCGTTCGTCTTGCTGTACGCCTCGGTGACCGGGTCGAAGATGTACGAGTCCTTGTAGCCCTCGTACCCGTGGGAACCGTCCGCCGCCGGGAACGCCTTGTTGCCGCTCATCACGAGCACGCGGCCGTCCTGCAACTGCACATGCCCCGCGCAGAACATGTCCTTGGGCGTCGGGATCGTCTTGTACGTGCCGGCCACCGGGTCGTACACCGCGCTGGTGAACGTGCCCGCGTTGAACTGCTCCTCGCTGTTGCCGGAGCCCGCGATCAGCAGCACCTTGCCGTTGTTGAGGACGACGGAGTGCATGGAGCGGACCGGGTTCTGCGTCGGCAGCACGTCCCACTTGCCGTTGGCGCACTCCTCGGCCGTGCCGGTACAGGTCGGCGGCGGGAGCGTGTCGGCGACCTGCTCCATCGTGTAGTCGTCGGTGGTCGCGGAACCGGTGCCGTAGACGGAGACACCCCAGGTGATGCGGTCGGTACCGGCGGGCACCTCGGGGGTACGGACCGTCGCCTGGGTCCAACTCCCCTGCATCTCCAGTGTCTTCAGGTCGGTCCAGTACTGCCAGCCCGCCGTCGCGTCATGCCGGAAGAGCGTGAGCGAGGTGTCCGGGGTCGTCGACTTGTACCAGAGGCCCAGGTCGTACTGCTTGCCCGGAGTGACCGGCGGCGCGCAGGTGGCGGACTCGGTGATCAGCGCCTTGCGGTCGCCCTCGACCCGGCGGGTCAGCTCGACCTTCATGGCCTTGGTGCCCGAGTGGGCGTCGGCCACCGTGGAGAAGGTGAAGTCGTTGTCGCCCCAGCCCGACTTCTCCCAGCAGTACGGCATGCCGTCCGTGCCGGCCGTCTCGAAGCCCGGATTGGTGACGAGGTTGGCGGCGGAGGCGGGCTGCGGAGAGATGAGCAGCAGGCCGGCGGCGAGGCCCGCCACGGCCAGCAGCGACGTCCTCCGCCGTGGTCTCATCCGTGATGCGAACCGTGGTCGTACGCGATAGGTCACGCGGCTCTCCTTGCTGTGCGGCTTCTGCTCCCGCCCGCGGGCTCATTGCTGCGGCGCGGCAGATAGACCAGCGCTTCGGTCCCTACGAAGCGCAGGACGAAGGTCGTCACCAGGGCCAGGGCCGTGGCGGGGAGTGCGCCCATCCCGAAGTGGCCCACGAACAGGGCGATCAGCGGAATGCGCAGCACCAGATCGGCGTTGGCGAGCAGGGCGAACCGGCCGACGCGGTCCCACAGGTGGCGGTGCATCCGACGCTCACGGAACAGGAGATGCTCGATGAGCAGGAAGTTCCAGGCGACCCCGAGCTGGTTGGCGAGGATCTCCGCCGGCAGGTAGTGCATGCCGGCTGCGGTGAGGGCGTACAGGCCCAGCAGGTTCGGTACGAAGCCGGTGGCGCCGATCAGGCCGAAGACCACCATGCGCGCGACGGGCGAGGCGGTACGCAGCCCCACCAGATGGCGCAGGAAGCGGAAACCCTCCTGTGCGGTCGACTTGGACTCGCCCGCGAACCGGTCCTGGAAGACGAACGGCACCTCGGTGACTCCGCGGGGGCGGCTGCGTACCGCGAGTTCGAGGAGGATCTTGTAGCCGAGCGGCTGGAGGATCTCGGCGGTGACCGCGCTGCGGCGGATCGCGAAGAAGCCGCTCATCGGGTCGCTGATGCCGTGCAGCTTGCGCGGGAAGAGCGTCTTGGTCAGCCAGGTCGCGCCGCGCGAGACGGCGATGCGGTAGCCGCCCGCGAGCCCTTCACGGCTGCCGCCCTTGATGTAGCGCGAGGCGACGACGAGCCCGGCCGAGGCGCGCTCCCCGGTGGCGACCAACTCCGGTACCAGCGACGGCGGATGCTGCAGATCCCCGTCCATGACGACGATCCAGTCGGAGGTCGCCGCCTTCAGTCCCTCGACGACCGCGCCGCCGAGCCCGCCCACGGGTTCGGCGCGGTGCAGCACGGTGACGGGGAACGGGCAGTGCTGTGCGGCCTCGCGGATCACCTCGGGGGTGTTGTCCGTGGAGTCGTCCACGAAGACGACCTCGCAGGGCAGCCGCGCGGGCACCGACTCGGTGATCTGGTTCAGCAACTCCCCGATGTTCGCAGCCTCGTTGAACGTCGGTACGACGATGGTGACGGCGCCCGGTTCCGATACCTCCGCGGCGCGCACCGCCGGATTGCCCAGTTCGTCGGGGACGGTGCTCTCGAAGCTGCTCATCGACTGCCTCCGTCGGTAGCTGTCGTGGTACTGCCGTCGATTCGCCGGATCTCGATCCGGTCCTCGCCTTTGCCGAAGGTGGCGACGGGCGTCGAATGCTCCATCGCCGCCTTGACGTTGGGCAGGTCGACCGCGTCACGCCGTACGGTCGGGGAGGCGACGACGTAGTCGATGTCGCGCCAGCCGTCCGGCATCGTCTTGGTCACCGCGGGGTCGAGGTCGGCCTTGTAGAACCAGATGACGCCGAGCCCCGGCTCGTAGCCGGCGTGAACGAGGTCCAGCCAGAGCGCGTCGTCGACGAGGACCCGGGTCTCCGCCGGGTTCTCGACCTCGGTCTTGAGCCATGAAGAGGCCGCCCGGTAGGGGGCGTTGGCGTCGAGGGTGACGGCGGTGCGGTTTCCGTCGTACCAGCGCGGTACGACGTAGGCGGCGGCGCCCGCCACGAGCAGCACCGCCGTCACCCGCCGTCCCCACAGGACGTACCGCTTCTCGTCCTCGCTGCGCCATCTGCGCAGCACCGCGTGGGCGACGCTGGCGGTGCCGCCGGCGAGGACGAGCGCGAGGAACGGCAGGGCCTGGATGACGTACATCGCGGGCAGATAGCCGCTCGGGCGCATGGCCACCAGGGCGAGGATCGCCACGGTGAGGGCGGGCCCGGCCAGGGCGCGCGCCGTCACCGACCAGCGCCAGGTGACCAGGAGCAGCAGCGCGCCCGCGAGGCCGCCGAGGGGCAGCACGCGGTCGTAGTACAGCCAGGACTGCAGAACGCCGTACGAGCCGGTGCTCGAGTCGAGGATGAAGCCCGAACCGGGGCGGCTCATCTGGTACTTGATGCCGTCCCAGAGCGAGACATGGCCCGTGCCGGAGAACAACTCGCCCTTCAGCAGGGCGAAGAGCGGGTACGCCAGGCCGATCAGGACGCACGCGGTGATGGCTCCGGTGAGCGCGAACTTCCGGGTGTCGCGGTGACCGTGCCGCCACATGGTGACCAGCAGGGCGGGCAGGATGACGAGCATCGTCTCCTTGGTGAGCACGCCCGCCGCGGCCGCGATGCCCGCCCCGAAGTGGTGCCAGAGATGACGGCTCGGGGAGGCGGCGAGGCAGAACGCGAGCAGCGTCCACATCACCGCGATGTTGTCCAGGAAGATCTCGCGCTGGAGCACGACCGACAGCGGCGAGAGCCCGAAGAGCACCATCGCGAGGCCGGCTGCCCACTGCGGCAGCGAGAGGCGGCGCGCGAGGACGTAGACGAGGACCGCGCTGATGGCACTGACCAGGAGCATCGCGAAGCGCATCGAGCCGACCGTCATCAGCCCGGGGCTGATCTGGGCGGGGATCCAGGTCAGTGCGGCTATCTGGATCCAGCCCAGCGGCGGATGGTCGTACCAGTACGTGTAGTGGGCCAGGCCGTTGCCCTCCTGCACGGCCCAGGCCTGGGCGAGGTAGGTGCCCTCGTCGTCGCTGAGCGTCGGGTAGTCGGCGATGTTCCAGCCCTGCACGAGCATGATCGCCACGAGAAGCGCGAGGCACAGCAGCAGATCGGTGCGCGAGCTGCGAAAACGGAGCGGGGGACGGGGATCGGGGACGTTTTTGGGCGTAAGGGGCCGCTGCGCGGGGACCGTGGAGGTGGCCACCGCGGGAAGGGTGGAGGTCACGCGGGAATGTCCTCTCGGGACTCTCGGACTCTCGGACTACCGGACTACCGGACTCTCGGACTACCGGGCTACCGGACGGGCGAAGTCGCGATCCGGCGCACTAGCGGGCCGCTTCGACTTCGGTGAGGTGCGCGCCGACATGGCTGGTCAACTCCCAGTCGTTGCGCCCTCGTTGCTCGCGCCAGACGGCACGAACTGCGGCGCCGGCCAGCAGCACCTGATAGAAGGGGCCACCGGCGATCAGCTTCAGGTAGTGGACAAAGCGGACCCGAAGCCCGTACTGCTTGCCGAAGTCGTGCAGTCCGACAAGCTCGAAGACGAAGGTGACCAGCGCGGTCACAGCCGGCAGGAACGTGATGAACGCGATGCCGACCGGTACGTCCAGAAAGAGTGCGATGGCCACGTTGAGCGGAATGACCACGCCGGAGACCGCCTGGAGGTACGGCGTCATGAGGGTGTACCGGGCCAGCAACCGCTGCCCGAATCCCGGGAGTTGCTTCCAGTCCTTCTTGCGGTAGACCTGAAGGAAGCCCTGGTTCCAGCGAGTTCGCTGCTTCATCAGCGACATCAGGGTGCCCGGGGTCTCCTCCCGGGTCACCATGTCGGAGTCGTAGGCGACGACGACCTTCTTGCCGACGCTGGACAGCCGCACACCCAGGTCGCAGTCCTCGGCCAGGCAGTCGGGATCCCAGCCGTCCGCCTCCCGCAGCACGCCCGTCCGTACGAAGACGGTGTTGCCGCCCAGCGGGATGAACCCCTTCTGCGCGTGCAGATGGAGCCTGGACCGGAACCAGAAGAAGTACTCCAGGCAGTTGCGCAGGCTGTACCAGCTGGAGTTGAAGTTGATGAGCTGTACGCCGCCCTGGACGACGTCCGCACCCGTCGTACGGAACGCGTGGTCCACGTGGGCGAGGAGCTCCGGGTGGACCTGGTCCTCGGCGTCGAAGACTCCGACGACATCGCCGCGGCAGTGCGGCAACGCCGTGTTCATGGCCCTCGGCTTGTTCTTCTTCTCGTGGTGGTCGACGACGACCCGGACGCGCGGGTCACGTGCCTCGGCGCTGCGGGCCACCTCGGTGGTCTCCGGGTCGTCGTGCCCGACGATGACGATGATCTCGAAGTCGTCGTGGCTCGACTCCAGCAACCGCTGGATGGTGTGGTCGAGTACGGCCTGCTCGTGTCGAGCGGGCAGCAGCAGCGAGAACGACAGGCCGTCGCCGCCGTCGGGACTGCTGAATCGGGTGGAAGCAAGCACCTCAGGCGTACGCCACGCGTGCATCTGCCACCACAGGGTGAAGGCCGCCATCCAGAACAAGGCCAGCGAAACGGCAGCGATAAAGACAGACGTGAGCAACAGATCCCCCCAGATCCCAAAAACCCCCAGCCGCGACAGCGGGTCACTCCCGTCGCGGCACCGTGCAGAGACTATGGGGGAACTGTGAAGTCAGGAAGCTCATCAGATAAATAGAATGTTTCGGAATCCTCAGTCGAGTAAGGGCAAGTAACCGGACGTATCCCGCCACGTCGGAGGTTTACGGACCCTGTAGCCCATGTCAGACGGCGTTTCCGCCTCCCACCGCCTCGCGCAACCGCTGGACATCGGAGGTTGGCGCGTCACAGGTGAAGTTCCGGCAAACGTAAGCGGAGGGCAGGCCGTTGACCAACGGGCGGTCAGTGAGCAGCGGAAGTTCGTCACTGTCCGCAGCGCCGACGGCCACAACGGCCCCCGGCGCGGTGCCCAGCAGCGCCACGCGATGCAGTTCCCGGGTCGCGGGATCCTCCATCGGACCCACCACGGCGATCTCCCGCGGCCCGTCGAGAAGCGCCTCCGCCGCGGCCAGCCCCCAGCCGACGAAGCGCGGCACGCGCGGCCCGAGCGCCTTCACGACCCCCAACGCCCGCTCCGCCGCGGTCCGATGCGGCTCCGCCCCCGTCTGCGCCGCATACGAGAGCAGCGCGCAGGCTGCCGCGTTCCACCCCGAGGGCGTCGCGTTGTCGGTGGGATCCTGCGGACGCCGGATGAGCCGCTCGGCATCGGCCGCGGTGTCGTACAGGGCGCCCGTCTCGGAGTCCGTGAACTGCACGAGCACATGGTCGAGCAGGAACCCGGCGAACTCCAGCCACACCCCCTCCCCGGTGACCCCCGCCAGCGCGAGGAACCCCTCGGCGACATCCGCATAGTCCTCCAACACCCCGGCGTTCGCCCCGACTTGACCGTCCTTACTGGTACGGGCCAGCCGCGCCCGGTCGTCCATGTGCAGCCGTACGAGGAGATCGGCGGCGCCGATCGCGGCCTCCACGAGGTCCGGACGCCCGAAGTAGGCGCCGGTCTCCGCGAGGGCGGCCACCGCGAGCCCGTTCCAGGCGGCGACGACCTTGTCGTCACGGCCGGGAGCGGGGCGCTGCGCGCGGGCGGCGAGAAGGCGCTGCCGAAGCGAGGCGATCTTCTCCGCGTCGAACACGCCCTCGTGCTGCGGAAGTTGAAGAACGGAGGCCCCTTCCTCGAAGGTGCCCTCCTCGGTCACCCCGAAGTAGTCCGCGGCGAGTCCGGCGTCCTCCCCGAGGACTTCCCTGAACTGCTCAGGCGTCCATACGTAGTACGCCCCCTCGACATGCTTCCCGTTCCCGTCGTCACTGTCGGCGTCGAGCGCGGAGGCGAACCCGCCTTCGTCCGTGCGCAGTTCACGCACCATGAAGTCGGCGGTCTCCAGGGCGACGCGACGCGCGAGCTCGGACCCGGTGGAGCGCCAGAGATGCGCGTACACCCGGCACAAAAGTGCATTATCGTAGAGCATCTTCTCAAAATGTGGCACAACCCACTCACGGTCGACCGAGTACCGGGCGAAGCCGCCGCCGAGCTGGTCGTAGATCCCGCCTCGCGCCATCCGCTCGCCCGTGTCGGCTGCCATCTGGAGCGCGCCCTCGGATCCGGTCCGCGCGTGATGCCGCAACAGGAACTCCATCACCATGGACGGCGGGAACTTGGGCGCCCCGCCGAAACCGCCGTGCTGGGCGTCGTACTCCCGGGTGAGTCCGAGCAGGGCCTGCGCCAGCTCCTCCTCGCCGGGGGCCTGGGCGTCGCCGTAACTCAGCTCGCGTTCAGCGAGGTCCCGCGCGATCTTCCCGGCGACCTCGGCGACCTCGCCACGCCGGTCGGCCCAGGCACTGTGCACGCCCTCCAGCACCTGCCGGAAGGCCGGCATGCCGTGGCGGGGCGTGGGCGGGAAGTAGGTCCCGAAGTAGAAGGGCTCGGCATCGGGGGTCAGAAACACGGTCATGGGCCAGCCGCCCTGGCCGGTGGCGGCCTGCACGGCCTCCATGTAGACGGCGTCGACGTCGGGGCGCTCCTCGCGGTCGACCTTGACGTTGACGAAGTGCGTGTTCAGATACGCGGCCGTCGCCTCGTCCTCGAAGGACTCGTGAGCCATCACATGACACCAGTGGCAACTGGAATAGCCGACGCTCAGCAGCAGCGGCACATTCCGCTTGCGTGCCTCGTCGAAGGCCTCGGCCGACCAGGGCCACCAGTCGACGGGGTTGTCGGCGTGCTGGAGGAGGTAGGGGGACGTCTCGTGGGCCAGTCGGTTCGGCATACCTCCATCCTTGCGCACCGCACCCCTCATGGCCGCGAAGGCACCGTGATGATCCCCGGATCCGGGCAACCACCGTGATGATCCGTGCGCACCCTCGCGCGGACGCCCCGTACGCAGGACACTTGGCGGCGACAGATGTTGCCGCCGGAGGGGGACGTGACATGCGGGACAGCCACCGGGCGGATGCCGAGCGGCTGTTGGCCCGGGCCGTGGAGGAAGAGGTACGGCGGTCGGGTGGACGTACCGACGGGGGCGTACTTCTTTCTCGCGCTCGGGGTGCGCTGGACGCGATGGGTGAGACGGCGGCCGAGGAGTACGGGGCGTACACGGGAGCGCTCGACGAGGCGGAGGCGGGGCGGCTGACGTTCGGGCAGCGGTACGCCCGGGACGGTGCGGGAACTCCCTTGCTGGTGGCGGTCGTTGCGGCGGTCGCGGCCGTCGTGGCGGACCTGGCGCTCGGTACGGGCGCGGGGACGGCGCTCGGTGCGGGGGCGACCGTGGGCGTGGTGGGCGCGGCGGCCACCGTGGTCAAGGTGACGGCCTCGCATCTGCCGGCGGCGAGCCGCCGGGCCGGCGCGCTGGGGCAGCCGGGCGGCGCCGAGCAGTTGCGTCTGCAGTGGCTGACGGCCCTGGAAGTACGCGGGATCCGGCCCTTCATCGACCAACAGCGCGTGCTCAGCGCCACCACGGGCGCCAAGCAGGGCGGGCCCCAGCTGCGGCGCACCGACAAGAGCGCGGCAGCCAGGCGGCGCAGTGTGCTGGAGCAGTCGTTCGGTCAACTGCCCGATCCGGAAGGCCCGTTCGCCGGCCGTCGCGCAGAGCTGTCGCGGGTCGCGCAGTGGGTGCACGCGGCGCGCGCGAGCACGGAGACGAAGCCGACGGTGGTGGTGCTGTACGGCGTGCCCGGCTCCGGCCGCAGCACGCTCGCGATCCGGGCGGCGCATGCCCTGAAGGACCAGTTCCGGGGCGCCTGCGTGGTGGACCTGCGCGGCGACAACCCCGAGGAGTCGCCGCTGACGACACGGGACGCGCTGCTCCATCTGCTGAATCGTCTCGGCGCGCCGCGCGAGCAGCTCCTCTTCCGCGAGCGTTCCTCGCAGAACCAGCAGGACCAGCAGGTCAGGCGGCTGACCGAGCTGTACCACCAGCACCTGACGGGGCTGCCGGTGACGATCGTCCTTGACGACGCGAGCGACGCCGAGCAGGTCCGCATCCTGGTCCCCGAGCGCTCGGACAGCCTGGTCCTGGTCACCGCCCGCAAACCCCTCGACCTGCCGGCCGACCTTGCCGCCTGGGTGCACCAGCTCCCGGTCGAGGCGCTGGAGGCGGCCGGCGCCGAGGAGCTGCTGAGCGCAGCCGCGGAGGACAAGTCCGGCCCCTACGACGCCGAATCCTCCGACCGCGTAAGGGAGTTGTGCGGCGGTCTGCCGCTGGCCCTACGCATCGCCGGTTCCTCGCTCGGCCCGCGGACGCCACGCCAACTGGCCTCGGACCTGGCGGCGTACGGCCCGGTCGAACCGGTCGAGCGGGTCCTGTGGCTGCGCTACACGGACCAGACGGACACGGCACGCCGGCTGCTGCGCCGCCTCGCCCTCGCGGGCCGTGCCTCCCTGGGCGCCGTCGCGGCCGCCTCCCTGCTCGCCACGGACGAACCGGAGGCCACCCGCCACCTGACCGCGCTCTCCCGCGCGGGCCTCGTCGACCACGTCCGGGGCAGCCGCTACCGCCTGCACGACCTCGTCCGCACCTTCGCGCAGGCCCGCCTCCTCGACGAGGAGGAACCGTCCGAGCGTACGGCGGCCCAGGAACGTCTGATCGTGAACTACGCGGAGCTGGCGGACTCGGTGATCCGCCTGGTCGACGGCAAGACGTCCACGCGGGCGGACCAGTTCGGCCCGCACGGCTTCACCTCTCTCGACGCGGCCCTGCGCTGGCTGGACGACGAGTCGAGCTTCATCACGGCGGCCCTGCGGCACGCGGAGGGCGTGGACCAGGCGGCCGTACTCCATCTCCTGGGCGCGCTCTGCGACTACTGCCTGCTGCGCGGCGACCTCTACCGCCTGGGCGAGATCAGCGAGTTGACGCAGGCCGTCGACCAGGGCCTGCTGGTCCGTTCGGTCCAGTGGCGTACGGGCATCGCGGCCCGTCAGCTCGGCGAGCTGGACAAGGCCCGTACGACGCTCTCCTCGGTCGTCGACCTCTACTTCGAGGCCCATCAGGACGCGGGCGCCGCCCTGGCCCTGTGTTCCCTCGGCATCACCCTCCACCACCAGGGCAACCTCACCGAGGCCGCGGCGAAGCTCCAGGAGGCCATGGACCTGCAGGCCTCGCCCGAGCTGGCGGGCGACCGCGCCTGGACGATGCACGCACTGGCCGGCGTGGAGCGCGACCGCTCCCGGCTCGCCGTGGCCCTGGACCTGCTCACCCGGGCGCTGGTCCTGCACCGCGAGAGCGAGTCCGTGCACGGCGAGGCGTGGGCGCACTTCCACCTCGGCCAACTCGGCCTGCGGATGGGCGACGTACCGCGCGCGGAACGCGAACTGCGCGAGGCACTCGAACTGTACGGCCGCACCCGCGACCCCCGCGGCGAGGCCTGGGCGCTGACCCAGCTGGCCCGCGCCCGCCTCGTCGCCGGCGACCCGTCCCCCGCGGTCGACGGCCTGCGCCAGGCGGCTTCCCGGCACCGCGACAACGAGGACGCGCGCGGCGAGGCGTGGACGCTGTACTACCTGGGCCAGGCCCTGGAGGAGACCGGCAACCTGGACCAGGCGGTGCGCGAACTGGAGCGCTCCCGCACGATGTTCTCCCGCATGCGCGACGTGTACGGACTGGCCTGCGCCCGCCATCACTCGGCGCGCGTCACCCGCGACCAACGGGCCGGCCAGACAGGCTCGTTGCGCAACTCCGGCTTCGCCCGCCAGCTCCTCGTCGACGCCCGCGCCGACTTCCAGCGCATCGGCGTCGCGCACGGCGAGGCGTGGACGTGCCTGGAACTGGCGGTGGTCGACGGCGGCAACGCCCGTACCCAGCAGGCGCTGAAGCTGTGCGACGAGGCCATCGCCCTCTTCGACTCGTACGGCGACCGCCGCGGCGAGGACTGGGCCCGCTTCCTGCGCTGCACCCTGCTCCCCTACGCCGCCCCCGGCGGCTCCGAGATCGGCACCGCCGTCGCCCAGGAGGAACTCAGCCGGCTGTCCCGCACCGGCCACACGTCCCGGGACGCAAAACTCGACGACTACGTCGAGGCGTACCAGCTCCTGCTGGAACGAGGCGTGAGCCTGGAAACCGGCTGGCAGGC
Organism: Streptomyces sp. NPDC005808; assembly: GCF_042871385.1. Lineage (NCBI taxonomy): Bacteria > Bacillati > Actinomycetota > Actinomycetes > Kitasatosporales > Streptomycetaceae > Streptomyces > Streptomyces sp. NPDC005808. The sequence goes on along the minus strand of NZ_JBIAIK010000009.1, from coordinate 329,914 downwards.
ATGGCGCCTCCAGATGGTGCCCAAGCGCCACGCCCGGGACGTGATGGGGGTGGCGGTGGGAGCCGGGCGGGGGTGACGGTGCGCGGGGGTTACGGTGCCGGGGGGACCGGCTGACGCCGACGAGACCCGCGCCCTGTCGGCGTACGCCGCCGAGACCCGCGCCCTGTCGGCGTACGCCGCCGAGCGCCGCGCACACCGGCGTACGGCGACAGCGCCTCGCGGACCCACTAGAGCCACTCGCCCTCGGACGGACCGACTCCGACGGCGTACGTCAGCGAGCGCCTCGGGGACCCGCTCGCTCCGCCGATGCCAGCCGCGCATCGCGCCGCAGCGAGGCGGCGTACGGCTGCTCGCGCCTCGCGCCGATCGGGCTTGGGCGGGCCCACACTGCACCACACGGCACGCGTGCGTCCGACAGCGGCGCGGCCGCCGCCGGCGGGCAACCGGCCCCGCCCGATGGGGCGGAGGCACCGCGCCGAGGCGCGGGAGTGAACAGGTAAGCGCAGCGCGCCGCGTCGGCCGTCTGCGCCCGCTGACGGCTCAGCGACCGCAGGCGCTCAGCGGCCGCGCGCCGGCGACGGGTGGCGCCTCAGCGCGGGTCGAGCTTCCCGGCCTCCGCTGGTCAGGCCTTCTCGGCCTTCGCCGGCGAGGCCTTCGCGGGCGAGGTCCCCCCGGCTGAGGCGTCCGGGTCACCGGGCCCCTCCCCGGAGTCACCCCCGTCCCCGTTCCCGTCCCCGTCCCCCTTGCCTGAGGCACTCGCCTCGAAGTTGTCGTTGACCTTCCCCATGTGCCGGTTCATGGACTTCATCAGTGCCCACACCGCCAGGGCCATCGCCGCGAAGACGATGAAGCCGAGGACGCCGGGGGTGACCTTGTTCTCGTCGACCTCCTTGGCGAGGGGGACGAGGTGCGTCAGTGCCAGGCTTGCGCTCATGTCAGGCATTGTCGCGGATGCCCGCAAAGAGGTCGTCCTCGGGGAGGGAGGTATCGACGAGGGACTTCACGAGCTCGTACTCCTCGGTCGGCCAGACCTCCTTCTGGAGCTCCAGCGGGACCTTGAACCAGCCGCCGTCGGGGTCGATCTGCGTGGCGTGCGCGATCAGCGCCTTGTCGCGGATCTCGTAGAACTCGGCGCACGGAACGTGCGTGGTCAGCGTGCGCTCGGTGCGCTCGAACTCCGACCACCGCTTGAGCCAGTCCCCGTACGGCGACTCCATGCCACGCTCCAGGAGTGCGTGGTGCAGCGCCTCGGTCCGCGGGCGGTTGAAGCCCTGGTTGTAGTAGAGCTTCTGCGGCTGGAACGCCGGGCCGAACTGCGGCTCCGGGTACTTCTCGGTGTCCGCCGCCGCCTCGAACGCCACCATCGAGATCTTGTGGGTCATGATGTGGTCGGGGTGCGGGTAACCGCCGTTCTCGTCGTACGTGGTGATCACCTGGGGACGGAAGGAGCGGATCTGCTTCACCAGCTCGCCGGCCGCCTTGTCGACGTCCTCCAGTGCGAAGCAGCCCTCGGGAAGCGGCGGCAGCGGGTCGCCCTCGGGCAGGCCGGAGTCGACGAAGCCGAGCCACTCCTGCTTGATGCCGAGGATCTCGCGCGCCTCGTCCATCTCCTTCTTGCGTACCTCGTGGATGTGCTCCTCGATGTACTTGTCACCCTGAAGCTTCGGATTGAGGATGGAGCCGCGCTCGCCGCCCGTGCAGGTCACGACCAGCACGTCCACCCCCTCGGACACGTACTTCGCCATGGTGGCGGCGCCCTTGCTCGACTCGTCGTCGGGGTGGGCGTGCACGGCCATCAGTCGCAGCTGGTCAGTCAAGACTCAATCCTCAGTAAGTCGGCCAGTCGGCAAGTCGGCGCCCGGCGTGAATCAGCTCGATGGGCGGCTTCTATAGTGACGGAACCGGAGGGCGAATAATTCCGGGTCCCGGCCCTGGGCCTCCCGGACCCATGCCGCCGCCCCTGCCGAGAGGACGACCATGAGTACGGCGAGCACGCAGCTGCCCGAGGGCCGGTACGGCCGCTCCGCGGACGAGCGCGCCGACCGGAAACTCAAGGTCATCGGCGGCGTACTGGGCGCGATCCTGCTCGTGCTCATCGGCTGGTACGGGTACGACCACATCGCCGGGACCAAGATCAGCGCCGAGGTGATCACCTTCAGCGCCTCGGACACCGAGGTCGAGGTGCACCTGGAAGTCCGCAAGGACGCCGACGCCCACGGCTACTGCACGCTGCGCTCACAGGCCGCGGACGGCGCCGAGGTGGGCCGCGCGGACTTCCGCTTCGATCAGGACGCGTCCCGCATCGACAAGGTCCTCACGCTCCGCACGACCGCCAAGGGCACCACCGCGGAGCTTCTGGGGTGCTACGACGACTGACGTCACCCCCAGCACTTACGTGTTGACCTGCGTTGACGTAATTCTGGTGTCTTATGTCCTCCCCCTTCGGCCGCTGAATTGTTAGGCTCGTGGTTTCGCCCACCCGTGAAGGACCATTCTTCTGGGTAGGGCGATGCTTTGTATTCCCAGTACCTACGAGGAGCACCTGTGACCCAGACCAGCGAGAACGTCACCTGGCTGACCCAGGAGGCGTACAACCAGCTCAAGGCCGAGCTGGAGTATTTGTCTGGTCCCGCGCGCACGGAGATCGCCACGAAGATCGCGGCGGCGCGCGAGGAGGGCGACCTGCGGGAGAACGGCGGGTACCACGCGGCCAAGGAGGAGCAGGGCAAGCAGGAGCTCCGCGTGCGCCAGCTGACCCAGCTCCTGGAGAAGGCCAAGGTGGGCGAGGCTCCCGCGGCCGACGGTGTGGTCGCGCCCGGCATGGTCGTCACCATCGCCTTCGACGGCGACGAGGACGACACCCTGGACTTCCTGCTGGCCTCGCGCGAGTACGCGAGCGCCGACATCGAGACGTACTCGCCGCAGTCCCCGCTGGGCTCCGGCGTGAACGGCAAGAAGGTCGGCGAGGACGCCCAGTACGAGCTGCCGAACGGAAAGCTCGCCTCGGTGAAGATCCTCAAGTCCGTGCCCTACCAGGGCTGACCCGAGGACGACCCGGGGTCCGGGGTCCTGGGCCCGGGACCACTGACGGGGTCCGGGGACCACGTAAGCCCAAGGCCCACCTGTGTCCAGGACGGACGCCGCCCCAGGACCACGTACTCCGACCGGCTCCGACTCCGACGATGCCCCCGAGAACCCGCCTCCGCGGCCCGGGGGCATCGTCATGCCTGGATCGATGCTTTGGTCACGCGGTGGCGGACCGGTACTTGCGCACGGCCAGCGTCCTGAAGATCAGGACGATCAGCACCGAGTAGATCAGCGAGGCCCAGACCGCGTGCTGCATGGGCCAGGCGTCCGACTGCGAGACGCCCGGATTGCCGAAGAGCTCACGGGAGGCCTGCACGGTGGCGCTGAAGGGGTTCCAGTCCGCGATGTGCCGCAGCCAGGGCGTCATGTTGCTGGAGTCCACGAACGCGTTCGAGATGAACGTGACCGGGAAGAGCCAGATCAGTCCGCCGGAGGTTGCCGCCTCCGGGGTGCGCACGGAGAGGCCGATGAGCGCGCCGATCCAGGTGAACGCGTACCCCGACAGGAGGAGCAGCCCGAAGGCACCGAGGACCTTGCCGGCGTTGGTGTCGCCGTCCGACCCGACCCGCCAGCCGACCAGCAGGGCCACGATGGCGAGGACCAGCAGGGTGAGCGCGGTCTGTACGAGGTCGGCGAGCGTCCGCCCGGTCAACACCGCGCCGCGCGCCATGGGAAGCGAGCGGAAGCGGTCGATCAGGCCCTTGTGCATGTCGTCGGCGATGCCCGCACCGGCGCCCGCGGTGGCGAAGGTGACGGTCTGCGCGAAGATGCCGGCCATCAGGAAGTTCCGGTAGTCGGTGGAGCTGGTGCTGCCGCCGATCTGCATGGAACCGCCGAAGACATAGCTGAACAGCACCACGAACATGATGGGCTGGATCAGCCCGAAAATCACCATCTCAGGAATCCTGGACATCCTGATCAGGTTGCGCTTGGCGACGACCAGGGAGTCCCGGATGGACTGGCCGACGGGGTTGGCGGGCGCCGGGACCTGCACGGCGTCGGTGACGGCACTCACTTCGCGTCCTCCTTCTTGCGCTTGCGGCTCTTGCTGTCCTTGCGGTCCTTGCTGTCCGCCACTCCGTTGCCCTCTTCCCTCTCCTCGGCCGCGTGGCCGGTGAGGGAGATGAAGACGTCGTCCAGGGTGGGCCTGCGCAGGCCGATGTCGTCGATCTCGATGCCGCGGCTGTCCAGCTCGCGGATGACCTCCGCGAGGAGCTTCGCGCCGCCGGTGACGGGCACCGTGAGCTTGCGGGTGTGCTCCTGGACCGTGGTCTCGCCCTTGCCGAAGCCGCGCAACACCTCGGAGGCCGTCTCGATGTGCTCGCGCTCGTGCACGACCACCTCGACGCGCTCGCCGCCGGTCTGCGCCTTGAGCTGGTCGGCGGTGCCGCGGGCGATGACGCGGCCGTGGTCGACCACGCAGATGTCGTGCGCGAGGTGGTCGGCCTCCTCCAGGTACTGGGTGGTCAGCAGCAGCGTCGTACCGCCGGAGACCAGCTGTTTGATGACCTCCCACAGCTGCTGGCGGTTACGCGGGTCGAGACCGGTAGTCGGCTCGTCCATGAACATCACCGGAGGCGAGACGACCAGCGCGGCCGCCAGGTCGAGCCGGCGGCGCATACCGCCCGAGTACGTCTTCGCGGTGCGGTCGCCGGCGTCGGTGAGGTTGAACTGCTCCAGCAGCTCTTCCGCCCGGGCCTTCGCCGCCTTCGCCTTCATCTGGTAGAGCTGGCCGACCATCTGGAGGTTCTCGCGGCCGGTCAGATACTCGTCGACCGCGGCGAACTGGCCGGACAGACCGACCCGGCGGCGCACCGCGTCGGGGTTCTTGAGCACGTCGATGCCCGCGACGACCGCTCTGCCGCTGTCGGGGCGCAACAGGGTGGTCAGACAGCGGACGGCGGTCGTCTTGCCCGCGCCGTTCGGCCCGAGCAGGCCCAGCACGGTGCCTTCCGGGACATCGAGATCGACGCCGTCCAGAGCCCTTACGTCGCCGAAGGTCTTCACCAGGCCTTCGGCATAGATGGCGCCTGGCATGTGAGGTCTCCCATGTGGTCGGGGAATTCCTAGGAAGGAGCTTGGTTTTCGCTGTTTCGTCCCGCCCGGCGGTCAAAAAACGTTCGACCGTCCGGACAGACCTGTGGTGGGATGTGTGGCGAGAGACACACAGTAACGCGATGTATCGCGTTACTCAACAGGTTTTTCCACCTCGCACTGACAACGGCTCTGACCTGGGGAGATGCCCAGATACCCGCAGCCGTCCTCAGCGGACCGCAGCGGGCCTCAGCTCGATGACGGTGTAACCCGCCTCGCGCAGCGCCTGGTTCACCTCGGCGCAGTGCTCGGGCCCCTTCGTCTCCAGGTGCAGCTCCACCTCCACCTCCGTGAGCCCGAGCCGTGGATCGGTCCGTACGTGGCTCACATCGAGGACGTTAGCGTCGGCCACTGACAACACCCCGAGCAGTGTGGCCAGGGCGCCGGGACGGTCCGTCAGACGCAGGGTGACCGCCAGGTAGCGGCCGCTCGCCGCCATGCCGTGCCGCAGGATGCGCTGCATCAGCAGCGGGTCCACATTGCCGCCCGAGAGCAGGGCCACGACCGGCCCCTCGAAGGCGCCCGGCTCCGCCAGCAGCGCCGCGACGGGGCTCGCGCCCGCCGGTTCGACGACCAGCTTGGCCCGCTCGAGGCAGAGCAGCAGCGCGCTGGACAGATGGTTCTCGGTCACCGTGACGACGTCGTCCACCAGGTCGCCGATGATCCGGAACGGCACATCGCCCGGCCGCCCGACCTTGATGCCGTCGGCCATCGTCGCCGGATTCTCTATCGACAGAGGGCGTCCGGCCGCCAGCGAGGGCGGATACGCGGCCGCGCCCGCCGCCTGCACGCCGACGATCCGCACGTCGGGGCGCAGCGCCTTCACCGCGATCGCGATGCCTGCGGCGAGGCCTCCGCCGCCGATTCCGACGACGATCGTGCGCACCTCGGGGCACTGTTCCAGGATCTCCAGGCCGACCGTGCCCTGCCCCGCGATGATGTCCGGATGGTCGAAGGGGTGGATGAACACGGCCCCTGTCCGCTCCGCGTACTCCTGCGCGGCGGCCAGCGTCTCGTCCACCACCTGTCCGTGGAGCCGCACGTCGGCGCCGTAGTCGTGGGTGGCCGCGACCTTCGGCAGCGGCGCCCCGGTGGGCATGAAGACGGTGGACCGCACGCCGAGGAGCGAGGAGGCCAGCGCGACACCCTGCGCGTGGTTTCCGGCGCTCGCGGCGACGACACCCGCGGCGCGCTCCTCGGGACCCAGGCCCGCGATCCGCACGTACGCGCCGCGCAGCTTGAACGAGCCCGTGCGCTGGAGGTTCTCGCACTTGAGGTGCACGGGCGCGCCCACCAGCTGGGACAGATACCTGCTGCCCTCCATCGCGGTCATCCGCGCCACGCCCGTGAGCATCTTCTGCGCGCCGCGTACGTCGTCGAGAGTCACGCTGGGCAAGGAGTCAGCCGTGCTGTAGCTCATGACCACCAGTCTCGCAGTTCACGTGGGCCTCCTCCCGGTGTGACCACGCTCCGAGACTGGTTTACGCAGCGTCGGTACGGCCCGCGCCCCGGCCGCGTACCCTGTCCCCCAACCCAGCTCCCACGCATGAATTGAGCCCCCGGCCATGCCCACAACACCAGAGATGTCGATGGACATGACGACCGTCGGTGACACCGGTCTCCTCGACACCCTGCAGCACGAGGTCGCGGTATTCGCGCGCCGTGCCGAACAGACCCGGCTCGGCGGAGTGGGGCAGGTGCGGAACTCCATGGACCGCGCCGCCTACCTGCTGCTCAACCGCCTCGACAAGGAAGGTCCGATGGGCGTCAAGGCGCTCGCCGCGAGCATGGGGATCGACTCCTCGACGGTCACCAGGCAGGTGGCCCCGCTGGTCGACACCGGGCTCGTCAAGCGCACCTCGCACCCCGAGGACGGGCGCGCGGTGGTCCTTCAGCTCTCGCCGCGCGGCCAGTCCCGCCTCGACGAAGTGCGCTCCTCCAGGCGTCAGTTGATGGCCGAGCTGACACACGACTGGGCACCGGAGGAGCGCGAGGCGTTCTGCACGCTCCTGACGCGCTTCAACAGCGCGCTGTCGGCCCGACAGGCCACCCAGGGCGTGCCCGTGGACGAGTCGCAGCCGACTTCCTGAGCGACAGCAGCGTCCGCAGCGACAGCCGCGACAGCCGGCCGGAGCGGGCTTTCGGGTCCCTTGGGCCTGCTTCACGCGCGCGTGCGCGAGGCTTCGGCCGGCTGCGTCGGCTGACCGCAGGTGCCTCTGCTTCACGTGCGCGTGTGCGCGCGTGTGCGTGTGCGTGGCTTTCCTCCCGATCACGCGCGCGTGAATCGTTTCGTGCCCCACGCGCGCGTGCATGTGCGCCGGGGCTCTTGACCGGAAGGCCGCACCCGGTCTCATATGAGACCGGGCCCTTGAAGTTCCCGGTGCGGCGTGCGCGGTGCGGCATGTCGTACGCGGCCGGGGCCCCGTTTCCCTCAGGGTCGTCCTCGGGCGGGAGGCGCGGTGCGAGATCGGCAGGCGTCCCATGGCGCCCGCCGGGCCCGGGAGTTCGAAGCGTTCGTCGCGGGCGCGGCAGGGCGGCTGCTGCATGCCGCGACCCTGCTCACGGCGGAGCCCGCGAACGCCAACCCGCGCGCGCGGCGCCTGCTGACGTCGGCCCTGGCCCAGACGTACGCCTCCTGGGACCGCCTGCGCGGCGAGGACCCGTACGACCACGCCCGCCAGCACCTGGCCGTCCGCTTCGCGCACGGCGCCTGGCACCAGCACGGGAGCTTCGGCAGGAGCCGCCCGTCGCCGGACAGCGTTCTGGCGCGCCTGTCGCCCCAGGAGCGGCTGATCCTCGTCCTCAGGCTGTACGAGGGGGTCGCCGAGGAGCAGACGGCAGCCTTGCTGGGTCTCCCCACGGAACGGGTACGGGCGATCTGCGCCCGTGCGATGGCGACGTTGTTGCACCCACCGCGCGGACCGGCCCCCGCTCTGGCGAGAGCGGTGCCGTCATGAGCCTGCGCGATCGCGAGGCCGCCGTGCGGCGGATCCTGGAGCGGACGCCGCCCCCGGTGCCGCCCGAGCTGCACGCGGATGTCGTGCGCCGCGGGAGCCGCATACTGCGCCGCAGGACGGCGGTCCGCCGCCTGATGTGGCTGGTGCTGTTCGCCGCGGCGGTCGCCTTCGTCGTCTGGGCGATCACGGCACAGCCCTGGGTGGAGCCGCCGTCGGAGACGACTCCACCGCTGACCGGCTGGTGACCCGGGTCTGACGGGGGCTCGGGATCCAGACCTGACGGGCTGGGTATCCAGACCTGACGGGGGCTCGGGATCCAGATCTGATCGACTGGTGACCCAGGTATGAGGGGGTTGGTAGCCCGGGTTCTAACCGAGCGCCTGCTGAAGGTCCTGAAGCAGGTCGTCGACGTTCTCGATGCCTACGGAGAGGCGTACGAGGTCGGCGGGGACCTCGAGGGCCGAGCCGGCGACGGACGCGTGCGTCATGCGCCCCGGGTGCTCGATCAGGGACTCGACACCGCCCAGGGACTCGCCGAGCGTGAACACCTTGGCACGGTTGCAGACCTCGACGGCCGCCTCCTCGCCGCCCGCGACCTGGAAGGAGACCATGCCGCCGAACGCCCTCATTTGCTTGGCGGCGACTTCGTGACCGGGGTGCTCCGACAGCCCCGGGTACAGGACACGTGTCACGCGCGCGTGCCGGGTGAGCATGTCGGCGACCCTGGTGGCGTTCTCGCTGTGCCGGTCCATGCGTACGGGGAGCGTCTTGGTGCCGCGCAGCACCAGCCAGGAGTCGAAGGGCCCGGCGACCGCGCCCATCGCGTTCTGGTGGTAGGCCAGCTCCTCGCCGAGTCCCTGGTCCCCGGTGATCAGGGCGCCGCCGACGACGTCCGAGTGGCCGCCCATGTACTTGGTCAGCGAGTGCACGACGATGTCCGCGCCGAGCGCCAGCGGCTGCTGGAGGTAGGGGGTCGCGAAGGTGTTGTCGACGACCAGCCTGGCGCCGGCGTCGCGTGCGATCTGGGCGACGACGGCGATGTCCGTGATGCCGAGGAGGGGGTTGGAGGGTGTCTCCACCCAGATGACCTTGGTCTTGGGGGTGATGGCCGCCCGTACGGACGCGGGGTCGCTGGTGTCGGCGACCGACCATTCCACCCCCCACTTGGAAACGACCTTCGCGAACAGGCGGAACGTGCCGCCGTACGCGTCGTTGGGGATCACCACGTGGTCACCGGGGCTGAGCAGCGTACGCAACAGGCAGTCCTCGGCCGCCAGTCCGGACGCGAACGCGAGGCCGCGGCGACCGCCCTCCAGGGCGGCGAGGTTCTCTTCCAGGGCGGTCCTGGTGGGGTTGGCGCTGCGGCTGTACTCGTAGCCGCCGCGGAGCCCGCCGACGCCGTCCTGCTTGTAGGTCGAGACCTGGTAGATCGGCGGGACGACCGCACCCGTGAGGGGATCGGCGGTGTTGCCCGCGTGGATCGCGAGGGTCTCGAAGTGCTGACTGATGTGCCTGTCGCTCATGCGTCCCGAGCGTAGTGCGCTTGCGGGGCTGATGACGTCCCGCCCCGGTGGAGCCGACCGCACGACGAGGTTTCCGGACCGTGACGCCGACCGGTTCGCCAATTGTCCGACCCGTCTGGTTCGCTTGAGGCATGGAGATTCTGTGGGTCCTGATGGCGCTGGCCATGTTCAGCCTGGTCCTGCTGCCGGTTCTGCGGCGCAGGCGTGCCGGTATACAGCTGGTCTCGCCGGGCGACCCGGACGCCGCGGACCCGGCGAACTACGGGTTCCTGCTGCAGGAGGAGCTGGACATCCGCATGCCGGGCCCCGACCGGGACCTGCTGGACGTGCTGGACCTGGTTCAGCGCACACAGGACTACCGCTCCGCCCTGCAACTGCTCGCCGGCACGGAAGCAGAGGGTGAGCGGCGCTGGCAGCGGGTGCAGGCCTTCGCGGGCGCCGCGTCGCTGGAGCTGCGGCAGCGCCCCGGAGGGGTGAGCGAGACCCCCGGCGGGCAGTGGCTGCGGGTGTGGCGGGCGGAGAAGCCCAAGGACGCGGGCGGCGCGGCGGTGCACGCGGAGTTCCTGGTGCAGCAGGCGTGGCGCACGTCGACGCCGGGGACGGACGAGTTCCGGATCATCATGGAGGAGGCGAGGTCGGCGTGCGGCGAGGCCGCGCTGCTGGCCCCGGGGGACCCGATCCCGTACATCATCGAGCTGTCGGTGGCGCGCGGACTCGCCTACTCCCAGCCGGAGTTCGAGAAGCTCTGGCTGAAGATCCTGGACCGCGCGCCGGCCCACATGGGAGCGCATCTCGCGGCCCTGCACTACTGGTGCGAGAAGTGGCACGGCACGCGTGAGATGTCGTACTCGTTCGCGGAGGCGGCGGCAGCGCGCGCCCCGCAAGGGTCCTTGCTGGCCGCCATGCCGCTCTTCGCGGTCTTCGAGCACCTCCCCGAGGTCAGCCTGGTCCGCAGCTTCTACCAGAGCGAGGTCGTGACGAAGGCCGTCCACGGCGCCCTCTACGCGGTACACGCGGCCCGCCCCGACGACCCGATGCTCGCCCACGTCCGCCACCTCCTGGTCTTCTTCCTCGTCCGCGGCGAGCGCTGGGCGGAGGCCATGAACCAACTGGTCCATATCGACGGCCACGTGGGCGCCCTGCCCTGGACCCTCACATCCGACCCCGCAGCGGACTACGCGGTGTACCGGGCGCTGGCGGTGGCGGGCTACGAGGCGAACGGGGGGAGCCCGGCGACGCTCCTGCGCTGAGGCCTCACACCGTCGCGCGCTGAGCCCCCATACACCCGGTTGCGCCTTGCCACCCGGCTTACGGGTGGGTAATACTCCGCCCCTGCCTGTTGGTCATGATCACACCCATGGCCACCAAACTTTTTCGTGATCTTCAGTCTTCCCGGGGGGGGAACTCTGCCCAATGGGCGCGACCCTGCGCGCGCTGCGCGCTCTCGTATGGCTCGTCGGATTCCATCTGCTCGGCATCGTCGTGCTGGCCGCACTGGCCGGGGTCGACTACGTCTTGTACCTGCACGCCCCTTCCAGCGTCGCCGTCAAGTCGTACGTCGTCTCCGTGCTGCTCTCGATTCCGCTGGTCCGCGGCCTGTTCATGGTGCGCACGCCGAGGAACGAGGACATCGCGGGCATACCCGTGACAGCTGCCGACGAGCCCGAACTCTGGCGCACCGTAAGCGAACTGGCCGACCACGTCGCCACCCGCACGCCCTCGGTCGTCGTCCTCACGGCCGACGTCAACGCCGCCGTCAGTGAGCGTGCCCACTTCCTCGGCCTGCTCGCCGGACCGCGCCGCCTCTACCTCGGCGTGCCCCTCATGCAGGGCCTGACCGAGGACCAGCTGCGGGCCGTCCTGGCCCATGAGCTGGGCCACTACTCGAACTCCGAGACCCGACTCGCAGCCATCACCGTGCGCGGTCGTGCGCAGGTCCTGCGCACCATCGAGCAGTTCGAGGAACGGGCCGGCAGCACGGCGGAACGCGAGCGGGCCCGGCAGGAGAAGAGGAACACCAAGGCCGAGGCCAGGGGGAAAGCGGCCCGAGAGATCGACACCGGCCACGCGGGGCTCACCTACCGCGCGATGGCAAGGGTCTACACCGCGTACGCCAAGCTGTACTTCCGCGCCACGCTGGCCGACTCCCGCCGTCAGGAGTACGCCGCCGACGCCGTGGCCGCCAAGATCGCCGGACGGGACGCCACCGTGTCGGCGCTGCGCGAGGTCCCTGCCCTGGACGCCGCGTTCGGGTTCTACATGCACTCCTACGCGACACTGGGCTCCAGCGCCGGGCTTCTACCGCCGCGCGGCGAGGTGTTCGGCGGCTTCCACGCGATGCTGAACGCCCGGCAGCTCGAACTGGTCGGGCTGCGCTCCGCACCACCGGCCGCGCCTCCGTCGCCGTACGACTCGCATCCACCCATCTCCGACCGCATCCGCCGCGTCGAGGCGCTGCCCGCCGATGGGCGCACGGAAGAGGCCAAGGGCACCGCCCTCGACCTCCTGGCCGATCCGGCGGGGATCCTGGCGGCCCTGGAGGACACGGTTCTCGCGGACGACGTACGGCACTTCCGGCGCACCCTCGACTGGCAAGAACTGCTCGACGCCTCCATAGCTGAGGGGCTCGCCTCCCTCAACACACCGCTGCACCGGGCGCTGGCGATGTACACCAAGGACCGGCCGACCCTGCCCGCGCTGCTGCGGCTGATCGACAACGGGCAGCTGTGGCAGTTGGCCCGCAGGCTGCCCCTGTCCAGCCGGGCGTCCGCCGCGCAGGGCCGCGCCTTCCGCGAGTTCGTCCGTCCCGTCCTGTACGAGTCTCTGCACAGCATGGCACTGGCTGAGTTCGCCGCCCATTCCCAGCTGCGCTGGGAGTTCTCCTGGTCACGGCCGGCCACCGTGCTCCTGCCGCCGACGCCTGGCGGCAAGGAGACCTCGGAGACCGACCTCGACGCCGCGGTCAGGGCGGCGCTCGCCGACACCGCCGACACCGCCCCATTGCGTGCCCTGCTCACCCACCACCGCTGAGGCCCCTGTGCGCGTCTCCGTCACCCCCCACCGAGGTTTGCTGTGATCATCATCTGGGTCGTACTGGCCCTCGTCATACTCCCCCTGGTCGCTCTCGGCCTGTACTTCCTCAAGGCCATCGTGGAGGGCGCCGTCGAAGGCTGGCGGGGCGCCGGCGACTCGACGGGCTACGAGCTGCCCGCCGAGGCCACGGCCCTGGGGCTGCTGCCGCCCGAGCGGCAGAACTCCAAGTTCGCGGGTCCGGCTCCGGCCGAGCTGACAGCGGCACTCGCCGCCGCCAGGTCCGGCGACTGGCAGCCGGTCGCGGCGCTGTTCGACGCGACGGCCGTCGAGCGGGACTGGGAGCGCCGCGCGCTGTACCTCGCACCGCTCGCCAAGGTCGCCGCCGAGGACGACGCCTGGCTCCTTGCCTGGGAAGCCGCACGCCCCGACGACCCGGGCGCGGTGCTGATGCGGGCGCGCAGCACGGTGATGCTGGCCTGGGACATCCGCGGTGGCAAGAGAGCCAAGTACACCACCTCCGAGCAGTTCGAGGGCTTCCATCGCATGCTGGCCCGGTCCCGCGAGGAACACGCCCGCGCGGCCGCCGTGGCGCCCGAGGGTGACCCGACCCCGTACTGCGGTGAGATCTGGACGGCGCTGGGACTCGGTTACCCGCACGCGGAGATGGACCGCATGTGGAAGGAGCTCACCGACCGCGCGCCGCACCACTACGAGGCGCACTTCTCGGCGCTGCAGTACTGGTGCAAGAAGTGGCGGGGCTCGGAAGAGCTGGCCCGTCAGTTCGCGGCGCGGGCGGCTGACGGGGCGCCGCTGGGCAGCCTGATGACGGCATTCCCGCTGATCGCGCACTTCGAGCACGACGAGTCGGACTCGACGGACGCCGACCGTACGCCCGAGATGCGTGCCCTGGTCGACGCGGCGCTCGTGGACGTGGCCGCCGCCGACCCGACGCACCCGCGACTGGCGGAGGTCCGGCACCTTCTCGCCTACTACCTCTGTCTCCAGGACCGGGACGAGGCGGCCGTCGAACAGTTCCGCCTGGTGGACGGTCATGTCGGAGCCCTCCCCTGGCGCTACCGCGGCGACCCGGCAGCCGAGTTCTGCCGCATGCGAGACCTGAGCCTGGCGAACGCAGCGGCCTCGCGGTAGTCCGGTCACCGAGTTCCGCCGGATGTGCGACCTGAGTCCGGCGAACACAGCGGCTCGGGCCGTCGTCCTGCCCGCAGCTCACGCGCTGCTGCGGCCGACTCGCCGATGGCGAGTACGGCGGTCGAAACTCAGTAGCCGCCCGGACCGGCCCGGCCCCAGGCTGTACGTCATGGAAGAACCACACCGTCGGATCCGTGCGGTCTACGGCGAGTCGACGATCACCGTCTACCAGGCGTACTCGCCGGAGATCGGCCTGCCCACCGTTCGTGAGGGCCGTTTTCCCGCTGCGTGGAAGCGGGAGCGCATGACGTGGATCAAGCCGTCGTTCCTGTGGATGATGTACCGCTGCGGGTGGGGCGCCAAGGCGGGGCAGGAGACCGTGCTCGCTGTCGAGATCTGCCGTGAGGGCTTCGAATGGGCGCTGCGTCATGCGTGTCTGTCGAGCTACGTCCGCGGCGTGCACCCGGACCGGGCCGGGTGGCGGCGTCAGTTGACGCGTGCGCCCGCTCGCGTGCAGTGGGATCCCGAGCGGGATCTGCGCCTCCAGCCCCTGCCGTACCGGTCATTGCAACTGGGTCTTTCCGGCGAGGCCGTACGAAGGTACGCGGACGAGTGGACGGTCGCCATCCGCGACGTCACCCCGCTCGCCCACGAGATCCACGCCCTCGTCAGCGGTGGCGACCTGGGCTCCGCCGCCCGGCTGCTGCCCCGGGAACGCCCTTATCCCGCTGGGGACGAACATCTTGCCCACCTGATGGGATGACCTACCCCGCGCACGTCATCCTTGTACCGTGCCTGAGAGGCAGGACCGGCTGAGGCGCGAGCGCGGCCCGGGTCGGCCGTGGAGGTTCGGTTCAGTCTCCGACGACCGCCGGGCTGGCTCGTGGGTCAGCCCGCCGTGCGGGTGGGCAGGCGCCAGCCGGGGCGGGGGAAGTGGCAGGTGTAGCCGTCCGGGTAGCGCTCCAGGTAGTCCTGGTGTTCGGGCTCGGCCTCCCAGAAGGGGCCGACCGGCTCGACCTCGGTGACGACCTTGTTCGGCCAGAGGCCGGAGGCGTCCACGTCCGCGATCGTGTCCTCGGCGATGCGCTTCTGCTCGTCGTCCACGTAGTAGATCGCCGAGCGGTAGCTGAGGCCGATGTCGTTGCCCTGACGGTTCTTGGTGCTCGGGTCGTGGATCTGGAAGAAGAACTCCAGGATCGCGCGGTAGTCGGTCTTCTCGGGGTCGAAAAGGATCTCGATGGCCTCCGCGTGCGTGCCGTGATTACGGTACGTCGCGTTCTCCACGTCACCGCCGGAGTATCCGACCCGGGTCGCCGTAACGCCCGGGAGCCGGCGGATCAGGTCCTGCATCCCCCAGAAGCATCCGCCCGCCAGCACGGCCCTCTGCGTCTGCCCAGCCATTGCGGCCCTCCAATATCCGTCATGTACGTCATGTACGTCAGCTCGGTCACTCGGGCCGCCCGGCTCGCACGCCACCGGCTTCTCCTGCCCACTCCCCACAACGCGTGAGGGTTCCAGGCGATTCCGCACCCGCCGATCCGGCCCTGTGGTCGGCCGCCGCGAGGGGGCACCGATGCCGTCCTGCGGGCCGGCTGCCGGCAAGGCGGACGCCCTGGTGCGTCGGCGGCGTACCAGGGCGTCCGAGGGGGCGAGCTCTTGGGGGCAGGGCGCGATCAGGTGCCGTAGACCTGGAACTCCCAGAGCGAGTAGCCGTACTGGGTGGAACGCGCGGTGCCGTACATCCGCACATACCGCCCGGAACCGGTGACAGTCAGTGTCTGGTTGCCGCCGGTGCTCGCCGTGGTCGAGTAGATGGTGGTCCAGGTCGTCCCGTTGGCCGAGGTCTGGATCTGGTACGCCGTGCCGTACGCGCCCTCCCAGTTGAGGGCGACCGAGCTGATGGCGTGGGTGGCCCCGAGGTCCACCTGCAGCCACTGCGGATCAGTGAACGTGCTCGACCAGCGGGTGCCGGTGTTGCCGTCGACCGCCATGGGAGCGGTGAAGCTGGTGCTCTCCGAGGACGAGGTGGTGGCCGTTCTGCCCTGCGACAGGAGCGTGCCGGGGGTGGAGCCGGACGTCGAACCGTAGAGCCTGAGCTCGTAGAGCGACGCGCCGTAGGTCGAGTTTCTGGCCGTGGCGTAGATCCGGACGTATCTCCCCGAGCCCGACAGCGCGGTGTCCTGGAGGAGTTGTGGACTGTTGTTGTTGGAGTAGATCGTGGTCCACGTCGTGCCGTTCGTGGACGTCTGTAGCTGGTAGGCCGATGCGGCGGCCGCCTCCCAGATCACCGACGCGTGGGTGAGGTTGTAGGTGGCGCCGAGGTCGACCTGCAGCCACTGCGGGTCGCTGAACGCGCTCGACCAGCGAGTGCTGATGTTGCCGTCGGTGGCATTGGCCGCCGGGAACGACGCGCTCTCCGCCGAGGAGGCAGTGGTGGGCTTGCCCTGGGCGATGTTGGTGCCCGTGGCGCCGGGGGGCGCCTTGTTGTAGACGGCCACGTAGTCGATGTTCAGCGAACCGCCGGACACGGTGGCGGCGGTGGGACCGCCGCCGTAGGCAGCCGGGAAGCCGCCGCCGATGGCCAGGTTGAAGATGATGAAGAAGCTGTGGTCGACGGCGTTGGACCAGGCGGTGGCGTCGATCTGGTTGGAGCTGAGGGTGTAGAAGTTGACGCCGTCGAGGTACCAGCGGATCTGCTCGGGGGAGGTCGAGCGGTCGATCTCCACCGCGTAGGTGTGGTACCCCGTCTGACAGCCGGAGCAGGCGCGTTCACCGGAGCCGACGCCGGTGGACTCGTTGCACGGGCCGCCCGGGTTGGTGCCGCAGTGCAGGGCGCCGAACACCGAACTGCGGCCGTTGATGTCCTCCATGATGTCGATCTCGCCGGAGCCGGGCCAGACCGTGCCGACCCGCAGCGGGGAGCCCAGCATCCAGAACGCGGGCCAGTACCCGAGGCCGTTCGTCGTGTTGACGTTCGGCTGCTGGAGGGACGACTCCATCCGTACGACGCCACCGGGCAGCGCGCCGAAGCCGTCCGCCTGCGTCTCGACCCTGCCCGAGGTCCAGCCGAGGACCGGGTCGGTGCCCGAGTGCAGGGCCTTGATCACCAGATGGCCGTTGCCGTCGTGGTAGACGTTGGCCGTGCTGTTGGTCATCGTCTCGACCTCGCCGGTGCCGAAGGTCCAGCCCTCGCCGACGTCGTAACGCCAGATGTCGGTGTTCAGTCCGGTGTTGGCGGCGCCGGAGAAGTCGTCGCTCCAGGTGGTGGTGAAACCGGCGGGTGCTGCCGGTACGGCCGCGGGGGCGACCGCCGCGGCGGGCTGCGCCGCGACGGCCTTCGCCGGGGGCTGCGCGGAGGCTGCCTGGGGGGAGGCTCCCTGGGCGGCGGGCGCACCGGCCAACGCGAACGTCGCGACGGCGGAGATCGCCGCGAGCAGGCCAACGCCCGTTCGCCGCCTGCCTCTTCGGCTCGGAAGTAAGTGCAAGCGCGTGCCTTTGATGGACATCCGTGCTCCTTCCCCTCGTGGGGGGCGAGGGGCAGCCACTTGACGCTACTCCGTCAGGCGGCGTCCCTGTGGGTGGAGGTGAGAGCGCTCTCAGGAGCGTGTTCCTCGCGTCGGGTCCATGTCAATAGCACGGCGCACCCCTCGAAGAAGGCGAGCGTCGCCGCGTTGCCGTCGGGTGAACGACAGATCAGGAAGTCCGGTGAGCGACAGGACAGGAAGACGACGCGCTGAATCGCTTCTCCCTCACTCGTTCGAGCGGTGGAAAAGCACCCATGGCCGATACGCTGACGCATGGGATCAGAATCACGCCCATGGGAGCAGCCATGACCACCTCCGCCGCTGGGCAGCCGCTCATCCCCGAGCCCCCTGCCACGGTTGCCGCGTTGCGGCAGGCCATCCGTCAGATCGCGCCAGCCGCACTACCGGCCTTCACACGGGAGTTGGACCAGGCAGCCGACCAGTCACGGCAGGGTTCCGATCTTGCGCCGCTCCAGCGGTTCATCGCTCAGTGGGCTGCCTATGTCCACATCCAACGCCAGCCCGCCCTGGCAGCAGACCTCCGCCGCTGGGAAGACGCCGCCGAGGCGGGCGACGCCGCCGAGGCACGGCAAGCCGCCTCCGCGATCGGGCGCATCCTGGACGAAGCCCACTCAGCCATCGGCCTCCCGGCCCGGTGAGCACGGAGTGGCGCTGGGAGTACGACCCCGACCACAATCACGTGGCAGGCGGCATCCCCGTTCACATCGTGGCGGAGGTGGAGCGTCTGGCGGGTCAGCTCGTGGACCTCGCCAGTACGGGTATCGATGTCAGCGACCTCGGCAACGGCCCCCGACCGGGAGGCCTGCGCCGTATGGACGCGGCCGGCGGCTGGTTCTACTTCCTGGTGGCACCACGCGCCCCGCTGATCATCATCGTCCGCATCGTGCCACCGTTCGACTCCCTGTAGCCGTCACCGCCCTTGTCCTTGCGATGCGGCACCAGGGCGGAGTGGCGTAACGCTCGACTTCACGATCCGGGGGACTCGGCGGCGGAGACCAGCCCAAGCGTGCCGCTCGTCAAGGACGCCCTCCAGGCAGTGGCGGGTGACACCGCCTTCTCCGTTATGTCCGGAGTGGTTCCCCGACGGTCCGGCCCGCCCGGACCGCCAGGGGCCGCTCACCTGGTGCCGACCGTCCGGAGTGCCGTGAGGACCAGCGCGCGGCTGACGTGCACGATCTCGGAGACGGACACCCGCTCCTGGGCGCTGTGTGCGACGCGGATGTCGCCCGGTCCGAACTGCAGGGTCGGGATGCCGGCGGCGGCGTAGAGCCGCAGGTCACTGCCGTACGAGGCACCGTGCTCGGACGGGGCGGGGGCGCCGCCCGCGACGGCTCGCGCCGCCTCCCGTACGACATCCCGCAGCGGATGCCCCGCCGGCAGCCGCCCGCTGGCGAACTGGCCCCCGGGCCAGCTGACCTTCGCCGGATGGTCGCGCAGCCACGGGTCGGCGGCGCAGGCCTCGGCCACGCATTTCTCCAGGGCGGCGCGGGCGGTCGCGGGGTCCTCGTCGAGACGTACGCCGAACCGGCCCTCGGCGACCAGCAGATCGGGCACCGTACTCGCCCAGTCGCCCGAGCGAACCGTGCCGACGGACAGCGCGTACGGAATGCGGTGCTCGGCCATGAGGGGGTCAGGGTCGGCGTTCCGCTCGGCCTCCAGGGCGGCCAGCGCACGGTGGACGGGCAGGTACGCGTCGATGGCGCTGACCCCGGCGTCCCGGGAACTGCCGTGGGCGGCCAGACCGGGAACGGCGATACGGAAGGTCAGCGCGCCCGCGTTGGCCGTGATCAGGGTGCTGTTGGTCGGCTCGGTGATGACGCAGGCGTCGCCCGTGTGACCGCGCTGGAGTGTGCCGAAGGCCCCGAGTCCACCGTCCTCCTCCCCCACCACGAAGTGCACCGCCAGCCGGCCGCGCAGCCGTACCCCGCTCGCCCGGATCGCGGCCAGCGCGGCGAGGTGGGCCACAAGGCCGGCCTTCATGTCGCACGCGCCCCGGCCGTGCACGGTGTCGCCGGCCACCCTCGGTATGAACGGGTCCCCGTCCCAGCCCGCCAGGTCACCGGGCGGTACGACGTCCACATGGCCCTGGAGGATCAAGGTCGGCCCGTCGCCGCCGTCCTCGGTGACCCCCACCAGGCCCCACGCCTCGTCGCGCGGCGCCTCCGACCCGGGGAAGCCGGGGTGCGCCCGCAGTGTGGGCAGGTCCATCGACCACAGGTCGACGTCGAGACCGAGCCGGTCCAGCCGTCCGGCCAGGTCGTGCTGTGCCTCGGACTCCGCCGGGCTCCCCGTCACGCTCGGGACGGCTATCAGCTCCAGGAGGTTTCGGGCGATGGCCTGCTCGTCGATCGCGGCCAGGGCGGCGGCCTCCTGCGCACTCAACTCGGCGCTGGACACGTCGGTCGTCATGGGCGGTCGCTCCTGTCGCGGCTCAGTGTTTCACTGCTCGTAGCGTGGCGTTGGCCTGGGCATTGACTGTGGCATCGGACCTGGAGCTGGACTGGGAATGTGCCCGAGATCACCGCGGATCCTACGGCGCAGCACTTGGGCACTCAATCTCCGTACTGGCCGATCGTCTCCGTACTGGCCGACCATGAAGACGCCATGCAGACCTGCAGACCTGCAGACCTGCAGACCGTGCCGGACCATGCCGGACCATGCCGGACCATGGAAACCATGCAGACCGGCAAGACGCGGTCAGGCCGGTACCCGCGCCGGGAGGCTTTGGTGGGGATCGCTTCGTTGCCGTACGTCGACGAGCACGTCACGGTCGTCGTGGCGGAGGCCGACGACGTCTGGCGTGGTCTGGTCGAGACGCTGGAGCGGTCCTTCTCGCGTCCCCGCGCGGCGGGCTACGCGCGGCTGGTCGGATGCGCCGACCGTACGGCGTCCGGGCCGCGGCCCCTTGCCGAGGGGTCGACGTTCCCGGGGTTCCGGGTGGCCGCCGCGGTGCCGGGGCGGAAGCTGGTCCTTGAAGGGCGGCACCGTTTCTCGACGTACGCCCTGATCTTCCGTCTCGACCACGCGGGGCCGGGTCGAACCAGGCTGCGCGCCGAGACCCGGGCCGCCTTTCCCGGTCCGGCCGGCCGGCTGTACCGACGGCTCGTCATCGGAACGGGTGGGCACGCGACGGGCCAGCGGCGCCTGCTCTCGGCAGTCCGGCACCGATCCGAGTAGCGCTGGTGGCACGCGCAAGCGGGGCCCCCGGTTCCGACCGCCCCAGGAAGGGTGCTTAAGGTAAGCCTTACCTAATTCATCGATCGGAGTCGTTGTGCGCACCTGGGGATCAAAGGCCGTACTGGCCGTTGCCGTGGTCGGCGGCCTGTTGGCCGGATGCTCATCCAGCGATGAGGCCTCCGCCCCGAGCGGGAGCGCCTCCTCCGACTCGGACCGCAATCTCGTGGCCGGCGCCTCCGAGGGACCCTCCGTGGCCCCCAGCGCCGTCGAGGCCGGTATGGGCGCCGGGAGTGCCAAGGACGGGGAGTTCCCGCGGACCGTCGGGCACTTCCAGGGCAAGACGGAGATCAAGACCGAGCCCGAGAAGATCGCCGTGCTCAGCACCGGACAGCTCGACGACCTGCTGTCGCTCGGCATCGTCCCGACGGTCACGACCCGGGCCGACAACGCCGGGCTCGTGCCGGACTATCTGGCGGACGCCTTCCCCGCGTACAAGAAGCAGCTCACGGAGATGACCGACGCGGGCACCCGCCAGGCGCCGAACCTGGAGACGCTCGCCGCCGCCAAGCCCGACCTGATCCTGGTCAACGACTCGCTCGGCGACCTGTACCCGAAGCTGTCGAAGATCGCACCGACCGTCGTCACGGCAGGCAACGGCATCAACTGGAAGCGGGATCTGCTGCTCGTCGGCGACGCGGTCGGCAAGGGCGAGCAGGCGCAGAAGATGCTCGACGACATCGCGGCAGACGCCGCCACCGGCGGCAAGAGCCTCGGTGATCCCGCCGTGTCGATGCTGCGGTTCACGCCGGACCGTACGCGGATGTTCGGGGTGTCCTCCTTCACCGGGTCGATCGCCGTCGACATGGGGCTCGGCCGGCCCAAGTCACAGCAGTTCAACGCCATTTCGCAGGACATCGGCGCGGAGAGCATCGACACCGCGGACGGTGACTGGATCTTCTACTCCGTGCAGGGCGACGCGTCCAAGACCGATGCCGGCAGCGTGCTCGCCGGACCGCTGTGGAAGTCGATGAAGGCCGTCAAGGCGGGCCAGGCGGTGAAGGTCGACGACGACCCCTGGTACCTCAACGCCGGCCCGACCGCCGCTCGGCTCGTCATCAAGCAGCTCACGGACACCATCGGCAAGTGAGTCAAGTAGGTCAGGCAGAGCGAGCAGGGCCGGAGCGAGCAGGGCCGCCGAGGCCGGCGAAACGGCGCGCGACGGCCGCCAAGCGCACCGCCTGGCTCACCGCCGCCCTCCTCCTCACGGTCACCGCCGTCGCGTTCAGCCTCGCCGTCGGCACCCGCCCCGTCCCCCTGTCCACGGTCCTCGACGCCCTCGTGCACGGCGGGAGTTCACCGGACGCGCTGGTCGTACGGTCGCTGCGGGTGCCGCGGACCGCGATCGGGCTGACGGCTGGGGCGGCGCTCGGGCTCGCGGGGGCGGCGCTGCAGGCGGTCACCCGCAATCCGCTCGCCGATCCGGGGATCCTCGGACTGAGCCAGGGCGCGGCGGCAGGCGTCGTGTTCGCGATCGCGCTCGGCTGGGCGAACGGCTTCTCCGGCTACGTCTGGTACGCCTTCGCCGGCGCCGTCGCCGCCGCGTGTGCCGTCTACGCCATCGCCTCGCGCGGGCGTGGCGGCGCCTCGCCGGTGAAACTGGCGCTCGCCGGAACCGCGCTGTCCGCGATGACGGCAGGCGCCACCACCGTTGTCCTGACGTCGAGTTCGGCGACCCTCGACCAGTTCCGGTTCTGGCAGGTGGGCGCACTCAGCGGGCGGGACGCCGGGACCGTCGGGCGGATGCTGCCGTTCCTGATCGCCGGCGCGCTCCTGGTGCTTGCCTGTGCCCGCGGCCTGGACGCGCTCGCGCTCGGCGACGACACGGCGCGGGCGCTGGGCCACCGGGTCGCGCTGGTACGAGGGTGTGCGGCGCTCGGCGCGACCGTGCTCACCGCGGCCGCGGTCGCCGCCGCGGGGCCCATCGCCTTCATCGGCCTCGCCGTACCCCACCTCGCCCAGCGTCTGGTCTCCGGCGGCCACCGCTGGACCCTCCCCCTCTCCGCTCTCCTCGGCGCCGCCCTGCTGCTCGCGGCGGATGTGGCGGGCCGGGTGGTCCGCGCCCCGGCGGAGGTCCCGGCCGGCGTGATGACCGCGCTCGTGGGCGTACCCGTACTGATCGTGCTCGTACGCCGGAAGTCGGTGGGCGCATGACCGCCGGCACGTACCCCCGCTCGGCGGGACTCTCCGCGGTCCGCCACCGCCGCCTCTCCCTCCTCCTGCACCGGCGCTCGGCAGCCGTCGTCTGCGCACTCGTCGTGCTCCTCGCCGGCGTCATGCTGCTGTCGGCGTGCGTCGGGCAGACGTACATCCCGCCGGGCGAGGTCTGGCGGGTGCTGCGCGGTCAGGGAGGCCCGTACGACCTGATCGTCGGTGAGCTGCGCGTCCCGCGGATCGTGCTCGGCGCGCTCGTGGGCACCGCGCTCGGACTGTCCGGGGCGCTGGTGCAGACCGTGACGCGTAACCCGCTCGCCAGCCCGGACGTCATCGGCGTCGGACACGGCGCCGCCGCCGCGACCGTCCTGGCGCTCGCCACCGGCACGGTCGCCTCACCGGGCGCGCTGCCCGCCGTCGCCGTCACGGGCGGTCTGGTGGCCGCCGCGCTGGTGTACGTGCTGGCCTGGCGGCACGGGATGCAGCCAAGTCGGTTCGTGCTGACGGGAGTCGGGATCGGGGTCGCGCTGTCGGCCGTCGTACAGCTGTATCTGACCGAGAGCGAACTCGCCGAGGCCGAATCGCTCAAGCTGTGGCTGACCGGCAGCCTGAACGGGCGCGGCTGGGAGCAGGCGTGGCCACTCGGCTGGGTCCTGCTGCTCTCCATGCCCGCGCTGGTGTGGGCGAACCGGGCGTTGCGGCCGCTGGGCCTGGACCCCGAGACGGCCGCCGCGCTCGGCGTCCGCGTGCACCGCACCCAACTCGGGCTGACCTTCCTGGGCGTGGTGCTGGCCGCGGTCGCGACGGGGGCCGCGGGCCCGATCGGTTTCGTCGCGCTCACCGGTCCGCAGCTGGCCCGCCGCATCACCCGCACCCCTCAACTGCCGCTCGTCGCCTCCGGGTTGACGGGAGCAGTCATCGTGGTCGCCGCGGATCTGGTGGCCCGCACGCTGCTGCCGCCGCTGGAGATCCCGGTGGGGGCGCTCACGTCCCTGGTCGGGGGGCCCTATCTACTGTGGCTGCTGGGGCGTTCGGGCAGGCGCTGAACCCGCGCCCGGAGAACCGGACCCGGGTTCAGCGGCATACCGCAGACCTGGCTAGATCGTGGCCGTGTCGACCACGAAGCGGTAGCGGACGTCGCTCGCGAGGACACGCTCGTACGCGTCGTTGATCTCGGAGGCCGTGATCAGCTCGATCTCGGAGCCCAGGCCGTGCTCGGCGCAGAAGTCGAGCATCTCCTGGGTCTCCTGGATGCCGCCGATGCCGGAGCCCGCGAGGGTCTTGCGGCCGTTGAGCAGGGCGAACAGGTTGAGGGAGATGGGCTCCTCCGGGGCGCCGACGTTCACCAGCGCGCCGTCCGTCTTCAGCAGGGAGAGGTACGCGCCGAAGTCCAGCGGGGCCGAGACCGTCGACAGGATGATGTCGAAGGTGCCCGCCAGCTCCTCGAAGGTCTTCGGGTCGCTGGTCGCGTAGTAGTGGTCGGCGCCCAGCTTCAGGCCGTCGTCCTTCTTGCGGAGCGACTGCGACAGGACGGTCACCTCGGCGCCGAGCGCGTGCGCGATCTTGACGCCCATGTGGCCGAGGCCGCCCAGGCCGAGGACGGCGACCTTCTTGCCGGGACCGGCGTTCCAGTGCTTGAGCGGGGAGTACGTGGTGATGCCGGCGCAGAGCAGGGGTGCGGCCTCGTCGAGGGAGATGCCGTCGGGGATGCGGACGGTGTAGTTCTCGTCGACGACGATGTGCGTGGAGTAGCCGCCATAGGTGGGCGTGCCGTCCACCCCGATGCCGTTGTACGTCGGGACGTTGCCCTTGACGCAGTACTGCTCCAGGCCCGCCTTGCAGTTCTCGCACTCGCGGCAGGAGTCGACCATGCAGCCGACGCCCGCGCGGTCGCCCACCTGGAACCTGGTGACGCCGGAGCCGACCTCGGTGACGATGCCGGCGATCTCGTGGCCCGGGACCATCGGGAAGATCGCCTCGCCCCAGCCCTCGCGGGCCTGGTGGATGTCCGAGTGACAGATGCCGGCGAACTTGATGTCGATCAGGACGTCGAACTCGCCGACCTCGCGGCGTTCGATGGTGGTGCGCTCCAGCGGCGCCTTGGGAGCGGGGGCGGCGTACGCAGCAACAGTGGTCATGCCGGGGTTCTCCTAAGGAGTGGTCGTGTACCCGGCTGCCTTCTGACCTTGCTGACTTTCCGACCGGGTACGTCGTCCAGCGTGCCGGGCCGCGCGACATTCACCCAGGCCACGGCTTTACGTACGTTCGCTGGTCCTACTACTGACGGGGTCAGCCTCGTACGCGTACGACCGTCAGAGGACCGTGAATACTGAAGGCATGGACGCACACCCACCACAGCCTTCTCAGCAGCCCGCGGGCGCGGCGGGGCAGCCGCTGGACCGGCGCGCCGAGCTCAGCGAGTTCCTGCGCACCCGCCGAGCCAGGCTGAAGCCGGAGGACGTCGGGATGCCGGACTTCGGCCGGCACCGGCGGGTGCCGGGGCTGCGCCGCGAGGAACTGGCGCAGCTGGCCGGGGTGTCGGTGGCGTACTACACGCGCCTTGAGCAGGGCAACGGACAGAACGTGTCGGCGGAGGTGCTCGACGCGATCGCCCGCGCCCTGCGGCTCACCGACGCCGAGCACGCACATCTCACCCACCTCGCCAAGCCCAAGCAGCACAAGAAGAAGCAGGGGGCTCGGCAGCAGCAGGTGCGGGGTGCCTTGCGGCAGCTGCTGGACACGCTGGACGGGGTGCCTGCGTACATCACCGGGCGTCGTTCCGACGTGCTCGTGTGGAACCGGATGGCCGCGGCCGTGTTCGGCGACTGGTCGGAGCTGCCGGCGCAGGAGCGGAACTGGGCGCGGATGGTGTTCCTCAGGCCCGAGTACCAGGACCTGTTCGTGGAGTGGGAGCAGAAGGCGATCGACATCGTCTGCCTGCTGCGCATGGACGCCGGCTGTCACCCCGACGATCCTCGGCTGTCCGCGCTGGTCGGCGAGCTCTCCGTGAAGAGCGAGGACTTCCGGCGCTTGTGGGCCACGCACGATGTGAAGGAGAAGTCTCACGGGGTGAAGCGGCTCCGTCATCCCCTGGTGGGTGACCTCTCCCTCCAGTACGAGTCCTTCCAGCTCGCCGGTGACAGTGAGCAGGTGCTGGTCACGTATCACGCGGAACCGGGGTCGCCGTCGGCGGAGGCGCTCCGCCTGCTGGCCAGCTGGGGAACGGACGCCACCCGTTCGGGCAAGGCCGCCCCTCAGTCCTGAGGCCTACGGGCAGTCCTGAGGCGTACGGGCAGTCCTGAGGCCTACGGGCAGTCCTGAGGCCTACGGGCAGTCCTGAGGCCTACGGGCTGCCTCTACGGCTGGTACGGGAGCGCGGCTCCCCACGTCCACTTCGGCACCGGCTGCTCCCCCGGAGCCACCGCGTCGGGCCCGGAGAAGTAGACGGCCAGCCGCGTCCCCCACTCCGCATACGCGACGAACGCGGAGCGGAACTCGGCGTCGGTAGGCAGGCCCGCGTCGTCCGCGGCGTCCTGGAGGAGGTTGACCCAACGGCGGCGCTGGACCTCGGTGATGCCCTTGCCCAGGTGCTTGGCGACCATGTGCCCGTGGCCGCCCTGCGTCTCGGAGTAGCCGGCCGGGCCGCCGAAGACCTCACCGAGCCAGAGCGCGACATGCTCGGCGTGTTCGGGGGCCAGTCCCTCGAAGACCGGTGCCAGGACGTCGTCCTTGAGAACCTTGTCGTAGAAGACCTCGGTGAGGCGGGTGAAGGCCTCGGCGCCGCCCGCCCAGGCGTACAGCGTGGGAACGGCCGCGCCCGTCCCCCGTACCGCCGTCGGCTTGTAGTGGCGCATCTCCTCGATGCTGGAGACGTAGGGACGGATCTCGGCGAGGAAGTCGGCGAACAGCTCCGACTTGCGGAAGCCTTCGAGGTGGTCCTCGGTCGACGTCCAGGTGACGCGCAGGACGAAGTGCTCGAAGTCCTCCTCGCAGCGCGCGAGTTCGTAGTCCACACACTGGGGAGCCGCCGCGAGATGGGCGGCGGCCCGGGTGTAGGCGGCGAGGAACTCCGCCGACTGCTGCTCGGGGATGCCGTACCGGATGTACTCGACGGTGTGAACAGTCATGCTTCTACACAAACACGGACGGCCCCGGAAGTTGTACTTCCAGCGAAGCGGATCCCACCTATTCGAGGAGCCCCCGAGGCAAGCAGGCATCTTCCGTCCCGAAAGGCGGCTTCGCCCACGTCCCGGGCGGATTCTTCAACTACCTCATCGTCCCCCGCCACGAACGCCTCTACATCATGCAGGCGACCTTCTTCTGAACGGCTCCTCGCCGCAGCCCTCTTGTTCAGGCGGTCAGCCCGTCGGTTTTGAGGGCGGAGACGAACGGGGCCCAGGCGTGGGCGGTGAGGACGAGGGCGGGACCGTCGGAGAACTTGGAGTCACGGACGGGAACGAGGCCCGAGAGGCCGTCGGCGACTTCTACGCAGTCCCCGCCGGAACCGTTGCTGTAGCTGGACTTGCGCCAGAGGGCGGCGCCGGGGAAGTCGCTGGCAACCTCTACGCAGTCCCCGCCGTCACCGTTGCTGTAGCTGCTCTTGCGCCACAGCGCGTCACTCAAGTCGATCCGGTTGCTTGCCATTTCGGTAATCCTCTGCCGCTGCCTTGATCATGGCCAGGGACGCCTCCGGTGACAGCGCGGCGGCCCTGAGCCGATCGTATGCCTTGCGGTACTGCTTCACGAGCGCCGGTTCGTCGATGGTGTCCCCGCTGTACGACGACTCCACGTAGACCAGCGGCGGGGCATCGGGGAAGGTCATGACCTTGACGGTGCCGGTCATGAGGGGATACGGACCACATGTCCGCGGAATGATCTGCGGAACGATTCGGTATTGCTCGGTCAACTCCACGATCCGTTCGAGCTGTTCGGCCGTCTCCAGCGGCGGGAGGATCGGTTGCCGCAGCAGTGACTCGTGCAGGATCGCCCAGTACTCCGGGGTGTGGTGATCGTCCTCGAAGAGCCCGGCCCGGGCCATACGGGCACCGACCTTCTCCTCGACCTCCTCCTCGGAGGCCATGGGGTGGGCCGCCCGGACCAGGGCACGCGCGTACGGGGCGGTCTGAAGCAGTCCGGGGAAGACGCTGGGACACCACTCCTCGATGGTCTCGGCGAACTTCTCCGCCTCCAGCACCTGCTCGAAGTACCACGCATGCCCAGCCCGGTGCGCCTTCCGCACGTCCTCACAGCACCGCTCGAAGAACCCGTCGGTCTTCAGCACCTTGTCCACATGCCGAGCCAGGTCCAGCGGCATGCGCCGTCTCCCGTGCTCGATGTCGCTGAGGTAGGACTTGCCGAAGAAGCTGCCCTCGACCGTCTGTTCAAGGGAGAGCCCGGCGGCCTCCCGCTGCCACCTCAACTCCTTGCCGTAGAAGGTGGGTACGCCAGAGGAGCCGTCGATGTTCTTGCGCTGGGCCATCGTTCACCGCCGTGTGGGGTCTGCGGTCGACACGGTCATTTTCCACTGCTCTTGCCACGTCGCTTTCCATGGCTTCCGCAACTCCCCGGCCTGCTTCCGCAGTTCACGCCGCGAACCCGGAACCCCTTTTACGGTACGCCGCAACACGTCAAGGTGTGAGCGATTCGTCACAGAGCGCACAGGAAGATGAACCGCTCATGCCCGACCACTCGCCCGCCCCCTCGCCCGCCGACCGCCCCACCGCCGACGACATGACCCACTGCGTGGCGGAACTCCGAGCCGCCCTCACCCTCCACGGCATCACGCTCCCCTCCCTCCGCGTGGACCTTCCGTCCTACGCGAGTACGTGCCGGCCGCCCGCGGGCCTGGTCTCGCTGGGGAACTGCAACACCGCCACAGCCCGCACACTCGCCGCCGTACTCCGGAAGGCGGCCGAGCGGTGACGGTGACCTTGGAACTCAGTCTGCTCGCCACCGCGAAGTCCGTACCCGAGCTGCGCCACCACCTACGTCACCACAGCTACGAAGTCCGGCTCTGCACAACCGAGTTGATGACGAACGTCATCGACCACCTCGGCGAGGGCACCCCGGTGACCGTCCGAGTCATCAACACGGACCACGGCCACACCCGCATCGAGGTCACCGACCCCGACCCGCGCGCCCTGCCCGTGCTCCTGCAAGCCGCCGCCACGGCCGAGTCCGGCCGCGGTCTCGCTCTCCTCGACGCTCTCGCACGGGGGTGGGGCGTGGAACAAGGGTCGGACCGCAAGACCGTCTGGTGCGAGCTGGAGGGCACCGCCCCGGGTCAGGCACCCGTCACACCGGCGCGCAGTTCCCGGTAGGCGCTCGCGATGTCCCCCAGGCGCACCGTGGTGATGTCCTCGCGTGAGGGAGTCCCGGAACCGCCATAAACCTCGTACAGGCGCAGATCCCGCAGCGCCGTGGCCTCGCTCCGAAAGGTCCCGTGTTCCGACCATCCAGTCGAGGGCCTCTGCGGACGTTGCCCCGCCGCATGCAGCCCCAGCCAGGCGTCTGCGGCGTTCGGTCATGCCTCAACGCCGTCTCGAAGCGACGCGCCGCGGCCTCCGTCCGGCCCTGCCGGAGAAACCCCCACTGCCTCTGCCCAAGCGCGCTCGCATTTCCTGGCCGAAATCCAAGACGCGGAAGTCACCGACACGGCTTCTCCGCTCAGCGAGCAGCGGCGGACTGCGCATGAGTACGCGTACTCATGCGTGTTGGCAGGCTATTCCGCGAGAATATTTTCATGACGCTGAATAGAGTTCTTACGGGCACGGGGACGGCAGCGCTCGCAGTACTGGCGCTGGCTGCATGCGGCAGCGAGGGGACCGTGGGACGGCAGCAGAACAGCGTGACCGCGCAGGCGGCAGCTACCAGCCCGAGCCCGGATACGCAGGTAGCGTTTATGGAGATGCTGGAGCGGGTGGGTGCGCCGTGCGTGCCGGATACCCCGGCGGCGCCGGAATCAGATGATCCGGGTCCTGGTGAGCATCCGCCCACGCAGCCGAGCGGGCTGTTGCCGGTGGACGAGAATCCGCCTACGGACGTAACGTCCCCCACTGCCACGCCTGAGCAGCCCAAGCTGAATGGGGTGGAGGCATGTGAGGGCCGCATACATGGCAATCGCATTACCCAGGCACTGACTGGCCTGAACAAGCCCTCCACCATTCAAGTAAGGCAGGAGCTGAATAAACTCGGCTACACCGATTCCCGTATCCACGGCTTGCATGCCGAACAGGGCATTGTGCGCTTCTACGTGGACTTGCGGGTAATGGGCGGGCAGCTTGCGCTGAATGGGACTGCGGCCGGGAACAAGACCACTGTGGGGGCGTTCGCGCACCCGGCGGAAGGCGCGTTCAACCCGGGCAAGTAGCGAAACTCGGCGGGGCATCAACTAATGGCTTAATGGCTGTCCCGTAACTGCAGGTGCCACAGGCCCAGGGCCGTTCCTGTCCCGGTGCCAGTCGGCCACCGTGGGCGTTGTCAGTGGGGGCGGGCACACTGACGTCATGAGCGTTTCTCCGTCTCCCGAAGCCCATGCGTCCCGCACCTCCCCTGTTTGGGTGGAGTCGATGGGCGGGCCTTTGATCGTCGTCCCCGTCTCCGCGTTGGCTGCATGGCGTGGGTGTACGGAGACAGGGGTTATGACGGGAGACGCCACCGCTCCAGACGACTATGACCGGGCCTGCGCGGTGGACGATCTGGCCGGTGTGATCACCGTTGGCGAGAACGGTGCGCAGGCACTGGTGCTGGCGGACGAGCCGGCGACCAGCTGTTTTCTACCCGAGCACCGGGCCTTCCTGCGGTGGCTTGCCGCTGATTCCGAGGCCGAGCTGAAGGCGGCGGCCAGGGCTGTTCTTGCAGACCCCGCCACCGAGTGGGAGGAGTGCGGCACCTGGTCATCGGACGGTCCAGCCACACTCATGGACTCCGCCGAAGCAGGCTCCGAGCTAGGTATCGAATATCCCGGGGGCGGAATGCCCTCCCAGGCATCGGTTTCGCTGCCCGCCGGCCACTGGAGGGTCCGAGCCACCCATACCAAGACGGACGGAGAGAACTGGGTCGGCCTGGTTCAGATGCTGCCCATCGAATCTTGACCTTCTACGCTAAGTACTAGTTCCCTCCGTCTCCGGCGGCCATCGCCGGGGGTGGATTTTCTCTCCCTGATAAATTGACCAGAGAGTTGGGTCATCAAAATCGCACACTTTACGCGTTCTCGCATCGCTGCTATTGCGGCAGTTCTCGGGGCAGGTGCACTGCTCGGCACGGTCGGCCCATTCGCGAACAAATTCGACAACCCAGTCTGCCAGGCTGTAGGCGTCGTATTTTCCGTCGGATGGTCATGGGCATGCTTCGCCTTCCTGGTCGGTTACTCGCGGCGGTCAAGAATCGAGGCATCGCTGCTGGCGTCTTCAGCATTGGCAGTGGGCGTAGCCGTGTATTACCTTTTCAAGTTTCTGAGCCCCGACGTTCCGGCCGGGGGACACGTCATCTCTGGTGCGGGCGCCGGCCTCTCCCCCGGGGCCCTGTTCTGGGGGGTAGCGGCTTTCGTCTTCGGTGCGCCCGTTGGGCTCCTGGGGAGTATGGCGAGAACGCCCGGCATCGGCGGTCTCGGGTTCCGCCTGCTTGTCCCGTTGATCGCCTTCTTCGAGGCATCCCAGCGGCTGGCAGCGGAGGTGGACGACTCGCAGGGCCGGGTCGTCGAAATGGTCTGGGCTTCGATTCGTGCGCTCTCGGCCGTGGCCGTCGTACTTCTCGTGGGCCATACAGTGTGGAGCTGGTGGCATGGCCGGGGCACGCGGCAGGCCGCCCCAACGCACCGCCACTGACGCATCACCGATACACAGGCCGGGCGGCCTGTCAGCGGCGGCGCTCTTACAAATGAGCTTGGGATGACTACGGTCTGTATCGCGCCGTCGACGATCTGCGAGGGCCCTGGCTGGGCTGTTAAAACCGGTGCGTGGCTTCTTCGTCCAGCTGTCGGTTCGGGGGCCGTTTCGGGCCAGGCGCTGGGTCATGAGGGTGATGAACGCCCAGTTCAGGTGGGCTTCGGAGTGTTGGGGCAATAAGGCGACGCGTTTCCACGGCACGCTCAACGCCACATGTAAAGCGGCGGTCGCAAACTCAGGGCCAGCCCCTGCAAGTAGCAAGACCCGCAAACAACGTGAGGGGCCTGCCGGAATTCGTCCTCCGGCAGGCCCCTCAGTCGCGGACTACTTGCCGTAGTACGCGTTGTAGATCGAGACGGCCGACTTGTTGCCCTTCTTGTCGGTGATCGTCGCGTGGAGGGAGATGGCCTTGCCCTTCGCGGGGTTCTTGAAGGTGACCTTGCCGTTCTTGACGGTCACCTTGGTCCACTTCTTGCCCGCGTCGTAACTGACGGACACCGACAGGGACTTGAGGTTGCTGCCGACAGCCGCGCCCTGGACGATGACCGGGATGGTCACCGTCTTGCCGGCCGTGACACGGCCGTCCAGGCCGACGGAGGCGCCGAAGCGGGCCGTGGAGATCGGCAGCTTCGCGTCGGTGACCTTCTTGGAGCGGAAGGTCCAGCTCGCGTTGATCTTCGAGGCGGCCGTGGCCACCTTCGAGGAACGCGTGATGGACGTCGACAGCTGGTACAGCGCGTCCGCCGCCGGCACCTTGTACTGGCCGCTGCCGTCCAGCGGATCGGCGGTCGCGGCGATCTTGGTGCCGTTGCGGTACAGGGTCGTCTTGACCGAGGTGTAGAGCGACTCACCGGCGTGACCGGCTCCGTCGGCGAACACCGGCAGGACGCCGTAGAGGTAGTCGCCGCTGCGGTAGACGCCGTACAGACTGTTGAGCTTCGGGCCGAAGACCGCGTTGTTGAAGGTCTTCGAGTAGGTCTTGCCCGCCGCGAAGGTCAGCGAGTCGCCCAGGGTGTAGTAGGCCTCCAGGCTCGGGAAGCCTTCAGGGTCCGTGGGACCGAACTGCACGAAGTCGAGACCCCACTTGACCTTGTCCCCGGTGGACACATGCAGCGTGCGCGTGCCCGGCAGCTTCTGCTCGACGCCGACGCCGAAGGAGAAGTCGTCGGACAGCTCACCGAAGGCGGTGAGGGCACCCGTCTTACCGGCGGCCGACGCCCCCAGGTTCACCTTCACCGTGGCGAGCTCGCTCGCCTTGTAGTGCTTGGTCTTGGCGCCCTGCAGCTTGGTGACCTTGCCGCCGGTGACGACGTCGTACTCGGTGGCGGCGCCCTTGGTCCAGGTGCCGGACCAGCTCTGCGTGAGACCGGAGGAGATCGCCGGGCCGACGTGCGCCACCCGCAGGTCCGCGAAGGAGGCCATACCGATGCCCATACCCATACCGGCCGGCTCGTACGAGTAGAAGACAGCGCCGAACATCAACTCCGCCGCCGCGTCCGGCACCGTGATGTCGGCGCTCTTGGCGGTGCGCTGGTCGATCGTCACCGTGGTGTTCTTGGTGACGCTCAACGTGGGCTGGACCAGCCAGTCCACGCCGCCCGCGCCCGTGACGAGGTCGTTCACGAGCATGGTGTCCAGGATGTACGAGCCCTTGGGCACCCGGATGGTGTCGGTGGCGCCGGTGCCCTGACGGAAGAAGTCCCGCCCGTCGGCCAGACCCGAGTAGCCCCACAGGTCGGTGAGGTGGACGGGCTGCTCACCGGCACGCGTGATGTAGTTCACCGTGACGTCGTAGGACTCCACCTCGCGCTGCACCGCCGCCGCCGTGCGCACGGTCTGGCCGCCGCCCGTCGCCGTCACGTACGACGAGTAGGCGCCGTCCGTGGTGCCGCCCAGCTTCGTGTTGACCGTCAGGTCGACGGAGGCCGTGCCGCCCGCCGGGACGGTGACCGTCTTCGCGCCGAGCGTGAAGAAGCCCGCCGGAGCCGCCTGGCCACTGGGGTTGGTCCCCGTCGCCGCGAGGTTCAGGGTGACGTCGGCCGTGCCGAAGTTGCGGTAGGTGACCTGCTTGGTCACCGGGGTGTCATCGGTGTGCGGCCACTGCTGAATGCCGAAGCTCACCGAAGAGGTCTCGGCGATCACGGTCTGCTGGATGGCCTTGTCGACCTGGATCCGGCCCGAGCCCTGCTGGAACGGCGTGTACGCGCCGCCCTTCGCGGAGCCGGTCAGCGCACCCTTGAGCTCGGTGAACGTCCAGTCCGGGTGCTGCTGCTTGAGGATCGCCGCCGCGCCCGCGACATGCGGGGTCGCCATCGACGTACCCGAGATGGTCACGTAGCCGGCCGGGTTCTCGCCGACCTCCTTGGCGATGACGCTGCCCGCGGCCGAGGCCGCCGTGATGTCCACGCCGGGCGCCGTGACCTCCGGCTTGACCGCGCCGTCCAGGCCGGGGCCGCGGCTGGAGAAGAACGCCAGCTTGTCGCTGCCGTCCACGGCGCCGACGGTCAGCGCGTCGGCCGCGCTGCCCGGGGAGCCGACGGTCTGCTCACCGGGGCCCTCGTTGCCTGCCGCGATCGCGAAGAGGATGCCCTTTTCCTCGGACAGCTTGTTGACCTCGGCCTCAAGAGGGTCGATCTCGGGGGTGTCCCCGCCGCCCAGGCTGAGGTTCACGATGTCGGCGCCCTGCTCGGCCGCCCACTCCATGCCGGCGAGGATGCCGGAGTCGTCGCCGTAGCCCTCGTCGCTGAGGACCTTGCCGTTGAGGATCTTCGCGCCGGGCGCGACGCCCTTGTACTTACCGTTGGACTTGGCGCCCGTGCCGGCCGCGATCGACGCGACATGTGTGCCGTGGCCGTACTTGTCGGTCGCGTCGGGCGAGGTGGAGAAGTTCTTGGACTCCGTCACCTGGCCCGCGAGGTCCGGGTGGGTCGTGTCGACGCCGGTGTCCAGGACGGCGATCTTGACGCCCGTGCCGTCGTAACCGGCGGCCCACGCCGTGGGAACGCCGATCTGCGGCACGGACTTGTCGAGGCTCACCTCACGCACGCCGTCCAGCCAGACGTTCGCGACGCCGGAAGCGGTGCTCCCGTCCTCGGTGACCGCGTCCCACAGCTCGGTGGCGTCCTGCTTGGGCGTCACCACGGCGTCCGCGTTCAGGGACTTGAGGGTCCTGCGGACGGTGCCCGCGTCACGGACGTCGCCCTTGGCCGCCGTCGCCGTGCCCTTGTAGCCGACGATCACCTTCAGTCCCTGCTTCTGGGACTTTATGGACGCCGCCGTGTTCAGCTCAGTGACGTCGAAGAGCCGCTGGTCGATCTTGCCGGTGGCTATCAGACGCTGCGCGTCGGCCGGCACCACGAAGGTGTGGCCATCGGCCTCGCGGGTCCGGACGGGTATGTTCTCGCGGCCCTCGGCGCGCTCGACGCCGACGACACGCCCCTTGGCGTCGACGGCCACCCGGTCACCGGTGATCAGCGTGATGTAGTGCTTGGCCGTGAGCTCGGCCTGCTTGGCCTGGGCTGCCTGCCCGGCCGCGGACGTACCACTCGCCTGCTCCGCCGACGCCGGGCTGGTCATTCCCGCCGCCAGGGCCACCGCGGCCGCCGTTGCGACCGTGGCAAGGCACGTTCTTTTCACTTGTCTGCGCAAAACTCCCCCTGAGATGAGATCCGGACGAATCCCCATTCGTCCGGCCGGAGGAAGTTCCGCACGTGCGTACGTGCACCCCCCGGAATACGTAAGTATGCCCGGGGGGTGATCAGCTTCTCAATAGCGGGGTCACAGGAAAGAGTTGACCGACATCCTCCGCCGCGATCCCGCACCCCCTCTTCTGCGCCCTCTACGCCCCCGCGTTCTCCTTGACGGTGAGCTTGCCCTTGCGGATCGTCGCAACTCGCGGGGCCTTCCTCGCGATCGAGGAGTCGTGCGTGACCATGATGAAAGTGAGCCCGTGCTCCTTCCACATGGTCTCCAGTACGTCCATGATCTCGTCGCGCATCGACTCGTCGAGGTTGCCGGTCGGTTCGTCGGCGAGCAGTACCTTCGGCTGCTTGACCAGCGCGCGGGCGATCGCGACGCGCTGCTGCTGACCGCCTGACAGTTCGGCGGGCAGATGCCCGAGCCGCTCGTCGAGGCCCACCGACGCCAGCGCGTCCGCGGCCCGCTGCCGCCGCTCCTTCGCCTTCACCCCGAGGGGTACTAGAGCGGTCTCCACGTTCTCCTGGGCGGTGAGCGTGGGAATCAGGTTGAAGCTCTGGAAGACGAACCCGATGTTCTCGGCCCGCACCTTGGTGAGCTTCGCCTCGGACAGCTTCGCCATGTCGATGCCGTCGAGCTCGACGCTGCCCTCGGTGGGCCGGTCGAGTCCGCCGAGCATCTGGAGGAGGGTGGACTTTCCGCCTCCGGTGGGGCCCTGGATGACCAGCCGGTCGCCGTCCGCGATGGTCAGGTCGACACCGGCGAGGGCGTTGATCGTGTCCCTGCCCCGCGAATAGCGCTTGATGACGCCTCTGAGTTCGTACATGGAACAACTCCTGCTTGTGCGTAAGGGGGTTGGCCGCGTGAGCCGTGCGGGGCCGGACCACTCGAACCGTGCGGGGCCGGACTACCTGAGCCGTGCGGAGCCGGACCACTTGCGTGTGCGGGGCCGTACTACTCCACGCGGCGCAGCGCGTCCGCGGGACGCAGCCGGGAGGCGCGCCAGCCACCGAAGGCGCCGGCGATCAGGCCGCCGGCGACCGCGAGGCCGACCGCGACGACGATGGTGTTGACGCTGACGGGCGCGCTGAGCGCGACGTCGAGGGTCGAGGACGCGGCCTCGCGGGCGGCGCCGAAACCACCACCGCCCCCGCCACCACCGCCTCCGCCGAAGCCGCCACCGCCGGGACCAGCCGCCGCGGCGCCGCCCGAACTCCCCACCTCCGCCTGGAGGGTGGGGCTGATCTCGGTCACGACGAACGCGCCCGCGAGGCCGAGCGCGATACCGAGAGCGCCGCCGACGAGACCGTTGACGATGGCCTCACCGACCACCTGGCGGGTCACCCGGCCCGACTTCCAGCCGAGCGCCTTCAGGGTGCCGAACTCGCGCACCCGCCGGGAGACGGCCGAGGAGGTGAGCAGACCGGCGACCAGGAACGCGGCGATGAGCACCGCGATGGACAGCCACTTGCCCACGTTCGAGGCGAGGTCGGAGGCGGTCGACAGGGAGCCGGAGACGGTGCTCGCGAGGTCGGCGGAGGTGGTGACCGTCGTACCCGAGATGTTCTTCTGGATGGTGCTCTTGACGCTGTCGATCTGCTGCGAGTCGGACGCCTGGACGTAGATCGTGGTGACCTTGTCCTTGGAGTCGCTGAGCGTCTGCGCCTGCTTGAGCGGGATGTACAGGTTGGCCGCCGCGTCACCGCTGTCGGGCGTCGCGATGCCGATGACCTTGTATTTGACGCCCTTGACGGTGACCGTGCCGTCGAGCGCGAGCTTGTTCTCCTTGGCGTACGCCGCGTCGACGACGACGACCTTGGCATCGGTCTCGGAGGTCGTGAACGTACGGCCGCTGGTGATCTTCGAGGAGGTCAGCGGGCCGAGCTCCGGCTTGGTGACGTCGGTGCCGAAGACGGTGTACTGGTTGACGTCGAAGTCGGCGCCGCCGCCCTCGACACGGCCCTGCGGAGCACCGGTGCCGCCACCGCCACCACGGCCGCCGGGGGCGGCCGAGGCGCCTTCGTCCTGCTGGAACTGGCCCTGCCGGAACTGGCCGTTGACCTTGATGACCTGGAGGCTCAGCCCGCCGACGGAGTCCGCGACGCCCGCCTGGGAGTCGACCTTGGTGACGGTGTCGGCGGCCAGGGTCTGGAAGCCCTGGACCATCACGCGGTCACTGCTCTGCTCGGAGTCGCCGTCGCTCGCGTCGAAGTTGAAGCGCGGGCGCTGGCTGGTGTCCGTCTGAGCCGCCGCGGCCTTGGTGACCGTCATGTCGGTGCCCAGTCCGTACAGCGACTGGAGGACCTTGCCCTGAGCCTTCTCCATGCCCGAGGACACGGAACTGACCACGATGACCAGGGCGATGCCCAGGGCGAGCCCGGAGGCGACGACGAGGGCCGCCTTTCTGCGGCGGCGCAGTTCGCGCCTCAGGTAGGTGAAGAACATGGCCGAAAGCTAGGTACGGCTCGTGATGAAGGCATAAGGCCGAGATAAGAGAATGATGAGAAGGCTGTGGCGGAGCGTGAGTTCACCTGTGGGCAACCCCAGAAGCCTGTGGGCCGGCAACGTCGACGGCCCGCACCCTTTGGGGGGTGCGGGCCGTCGCCACAAGCAAGAGGGGTCCTAGACGGCCGAACCGGCCTTCCACGCCGCCCAGTCCATGTTCCAGCCGTTGAGGCCGTTGTCCGGGGCGATGGTCTTGTCGCCGGTGTTCTGGACGACCACCACGTCGCCGATCATCGAGTTGTTGTAGAACCAGGCGGCAGTCGTGTTCGGGTCGTTGGCGCCCTTGGTGTCCGACAGGCCCACACAGCCGTGGCTGGTGTTGACGCTGCCGAAGACGGACTTGGCGCCCCAGTAGTTGCCGTGGATGAAGGTGCCGGAGCTCGACAGACGCATCGCGTGCGGTACGTCCTTGATGTCGTACTCGCCCTTGCCGTCGTCGTCCGTGAAGCCGACCGTCGCGCCGTTCATCCGGGTCTCCTTGAACTTCTCGGAGATCACCATCTGACCCTCGTACGTCTTGTTCTCGGGCGAACCGGCGGAGATCGGGATGGTCTTGATCGTCTTGCCGTCCTGCGTGACCTTCATGGTCTTGGTCTGGGCGTCGACGATGGAGACCTGGTTACGGCCGATCTTGAAGGTGACCGTCTTCTGCTGCACGCCGAACACACCGCTCGCGCCCTCGACACCGTCGAGGTTCAGCTTGAGGGTGACGGTGGAGCCGCCGGTCCAGTAGTCCTCGGGGCGGAAGTCCAGGCGGTTGGCGCTGAACCAGTGCCCGACGACCTCCTGGCCGCTGCTGGAGGAGACGGTGATCCCCTTCTGCACGTCGGCCTGGTTCGTGATCGCCTTGTCGAAGTTGATCGAGACCGGCATGCCGACGCCGACGGTGGAGCCGTCCTCCGGCGTGAAGTTGCCGATGAAGCTGTTGGCCGGGGAGACCGTGGTGAACGACCCGTTCTCGTGGGCCACGCGGCCCTCGGAGTCCGTGGCCGTCGCCGTGACCTTGTATGTGGTGGAGCGCTCCAGCTGACCGGTCGGCGCCCAGCTCGTCTTGTCCCCGGATATCTCACCGGCGACGGCAGTACCGTCCGCGGTCTCCATGGTGACGTCCGTGAGCGTGCCCTTGCTCACGGTGACCTTTGCCGCGTTGTTGATGGAGGCGTTGTCGGAGCCGTCCTTGGGCGTGATCGTGATCGAGGCCTCGGACGTCTTCTTGGCGGCGGCCGCGTCGGCGCTGGCCTGCGCACTGTTGCTCTCACCGGCGTCACCGCCTGCCTTGTCGTCGCTCCCGCTGCACGCGGAGAGCGCCAGCACCCCGCCGAGCAGTGCGGAGGCGACCATCAGGCCCCTGCGCCGCTTACCATCCGTCATCACACGCTTCTCCATCGTTGCCGAATACCCAAAAAACCGTGAGAGCCCCGTGAGAACTTTCAACGCTCCGGACGGTTCATCCCGTTCCACATCCGGTGGATGTGTGGGGCACACCACGTCCGAGGCGGGTGGCACGGAGGTGATCCGCACGCCTCCCGCGATCTTCTGAGACGAGAAAACCCCGGGCGACGGTTGCCGCCCGGGGTCACGATTTCCCCAAGAAGCTTCAGCCGACGCCGATTTCCTCGTCGTCCTCGGCGTCATCATCCTCGTCGAGGTCCCAATCCGGCGAATCGGGGTCGTAGTCGATCGGCTCGCTGCTCCAGGAAGCCTGGGCGAGTTCGATCCCGGGCACCTCGCTGACCAGGTCGAACGGGTCGACGAGATAGGCGAGGGCCTCGGCAGTGTCTTCTGTCACTGCGTTTTCGGCGTGCGTCCGCTCGTCCGCCGGCATGGCGGTGTCCTCGGCGATCCGCCGCAGCGCGGCCTTGGCGACGGCGTCGGCGTCATCGACTTCAAGCACCAGTTCGACACGAAGCCGGACAAAGCGCGCTGTCTCAGGAGTACTCATGGGACGGAGCGTACGACCCACAGGTTCCGCGACTTTCCCACGACCCGCGCCTTTCATTAGCATCGGTCCACACGGCCAATTCGCCAGCGCCACAAGGGGATCGATATTTCGTGTCCGCCGCACGTCGATCATTGCTGACCGCCACTGCCGCGGGGACCCTCCTGGGGGCCCTGTGGTTCGTCCCGTCCGCCAACGCGACCCAGGACGAACCCGTCGAGCACGTCTCGACGTCACCCAGTGCACCGGCCAGTCCGTCGGCCGGTCCCAACACGACCACCGTGAACGGGACCTCCACGGAGTCGGAGACGGAGTCGCAGTTGGGCGACGCCCCGGCCCGGCTGGCCGACACCGGAAGTTTCGACACGACGCCGTACGTCGTCGGCGGCACCCTCTTCCTCGGCCTTGGCGCCGGGTTCGTGACCTACTCGGTGCGCCGGGAGCGCACGGCGGCCTACTGAGCGCGGTGCTGCGGCGCCCGGACCCATCGGGGAACCCATGCGAGACCTGACCGAGCTGACCGATGTCGAGGAGCCCGCGTGGCCGCTCCTCTCCGAGAAGCTCTCCACCACGAGTTCGGTGTCACTGGAAGTGCTCCCGGTAGACCCCGCGCAGGGCCGCGGGACCTTGCTCCAGTTACAGGTCACGGCCCGGTCGTGGCTGGGCGCGTTGGCGCTGAACTGCGGCGGAGTGGTGCTGGACAGCGGATGGCTGCGCATCTACGGCAGTCCGGGCCAGGAGACGCCCACGGGCCCGCCCGGCCTCGCCGAGGTGAACGAATTCCCCGCCCGCTTCGATCCCGCGTGGCGGCCTGAGGGCGGGCTGGTCGTCGGCCATGACGTCCTGGGCGGCGTCTTCGTCCTCAACGGCCCCGACCCCGAAGCCGAGGGCCGCCCCGGCCGGCCCGGCGAGATGATCTACTTCGCGCCGGACTCACTGCGCTGGGAGTCGCTCGAAGTGGGCCACGCGGACTGGCTCAACTGGCTCCTGAGCGGCGGTATGGAGCAGTTCTACGACACCCTGCGCTGGCCGGGCTGGCGGGGCGAGTCCGGCGCCCTGACCGGCGTCCAGGGCCTCTCCGTCTCCCCGTTCCTCTGGTCGGCCGACGCCCGCCGCGACCTCACGGCCACCACCCGCCGCGCGGTTCCGCTGGCCGAGATCCTCGATCTCCACCGCAGCTCCGCGCTCAAGCTCGACTCGGTCGACCCGGGTTTCTTCGGCGAGGTACACGACTGAGGCGCGCATTCGGCAGATGACTGAGGGGGTGTCGTGCGGACCGGACCGGCCCGCACGACACCCCCTCAGCCGTACGCCTGCTTACCTACGCCGCCCGGCGGCCTCCGCCGCCCTCGCCGCCGCGTTCCGTGCGGCGCTGCGGGGCACGGCCACGGCCGCCCGCACGGCTCGCGCCCGCGACGCCGCCGTTCTCGGTGCGCCGGCCGCCGGAGCGCTGGGGCTGACGGCCCTGCGACTCGCCGCCGGCGCCCGAACCCGAGCCCTGCGTACGCGACCCCGAACCCGAGCCCTGCGTACGCGACCCCGAACCCGAGCCCTGCGTACGCGACCCCGAACCCGAGCCCTGCGTACGCGTCCCCGTGCCCTGGGGGCGACGGGCTCCGCCGCCCACCCGGGGACGTGACTTGGGCCGCGCCTTCGGCTGCTCGGCGGCCTGCGGCACCTCGATGACCACCGGAACACCGGAGGGCTCGCGGGCGCCGGTGATACGGGCCAGTTCCTCGTCGCCGGACTTGACCCGGGCGATGCGCGGGCTGATGCCGGCGTCGGCCATCAGGCGGGTCATCTCACGCTTCTGCTCGGGAAGCACCAGCGTGACGACGCTGCCGGACTCACCGGCACGCGCGGTACGGCCACCGCGGTGCAGGTAGTCCTTGTGGTCGGCCGGCGGATCGACGTTCACCACGAGGTCGAGGTCGTCGACGTGGATACCGCGTGCGGCCACGTTCGTGGCGACCAGCACGGTGACCTGACCGGTCTTGAACTGGTCCAGGGTGCGGTTGCGCTGCGGCTGGCTGCGCCCGCCGTGCAGCGCGGACGCCCGGACACCGCTGGCCAGCAGCCGCTTGGTGAACCGGTCGGCGCCCCGCTTGGTGTCCACGAAGAGGATCACCCGGCCCTCGCGCGCCGCGATCCGCATCGCCACGGCCTTCTTGTCGGTCTCGTCGGCGACATGCAGCACGTGGTGCTCCATGGTGGTCACCGTGCCCGCCGACGGGTCCACGGAGTGCACGACGGGGTCGGTGAGGAACATCTTGACCAGCCGGTCGATGTTCTTGTCGAGCGTCGCCGAGAAGAGCAGTCGCTGACCGCCCGGCTCGACCTGCTTGAGCAGCGCCGTGACCTGCGGCATGAAGCCCATGTCGGCCATCTGGTCGGCCTCGTCGAGGACGGTGATGGCGACCTGGCCGAGCGTGCAGTCGCCCCGCTCGATGAGGTCCTTGAGCCGCCCGGGAGTGGCCACCAGCACCTCGGCGCCGCGCCGCAGCGTCCCGGACTGGCGGCCGATCGACATACCGCCGACGGCCGTCGCGATACGGAGGTTCACCGCGGTCGCGTACGGCGTCAGCGCGTCGGTGACCTGCTGCGCGAGCTCACGGGTGGGGACGAGCACCAGCGCGAGGGGCGCCTTGCTCTCGGCCCGGCGGCCCGCGGTGCGCGCCAGCAGGGCGAGGCCGAAGGCGAGCGTCTTGCCGGAGCCGGTGCGGCCACGGCCGAGCACGTCGCGCCCGGCAAGGGCGTTGGGCAGGGTGGCGCCCTGGATCGGGAAGGGCTCGGTGACACCCTGGGCCGCCAGG
The DNA here is from genome assembly GCF_042871385.1 of Streptomyces sp. NPDC005808. Classification (NCBI taxonomy): domain Bacteria; kingdom Bacillati; phylum Actinomycetota; class Actinomycetes; order Kitasatosporales; family Streptomycetaceae; genus Streptomyces; species Streptomyces sp. NPDC005808. The sequence continues at coordinate 287,300 of NZ_JBIAIK010000009.1, read as the reverse complement.
GTCTTGGTCAGCGCGGCCGGCATGTCCAGCGCGTCGAAGGACTCGACGGCGGGGAGCGCGGGCGTGATGCTCTCGGGCAGCGAGAACTCCTGCGGGGCCGGCGCGGCCTTACGGGCCCCGCCCTTGTTGCCGGCGCCCCGGCCCGCGTTCCTCGCGGGGGCGGAGGCGCCGGTCTGGGGCTGGCCACCGCGTGCGTTCGCCGGCCTCTTACGGACGGGACGTTCGGATCGAGTCATGCTGGATCTGGATTTCCTTCCTGGGCCACACGGACAGCACACGCGCACAGCGCGAGCCGGGGCCCGCACCCGATGGTGCGGGGCCCCGGCTCTGGAAAAGCGCTTCCCCTGATTTAGGCGGGAACGATGTTCTCCGCCTGCAGGCCCTTCTGGCCCTGCGCGACGTCGAACGAGACCTTCTGGCCCTCCAGCAGCTCACGGAAGCCGGAGCTGGCGATGTTGGAGTAGTGAGCGAAGACGTCGGGGCCGCCGCCGTCCTGCTCGATGAAGCCGAAGCCCTTTTCCGCGTTGAACCACTTCACGGTGCCTGTTGCCATGTTTCTCTCCTGAATAGGTAGGGGCCCCCATCCGGAGATGCACCGGGAAAAGCCGGAGATGCCGGTAAAACAAAACGCGCCTGCGGAAGATTCCGATCAGGCGCACAAAGTAAATGGGTACCAAAAACGTATCAATGTGATAGTAGCACGCCTGTGATCGCCTCCGGCCCCCGAAAGGCCCGGACGTGACGAGGACCACCGTACAGCCGACGGCAGCCCCCGCCACATCGGACTCCGCGCCACTTACTAGGCCAGCGGACCCGTCACCGGCTCCACCGCCGCGAGCACCTGCCCGCCGCGGACGAACGCGTCCGCCGCCGCCAGGTCCGGGGCGAGGAAGCGGTCGGGACCGGGGCCCTGTACGCCGGCCGCGCGGACGGCCGCGATGACCGCCTGTGACGCCGGGGCCGGGACGAGGCCCGCACGGAGTTCGATCGCGCGCGTGGCGGCGTACAGCTCGATCGCGAGGATGCGGGTGAGGTTGTCCACAGCCGTGCGCAGCTTGCGGGCGGCGGACCACCCCATCGACACGTGGTCCTCCTGCATCGCGGAGGACGGGATGGAGTCCGCGGACGCGGGTACGGCCAGCCGCTTCATCTCGCTCACCAGCGCCGCCTGCGTGTACTGGGCGATCATCAGGCCCGAGTCGACGCCTGCGTCGTCCGCGAGGAACGGCGGCAGGCCGTGCGAGCGGTTCTTGTCGAGCAGCCGGTCGGTGCGGCGCTCGGCGATGGAGCCGAGGTCGGCGGCGGCGATGGCGAGGAAGTCGAGGACGTAGGCGACCGGGGCGCCGTGGAAGTTGCCGTTCGACTCGACCCGGCCGTCGGGGAGTACGACGGGGTTGTCCACGGCGGAGGCCAGCTCGCGCTCGGCGACCGTGCGGGCGTGGGCGAGGGTGTCACGGCCGGCGCCGGCGACCTGCGGGGCGCAGCGCACGGAGTAGGCGTCCTGGACGCGCGGGGCGCCGTCCTGGTGGTGCCCGGTGAGTTCCGAACCCTTCAGTACGGCCAGCATGTTGGCGGCGGCGGCGCTCTGTCCGGGATGCGGGCGGATGGCGTGCAGCTCGGGGGCGAGGACCTTGTCGGTACCGAGCAGGGCTTCCAGCGACAGGGCGGCCGTCACGTCGGCCGACTTGTAGAGGGTCTCCAGGTCGGCGAGGGCCATGACCAGCATGCCGAGCATGCCGTCGGTGCCGTTCAGAAGGGCGAGGCCTTCCTTCTCGCGCAGTTCGACGGGGGTGATGCCGGCCTCGGCGAGCAGTTCGCCCGCGGGCCGTACGACACCGTCCGGGCCCTCCGCGTCGCCCTCGCCCATGAGGGTCAGGGCGCAGTGGGACAGCGGGGCCAGATCACCGGAGCAGCCGAGCGAGCCGTACTCGTGGACGACCGGGGTGATGCCGGCGTTCAGGATGTCGGCCATGGTCTGCGCGACCTCGGGCCGCACGCCCGTGTGTCCCGAGCACACGGTCTTGAGCCGCAGGAACATCAGCGCGCGGACGACCTCGCGCTCGACGTGCGGGCCCATCCCGGCAGCGTGCGAGCGGACGATGTTGCGCTGCAGCTGGGCGCGGAGTTCCGGGCTGATGTGCCGGCTCGCGAGGGCGCCGAACCCGGTGGAGACGCCGTAGACGGGCTCCGGCTTGGCGGCCAGCGCGTCCACGATCCTGCGGGCCGCGGCGAGGGCCGCCACCGCCTCGCCGGAGAGCTCGATCCGGGCGCCGCCGCGTGCCACGGCGAGAACGTCGGACGCGGTCACCCCGGACGTCCCCACCACCACAGTGTGCATATCCATATTCAGGAGCGTACGCAGTGAATTCGATGATGTCACTACTGGGTGGCGGGTTGACCCCTTACTCAGACCCCGTGCCCAGACCCCGTGCCCAGACCCCGTGCCCAGACCCCGTGCCCAGACTTCGCGCTCAGACTTCGCGCTCAGACCCCGGGCTTCGCGGCGCGGGGCGTCCCCGGAACCGGCGGCGCTCCCCTGCCCCGTCCTGGGGCGGGGCGTCGGCGAGGCGGACGACCGGGTCGTCGGGGCCCTCACGTCCGGCGACCACGGGCTTCGCGGCCCGTACGGCCTTCGCCCGGTACTGGGCGGCGTCGGCCAGCCGGAACAGCCGCCGGGCCGAGCGCACCGGCCCGATCGGGTCGGCGGTCGAGGCGACTCCGCAGGCCACGCCCTCGCCGAGCTCCAGCTCGGCGGCGCGACGGCAGAGTTCGTCGGCGACGCGGACCACCTCGTCGGCCGCCGGGCCTACCGCCAGCAGGCAGAACTCGTCCCCGCCGAGCCGGGCCGTGAGGGTGCCCGGGAGCATCGCGCCGCACAGGGAGAGCACGGATCCGAACCGCTCGAGGAGGCGGTCGCCGACCGCGTGCCCCCGGGTGTCGTTGACCCGCTTGAGCCCGTTGAGATCGCAGACGACGAGGCTGACCACGACCGACTCGTCCGCCTTGTGACGGTCGATGGCCTCGTCGAGCCGTAGGTCGACGGCGCGGCGGTTGGCGAGACCGGTGAGGGCGTCCGTGAACGCCAGCCGCCTGGCCTCCTCCAGCCGCTCGGTCTGCGCGATCCCGGCCGCGACGACCGAGGCCAGTACGGTCGCGAAGTCGGCGTCGGCCCGGTCGAAGACGGGGGCTCCCGCAGGGCGGGCCACATACAGCTCGCCCCAGGCGCGGCCGTGCAGCACGATCGGGGCGACGACGCAGCAGCCACGGCCTCGGCGGCGCAGGGCGGCGACGCGCTGATGGCAGTACCCGGCGTGGCCCCCGGCCGGACCCTCGGCCGTCTCGACCCAGGCGTCCGGCTCACCGCCCCCGGCCCATCGCTCGTGCAGGAACTCGGTGATCTCCGGGAACCTGTGGACCGGATAGGCCTCCTCCTCCGGGAACTCCTCCTCACCCTCGGCCCGCTCCCCCACGTTCACCAGAACCCGCAGCCGGCCGAGCTCCCTCTCCCACACCGAGAGGGCCGCGAAGCTCCCGGAGAGCGCGTGACAGACCCCGACGGCCGCCGCCCGCCAGGACTCGCTCGGGGTGTGGGCCGCCGCCATCCCCTGCGCCAGCTCCACCACGGCCCTCAGCCGTCTGTCGTCACCCATCCTTCCAGGCTAGGCAGAATGGTGACATTTAGGGATGTTTGGGTGGCGAACAGGGGGTTCCAGCGGGAGAAGCCCCGGCTTTCTCCGTGACTGCGTACACGTCGCGGCCGACATGCGCGACGGCGAGCGGCCCGCGTGGTTCTACGGACTTACGGACCGCTCACGGGCATGCGTCATGTTCCGTGACGAGGACGAAGCTCAGGTAGGGCAATCCGGACCCCGCCACCTCTGGGACGAAGCCGAGTCGGCTCGCCTGGGGCCTGCAGTCAGGGCGTTCGCGCAACCCGGTGTGGTGTCGGTTTGGTTTCGCTCGACGATCAATAAAGACACGCAATGATCATAAGTAGGCAAAAACCCTGCACCTCAACTCAGGGAAACCTCAACACACAGCCTCCACATAGCATGCGCACAGCCAACAAAAGAGACGATCTTCAACCGCATGCGAAATGGACCATTCCATTTTGCCGTCTGAGCAGCGTGCTTGGATCCCGCTACCGCGAGCCGACCAGCTCGCACAGCACCATCTGCTGGCCCACACGGCCGGGCAGTGAACGAACAGGGGATCCATGGCCATCAGTCAGACCAGACGACCCACCCGTGCCACCTGGGCCATGTCTGCCGCTCTCGTGGCCGGCATGGCGATAGCGCCGCAGGCCGTCGCTCCCGCGCAGCCGTCCGCCGCAGTGGAAGCCGACTGCACCTACTCGGTTCCCACCTACGTCTGGGAACCGATCACCAGCGTCGGCCTCACCCAGCCGCGGGTGCTGCACAAGTACATGGACTGGGGTCCGAGAACCGCGGACGCGAGCATGCTGGACACGCTCCACACCGCGACCCTCCCGATGACCAGCAAGATCGTCACCGGCGGCGGCAACGGCCTCATCTACGAGGTCGCGTTCGGCGGCCGGGTCAACACATACAAGGACAACACGGCCACCGGCGGCTCCCTGCTCACGCCGGTCAAGACCTACAGCTTCAACTGGTCAGCCGCCAAGCGGATCCTGACCAATGGGACGTACATCCTCGTCCTGGCCCAGGACGGCACACTGGACGTGTACAAGCAGTCGGCCCCGGCCACAGGCGACGGCACCATCACCAAGATCGACACAGTGAACTCCAGCATCACCAGTGAACTCGCCGCCGCCGCGGACGTGTGGATGATCAACTCCGCCGTCCAGTGGCTCAAGGACGGCACCGTCAAGCAGGCCTCGCTCATGTCGGTGAACGGCACCACGATCGATCTGGTGCGCAGCATCCAGATCGCCACGGGCGTGGACGCGGCGCAGGCATGGAGCCCCGGCCCCGGTGCCACGAACACCCAGACCGTCACCAGCGACCCGGACACCACCGGCCAGATCCGCAAGTACACGACCGGCCCCTGGACCCAGGTCGATGACGACGTCCGCTCCGGCATCGTCGGCGAGATCATGGCGGATGCGGGCCCCTGCCTGGCGGACCCGGATCCGGACACCGCGCCGTACTTCGGCACCCCGTCCGACGAGTCCGGCGGCGCACCGGCGACGGAACCGGCCGACGACTCCGCTCCTGCCCCGGCGCGCACCGTCACGGGCGCTTTCACCCTGGGCAACGGCAAGCCGGCGCCCGGTCTGCCGGTCACGATCACCGCGTCCGACACCGACGCGGACGCGGCCGATCAGGTCAAGGAACCGGTCCTGGGCACGACTACCACCGCCGCTGACGGAACCTGGTCGTTGCCCCTGCCCGAGACGCTGCCTGCCGCAGTGCAGAAGGCCAAGGACGACAACGGCGGCGTCCTCAACCTGCAGGCCAGCACGCAGGGCACCACCACCAGTGGTGTTCCGATGCTCGGCGTCGACGCGGTGACCGACGCCCCGGCGTCCGGAGCAACGGCCGTGGCGGATGGCGACCACACGGCCACGCTGGTCCCCAACACCGTCACCGACTCCACGGAGGACACCTTCGCCGCCTCGACGGAGTCACAGACGTACGCGGCTCGGGTCGAGAACGCCCCCGCGGTCACGGACGAGAACACCCCGCAGTGGCAGAGCGATCACAGCACCCTCGCGGCCGGTTACAACCCCTACGTCGTGGACGGCAAAGACGTCAGCACCGAGGCCGTCAAGCCGCCGATCACCCCGAGGGACTCCGGAAGCTGTAGCACGTTCAAGTCCAGGCAGAGCTCCTCGACCAAGTACACGGTCGTCGGCGAGGCCCATGCCGGTTGGGATGCCAAGGCGACCTTCGAGTACGAGTCGTCGATGAGCAGCAGCTTCGACATCGCCGTCAAGAGCAGCGGCGACTGGAGCATCAGCGGCTCGAAGGAACTGTCGAGCAGCACCGGTGTCTCGGTGGGCTACACCAACAAGGGCCCGAACTACGCCCACCAGTACAAGGTGCCGATCGAGTACATCAAGTACAAGAAGCAGCGCATCTGTTCCGGCACCGTGCGTGCCACCTGGTACACGATCGAGGCCAACCGGTACAAGGCCCCGGCGGGCGGCGCGCTCGGCAAGGTGGGCAAGGACGTTTCCGGCAAGGACGGCAGCGCCGGCTTCAACCGCTCCCCGAAGTCGAACCGGAACTACGTGACGTCAGGCAACTCGTTCCAGCTCTCCAAGGGCAAGAGCGTGAAGTTCGGCAGCGCCGTCAGCGCGTTCGGCGTGGCCCTGGGGGCGAAGACCGGCTACGACACCAACCACAAGCAGAGGATCGTCGCCGGGGACAAGCCCGGCAAGCACTGGATCTGGGGGAAGAATGGATCAGTCAGCAGTGGCAAAGCCGGTGTTTTCTACTCCAAGTAGGGTGCTCCCGCGCCGACTGCTCTCGTCCATCGTGGCCGTGGCCCTGGCAACCGCGTTCCTCACCTCGTGCGGCAACGCCGGCACCGACGGCCAGGAGTCCCAGGGCAAGGCTCTGGACGGAGGAATGCAGTCGCAGGCGGAACTCGGCTTCGAGCACGCTCAGATCGGTCAGGAGTACTGGGTGAGTCTGCCGGAGACGACCAACGTGTCGTCGAGTCCGCTGACCATTCTGAACGCCGAGATCACCCATGTGCCGAAGGGGCTTGAGGTCCTGGAGTACAAGGCGGTCAGCGAGAAGGACACCGACGGCCATGCGATGGGCGTGGGCCTCGCCGGCGAGGGGGGCACGGGGGAAATGGACCACGCCCGTGACCACGCGGGCCGTCCGATCGCGGTGAAGCCGAACAGTGCGGCGGACATCTATTACCTGGCCCGCGTGAAGGTGACCGCCCCCGTGCGAGGGGACCTGACCGGCTGCCGCTACCGGTACCGGCAGGGCACCGTGGAATACCGGCAGGACCTGAGGTGTGTCACTCAGATCCGGCTCGGCGAACCCCTGAAGAACAGCGGCTGAAATGCCTGGGCCCGCACCGAACCTCCTGCGCCGGTGCGGGCCCCTACGGCATGTTGGGGTGACGAACCGGGGGCAAGTGGCGGGGGACCTCTCGGGTTCTTTCGCCCCCGCCGCCCCTACCCAACCCGTACCTGGGGCAGCCGCCCCTAAAAGTCGGCACCTCCGGCGTTTGAGGAGTGGATGGTCCAGGGGGCCGGCCCCCTGGCGGGGTCTGGGGCGGAGCCCCAGAGACAGGGGGCGGGAGGGGGCGGAAACCTACACCCCCGGCCACTCCGGCCGGCGCTTCTCGTTGAACGCCGCGACACCCTCCGCCCGGTCCCCCGAGAACGCGACGGACCGCCAGGCGGCGTCCTCGACCTCCAGCCCGGCGCGGAGATCGAGACCGTGTCCCAACCGCAGCGCACGCTTGGCCGCACGCAGCCCCACCGGAGAGTTCGCCGCGACGCGGGACGCCAGCGCGAGCGCCTCCTCGCGATCCCGGCCGGCGTCGACCAGCTCGTCGACCAGCCCCAACTCCCGCGCCTCGACAGCCTCCACGCGCCGCGCGGAGAAGATCAGCTCGGCCGCACGGGCGGAACCGACGCGGCGCGGCAGCAGCTGCGTACCGCCTCCGCCGGGAATCACCCCGACCGACACCTCGGGCAGCCCGACGACCGCCGTACGATCGGCCACGATCAGGTCGCAGGACAGCGCCAGCTCGAACCCGCCGCCCAGCGCGAACCCGTGCACCGCGGCAACGGTCGGCATCGGCAGCTCCAGGACGCCGGTGTACGCGGCCCGCGCGACCGGTCGCTGACGCACCAGTTCGGCGTCGCTGAAGGAGTTCCGCTCCTTCAGGTCGGCGCCGACGCAGAAGGCCCGCTCATGGGTCGAGGTCAGCACGGCCACCCGGACGTCCTGGTCGGCGGCGAGCGCCTCGCAGGCACCGGCGAGGGAGCGGGCCATGTCCGTGGACACCGCGTTCATGGCCTTCGGCCGGTCCAGGACGAGCTCCGCGACGTACCCGTGCCGCCGCACCACGACGAAGTCCCCGAACCGCCGCTCGTCCCCTTGCTCCAGCTCCGCCATGACGCCCTCCGGTTAACGCGGGTTAACAACCGACCCTCCGATCATCGCAGCAGCGGACCGTCCACCGGAACCCGCTGTCCCGCCCGCCACCCACCCGTTCGAGTGACACCCGCTCGAACTCCCGGCCCCCGCAGCCGCCCGCCGCATAACGTGCGCACCGCCGCAGCGCATCGGGGAGCGCCGGCAACTGGGGGAGGTAGGAGCATGACGAACCGGGAGACGACACGTGGGCGCCATCGCAGGCCGCGCGCACGGCGGGTGTTCGTCGCCGTGGGGGGACTGGCCCTGGCGGCAGGGGCGTTGAGTGTCGTACGGCTGGCACCCGAGTCGGTGATCTGGGGCATGGGGACCCCGGACGGCGAGCCGACGACGGGCACCGTCACCGATACGGCCGGCAATGCCGCCGCGACCGTCGGGGCCGTGTCCTCGGCGCTTCCGGTGGCCGCCACGACGCCCGCCGTGATGGGCGGGGAGAACATGCTTCCGACCCCGGGTGTGAGCCTCGCGCCCACTCCGGCGTCGACGCCGACACGGTTGGTGGCGGGCCCGTCGGCCCCGGTCGGCGTCACCGTGAGCGGTACGCCGGACACCACCGGCATTCCCACCGGTCAGGCCCCCGCTCCCGCGGCGTCGCAGCCACCGGCGGCGGCCACCGCCGCGCCCGCCCCGAGCGCGACCACGCCCGCCCCCACTCCCACTCCCACGGCGAGCGCGAAACCCAAGCCCCCCGGCCTGTGCGTACCGATCATCGGGCTCTGTGTGAACGGTCTGAACCAGCCGCTCGGCGGGCGTTAGGACTCGGTTTCGCGGCGGGCGAGCAGCCATGGCTCGACCACGCCCAGGCCGCGCACCGGGCGCTGCCACATCGGCTGGAGGGCGAAGCGGTAGGAGGGCGGTTCCTCGCCCTCCTTCTCCGCGGCGGCCGCGGCCTCGGCGGCGTCCGCCTCGGAGGCGGGCGCGTCGGCGGTACGGATCAGCTCCTCCGCGAAGGCCCCGTCCACCAGGACGGCGTCCCGTGGCGCTATCGAGGTGAGCCGGCTCGCGAGGTTCACCGTCGTACCGAACACATCACCCATGCGTGTGGTCACCGTGCCGAAGGCGATGCCGACGCGCAGTTCCGGCATGGTGTCGTCGTTCGCCATCGTCTCGATGAGGCGCAGCGCGATCTCGGCGGCGACCCCGGCGTCGTCGGCCGCGTACAGGACCTCGTCGCCCAGTGTCTTGATGAGCCGGCCCCCGTGCGCGGCCACCAGGTCCGCAGCCGTGGTCTCGAAGGCCTCGACCAGTTCGCCGAGTTCCTCCTCCTCCATGCGGCGGGTCAGCCGGGTGAAGCCGACCAGGTCCGCGAAACCGACGGCGAGACGGCGGTCGACCATCTCCTCGTCGTCCGCCGCCTGTACGACCCGGCCTGTCGCGGCCGCGAGTTGGCGGCGCCAGACGTAGACGATGAACTCCTCCAGCTCGGGCAGGAGCAGTTCGATCAGGGGGTACGTCACCTCGGTGCGCGTCATCCCCGGTTCCGGGGGCTCGGTCAGGCCCTCCAGGAAGGAGTCGATCTGCCATTCGGCGAGGCGGGCGGTGGTCTGGCCGGTGGAACGGGCCACCTGGACCGCCATCGCCTCGCTCAGCAGGCCCGCCTCGACGAGGCCCGCGAGGCGGCGCAGAGCGAGGACGTCGGCTTCCGTGAGCGCCTTGGCCTGGCCGATGTCGGCGAAGCCCATGGCTCGCCAGAAACGGGAGGCGAGCTCCATGGAGACGCCCGCGCTGCGGGCCGCCTGGAAGGGGGTGTAGCGGCGCTCGGCGCCCAGGATGAGCTGCTCCAGGCGTAGCGCCAGGGGGTCCTCGCCGGAGTCCTGGCCCTCGAGTGCGTCGGGTGCGTCCACCCGCGCGGAGGACGAGTGGGTGACCGACCCGGCGGTACGGCCCGGCTCGGCGTCGGGGGCGGGGTCTGCACCCGTACCGGAACCGGTGTCGTCGACGGTCACGCCTGCTGCCCTTCCGATCTGCCACGGTCAGGTATCGACCGCGCTCAACTCTACGGCAGGTGTGGGCTGGCTCACTCCTGACCGCTGCGGCATGTGGGGCTGGGGGTGGGGTTTTCGCCCCCTCCGCCCCTACCCGTCCCTTGTTCCTGGGGGCTGCCGCCCCCAGACCCCCGCTTCGGCCTGAACGGCCTCGTCCTCAAACGCCGGACGGGCTGAAACGGAAAACGCAGCCTCACCCCGCCCGCAGATGCACGATGTCTCCCGCCGCCACCGGCTCCTGCACCCCCTCCCCGGTAGCCAGCACCAGGCGCCCGTCCCCGTCCACGGCCACCGCTTCCCCGCTGATCGACCGCCCCCCGGGCAGTTCGGCCCGGACCACCCGCCCGAGCGTCGCGGACCCGGCGGCGTACGTCTCCTGGAGGCCGGAGGCAACAGGGTCGCCGTCGGCGGCGCGCCACCGGTCGTACCACTCCGCGAGCGACCGCAGGACGGCGCGCAGCACGGTGTCACGGTCGGTCGTCGACGCGCCCGCGAGGGCGAGGGAACCGGCCCCGGGCACGGGCAGCTCGTCCTCGCGGAGGGTGACGTTGATGCCGATACCGATGACCACGGCGTCCGTCCCGGCCCGCTCGGCGAGGATGCCGCCGGTCTTGCGTTCGGCGCCGTCCACGGTCACCAGCAGGTCATTGGGCCACTTGAGTGCCGTATCGACGCCGGCGGCCCGCGACAGCGCCGTCGCCACCGCGACCCCGGAAAGCAGCGGCAGCCATCCCCAGCGTTCGACGGGGACCCCGGCGGGCTTCAGCAGGACGGAGAAGAAGAGGCCGGAGCGGGCCGGTGCGGTCCACTGCCGGTCCAGGCGGCCCCGCCCGGCGTTCTGCTCCTCGGCGACGAGTACCGCGCCCTCGGCGGCCTTCCCCTCGGTGGCGAGGGCGACGAGGTCGGAGTTGGTCGACCCGGTGCGGGCGACCACCTCGATCCCGGACCAGAGGCTGCCGTCCCGTACGAGCGCGCGGCGCAGGGAGGCGACGTTGAGGGGAGGCCGGTCGAGGTCGGACCAGCGGCCCGGCCCCGGCTCGTCCGGCTCGTCGGACGGGTTCCCTTGTGCACCCGGTGGTGTCGTCATGCCACCCACCCTAGGTTTGACATCCTGCGCCCCGCAGAGGGGGACGGATTCCAGCCCTGGCGGACTGCGGTTCACGGACGCTCGACCACTCTCGTGATGCCATCCCTCCGGCGCGTCCCGCCGCGACGCGCCGATCGTACGACGCGAAGGGGAGGGGAGTGTGGTACACGCCGCACTGCCGAACCGTATCGGCGCCACTACCCTACGACTCAGTAGCCAAGCCGAGCAGCACGGTCGAACGGAACGCTCGGCAGTACACCTGAGCAGCACCATTGAGCAGCATTCTTGAGCATGTAACCCGCACGTCCCACTGAGCAGGCAGGGAGCCGCATCCCGATGTCCGAGCCGGAAGAGCTGCAACAACACCCCGACATCCACACCACCGCCGGCAAGATCGCGGACCTGCAGCGCCGCATCGAGGAGGCGACGCACGCCGGCTCGGCCCGCGCCGTCGAAAAGCAGCACGCCAAGGGCAAGTTGACGGCCCGTGAGCGGATCGAACTGCTCCTCGACGAGACCTCCTTCGTCGAGTTCGACGAGTTCGCGCAGCACCGGTCCACGGACTTCGGCCTGGAGAACAACCGCCCCTACGGCGACGGCGTCGTCACCGGGTACGGCACGGTCGACGGCCGTCCCGTCGCGGTGTTCTCGCAGGACTTCACCGTCTTCGGCGGCGCCCTCGGCGAGGTCTTCGGCCAGAAGATCATGAAGGCGATGGACTTCGCGCTGAAGACCGGCTGTCCGTTCATCGGCATCAACGACTCCGGCGGCGCCCGCATCCAGGAGGGTGTCAGCGCGCTGGGCATGTACGGCGAGATCTTCCGCCGGAACACCCACGCGTCCGGGGTCATTCCGCAGATCTCGCTCGTCGTCGGCCCCTGCGCGGGCGGCGCGGTCTACTCCCCCGCGATCACCGACTTCACGATCATGGTGGACCAGACCTCGCACATGTTCATCACCGGGCCCGACGTCATCAAGACGGTGACCGGCGAGGACGTCGGCTTCGAGGAGCTGGGCGGCGCCCGGACCCACAACTCGGTGTCCGGCGTGGCCCACCACATGGCCGGCGACGAGAAGGACGCCATCGAGTACGTCAAGCAGCTGCTGTCGTACCTGCCGTCCAACAACCTCAGCGAGCCCCCGGTCTTCCCGGAGGAGGCGGACCTCACCGTCACCGACGAGGACCGCGAGCTGGACCTGCTCGTGCCGGACAGCGCGAACCAGCCGTACGACATGCACTCGGTGATCGAACACATCCTGGACGACGCCGAGTTCTTCGAGACGCAGCCGCTGTTCGCGCCGAACATCCTCACCGGGTTCGGACGGGTGGAGGGCCGCCCCGTCGGCATCGTGGCCAACCAGCCGATGCAGTTCGCGGGTTGCCTCGACATCGACGCGAGCGAGAAGGCCGCGCGGTTCGTCCGGACGTGCGACGCCTTCAACGTCCCGGTGATCACCTTCGTGGACGTGCCCGGCTTCCTCCCCGGCGTCGACCAGGAGCACACCGGCATCATCCGGCGCGGCGCCAAACTGATCTACGCCTACGCCGAGGCCACCGTCCCGCTCATCACGGTCATCACCCGCAAGGCGTTCGGCGGCGCGTACGACGTCATGGGCTCCAAGCACCTGGGCGCCGACCTCAACCTCGCGTGGCCCACGGCCCAGATCGCGGTGATGGGCGCGCAGGGCGCGGTCAACATCCTGCACAAGCGCACCATCGCGGCCGCCGAGGACCAGGAGGCCACCCGCGCCCGGCTGATCCAGGAGTACGAGGACACGCTCCTCAACCCCTACACGGCGGCCGAGCGCGGCTACATCGACGCGGTGATCATGCCGTCCGACACCCGCGCCCATGTCGTGCGGGGCCTGCGTGCGCTGCGTACGAAGCGGGCATCACTGCCTCCGAAGAAGCACGGCAACATCCCTCTCTAGGCCCGCTGGGAGCGGTTATGACGATCAAGGTCGTACGGGGCAATCCGACCCCGGAGGAGCTGGCCGCCGCACTCGCGGTGGTCCGGGTGCGCGCCGCGGCGGCGGCTTCCGCCCCGTCCGGCGCGCCCGGGGCCAGTGACGCCTGGGCCGACCCGGCCCGTATCGCCACGCGCCGGCTGCCCCAGCCTGGCCCGACGGCGTGGGGTCGCACGTACTGGCCCGGTTAGAACAGTCCAGCCGAAACGGTTCCGCTAGAGCAGTGCCGCGAGGGCTTCGGCCATCACCGCGTACCCCTTGTCGTCGGGGTGCAGGTGGTCGCCGAAGTCGTACGCGGGGTGCAGCCGGTCCGGGTCTGCCGGATCGGCCAGTACGCGGTTCAGGTCCAGCGCCGCGTCCCACTCGCCCGATCCCCGGATCCACTGGTTGACCTCGCGGCTCACCTTCGCCGCGTGCTCGCCCCAGTGGTCGGAGCCGCCGAAGGGGAGCAGGGTGGAGCCGATCACCCGCAGGCCCCTGGTGCGCGCCTGTCGTATCAAGTCCCGGTACCCGTCGATGAGTTCGTCCGTCTCGATGACCGGTGCGGGCTTGTAGGTGGGCTGTTCGCCGGTCTCGCTGAAGCCGATGTCGTTGAGCCCCTGGAGCACGACGAGGGTGTCCACGCCCTGGTGGTCGAGGACGTCGCGGCCGAGCCGGTGGACGCCCTTCTCGCCGTACCAGGCCGAGTCGTTGAGCAGCAGGTTGCCCCCGATTCCCGCGTTGAGGACGGGCCGCCCGGTGCGTTCGGCGAGCGCGTCGGACCAGCGGCGGTTCGCGCCCGGGGTCGAGCCGAAGCCGTCCGTGATGGAGTCTCCGAAGAGCGCCACGGCGTCCCGGCGGCCGGTGTCGACCTCGACGGCCGACAGGAAGTACCACGACTGCGACGACGCGTCGAAGGCCTCGCCCGGCACGTCCGCCAGATGGTCGCCCGGAGCCCGGTGACTGGTCGCGAAGGCCTGTGCGTGGAAGGTCGCGGGGCCGGTGACGGCGTCGAGGTGGAGGGTGACGGTCACCGATTCCAGTGGCGCCAGGGTGAGTTCGGCCGCGTCACTGACGGCGAGGCCGCGCGCCGGGATCTCGGCCGAGACGGCCCCGTCGAAGGTGAGCCGCCGCACCGAACCGGGTTCGACGGCGGCCCCTTCGCCCGAGCGGGCCACGGTGGCGCCCGCGATCCGCAGCGGCGAGGTGCCGTACGCGTTGGACAGCCGGACGCGGACCCGGTCGCCGCCCGCGGTGAGACGGACCGCCTGGCGCAGCGACTGGCGCCAGAAGCCCTCCTGCGACCAGTTGGGGGTGAAGCCCTCGGCGGGGAGCTGGGGCGATGCGGTCCAGGCGGTGGTGAACACGGAAGCTGCCTCCAGTAAATGGGACCACTGTTCCCTTAGTGATACGCACGACGGTAGCAGGGCGGCGCCCGCTAAAGAAACCCCAGGCCCATTTGTGCGAGGCGCGCACAAGTTGAGTACGCGTACTCAGGCGCCCGGCCCTCCGCCGTCGCACGATCGAAGACATGCTGTGGTCCGACCCCGAGAACGAGCCGCCCAAGGAACTCCGCGACACTCAGGACATGTTGCGGCGCCTGGGGGTTCTGATGGCGTTGGCCATGGTGCTCGCGATGGTGGTGCTCGGCATCAAGTGAGGCGCGCCGATACCCTGATCACATGACTGATCAGCCGCGTCGCCGTCTCGTGCTCGCCTCGCAGTCCCCCGCCCGGCTCAACCTGCTGCGGCAGGCCGGACTCGACCCCGAGGTGATCGTCAGCGGAGTCGACGAGGAAGCCGTCAGCGCGCCGACCCCCGCCGAACTCGCCCTCGCGCTGGCCGAAGCGAAGGCCTCCGTCGTGGCGGCGAAGCCCGAGGTACAGGGCGCCCTGGTGATCGGCTGCGACTCGGTCCTCGACCTGGACGGCCAGGCGTACGGCAAGCCCGCCGACGCCGAGGAGGCCACCGCCCGCTGGAAGTCGATGCGCGGCCGCGCCGGGACCCTCCAGACCGGCCACTGCGTCTACGACACGGCCGCCAAGCGCTACGTGTCGGCGACCGCGTCCACCGTCGTCCACTTCGGCGATCCGAGCGACGTCGAGATCGCCGCGTACGTCGCTTCGGGGGAACCCCTCTATGTGGCAGGGGCGTTCACTCTCGACGGCCGCTCGGCACCCTTCATCAACGGCATCGACGGCGACCACGGCAACGTGATCGGGATCTCGCTGCCGCTGGTGCGCCGCCTGCTGGCCGAACTGGGCGTCGGTATCACTCAGTTGTGGACGCCCGGGGAGAAGTGATCAGGAGGCCGAGGGGGCCGGAGGGGCCACGGGACCGGTGACCGGCGCTCCGTCGCCGTCGCCGCTCCAGCCCGTCTCGGGCGCGGCGTCGGAGGGGCCCTCCCGGCGGTCGAACGCAAGGAGCGTGAACACGATCAGCGCGAGGCCCACCATCAGGAAGGCGAACGCGCTCCAGCCCACCAGACCCACCGTGAGCGCACCCAGCAGGCCGTGCACCACCGCGGCGCTGATGAGCAGGATCCGCCCGAAGAGTCCCGGGGCCCGGTCGCGCAAGGCGACCAGCAGAGCGGTAAGGCCGCACAGCGCGAAGTAGAGGCCGAAGACGACACCCCCGACCTTCGACGAGAGGGACATCATGTCCGGGTCGAGCCCCGCCAGGGACATGTCCTGATTGTCGACGACCGTGCCGAGCAACCAGTTCAGCAGCGCGATGCCGATCGCCTCCACGAAGAGCACGATCGCCGCCACCCACGCCACCGGTCTGCGCACCACCGGTCCCACCCGCTTCCGTGTGCTGTTACCCCTAGTACGTTCGAGTACATCCTGAACGCTACTAACGGGTAAACCCCGGGACAAGAGTTCTGCCGGGGGCAAAGAATCACTGGGCCATTCGTAGGGACTCCACAAAGAAACCCTGTGGCGCGCAGCACGGAACCACAGAGACCTTGACCACAGAGGAGGGCTAGGGTTCAGGCAAGGGATTCCGTGTGCCGTGGCGCGACAAGGGATTTCCCCGGCCGAGCGCGCCTCGAGTCACGCTCCGTGTGGGCAAGCTCACCATTGGGGACGGGTCGAAAGCTCGTGTCGGCAGTCCCTAAACTCGGCTTGTTTCCAGGAGGGAGCCATCGTGCGCAAGGTGCTCATCGCCAACCGTGGCGAAATCGCTGTCCGCGTGGCCCGGGCGTGCCGGGATGCCGGCATCGCGAGCGTTGCCGTCTACGCGGATCCGGACCGGGACGCTTCGCATGTCCGTGCGGCGGACGAGGCGTTCGCATTGGGCGGTGACACCCCGGCCACCAGCTACCTGGACGTCGCCAAGGTGCTCCAGGCCGCCAAGGATTCGGGGGCGGACGCCATCCACCCCGGTTACGGCTTCCTTTCCGAGAACGCGGACTTCGCCCAGGCGGTGCTGGACGCCGGCCTGGTGTGGATCGGCCCGCCGCCGCAGGCCATCCGCGATCTCGGCGACAAGGTCGCCGCCCGGCACATCGCCCAGCGCGCCGGCGCCCCACTGGTGGCCGGCACCCCCGACCCGGTGTCCGGCTCCGACGAGGTCGTCGCGTTCGCCGAGCAGCACGGCCTGCCGATCGCCATCAAGGCGGCCTTCGGCGGCGGCGGGCGCGGCCTGAAGGTCGCCCGCACCCTCGAAGAGGTGCCGGAACTGTACGACTCCGCCGTCCGCGAGGCGGTCGCCGCCTTCGGCCGCGGCGAGTGCTTCGTCGAGCGCTACCTCGACAAGCCCCGGCATGTGGAGACCCAGTGCCTGGCCGACTCCCACGGCAACGTGGTCGTCGTCTCCACCCGCGACTGCTCACTCCAGCGCCGCCACCAGAAGCTGGTCGAGGAGGCCCCCGCGCCCTTCCTCTCCGACGCCCAGGTCGCCGAGCTCTACACCTCCTCCAAGGCGATCCTCAAGGAAGCCGGCTATGTCGGCGCGGGCACGGTCGAGTTCCTGGTCGGCACCGACGGGACGATCTCCTTCCTGGAGGTCAACACCCGTCTCCAGGTCGAGCACCCGGTCACCGAGGAAGTCGCCGGCATCGACCTGGTGCGCGAGATGTTCCGCATCGCGGACGGCGAGGCACTCGGCTACGGCGACCCCGAACTGCGCGGCCACTCCTTCGAGTTCCGCATCAACGGCGAGGACCCCGGACGCGGCTTCCTGCCCGCCCCCGGCACCGTCACCGTGTTCGACCCGCCCTCGGGCCCCGGCGTCCGCCTGGACGCCGGCGTCGAAGCCGGCAGCGTCATCGGCCCCGCCTGGGACTCCCTGCTCGCCAAGCTGATCGTCACCGGCGCCACCCGCGAGCAGGCGCTCCAGCGTGCCGCCCGCGCCCTGGGGGAGTTCACCGTCGAGGGCATGGCCACCGCCATCCCCTTCCACCGCGCGGTCGTCAAGGACCCCGCGTTCGCCCCGGAACTGACCGGCTCCACCGAGCCGTTCACGGTCCACACGCGGTGGATCGAGACCGAGTTCGTCAACGAGATCCCCGCGTTCACCGCGCCCACGGACACCGAGACCGACGAGGAGCCCGGTCGCGAGACCGTCGTCGTCGAGGTCGGCGGCAAGCGCCTGGAGGTCTCGCTGCCCTACTCACTGGGCATGTCCCTGGCCCGCACCGGTCTGGCCGCGGGCGCCAAGCCCAAGCGCCGGGCGGCCAAGAAGTCCGGCCCGGTGGCCTCCGGCGACACCCTCGCCTCGCCCATGCAGGGCACCATCGTCAAGGTGGCCGTCGAAGAGGGCCAGGAGGTCAAGGAGGGCGACCTCGTCGTCGTACTCGAAGCGATGAAGATGGAACAGCCCCTCAACGCCCACAAGTCCGGCACCATCATGGGTCTCACGGCGGAGGTAGGGGCCTCCCTCACCTCCGGCGCCGCGATCTGCGAGATCAAGGACTGACGGCCCTCGGTCCCACCCGTACGAGAGGGTCGTACGACATCCCGGAGCGCCTGTCGGACTGGAGCAGTCAGTCCGCCGGGCGCTTCGGCGTTCTCCTCCAGCCGGGTGCCCGGAGGTGGTCAGCGGCGGCGCAGGTCCGCCACCCTCGCTCGCTCACCGGGGGGCTGCTCACCCAGGACCGTGGCCGAGCGCAACTGGGGTGCCGTGCCGGGGACCTGGCCGCGGCGCTGTCCAGGGAGCGGCATGTCCCGGCGTGGCTGACGCCCCACCGGGACGGGATCGCCTCCCGCACCGCCCGCGGACGATCCGGCGACCGCGATCTGTACGCCCTGGTCGGCCAGGGCCTGCAGTTCGGTGAGGGCACGGTCGTCGTGGGCGGGCGGTTCGTCGGTGACCAGGCGGGTGATCAGATCGGTCGGGACCGTCTGGAACATCGTGTCCGTACCGAGCTTGGTGTGGTCGGCGAGGACGACGACCTCCGCGGCGGCCTGGACGAGCGCCCGGTCGACCGAGGCCGACAGCATGTTGGAGGTGGACAGGCCGCGCTCGGCGGTCAGCCCGCTTCCGGAGAGGAAGGCCCGGGAGACCCGCAGCCCCTGGAGGGACTGCTCGGCCCCTGAGCCGACCAGGGCGTAGTTGGAACCGCGCAGGGTGCCGCCGGTCATCACGACTTCCACCCGGTTGGCGTGGGCCAGCGCCTGGGCCACCAGGAGGGAGTTGGTGACGACGGTCAGCCCGGGTACCCGCGCAAGCCGGCGAGCCAGCTCCTGCGTGGTGGTCCCCGCGCCCACCACGATGGCCTCGCCCTCTTCGACAAGACCTGCGGCGAGATCGGCGATGGCCGTCTTTTCGGCGGTCGCGAGATGTGATTTCTGCGGAAAGCCGGATTCTCGCGTGAACCCGCCCGGCAATACCGCACCGCCATGCCGGCGGTCGAGGAGTCCTTCTGCCTCCAGTGCGCGCACGTCCCGCCGTACGGTCACTTCGGAGGTCTGGACGACGCGGGCGAGCTCACGGAGCGACACGGCCCCGTTCGCTCGCACCATTTCGAGGATCAATTGGCGACGTTCTGCAGCGAACACGAAACTGACAGTAACCCCAACGACCGTCTGCTTTCAGCAGTTTGCGCCGAATAACAGAAGTTGTTCGCATAGGAGGGCGCGGAGTGGTATACGCGCCTACTCACACCGCCTATGCCGTACGAATGGGCGACAACTCCCCGTGACCAGCGGAGAGTCGCCGCTGCGGCTCAGCTGCCGCCCTCGGTCTTCCGCGTGTGCAACTGCCGTGCCACCTCGGCGATCGAGCCCGACAAAGACGGATACACGGTGAACGCGTTCGCGATCTGTTCGACCGTCAGATTGTTGTCGACCGCGATCGAGATGGGGTGGATCAGTTCCGAGGCGTGGGGGGACACGACCACGCCGCCCACCACGATCCCGGTACCCGGGCGACAGAAGATCTTGACGAAGCCGTCCCGGATGCCCTGCATCTTGGCGCGCGGGTTGCGCAGGAGCGGCAGTTTGACCACGCGGGCGTCGATCTTGCCCCCGTCGACGTCCGCCTGGGAGTAGCCGACGGTGGCGATCTCCGGGTCGGTGAAGACGTTCGAGGAGACGGTCTTCAGGTTCAGCGGGGCCACCGCGTCGCCGAGGAAGTGGTACATGGCGATACGGCCCTGCATGGCGGCGACGGACGCGAGGGCGAAGACGCCGGTCACATCACCGGCGGCGTACACCCCGGGAGCAGTTGTGCGCGAGACCTTGTCGGTCCAGATGTGCCCGGAGTCCCTGACCTTGACGCCGGCCTCCTCCAGGCCCATCCCGCTGCTGTTCGGGATGGCGCCGACGGCCATCAGGCAGTGCGAACCGCTGATGACCCGGCCGTCGGAGAGGGTGACCTCGACCCGGTCGCCGACCCGCTTGGCGGACTCGGCGCGGGAGCGTGCCATGACGTTCATCCCGCGGCGCCGGAAGACGTCCTCCAGGACGGCGGCGGCGTCCGGGTCCTCGCCCGGCAGCACGCGGTCTCGGCTGGATACGAGCGTGACGCGGGAGCCGAGTGCCTGGTAGGCGCCGGCGAACTCGGCGCCGGTGACGCCGGAGCCGACCACGATGAGTTCGTCCGGGAGTTCGTCGAGGTCGTAGACCTGGGTCCAGTTCAGGATCCGCTCGCCGTCGGGCTGCGCGTCGGGCAGCTCGCGCGGATGCCCGCCGGTCGCGATCAGCACGGCGTCGGCGGTGAGGGTCTCCTCGGCGCCGTCCGCGGAGCGCACGATCACCTTGCGGGAGCCGTCCAGGGCCTGCATGCCCTCCAGGCGTCCGCGACCGCGCAGGACACGGGCGCCGGCCCGCGTCACCGAGGCCGTGATGTCGTGCGACTGCGCGAGCGCCAGGCGCTTCACCCGGCGGTTGACCTTGCCGAGGTCGACGCCGACCACCCGCGCGGGCGCGTCGATGGGCGGAGTGTCGTCGGCGACGATGATGCCGAGCTCCTCGTACGACGAGTCGAAGGTGGTCATCACCTCGGCCGTCGCGATGAGGGTCTTGGACGGGACGCAGTCGGTCAGCACCGACGCCCCGCCCAGACCGTCGCAGTCGACGACGGTCACCTCCGCGCCGAGCTGGGCGGCCACGAGGGCCGCCTCGTATCCGCCGGGTCCGCCACCAATGATCACGATCCGAGTCACGTACTCCATTGTCCCGCACGCTCAGGGTGCTTCCCGCCGCGGGGCCCGCGCTCCGCGTCATTCGAGCTCCTTCTGTTACGCGGAAGGCCCCGGCTGTTACGCGAGAGACGCAGGTGATTGCTGCCGTACTCTCGACCCCATGTCGCTCTACGCCGCCTACGCCGGCAATCTCGACCCGCGGCTCATGACGCGCCGCGCACCGCACTCGCCGCTGCGCGCCACCGGCTGGCTGAACGACTGGCGGCTGACGTTCGGGGGCGAGCACATGGGCTGGGAAGGGGCGCTGGCGACGATCGTCGAGGCACCGCGGTCCCAGGTCTTCGTGACGCTGTACGACATCGCATCCCTGGACGAGGACTCCATGGACCGGTGGGAGGGCGTGGGGCTCGACATCTACCGCCGGATGCGGGTGCGGGTGCACACGCTGGAGGGCGAGGAAGCCGCGTGGGTGTACGTGCTCAACGGGTACGAGGGGGGACTCCCCTCGGCGCGCTACCTGGGCGAGCTCGCCGACGCCGCCGAATCGGCCGGGGCGCCTCATGACTACGTGATGGAGCTGCGCAAACGGCCCTGCTGAGGCCGGCACGGGCACCCATATCCGCACCTTTGTCCGTCCGCTCGGGGGGACGCACTCCCGCGCGCTTGTCGGAAACGACAAGACAACGATCGCAAGACCGTGAGCTCTGTCATCTACGCGCGTAGGCCCGGACCAGCTACCCTCATGCGCGTGAACGCATCTCTTCTTCCGGACGACATCCAGGGCGACCCCCACGCCGCCGCCGACGCCGCCGCCACGCGCCTGCGTGAGCTCACGGGCGCCGAGACCCACGACGTCGCCCTCGTGATGGGCTCCGGCTGGGCGCCTGCCGTGGACGCGCTCGGCACACCCGAGGCCGAGTTCCTGGTCACCGAGCTGCCCGGGTTCCCCCCGCCGGCGGTCGAGGGCCACGGCGGCAAGGTCCGCTCGTACAAGATCGGCGACAAGAGGACCCTGGTCTTCCTGGGCCGCACCCACTACTACGAAGGCCTCGGCGTCGCCGCCGTCGCGCACGGCGTCCGTACCGCCGTCGCCGCCGGCTGCAAGACCATCGTGCTCACCAACGGCTGCGGCGGGGTGCGCGAGGGCATGCGCCCCGGGCAGCCGGTCCTGATCAGCGACCACATCAACCTGACGGCCACCTCGCCGATCATCGGCGCGAACTTCGTCGACCTCACCGATCTGTACTCGCCCCGGCTGCGGGCCCTGTGCAAGGAGATCGACGCCAGCCTGGAAGAGGGCGTGTACGCGCAGTTCCCCGGGCCGCACTACGAGACGCCGGCCGAGATCCGGATGGCCCGCGTGATCGGAGCCGACCTGGTGGGCATGTCGACCACACTGGAGGCCATCGCCGCCCGTGAGGCCGGTGCCGAGGTGCTCGGCATCTCCCTCGTCACCAACCTCGCCGCCGGCATGACGGGCGAGCCGTTGAACCACGAGGAGGTTCTCCAGGCGGGACGCGACTCGGCGACCCGGATGGGGGCGCTGCTCACCCAGGTGCTGGATCGGCTGTAGTTTTTTCGCCCCGCCGCCCCTGCCCGTCCCTTGTTCGGGCTCCGCCCCAGCCCCCGCTCCTCAAACGCCGGAGGGGCTGTCTCCAGCCCGTCCGGCGTTTGAGGACGAGGCCGTTCAGGCCGAAGCGGGGGTCTGGGGGCGGCAGCCCCCAGGAGCAAGGGACGGGTAGGGGCGGAGGGGGCGAAAAAAACCGGGTACACAGCACCGGGTACACAGCAACGTACGAACGAACGAAGACAGAGAGGCGCACCCGACGTGCAGGACGAACTCATCGCGCGGGCAAAGGCGTGGCTGGCCGAGGACCCCGACCCGGAGACCCGTGAGGAGCTCGCGAAGCTCATCGGCGCCGGGGACACGGCGGAGCTCACCGCACGCTTCAGCGGCACTCTCCAGTTCGGCACCGCGGGACTGCGCGGCGAACTCGGCGCGGGCCCGATGCGGATGAACCGCGCCGTGGTCATCCGCGCGGCCGCCGGCCTCGCCGCGTACCTCAAGGGCAAGGGCGAGACGGACGGCCTGGTCGTCATCGGCTACGACGCCCGCCACAAGTCCGCCGACTTCGCCCAGGACACCGCCGCGGTCATGACCGGCGCGGGTCTGCGCGCCGCCGTACTCCCGTACCCGCTCCCCACGCCCGTCCTCGCGTTCGCCATAAGGCACCTCGGTGCGGCGGCGGGAGTGGAGGTCACCGCCAGCCACAACCCGCCCCGTGACAACGGCTACAAGGTGTATCTGGGAGACGGTTCGCAGATCGTTCCGCCGGCGGACGCCGAGATCGCCGCCGAGATCGACGCGGTCCGCGCGCTCGCGGACGTCCCCCGCCCGGACAGCGGCTGGGAAATCCTCGACGGCGGCGTCCTGGAGGCCTATCTGGCCCGTACGGACGCCGTACTGGCCGCCGGCTCCCCGCGCACCGCCCGCACCGTCTACACCGCCATGCACGGCGTCGGCAAGGACACGCTGCTCGCGGCGTTCGCGCGGGCCGGCTTCCCGGAGCCCGTCCTCGTCGCCGAACAGGCGGAACCGGACCCGGACTTCCCGACGGTCGCGTTCCCGAACCCGGAAGAGCCCGGCGCGATGGACCTCGCCTTCGCGAAGGCCCGCGAGACCGAGCCGGATCTGATCATCGCGAACGACCCGGACGCGGACCGCTGCGCCGTGGCGGTCAGGGGCGCTGCCGGCTGGCGGATGCTGAGCGGTGACGAGGTGGGCGCGCTGCTCGCCCAGCACCTGGTGAAGCGCGGCGCGCGGGGCACGTTCGCCGAGTCGATCGTCTCGTCCTCGCTGCTGGGCCGGATCGCGGAGAAGGCGGGGCTGCCTTACGAGGAGACCCTCACCGGCTTCAAGTGGATCGCCCGCGTCGAGGGCCTCCGGTACGGGTACGAGGAGGCGCTCGGCTACTGCGTCGACCCCGACGGCGTACGCGACAAGGACGGCATCACGGCGGCTCTGCTGATCACGGAGCTGGCTTCGGAACTCAAGGAACAGGGGCGCACGCTCCTCGACCTCCTCGACGACATCGCCGTCGAGTACGGCCTGCACGCCACCGACCAGCTCTCGGTCCGCGTCGAGGACCTCTCGCTGATCGCGAACGCCATGCGGCGTCTGCGTGAGCAGCCGCCCACGCGGCTCGCGGGCCTGGCGATCACCAGTGCCGAGGACCTGACGAAGGGCACGGCCACGCTGCCGCCCACGGACGGGCTGCGTTACACCCTGGAGGGCGCGCGCGTCATCGTCCGGCCCAGCGGGACCGAGCCGAAGCTGAAGTGCTATCTGGAGGTCGTCGTCCCGGTGGCCGGGCACGAGGAGCTGGACGCGGCGCGGGCGAAGGCGACCGAGCTGCTGGCCGCCGTCAAGCGGGACCTGTCGGCCGCCGCCGGCATCTGACCCGTACTCGCGCGCACACCTGTTCCACGCCTGCTCGCGTGCCTGCCTCGCGCCTGCCCCGGTGTGGCCAAGTGTCCCTGGTTCATGGGGAGTTGGGCTGTCGCATGCTCCTCGGCCGGCTGCTCCGCCCCCGTGCGTACTCCGCCACTCACCCCATGGCCAGCAGAACCACCAGCAACACGGCCCCGGCGATCGCAGGGCCGACGATCTCGTACGCCCAGCGCACCGTCACCTCGCCCTGCGCGCTCTCCGCCTCCCTCCGTGCCTCCCGGAGTTCGCGCAGTTCGTGCATGATCCGGTCGGTCTCCGCAAGAGCCGGCCCGGACGGTTCGGATGCCGGACCGCCGAGGCCGCCGAACCCGAAGCCGCCCAGCCCCCCGCCGCCCCTCCGCTTCCCGGCCGGGTCGGCGGCCTGGCGTGCCTGACGCTGGGCCGCCTTCTTGCGTCCGCGCAGCGACACCGGTACCGCCCACAACTGGAACTTCCGGCCGGACTCGTCGACGACCTCGTTCGAGTAACCGGACCGCAGCCCGGCGACCTGCCCCCAGGGCAGCACGATGCTGCGGAGCGGGTTGCGGATGCTCAGCCGGTCGGCGTTGGCGTAGACGGCCGGACGCAGGGTGAAGGCGACGACCAACGGCACCATGAGGATCATCCCGGCGAGCGCCAGCCACGGGGTGCGGTCCTCGCCGGAGACCAGCGCGTCGATACCGAGCCAGCCCACGAGGGCCAGCAGCAGGGCGCCGCCCGCCATGCCGGCGGGCGACCGGTAGATCCGGTCCTTCGACTCGGGTCGCGAGGCGTCCGGCGTGGGTGACTGATGATCCGGGGTCGTCATACCCCGATTCTGCCCGACGCGTCCCCCGGCCCCTCTGCGCGGTGCCTCGCGCCTTCCCGGCCCCACCCTCGACGCCTGCCGGGCGCCCGGCACGGGTGTGCGAGCCGAGCGTTTTCTCGCCCCCTCCGCCCCGGCCCATCCCGTACCTGGACTGCGCCCCCAGACCCCGCTTCGGCCTGAACGGCCTCGCCCTGGAAAGCCGGACGGGCTGAAGCTGCTCATCCGGGACCGAGAGGGCGCTAGGAGGCCCGATTTCCCGTTCCCGTTCCCCTGGTCGCCCGATCCTGAGGGTCTGGTCGGACGGGTGGGGTTTGTCGGCCCGAGGCTCCGTCACCCCTCGTAGTGGCCCTCGTCGAGTTTCTTCTCACCGTGCAGCGTGAACAGGCGAATGCTCTTGTCCATCTCCGTACTGAACACCGCCAGATGGACGTTCAGTGTGCCGCTGACGTCGTATCCCCCGTACACCGTCCAGGCGAGGACCACGTTGCCGGTACTGCTCGGGGTCGTGCCAGGCACTGCGGTCAGTGTCCCGGTGGCGCCGCCCGTCGCCGTGACCCGGGCGTACGGGGCGATGTCGACGGTGACGTCCGTAGCCCCGTAGAGCCCGACCGACGCCTCGGCTCCCAGCGTGGCCTTCGCGTTACCCGCGCTCGTCACGGCCGACTTCACGGGGCTGACCGCCATCGAGGCCTTGTTGACCGGACTCCAGCCGGTCGCGCGGCTGTAGCTGCCGCCGGCCGTGAAGTCGCCGGTCGCGCTCTGCGAGACGCGGACGCTGACCTTGCCGTCGGCGTCGACCTGGTAGTACAGGACGTAGCCGAGGTTGACCACGACCGGCACCGGGCCGACATAGATCACGACATCGGTGGTCAGTTGGGCGAACGGCACCTTGGTGCCCTTCTGCGCGGCGGACGCCTGCCCGTCAAGCTCCCACCGCGAGGCCCAGTCACCGGACAGGCCGATGTAGGCGGAGGCCGGCTGACCCTCGGCGCCGACGCTGCTGCCGTCGTACGCGAACTCGACCTCGGGGGTCAGCTCCACGTAGCCCTTGACCGACGCCTCGGCGGACTCGGAGGCGTCGGCGGGGGTCGCCACCGAGTCGCTGACGTCGACCCGGATCGTCCCCAGCGACACATCCGCCCCCTTCGAGCCGAAGGTGGCGCCGCTGCCCTTCTTCCCGGAGACGGTCACACCCGCGTCCAGCGCCTTGACCGTGACGGAAGACGGATCCACTGCCACCGTTTTATCGACCTTGCTCTTCCCCAGCAGTTCGCGGAGCGTGGCCGGCTCAGTCGCGACCTCAGTGCCCGTGGCCGTCCCGCCCAGTACCCGGGTGACCTTGACCAGCAGGCCGTCGGGCGCCGACGGCACCGGCGCGCTGGCAAGGACGTCACCGGCGGCGACGGCTGCAGGCTTCGAATCACCGTCCGAAACCACGGCCCGCCCGCTCTTCGCGTCGTACGAAGTCACCTTCAGAGACGACTGCTGCGCCGGCTGGTCCCCGGCGGATGCGCGGGCCATCGCAGCCGAGCTGGTCCCGGCCGCCGTGGCCGCGCCGGTGGCAGTCGAACCGGCGGACCCGGTGGCGGAGGCAGAAGGGGACGATACGGTTCCGGCCACCTTCTGCATCCCGCTGTCGGCCGCTCCGGTCTGTGTTCCGGTCCCCTGCGGCGCCCCTGTCGCGGAGCAGCCCGCCATGGCCAAGGCCGCCAGCGTCAGAGCCGAAATCAGCGAATTCCGCATACCGTTGCGCACATCAGGTCCTCTGAAGTCGGGGCGGCGATCGAATTATCTGCCCAGTGGTGTGCATGACCTTTTCATGCACACCACTGGGCAGATAAGGGCTCCACAGGCAACGTGGGGCGTGACTTACCTCACGCCAGCCGAACCACTCGCCCCCCACAGCCCTCCTGCGCCCCGTCGGCACCAACCCCGGCCCTGAACACCTACCCCAGGACGGGCAATTCGGCCGCGGCTCCGGATCCGCTGCCACAGTCACCGAAGCCACCCATTGCGACCGGCCGCATCCGGAAGACCACGGAAGGGGCCGGGGGCCGGGGGCCGGGGGCCGGTAGATCAAACGCCCTTCGCGTACGTCCGCGCCCCCGGATCCCCGCCCCCATCCTGATCCGGCGGCGACGGGCGGATGCACCGGCCCCCGACCCCGACTCCGACCCACCCACCCACCCACCCACCCAGCCGGCAGCACGCACCCCGCGCGACCCACATCCGGCGCCCCGCAGCCCGACACCCCGCACCGCCCGCACCCCGCACCGCCCGCACCCCGCACCGCCCGCACCAAGCACCCGACACCCCGGCACTCCGGCACTCCGGCACTCCGGCACTCCGGCACTCCGGCACTCCGCAGACAACCCCCAGGGCTGTACAGCCGCTACGCGCGTAGATATGCTCGGCTAGTGACCATGCCCACCACTGCACCCGCTGCTGCACACGCACTCGGCGACGTAACCGCGTCCGACAGCACGCTGCGCCGCTTCCTCCACGGGCTCCCCGGCGTAGACGCGGTCGGCCTGGAGGCGCGCGCCACCTCGCTCGGCACCCGTTCCATCAAGACCACGGCCAAGGCGTACGCCATCGACCTCGCCATCTCGATGGTCGACCTGACGACGCTGGAAGGCGCGGACACCCCGGGCAAGGTCCGGGCGCTCGGCGCCAAGGCGGTCCGCCCGGACCCGACCGACCGCACGGCGCCGGCCACGGCCGCGGTCTGCGTCTATCCCGACATGGTGGCCACCGCCAAGGACGCCGTCGCCGGCTCCGGCGTGAAGGTCGCCTCCGTCGCCACCGCCTTCCCGGCCGGCCGAGCCGCCCTCGACGTCAAGCTGGCCGACGTACGGGACGCCATCGCCGCGGGCGCCGACGAGATCGACATGGTCATCGACCGCGGCGCGTTCCTCGCGGGCAAATATCTGAAGGTGTACGACGAGATCACCGCCGTGAAGGAGACCTGCGGGACCCGCGCCCGCCTCAAGGTCATCTTCGAGACCGGCGAACTGTCGACGTACGACAACATCCGCCGCGCCAGCTGGCTCGGCATGCTCGCCGGCGCCGACTTCATCAAGACCTCCACCGGCAAGGTGGCGGTGAACGCGACCCCGGCGAACACGCTGCTCATGCTGGAAGCCGTACGCGACTTCCGCGCCCAGACCGGCGTGCAGATCGGCGTGAAGCCGGCCGGCGGCATCCGCACGACCAAGGACGCGATCAAGTTCCTCGTCCTGGTCAACGAGACCGCGGGCGAGGACTGGCTGGACAACCACTGGTTCCGCTTCGGCGCGTCCTCGCTCCTGAACGACCTGCTGATGCAGCGTCAGAAGCTGGCCACCGGCCGCTACTCCGGCCCCGACTACGTGACGGTGGACTGATCACCATGCCCATGGAAAAGCGGTCACCCGCATTCGACTACGCACCGGCGCCCGAGTCCCGCTCCGTCGTCGACATCGCCCCTTCCTACGGCCTGTTCATCGACGGCGAGTTCACGGAAGCCACCGACGGCAGGGTCTTCAAAACGGTCAGCCCGTCCACCGAAGAGGTCCTCGCCGAGATCGCCCAGGCGGGCGAGGCGGACGTCGACCGTGCCGTCAGGGCGGCCCGCAAGGCGTTCGAGAAGTGGTCGGCACTGCCCGGCTCCGAGCGCGCCAAGTACCTGTTCCGCATCGCCCGGATCATCCAGGAGCGCTCGCGCGAGCTCGCCGTCCTCGAAACCCTCGACAACGGCAAGCCCATCAAGGAGACGAGGGACGCCGACCTCCCCCTCGTGGCCGCGCACTTCTTCTACTACGCGGGCTGGGCCGACAAGCTCGACCACGCGGGCTTCGGCGCGAACCCCCGGCCCCTCGGCGTCGCGGGCCAGGTCATCCCCTGGAACTTCCCCCTGCTGATGCTGGCCTGGAAGATCGCCCCGGCCCTGGCGACCGGCAACACCGTGGTCCTCAAGCCCGCCGAGACGACCCCCCTGTCCGCCTTGTTCTTCGCGGACATCTGCCGCCAGGCGGGGCTGCCCAAGGGCGTCGTCAACATCCTTCCCGGGTACGGCGACACGGGCGCGGCCCTCGTCGAGCACCCGGACGTCAACAAGGTGGCCTTCACAGGCTCCACCGCCGTCGGCAAGGCGATCGCCCGCCAGGTGGCCGGCACGACCAAGAAGGTCACCCTCGAACTCGGCGGCAAGGGCGCGAACATCGTCTTCGACGACGCCCCCATCGACCAGGCCGTAGAGGGCATCGTCACCGGCATCTTCTTCAACCAGGGCCAGGTCTGCTGCGCGGGCAGCCGTCTCCTCGTACAGGAGTCGATCGAGGACGAGTTGCTGGACTCCCTCAAGCGCCGCCTCTCGACGCTCCGTCTCGGTGATCCCCTCGACAAGAACACGGACATCGGCGCGATCAACTCCGCCGAGCAGCTGTCCCGCATCACCACGCTCGTCGAGCGGGGCGAGGCGGAGGGCGCCGAGCGCTGGTCCGCGCCCTGCGAACTCCCCTCCTCCGGCTACTGGTTCGCCCCGACGCTCTTCACGAACGTCACCCAGGCGCACACCATCGCCCGCGACGAGATCTTCGGCCCGGTCCTGTCCGTCCTCAGCTTCCGCACGCCGGACGAGGCGGTGGCCAAGGCCAACAACTCCCAGTACGGCCTCTCCGCCGGCATCTGGACGGAGAAGGGCTCCCGGATCCTCGCGGTCGCGGGCAAGCTCCGCGCCGGCGTCATCTGGTCCAACACGTTCAACAAGTTCGACCCCACCTCGCCGTTCGGCGGTTACAAGGAGTCGGGCTTCGGCCGCGAGGGCGGTCGCCACGGCCTGGAGGCGTACCTCGATGTCTGACAAGCCCGAGAAGACCGTAAAGCCCGGGAAGACGGCGAAGCCCGAGAAGACAGCGAAGCCCGGGAAATCGGATAAGCCGGAGACCTCGGAGAACTCGCAGAAGTCAGAGAACTCGGAGCAGAACCGTCTGAGCGTCTTCAAGACCTACAAGCTGTACGTCGGGGGCAAGTTCCCCCGCAGCGAGAGCGGCCGGGTGTACGAGGTGACCGACTCCAGGGGCAAGTGGCTGGCCAACGCGCCGCAGTCGTCCCGCAAGGACGCCCGTGACGCCGTGGTGGCGGCCCGCAAGGCGTTCGGCGGCTGGTCCGGGGCCACTGCGTACAACCGCGGCCAGATCCTGTACCGCGTCGCGGAGATGCTTGAGGGCCGCAAGGACCAGTTCGTGCGTGAGGTCGCGGACGCGGAAGGGCTCTCGAAGTCCGAGGCCGCGGCCGTCGTGGACGCGGCCGTCGACCGCTGGGTCTGGTACGCGGGCTGGACCGACAAGATCGCCCAGGTGGTCGGCGGCGCCAACCCGGTCGCGGGCCCGTACTTCAACCTGTCCACCCCGGAACCGACGGGCGTGGTCACCGTCCTGGCGCCCCAGGAGTCCTCGTTCCTCGGCCTGGTCTCGGTGATCGCCCCGGTGATCGCGACCGGCAACACGGTGATCGTCATCGCGAGCGAGAAGTCCCCGCTCCCGGCGCTGTCACTCGGCGAGGTCCTGGCGACCTCGGACCTGCCCGGCGGAGTCGTCAACGTCCTTTCGGGCCGGACCGCCGAAATCGCCGCGCCCCTGGCCGCGCACCAGGACGTCAACGCGATCGACCTGGCCGGCGCGGGCGCCGACGACGGCCTGGCGAAGGAACTGGAGATCGCGGCGGCGGACAACCTGAAGCGAGTTCTTCGTCCACAGGCTGTGGATTACTCCGAGACCCCCGGCACCGAGCGCCTCACCGCCTTCCTCGAGACGAAGACGGTCTGGCACCCGACGGGCGCGCTGGGCGCCTCAGGATCGTCCTATTGAGTCCTGAGTTCTGGGTCCTGGGTCCTGGGTCCTGGGTCCTGCGCCGAAGGACCGTCTCACTGAGTCCTGAGTCCTGAGTCCTGAGTCCTGAGTCCCGGAACCCGGTGCTTGAGACCCGGGACCCCGATCCGTGTCCCCGGGGTCCCGTTCTACGAGAGAGCCGCGCTCCCCCTCCGTCCAGGGGAAGCGCGGCTCTCTTGCGTGCCCGACGCCGCAGGCCCGACGCCGCACGTTCAGTGCAGCAGCCCCGCCGCCTGCCCGATCACCGGGATGCTGCCCACCGACGGCGCCTGCGCCAGCGGCCCCGTCAGGGCCTGCGAGGACAGCGGCTTGAAGTCGGCCAGCTGCGTGGCGACCCCGTTGTCGAGCGGGTCGACCCCGGTGCCGGCGAGGGGGTTGGGCTTGAGCCCCGCGACCGGCCCGGTGACGTACCCGACCGTGCCGGTCAGAGCCCCCAGGCCCGCCTGCGGGTCGATCTCGCCGAGCGAGGTGGGCCGGGTGCGCACGACGTCCACGACGGGGTCCGCATCCGCGACGGCCGGCGCGGCGACGGCCGCACCGGCAGCAACGACCACGCCGGCCGCGGTGGCGATGCGCGCGGTCCTGCGCGCCATGGTGGTCAGCTGGTCTGCGTGTCGGGCCATCACATTTCCTATTCGGGGAGCACTTGTCGGAGAGCAACTTGTCGGAGAGCAACTTGATTGACACGCAGAGTAGTTGACTCAGCCCCCCTTCCGGGCGGTCCTGGCGACGGATTCGCCTGTGCGGCCCAACAGGCATATCAGCGCCAGTCCACGGTGCACGTCGACATCCCCCGGCGCGAACCTCCGGGTCAGTCCGTTCCGTGACGGAGCCCTCGCCCCACTGACCGGAACGGCGGCGCGGGGCAGGGATAATGTCCAGGACGTTGCCGGCAGGCAGCGAGCCCAGGTCGAGTCACAGAAGGTACGGAGAATTGGGTTCCCATCCCCCGATACCCACCCGCGTGGTGCTGCTCTGCGGCCCCTCCGGCTCTGGAAAGTCCCTTCTCGCGGCCGCCTCCGGCCTCCCCGTGCTCCGCCTCGACGACTTCTACAAGGAGGGCACGGATCCGACGCTGCCCCAGGTGGAGGGCAGCGCGGACATCGACTGGGACCACCCGCTGTCCTGGGACGCGAGCGCCGCGGTCACCGCGATCGAGGAGCTGTGCCGCACTGGTCGTACGGCCATCCCCGTGTACGACATCTCGCTGAGCGCCCGTACCGGCACGGAGGCGCTGCACATCGACCGGACCCCGCTGTTCATCGCGGAGGGCATCTTCGCCGCCGAGATCGTCGGGCACTGCCAGGAGTTGGGCGTGCTGGCCGACGCGCTGTGCCTGTCCCGCGGCCCGGTGACGACGTTCCGGCGCCGATTCCTGCGGGACCTCAGGGAGGGCCGCAAGTCGGTCCTCTTCCTGCTGCGCCGCGGCTGGCGTCTGATGCGCGCCGAGCGCTCCATCGTGGCCCGCCAGACCGCCCTGGGCGCGTACCCCTGCGACAAGGGCGAAGCCCTGGGCCGGTTGACCGCGGCGGCCGCCGGCCGCTGCATGACCCCGCGCCCGGCGACGGCGTAAGCCGCACAGAAGCAGAGGACACACGAAAAGAGGCCCAGGCGGACCCCCCGTCCGCCTGGACCTTTCTCGTTTCCCCCGTGCTACCACGCGGTCCCCCGACCCCGTGGTTCCCCCGCCCCCATTGGTTCCCCCCGGAACCGCTCCCCCGTACTACCTCTTACCTTTTCTTGCTTCCCCCCAGACCTTCAGGCGACAAGCTCCCCGAAGGACTCCTCCTCGTCACGTCCGAAGCTGAGGACCTCGTCCTCACGCATCCGGCGGAGCGACCGCCAGATGCTTGACTTCACCGTGCCGACACTGATGTCGAGGATCTCCGCGATCTCCGGGTCCGTGCGGCCCTCGTAGTAACGAAGGACCAGCATGGTGCGCTGGAGTTCGGGCAGCCGGGCGAGCGCCTGCCACAGCACGGCGCGCAGCTCGGTGCCGCGCATCGCGTCGGTGTCACCGGCGGTCTCCGGCAGTTCCTCGGTCGGGTATTCGTTCAGCTTGCGGCGGCGCCACGCGCTGATGTGCAGATTGGTCATGGTGCGGCGGAGGTAGCCCCCGACCGCGGCCTTGTCACTGATCCGGTCCCAAGCCCGGTACGTCGAGAACAGCGCGCTCTGCAGCAGGTCCTCGGCCTCGAAGCGGTCACCGGTCAGGTGATAGGCGGTTGCGTAGAGGGAGGCGCGGCGCTCCTGGACGTAGGCGGTGAACTCCGCTTCCGACACCGAGCGCCGCTCCCCCGTGACCTCCCCGTACGCGGCTCCCCCGTGAGCCTGTCCCCCCGCGTCAACCACCGTCATGTACGACCCGGTGTGCTGACGCCCGGCGCCGCGAGCGCACCCCCGCCCGCTCACGACACCGGACTTCTCAGTGTTCCGGGTGACGGTGACAGTGACGTCGTGCAAACGCGTGACAACTGCGCCAGTGCCGGTGCTGTGCAGCGTGTTCATCTCGCGCCCCCCGTCGTGGAGTCCCGGTTCTTCGGTTCGTTCCGTCGTGCTGGCTTGCTTGTGTGGAAAAGCTTGCCCGGGCCACTTCATGACGGTGTCCGCCGACTGTCACAGACCTGTCACAGGGGTCGCCCGCAGGCGCGTCACGGCGGAGGCACAGGGTGATCACAGAGGAGAGCGGTAGCACTACGCAGACGACCGATCCGGGGCCTCGTCGAGGAGTCCCTGTGTGCGGGAGATGGATGGGAGCGCTCCAACGGTCGATACACGACCGTTGGATGGGCCAGAATGACGTCCGTGCCCTCCCTGTTGCTGATCGAAGACGACGACGCCATTCGCACGGCCCTGGAGCTGTCGCTGACGCGCCAGGGGCACCGTGTGGCCACCGCTGCCACGGGCGAGGACGGTCTGAAGCTGCTGCGTGAGCAACGGCCGGACCTGATCGTGCTGGACGTGATGCTGCCCGGCATCGACGGATTCGAGGTGTGCCGGCGTATCCGGCGCACCGACCAGCTCCCGATCATCCTGCTGACCGCGCGCAGCGACGACATCGACGTCGTGGTGGGCCTGGAGTCCGGCGCCGACGACTATGTCGTCAAGCCCGTGCAGGGCCGGGTGCTCGACGCGCGGATCCGTGCCGTCCTGCGGCGCGGCGAACGCGAGGCGAACGACTCGGCGTCCTTCGGCTCCCTCGTCATCGACCGTGCCGCCATGACGGTCACCAAGAACGGCGAGGATCTGCAGCTGACGCCCACCGAACTGCGGCTGCTCCTGGAGCTGAGCCGCAGGCCCGGACAGGCGCTGTCCCGCCAGCAGTTGCTGCGTCTGGTCTGGGAGCACGACTACCTCGGCGACTCGCGTCTCGTCGACGCGTGCGTCCAGCGACTGCGCGCCAAGGTCGAGGACGTCCCCTCTTCCCCCACGCTCATCCGTACCGTCCGGGGAGTCGGCTACCGGCTGGACAATCCTCAGTGACCAAACCGCAGGACAAGCTCCGCGGCTGGGCCGCGGCGCGCAGGGCGATCCTGTCCGGCCTGCGCTTCACCAGTCTGCGACTGCGGCTGGTGGTGGTGTTCGGACTCGTCGCGCTCACGGCCGCCGTATCGGCTTCGGGCATCGCGTACTGGCTCAACCGCGAGGCCGTCCTGACGCGTACGCAGGACGCGGTGCTGCGCGACTTCCAGCAGGAGATGACCAACCGCGCGAGCACGCTGCCGGTGCACCCGGCGCAGGCCGAACTCCAGCGCACGGCAGGGCAGATGTCGGCCAGCAGCCAGCGCTTCAGTGTGCTCCTGGTCGCCGAGGCCACGGACGGCAAGCAGATCACCGGCAACTCCGCGCTGGACACCTTCACGCTGGAGGACGTACCCAAGTCCCTCCAGAAGGCGGTGAACAAGGAGCAGCCGCTCTCCTCGAACAACAAGTCGGCGTACCACTTGTACTGGCAGCGCATCTCCGATGACGACAAGCCCTATCTCGTGGGCGGCGCGAAGGTGATCGGCGGCACCACTACCGGCTACATGCTCAAGTCCCTCGAACCCGAGGCGAAGGATCTCAACTCCCTCGCCTGGTCCCTGGGCATCGCGACCGGTCTGGCCCTGATCGGCTCGGCGCTGCTGGCGCAGGCCGCCGCGACGACGGTCCTCAAGCCGGTCCACCGCCTGGGCATCGCGGCCCGCCGCTTGGGCGAGGGCAAGCTGGACACCCGCCTGCGGGTTTCCGGCACCGACGAACTCGCCGATCTCTCCCGCACGTTCAACCACACGGCTGAGGCCCTGGAGAAGCGCGTCGACGACATGAGCGCCCGCGACGAGGCCTCCCGCCGTTTCGTGGCGGACATGTCCCACGAACTCCGTACGCCGCTCACCGCGATCACCGCCGTGACGGAGATCCTGGAAGAGGAACTGGACGCGGAGACCGGCAGCGTCGACCCGATGATCGAACCGGCCGTACGGCTCGTCGTCAGCGAGACCCGCCGGCTGAACGACCTCGTCGAGAACCTGATGGAGGTCACCCGCTTCGACGCGGGCACCGCCCGGCTGGTCCTGGACGACGTGGACATCGCCGACCAGATCACCGCGTGCATCGACGCCCGCGCCTGGCTGGACGCGGTCGACCTGGACGCCGAGCGCGGTGTCATGGTGCGCCTGGACCCGCGCCGCCTGGACGTGATCCTGGCCAACCTGATCGGCAACGCGCTCAAGCACGGCGGCTCGCCGGTACGGGTCTCGGTGCGCAAGGAGGCCGGCGCCCTGCTGATCGAGGTCCAGGACCACGGTCCGGGCATCCCCGAGGACGTACTCCCGCACGTCTTCGACCGCTTCTACAAGGCGAGCGCGTCCCGTCCCCGCTCGGAGGGCAGCGGCCTCGGCCTGTCCATCGCCCTGGAGAACGCGCACATCCACGGCGGCGAGATCACCGCGGCGAACGCGCCCAAGGGCGGCGCGGTCTTCACCCTCCGCCTCCCGCAGGACGCGCCGGTGCTCCTCGCCGACGACCCGCGCGACGAGGACGAGAGCGGGACCGGCACGGAGGCGAACACCGGATGACGACCCTACGACGCCGGTCCGCCCGCCCCTGGGCGGTCCTCGGCCGACTGACCACCCTGCTCAACGAAAGCGAACGCCGGACGCCGACCCCACGACGCCGGTCCGCCCGCCCCTGGGCGGTCCTC
The DNA here is from genome assembly GCF_042871385.1 of Streptomyces sp. NPDC005808. Classification (NCBI taxonomy): domain Bacteria; kingdom Bacillati; phylum Actinomycetota; class Actinomycetes; order Kitasatosporales; family Streptomycetaceae; genus Streptomyces; species Streptomyces sp. NPDC005808. The sequence continues at coordinate 251,226 of NZ_JBIAIK010000009.1, read as the reverse complement.
GGCCTGCTGGCGACGCTGCTCACGGGCTGTGGCATCCGCTCCACCCAGGTCCCCACGGACTTCGGCCCCGCGCCCTCGCGAGCCCCGTGTGCCGTGTCGGGCGACATCTCCACGCAGACCTCCGGGGGCGTCCCGGTCCAGGTCTTCCTGCTCTGCTCCGCGCAGCTCGTCGCGGTCGACCGGTCCGTCAACATCCCCGCCGGCACGGTGGAGGAGGCGCGGCGCGTGCTGGTTGCCCAAGGGCTGCTCGACGAACTCGCCGAGACCCCGTCCACGGCCGAGTTGCAGGCCGGCTATGCCACGGACGTACGCGGCGGCATGACGGTGAGCGGCCCCCGGGACAAGGACCCCGAGGACACCCTCCGCCTGAGCACCCCGCCGGACGACCTCACCCGCTTCTCCCTCGCCCAGATCGTCTGCACCTTCGCCAACTCCGCCGCAGCCCAGGACGACGGCACGGTCATCCTCGGCGGCCCGGACGCCGCCCCCCTCAACCGCTACGAATGCACCAGCGAGGTCCGCTCCAGCCCGGGCACGGAGTCGCCGCCTTCGACAAGAGTCGGGAACTGAGGTTTTCAGCCCGTCCGGCGTGGGGGTTTCAGCCCGTCCGGCGTTTGAGGACGAGGCCGTTCAGGCCGACGGCGGGGGCCTGGGGGCGGCAGCCCCCAGAAACAAGGGACGGGCAGGGGCGGAGGGGGCGAAGAAACCGCCCAGCCACACATGTGGCGTATGCCTCAGCCCCAACCTCCCCACCAACCCGGAACCGATCGCGCCGAACCCCGCGTCTTGGCCAGCGTGCAGCGTGAAGGTTCAGGCGGCGGCAGTGCCGCGATCCGCATCCGTGTGGCAGGAGGTGTCCTCCTCCTCGCGCACCTCGCCCTCGTCGCCTGGATCACCCTGCGCCCCCTCGACGTTCCCTGGGTGAGCGCCGCGAACCTGCGGCCCTTCGCCGGTATCAGGGCCGACCTCGCACTGGGCCCCCGGGAAGCGGCTCGCCGCATCGGCGAGGGCCTGATCCTGCTGGCCCCGCTGGGCGTCCTGCTCCCGACCGCGGGCGGCAAGCTCACCGTCTCCCCGCTCGGCTCCCTCGTCCGTACGGTCGCCGCCGGCGCCCTGCTCTCGCTGGGCATCGAACTCCTGCAGACCGGCGTCCCCGGCCAAGTGGTCGACGTCGACTCCCTGCTGCTGAACACGGTGGGCGTCGCTCTGGCGCACCTCGCGATCGTGCCTGCCGCCCGGTCCGGGCTCCGCCGCCGGGCGGAGAAGCAACGCCGCGCGGCACTCCGGCGGGAGGACACGGCTCAGGGTCGGACCCCGACGATTCCCAGGGTCGGGATCGCGCCGTAGAGCGACGCTTCGCCCGTTTCGTCTCCGTAGCCTTGAAGGCACAGAGTCGCTGAGTCCCCGAGTCGCGGAGTCACAGAGTCGCGGAGTCACAGAGACACCGCGATACAGAGACACCGCGATACAGAGACACCCGCTACTCAGAGACACAGAGACACAGCCGTCACGGCAAAGAAGTCTCCCGACACACGGTTCACGAAGGAGCCCCGATGAGCGCCATTGTCCGCCCGACCAACGGCCGCATGATCGGCGGAGTGTGCGCAGCGCTGGCAAAGCGCTTCGGCACCTCCGCGACCACGATGCGCGTGATCTTCGTCCTGTCGTGCCTGCTTCCGGGCCCGCAGTTCCTGCTCTACATAGCGCTGTGGTTCCTGTTCCCCTCGGAGGACAAGGCCCGCGCCACATCCTGGTAGGACGACCGCCGCGCCACGAAAAGGCCGGTGGGGCGCACCCGTTCAGGGTGCGCCCCACCGGCGTTTCGTCCGTGAAGCCAGCCTCAGCCGAGCGGCAGCCCGTTCACCGGCAGCCCGTGCGTGGGCAGGCCCTGCACCGGCAGTCCGCCGAGCAGTCCGGCCACCGGCGCGGTCGGCCCGTCGGCGAGGACGCGCGCGACGGCCGGCTGCGCGGCGGCCACACCCGCGCCGAGCGCGCCCTGCCCCTGGGCGATCGCCTCGCCCGCACCGGGGAGCGCCTTGGACACGTTCTCCGCGGGCAGCGTCGAGGTGACGGTGTCCAGCACCGAGGAGGCGTCCGGCAAGGCGGGCGCGGCATTCGCGGCACCCGCGCCCGCGGCGGCGAAGGCGGCACCGAGAGCGGCGACACCGAGGGTCTTGGCAGCAGACTGCTTCATTTTGAATGCGTCCTTGGATCCGTGAGACGGGGATGTGAGCGGTCCAAGACCGTAAACACCTCCAGCGGCCTTCCGCAAACATCGAAAAGCGCCCGAGTCATGGAGAACAGGTGAAGACCGAGCCGCTTCCCGCCTCGTCGGATCAGCCCTCATCCTCCCCGGAACCGCTGGTGGAAGCGGTCTGCTGGAACAGCCAGGCGGACTTCAGCTCGGCATATCCGGGCTTGAGCACGTCATTGATCATGGCCAGTCGTTCATCGAAAGGAATGAATGCTGACTTCATAGCATTGACGGAGAACCACTGCATGTCATCGAGTGAATAACCGAACGCCTCGACAAGTTGCTCGAATTCCCGGCTCATACTGGTACCGGACATGAGCCGATTATCGGTATTCACCGTGGCACGGAAATGCAGCCGGCGGAGCAGCCCGATCGGATGGGCGGCGTACGAGTCGGCGGCACCTGTCTGGAGGTTGGAGCTGGGGCACAGCTCCAGGGGGATGCGCTTGTCCCGTACGTACGAGGCGAGCCGTCCGAGCTGCACGGAGCCGTCCTCGTGGACCTTGATGTCGTCGATGATCCGCACGCCGTGCCCGAGCCGGTCGGCGCCGCACCACTGCAGCGCCTGCCAGATCGAGGGGAGCCCGAAGGCCTCACCGGCGTGGATGGTGAAGTGGTTGTTCTCGCGCTTGAGGTACTCGAAGGCGTCGAGGTGTCGGGTGGGCGGGAACCCGGCCTCGGCGCCTGCGATGTCGAATCCAACGACACCGCCGCCCGCCAGGTCCCGGTACCGGTTGGCGAGTTCGGCGATCTCCAGGGCGCGGGCGGCGTGCCGCATCGCGGTGAGCAGTGCGCCGACGCGGATCCGGTGGCCGTTCTCGCGGGCCAGCCGCTCGCCTTCCCTGAAGCCCTCGTTGACCGCCTCGACGACCTCTTCGAGACTGAGCCCGCCCTCCAGGTGCTGCTCGGGCGCGTAACGCACCTCGGCGTACACGACGCCGTCCTCGGCGAGGTCCTCGGCGCACTCGGCCGCGACCCGGACGAGGGCTTCACGGGTCTGCATGACGGCGCAGGTGTGGGCGAATGTCTCCAGATACCGTTCCAGAGAACCGGAGTCGGCGGCCTCGCGGAACCAGATGCCGAGCTTGTCGGGATCAGTCTCGGGGAGGCCGGAGTAGCCCGTGGTGCGGGCGAGTTCGACGATCGTCCCGGGGCGCAGACCCCCGTCGAGATGATCGTGCAGCAGGACCTTGGGCGCCCGGCGGATCTGCTCCGAGCTCGGGGTGTTCCGGATCTGGCTCGTCATTACCGCACTCTAGCCCCTACGCGCGTAGATCTCCTGCCGGGCAGATGTGTCGATACGTAACGGTGACCCCGCCGACGGGTGGCGTACACCACTGCTTCTGAGACTGTTCTGTCATGGCACACCAAGCGACGCCGGTTCGCAGAGCCCGGCTGGGGAGGGCGCTCGGCTCGGAACCGACGGCGGTCAGCGGGGTCGTCCTGCTGCTCCCGGGCGGCGAGGAGACCTCCGCCCGCAGACCGTCCTCCATGCTGGCGGCCGCTTCCGTCCACACGCTGGGGCGCCGGCTGACGCGCGCGGGGCGCGCAGAAGGCCTGGCCACGCACGTCGTGCACTACCGGGTCCGCGGCTGGAACGGCAGCGAGGCGGAGTTGGCGGCCGACGCGTCCTGGGCCGCCGACGAGGTCGTACGCAGATACGGAGATGTCCCGGTGTGCCTTGTCGGCGTCGACATGGGTGGCCGGGCGGCGCTGCGCGCGGGCGGCCACACCGCCGTCAACTCCGTACTCGCGCTTGCCCCTTGGCTGCCCGAGGAGGACGTGGCGGCACCCCCCGAACCGGTGAAACAGCTCGCCGGGCGACGCGTGCTGATCGTGCATGGCACCAACGACGAGCGCACCGATCCGGAGTTGTCCTTCCGTCTCGCGGCCCGCGCGAAGAAGGCCAACCGCGACATCTGCCGCTTCGAGGTCCACTCCGACGGCCACGCACTGCAGCAGCACCGGACCGAAGTCATGGCCCTGGCCGAGGACTTCGTCCTGGGCGCGCTGTTCAGCCGTTCTTTCTCCCGGCCGGTCGAGGACGCCTTCGCCGCGCCGCCGCCGCTGGGGCTGCGGATGCCGCTCGCGGCGGGCTTCGGGCAGGCGCGGCGCCGGTAGCCGCCTGCGCAGAGCCCGTACAGGGCACACCACACACGAAGATCCACAACACCCGGCACCCCACATCGCAAGACCCCCTTGCACATCTTTACTGAAAATGATTATCGTCTTTACGTGCCCATGGAGGGCATGAACATGACTCAGGGGGGTCTCTTTTGCGTACCCGCAATCGCCTGCTGACCGTTTCCGGCATCGCCGCCGCCGCTCTCGCCGCGGCCGGCCTCAACACGTCCGCCTTCGCCGCGACAACGCTGTCGTCCGGGCATGTCGACGTACTCGACACGGAGTGGGACGGCAGCGCCCTGCACCTGCACGTGCACGACGAGGTGACCGAGACCGAGTACGAGCCGGCCGACGTGACGCTGGCCGTCCCGGCGGCCGCGAAGGTCACCAACCCGGGCTACGCCTTCCTCGGTACCGGCAGCCAGGTGTGGCTGCTGCCCGACACGGAGGCCGAGGCCACCGCGGCCGGCGTGCTGTTCGCCGGCGTCTCCACCGAACACCTCACCACCGGCACCTTCACCGGCGACACCGTCACCTACACCCTGGTGAACGCGACCCGCAACGGCGCGAGCACCGAGGACTTCAGCGTCTACAGCGACGCCTCGGGCTCGGTGAACCGCTACTTCGACAGCGGCAGCACCGCCAATCGCTCCGAGTCGTTCACCGTCGGCGCCCACAACCACCCCAACTGGGCCTTCGAGGAGGCGGGCACCTACCAGGTCACCTTCACCGTGAGCGGCACGGTGGGCGGCGGCACGGTCACCTCCGAGCAGGAGACCCTGACCTTCGTCGTGTCGGGCTGATCCGGACCGATGAGTACAAGACACACCTACGCCGCCGCGGTGATCGCCGCGGCGGCGGTACTCACCGGCGCGCTGGGGCTCGTGGCGGGCGGCAGTCCGCCCGCCAGGGCGGCGTCCGGCGCGGTCGTACTCGACGAAGGACCGGTCGACCTCACACCCCGGCTGGTGGACGGTGAACTCCAGCTCCAGCTTGACGACCGGACGACCGGCACCGAGGTGGTCCGCGAGCCCTCCGAGGTCGTCTGGCACGTCGTGCCCGAGGCGAAGTCGTTCGTCGAGGGCCCGCTCCAGGGGCCGTTGGGCAGTCTGATGGACGCCTGGTACCTCAACGGCTGGGAGGCGGACCAGATCTTCGCCCTCGAACCCGGCTGGAACGGCACGGAGGCCGGGGCCGACACCGAGGTGACGCTCACCGGCTTCGAGGGCCCGGGTGGCTTCGCCCTCTACGACTGGCTGGAGGACGACTCCTACAACGACATCCCGCCGGACGTCCACCTCGCCTCCGATCCCACCGCGAACTCCTACAAGCTGGGCAAGGACACCGAACACGCCGTCCCCACCTGGGGGTTCGGCGCCGAAGGCGTCTACCGACTGACCCTCACGGCAAGTACGACCCTCGCCGACGGCACCGTCTCCAACGACACCGAGACCCTCGCGGTCGCGGTCGGGAACACCGACCCGACGGCCGTCCTGCCCGGCGACGGATCGACGCCGACCCCGACGCCGACCCCGACGCCGACGCCGACGCCGACGCCGCCGAGCAGCCCGCCCCCGACGCAGCCCGTCACCCCCACCCCGACCGCCACCGGATCCGGCGCCCACGTCATCGACGACGGGCACCTGGACCTCGCCGCCCGGCCCGTCGACGGCGGACTGCGGTTCCAGATCAAGGAGGGCACGGCGTACGACTACCAGTGGTACGAGCCCGACGAGGTCGTGCTGCATGTCGTCCCGGCCGCGAAGAAGAAGATCACGAGCGACACGGCCTTCCTCGGCGCCGAGGGCGACCCGGTCTGGTGGCTGCCGCTCGCCCAGGTCTCAGGCATCCTCTGGCCGGGCTGGAGCACCGAGGAGTGGGAACCGGCCGCACTCGACGGCAAGGTCACCTACCAGGTGGACTCGTTGCAGGGCCCGGGCACCATGGCCGTGTTCTCGAGCGGCTCGCTCAGCGGCTGGGACCTCTGGATCAACAGCGGCGACGGCCTGCCCGACAGCTTCGTGCACAGCGTCGACGCACACTCCCACTCGTACTGGGCCTTCACCCAAGAGGGCGTCTACCGCACCGAGTTCACCGTGAGCGCCACTCTGGCCGACGGGACGCAGGTCAGTGACACGGAGACCATCGCGTGGGTCGTGGGGGATGACGTCGACCCGTCGACGGTCCAGCCCGGGGCGGGGGACGAGGACACGGCGACACCGACGGCCAGTGCGCCCGGCTCCGACGCCCCCACCCCGTCGGCGAGTTCAGGCCCGGGCGCGAGCCCGGAGGCACCCGCCTCACCGTCGGAGTCCACGCCTGCAGTCGGCCCGAACGACGGTACGTCCACCACGGTCACCGGCGCCCTCGCCTCCACCGGCTCCGGTGTCCTCGCACCGCTCGGCGCGTCCGTTGCCGCGCTGATCGTCGGAGGCGGCGCCGTGTGGGCCGTACGGAGAAAGCGAGCTCAGCAGTGAGAAGGAGCCCGGAGTTGAGAAGGCGTACGCGAAGCGCCGTCGGCGTGGCTCTCGCCGGAGCTCTTCTCGCCGGATGCGCGGGGTCCCGAACGGGCTCCGGCACCGGCGAGTTGAAGGTCTCGACGACCACCGCGATCATCGCCGACCTGGTCCGCCAGGTCGGCGGTGACCGTGTCGACGTCACCTCGATCGTGCCGCAGCACGGCGACCCGCACTCCTACGAACCGAGCCCCGGCGACGCGGCGACGGTCGCGCGGGCCGACCTGGTCTTCAGCAACGGCCTGCTGCTCGAAGAGCCCGGGATCACCAAGATGGTCCACAGCAACGCCCGCGAGGACGCGCCCAAGGTCGAGATCAGCGAGAAGCTGGAGGAGTACGGCGGCACGGTCATCAAGCTGGAGGAGGACCTCGGGCTCGACGTGCTGTGGCTGGGCTGGGCGGTCGAAGGGGACCTCGGCGGCGCCGGCGCCCAAATGCGGATCCGCGCAACGGACTTGGAGGGGCCGGGCGACCTGCACGTCTATCTCACCGACACTCTCGGCAACCCCATCAGCTACGTCGACTCCACGGACGGCTTCGACGAGGACGACTCCTTCGAGCTGCCCGCCGAGGCGCACACCCACGTCAACTGGGCCTTCACCGAGCCGGGTACGTACCGGCTGACCGTCGAGGGCTCGGGCGCCGGGAGCGGCACGCTGACCTTCTCGGTCGGCGGCGCGGCCCCCGAGGACGGTGGGACGGTACTCGACGACGGGCACGCGGACGTCGCCTTCGACGCGGAACAGCACAAGGTGTCCGTACGCTCCGACGATCCCGCCACCGGGAAGCGGGCCTACCACGCCACCGACGACGTCACGCTCAACGTGCCGGACCGGGCGAAGGAGGAAGTGCCCGAGGAGGGCGCGTACGGCTTCCTGGGCGCGCCCGGCGCCGACCTGTGGGTGTTGCCGCAGGCCGTCATCGGCAAGCACGTGCACGGCGACCTGGACCCGCACGCGTGGGAGGACGTCGCCAACGCGGAGGCGTATGTGCGGCGCATCGAGGCCGAGTTGACCGCGGCGGACCCGGCAGGGAAGGCGGCGTACGAGAAGAACGCCGCCGCCTATCTCAAGACGCTCGGCGCGCTCGACCAGGAGGTCGCGGACACCCTCGCGACGATCCCGAAGCAGAACCGCAAGCTCATCACCACACACGACGCCTTCGGCTATCTCGCGAAGGCCTACGGCATGGAGGTCGCGGGCTTCGTCGTCCCCGTGCCGAACCAGGAGCCGAGCGCCGCCGAGGTCGAGGAACTCGGCAACACCATCCGGGAGAAGAACGTCCCGGCGGTCTTCCTCGAACCGAACCTCGCCGCCCGTGCCGACGTGCTGCGCAGGGTCGCCGAGGACGAGGACGTGCGCGTCTGCACGATCTACGGCGACTCGTTCGACGACAAGGTCCACGACTACGTGGCGATGATGCGGCACAACGCGACCGAGCTCGCGAAGTGCCTACAGGGAGGGGCGAGTTGATGCGGGGCAGGGTTTGCACGGTGGTGGCGCTGGCCGCCACGCTGGCGGTCGGCGGGAGTGTCGCCCTCGCGGCGGACGGCGACCAGGTGCCGGTGGTGAAGGTGGACGACACCCACCGGGTGGTCGTGTCCCAGGGCGGCGCGGACTTCGCGGGTTCCCGGGTGTGGGAGGTGACGGCGGACGAGACCGGCTGGGGCCGGGACGGCTGGTCACTGAGCGGAGCCGAAGGGCCGGGGAAGGTCACCTCCGAAGGCCAACAGGGCGACGCCCGTTGGGTGTTCGCGACCGCGGGGGCCTACGAACTGCTCTTCCGTACGGGCGAGGCGACCGAGGCGCGGTATCAGGTGCTCGTCGGAAACGCCGTCATCGCGGAGGCGGAAGAGGGCGCGGAGGAGCCGGAGAAGGAGCCGGACACGGCGGCTTCGCTCGCGCCTCCGGCAGCCGCCGGGACTCCCGTCACCAAGGTGACCGAGACGCCAGCCCTCTCGGCCTTCGCCGCCCAGAACGCCCAGAACGCCCAGCAGGTCACCCAACTCGCTGCCCAGGAAGCCCAGTTTGCCGCCGAGGACGACGTACCGGTCGTCTCCACCCGGACAACCCTGGACGAGGGGCACATCGACATCGCCGCCCGCGTCGTGGGCGGGAAGATGCAGATCCACGTCAAGGACGGAACCGTCGCCGGGAAGACCACCTGGCGCGAACCCTCGTCCCTCGTGCTGCACGTCAAGCCGGCCGCCGAGAAGACCATCCCGGACAACGACGACTTCGCGTTCCTCGGCAAGGCGGGCGACCCGGTGTGGCTGCTCGACCAGATACAGCAGGACGGCCTGCTGTGGCCCGGCTGGTCGACCGAGAACATCGCGTCGGGGGCCGCCAAGGGCGAGGTGAAGTTCTCGCTCGACAAGGCCGATGGGCCGGGCAACTTCGCGCTCTACACGTACGACGGGCTGTCCGGCGCCGACGTGCTCTTCAACAGCGCGGACGGCGTGCCGGACTCCTTCGACGTCGCCCAGAACACGCACGCGCACGGCGGCTGGGCCTTCCAGAAGGAGGGAACGTACCGGCTGACGCTCACGATGTCCGGGCAGTTGGCGGACGGGACGAAGGTGAGCGACACGGAGACGCTGGCCTTCGTGGTCGGGGACGACACGGATCCCTCGGAGGTGAGCGGCGGGGAGGATGCCCCCTCCGGCACGGCCGGAGACTCCGGGAGTTCACAGACGTCCGACGACAGCACCACCGCGAGTGCCGAGCCTTCCGGCTCCATGGCCCACACCGGCGCGGACAGCCCAGCCCTGCTCGGTTCCGTGGCCGCAGGTCTCGCGCTGGCCGGCGCGGGTGCCATCTGGGCCGTACGTCGCCGCCGCAGGGGTGAGGAGGCATGAGCGGCACCCTGCTCACCGTCGACTCGGCGTCCGTCGTCCTGGGCGGGCGCCCGGCCCTGCGGGAGGCGTCGCTGAGCGTCGACGAGGGCGAGCTGGTGGGACTCATCGGGCCCAACGGGGCCGGAAAGACGACCCTGTTGAGGGCGGTCCTCGGGCTCGTCCCCCTCGCCTCGGGTGCCGTGCGCGCCGAGTCGTCGCCCATCGGGTACGTGCCCCAACGCCACGAGTTCGCCTGGGACTTCCCCATCGATGTCGCGGGGACGGTGCTGACCGGACGTACCCGGTCGATCGGCTGGCTACGGATGCCGCGCGCCGCCGACCGTGCGGCCGCCGACCGGGCACTGGAACTGACCGGGCTCACCGCGCTGCGCCGCAGGCCCATCGGCGAGCTGTCGGGCGGGCAGCGCCAGCGCGTGCTCGTGGCGCGCGCACTCGCCGCCGAACCCGAACTCCTGTTGCTGGACGAGCCGTTCACCGGAGTCGACGTACCCACCCAGCACCTGCTCAACGACCTCTTCGGACAACTCACCCGCGAACAGGGCAAGGCGCTGCTGATGACGACCCACGACCTGGCGGCCGCCGCCCGCACCTGTGACCGAGTGGTGCTGATCAACGGGACGGTCGTCGCGGAGGGCGGCCCGGAACTGCTCGCGGACCCGGAGCAGATGCTGCGGGCGTTCGGCCTCGACCGTGCGATGGGACCGACGGGGGCCAGGGCATGATCGACTTTCTGCTCGACCCCTGGGAACTCCCCTTCATGCAGCGGGCGTTCACCGTCGCGGCCGTCGTCGGGCTGGTCTGCGGGGTCGTCGGGGTGTACGTCGTGCTGCGCGGGATGGCGTTCATCGGGGACGCGGTGGCCCACTCGGCGTTCCCGGGAGTGGCGCTGGCCTACACCTTCGAGGGGAACCTGCTGATCGGCGGGGCTGCCGCCGGGATCACCACCGCCGTACTGATCGCCTTCGTGTCGCAGAACCGGCGGCTGAAGGAGGACACCGTCATCGGGGTGTTCTTCGCCTTCGCGTTCGGGCTCGGGATCGTGCTCGTGTCGACGCGCGACAGCTGGACGACCGACCTGTCGTCGTTCCTGTTCGGGCAGGTGCTCGCGGTGTCGGCGTCCGACGTGTGGACGGTGGCGGGGATCGGCGCGGTGCTGGTCGTCGTCGTCCTCGCGCTCCGCAAGGAACTGGTGGCCGTCAGCCTGGACCGGGAGACCGCCCGCGCGGCCGGCCTGCCGGTCTTCCGCCTCGACCTGACGCTGTACGTCGTCGTCACCGCGACGATCGTGATGTCACTGGAGGCCGTCGGCAACGTACTCGTCCTGGCACTGCTCATCACGCCCGCGGCGACGGCCCGGATGCTGACGGACCGGCTGTGGGCGATGACCGTGCTCGCGTCCGGGATCGGCTGCGCGGGCAGTCTGGCCGGGCTCTATGTGTCGTACGCCTATGACCTCGCGGCCGGTGGTTCGGTGGTCGTCGTACTGACCGGCGTCTTTATCGTCACCTGGTGTCTGGCGCCGCGGCACGGGCTGCTGACGCGGGCCCTGCGGCAGCGGGTCACTCCGGCAGCAGGTGCCCCCGCCGCGACAACAGGAACTTCTTGAAGGCCGCGACAGGCGGAGTGTCCGGGTGACCGTCGAGCCAGGCGACACCGATCTCGCGCACCGCGCGCGGGGCGGTGACCGTCAGCTCGACAACTCCCGGGCGGGCGAAGGCCGGTGGCGGGAGGAGGGCCACTCCGAGGCCGGCGGCGACGAGACCCCGTAGCGTCTCCGCCTCCTCGCCTTCGAAGGCGACCCTCGGCTTGAAGCCCGCCTCCCGGCAGACGGCGTCGGTGATACGGCGCAGCCCGTAACCCGGTTCCAGGGTCACGAAGGTCTCGTCGGCGGCCTCGGCGAGGCGGATGCGTCTGCGACCGGCGAGGCGGTGGTCGGCGGGGACGACCAGCCGGAGCTTCTGCTCGTCGAGGCGGCGGCCCACCAGGTCGGGGGCGTCCGGCACGGGTGAGGTGAGACACAGGTCCAGCTCTCCGGAGCGCAGCCGTTCCAACATCGCCTCGCCGTAGGTCTGGACGAGGCTGAAGCGGACGCGGGGATGATCGGCGCGGAAGGCGCGGATGAGCTCGGGGACCGTTTCCGACCCCATGGTGTGCAGGAAGCCGAAGGCGACCTTGCCGGTGGCGGGGTCGGCGTCCGCGCGCACCTCCTCGGCGGCGCGTTCGATCTCGGCGAGGGCGCGTTCGACGGAGCCGAGGAACGTACGGCCGGCCGGCGTGAGCGAGACCGTCCGTCCCCTTCTCGCGAACAGCTCGACGCCCAGGTCCTGTTCGAGCCGCACCATGGCCCGCGACAAAGTCGACTGCGGCACCCCCATCTCCTGCGCGGCCCGCGTGACGTGCTCGGTGCGGGCCACTCCGGCGAAGTGCGCGAGGCGCGGGGCGAGGAGTCTCGACATTTCCGCGCTGTCTTGTGTGTCACTGGACGGTGACAGGTGCGCTTCCGACCTCGACTCATGCATCACAGGAACGATTATGGCGTTTCCGTGCATTGGACGGATGAGTAGCGGGTCTTTAGCTTTGAAGTATGCCTTCTGCCAGTACCGGGGCGTCCACCACCGTGGACGCCTCGACCACCGCCTCAGCTCCCGCGACTTCCGCCTCCACCGTGTCGGCCGACTCCCGGATGGCCCCGGGCGGGCCCGGCTACCGCCGGATGAGCCTGGCCCTCTTCCTCGCGGGCGTCGCGACCTTCGCGCTCCTCTACTCCACGCAGGCACTCCTCCCCCTCATCTCGCACGACTTCGCCGTCAGCGCGAGTGACGCGAGCTGGACGGTGTCGGCCGCGACGGGCGCTCTGGCGCTGTTCGTGCTGCCCATGAGCGCCCTGTCGGAGCGGTTCGGACGGCGTACGTTGATGACGGCGTCGCTGGTGGTGGCCGTGACGGTCGGCCTACTGGTCCCCTTCGCTCCGTCGATCGGCGCGCTGATCGCGTTGCGCGCCGTACAGGGAGCTGCGCTCGCGGGGCTCCCTGCCTCGGCGACGGCCTATCTGGCCGAGGAGGTCCGGCCGAAGGCGCTGATCACCGCGATCGGTCTTTTCGTCGCGGGCAACAGCGTCGGCGGCATGAGCGGGCGGGTCGTCACCGGCTGGGTCGCGCAGGAGTGGGGCTGGCGCGTCGCCGTCGGTGTGATCGGCCTGATCGCGGTGGCGTGCGCGGTCGCTTTCCGGCTGCTGCTGCCCGCCCCCCGGCACTTCACGGCCGGGTCGCTGCGGCCGCGGATCCTGGCCCGCACGGTCCGCGACCACCTCTCGAACCCGCTGCTGTGCCGGCTGTACGCGATCGGCGCGCTCTTCATGACGGTGTTCGGCGGGGTGTACACGGTGATCGGCTACCGCCTCACCGAGGCGCCCTTCTCCCTCCCCCAGGGCATCATCGGCTCGATCTTCCTGGTGTATCTGGTGGGCACGGTGTCGGCGTCGACGGCGGGGAAGCTGGTCGCCCGGCTTGGCCGGCGCGGCTCCCTGTATCTGGCGGGCGGCACGACGACCGCGGGTCTGCTGTTGTCCCTGGCCGACTCGCTGCCGTTCATCCTGCTCGGTCTTGTGCTGATCACCGCGGGGTTCTTCGCGGGGCACGCGGTGGCGTCGTCGTCGGTCAGCAACACCGCCACACGGGGGCGGGCGCAGGCCTCCGCCCTGTACCAGTCCGCGTACTACGTCGGCTCCAGCGTGGGCAGCACGCTGGGCGCCGTCGCCTTCCACGCGGGTGGCTGGGCGGGGACGGTGACCCTCGGCCTGCTCGCCGTGTTCGGCGTCGTCGCGATCACGGTGCTGGGTTCGCACGCGGCGCGGGTCCAGGCCCGACGGGGGCCGGTGCTGGCGCACTGAGCGCGGAAGGGGCGAACAAAACCACCCACCCCCTGACCTGCGCCTTTCCCCACTCCCCAGGCCATTGTCAGTGGGCTGCGGTAGCTTCCGAAGTACGTCGCGAAGGCGCGGCGGAAACGGCCACAGGGGTGGGTTGGCTATGAGCGAAGGCACGGCGACGACGACAGACCTGGACGTCCGGCTGGAGAAACACCGGGTCGAGCTGACCGGGTACTGCTACCGGATGCTCGGCTCCTCCTTCGAGGCCGAGGACGCGGTGCAGGACACGATGGTCCGCGCCTGGCGCAGTTACGACAAGTTCGAGGGCCGCTCCTCGATGCGTTCCTGGCTGTACCGGATCGCGACGAACGTATGCCTGGACATGCTGAACGCGGGCAACAAGAGGGCGCGTCCCATGGATCTGACGGCACCCTCACCGCTGGCCCAGGCCGCGCTCAACCCACGCCCGGACCACACGTGGCTGGAGCCGATGCCGACCGCCCGCGTCCTGCCCGAGGTCGTCGACCCGGCCGAGGCCGCGGTGGCGAAGGAGTCGGTGCGGCTCGCCTTCATGGCCGCCCTGCAGCAGCTGCCTCCCAAGCAGCGCGCGGTGCTGATCCTGCGCGAGGTCCTCGCCTGGAAGGCGAGCGAGGTCGCCGAGCTGCTCGGCACGACGGTCGCCTCGGTCAACAGCGCGCTCCAGCGGGCCCGCGCGACCCTCGCGGAGAGCGACGGAGCCGGTGCGGACGCCGCCACCTCCGACCCGCTCGACGAGGAGCAGCAGAAGCTCCTGGAGCGCTATGTCGCCGCCTTCGAGGGGTACGACATGACGGCGCTGACGGCGCTGCTCCACGAGGACGCGATCATGACGATGCCGCCGTTCGACCTGTGGCTGGTCGGCACGGAGGACATCACCGGCTTCATGACGACGCTGGGCGCCGGCTGCGCGAACTCCCGCCTGGTGCCGGTGGAGGTCAACGGCCTCCCGGGCTTCGCCCACTACAAGCCGGATGCGGAGCAGGGCGGCTTCTCGCCCTGGGCCGTGCAGGTGCTGGAGATCTCAAAGGGCCGGATCACGGGGTTCCACTGCTTCCTGGACACCGCCCGCTGGTTCCCGCTCTTCGGCCTGCCCCTCCGGCTCGAAGCTCCCGAAGGGAGTCCTGGGGTCCAGGGCGTCCGAGGGGTTCAGGGCGTCCACGGAGTCGAAGCGGAGTCCGACCAGGTCGAGTAGCGCGCGCAGGGCAGGGGACGGGTTCCGCAGGCGTATCCGTCCCCCCGCCCGCCGCGCGGCGAGCTGCAGCCTGGCCAGGACGTCCACGGTGCCAAGGCCTGGCGGCCCGAGCCCCGCGACATCGCACTCCACGACCCCGCTGCCCGATGTCTCCAGCCGCGCCCGCACGTCATCACAGAGCCGGGGCACGTCGTCACGGGTGACGGGGCCGGGCAGCATGAGTACGGCGGGTGTCGTGGCATCCACACCCAGTAGACCGGCGGGGGACGCGAAACTCATCGGCAGGGCGCGCCCTGCCGCTACTCGGCGGGAAACTCGCCCGTGTCGATGACCAGGTCGAAGGGCGCGGGCAGCTTGATGGCTTCGCCGAACTTGGCGGTGCTGAGTGGACGGTAGACGTCGCCCTTCGGTTCTCCGTAGAGCGTCGCGGTGGGACCTTCGGGCGCCCAGCGGTCGACGAGGAGGTAGAGGGGGATGCCCGCGGTGGCGTAGGCGGCCGGTTTGCTGATGCGGTCGTGCCGGGCGTTGGACTTGGAGGTCACCTCGACGACGAGCTTGGCCAGGGCGGCCGGGATGTGACTGTCCGCCTCCGTGTGCTCCCGCGCGGGAGCCACCACGATGTCCGGAATGAGCATGCCCAGACGCGAGGGCACAGCGATGGCCAGAGTCTGGAAGACGCCCCAGTCCTCGGGGATCACGGAGTAGAGGCGGCGCTGGATTCGTTCCGTGATGAAGTTGTGGTGGTACGCGGGAGCAGGTGACACGGTGATGATCCCCTCAACGATCTCCACCTTGCTGCCCTCAGGCCATTCCATCTCCTCCCAGAACCGGACGAGGTCGTCCCAGCTCTGCTCGGGGTCCTGGCTGACGGTGAGTGCGCCCACGGCGGTCTCCTATCGGTCGTCACCGATCCCAGCATGCCGAACGGGACCGGCGTAGGTCCACCGATCCCGTTCACCCGTATGAGGAAGGCGCAGGTCAGGCGATACGTTCCAGCACCACCGGGGCGGCCTTGAAATCGGTGCCCGCCGCAGCGATGTCGTAGGAGCCCTCGACCGACCGGAGTGCGTACTCGAAGCGCTCCGGGGTGTCCGTGTGGAGGGTGAGGAGGGGCTGGCCCGCGGTCACGGTGTCGCCGGGCTTGGCGTGGAGTTCGACGCCTGCTCCCGCCTGCACCGGGTCCTCCTTGCGGGCGCGTCCGGCACCCAGGCGCCAGGCGGCGATGCCGATGTCGTACGCGTCGAGACGGGTGAGCACGCCCGATTCGGGCGCCGTGACGACGTGCTGCTCGCGTGCGACGGGCAGCGCGGCGTCCGGGTCCCCGCCCTGCGCGGCGATCATGCGGCGCCAGACGTCCATCGCGGAGCCGTCGGCCAGCGCCTTCGCCGGGTCGGCGTCCTTCACGCCCGCCGCGTCGAGCATCTCGCGGGCCAGCGCGAGGGTGAGGTCGACGACGTCCGAGGGGCCACCGCCCGCCAACACCTCGACGGATTCCCGTACTTCGAGCGCGTTGCCCGCCGTCAGACCCAGCGGCGTCGACATGTCCGTGAGGAGGGCGACCGTCTTCACTCCGTGGTCCGTGCCCAGGCCGACCATCGTGGAGGCGAGTTCACGCGCGTCCTCGATCGTCTTCATGAAGGCGCCGGTGCCGACCTTGACGTCCAGGACCAGGGAGCCCGTCCCCTCGGCGATCTTCTTCGACATGATGGACGAGGCGATCAGGGGGATCGCCTCCACCGTGCCGGTGACATCGCGCAGCGCGTACAGCTTCTTGTCGGCGGGGGCGAGACCGTCACCCGCGGCGCAGATCACCGCGCCGACGCCGTCCAGTACGGAGAGCATCTCCTCGTTGGAAAGCAGCGCGCGCCAGCCGAGGATCGACTCCAGCTTGTCGAGGGTGCCGCCGGTGTGGCCGAGGCCCCGGCCCGAGAGCTGTGGGACCGCCGCGCCGCAGGCCGCCACCAGCGGGGCCAGCGGGAGCGTGATCTTGTCGCCGACGCCGCCCGTGGAGTGCTTGTCGGCGGTCGGGCGGGACAGCGACGAGAAGTCCATGCGCTCGCCGGAGGCGATCATCGCGGCGGTCCAGCGGGCGATCTCCCGGCGGTCCATGCCGTTGAGCAGGATCGCCATGTTGAGGGCGGCCATCTGGTAGTCGGCCACCTCGCCGCGGGTGTAGGCGTCGATGACCCAGTCGATCTGCTCGTCGCTGAGCTCACCGCGGTCCCGCTTGGTGCGGATGACGGAGACGGCGTCCATCGACAACACAGCCATGGCTTTCCTTCCGAAAGGTGAGCGGCCCCACCCGGTGACCAGTCGGTCGATCAGGGGGGCCGCACGGAGTTACTTGTTGAGATACTCCGGCCCGAAGGCCTGCGGCAGCATCTCGGAGAGCGGCAGGATCCCGGCGGGGGTCTCCAGGAGCAGACCCGGCCCGCCGAACTCGTGCAGCAGCTGACGGCAGCGCCCGCACGGGACGAGGATGTCGCCCCGTCCGTCGACGCAGGTGAAGTGCGTCAGCCGGCCGCCGCCGGTGTTCTGCAGCTCGGAGACCAGACCGCACTCGGCGCACAGCCCGACACCGTACGAGGCGTTCTCGACGTTGCAGCCGGAGATGATCCGGCCGTCGTCCACGAGGGCGGCGACACCGACCGGGTAACCCGAGTACGGGGCGTACGCACGGGACATGGCCGCACGGGCCACCTCCCGCAGCGCATCCCAGTCCACGGCGGCCGAACCCTCGACGGCAGCGGAACCCTCGTCGGCGGAGGTCACTTGCCCTGCCCCTTCCGGTACGGCAGACCGTCCGCCTTCGGCATCCGCAGGCGCTGCGCCGACAGCGCGAGGACGAGCAGCGTGATGACGTACGGCGTGGCGGAGACGACCTGGTTCGGGACCTCGTTGGTGAGGGCGTACCAGAGGAACACCAGGACGCCGACGACCAGGGTGATCACCGCGGGCAGGTACTTCTTCCTGATCACGAGCCAGACCGCGCCGAGGAGCAGCAGGATGGCGGCCAGCAGCAGCAGCGCGTGGACGTTCTCGGAGCCGCCGCGCAGGTTGAGGCTGTCGGTGTAGCCGAACAGGCCCGCGCCGATGGCGAGTCCGCCCGGCATCCAGTTGCCGAAGATCATCGCGGCGAGACCGATGTAACCGCGTCCGCTGGTCTGGCCCTCCAGGTAGAAGGGGTTGGCCACGATGGCGAGGAAGACGCCGCCGAGGCCGGCCAGACCGCCGGAGATGATCACGGCGATGTACTTGTACTTGTAGACGTTGACGCCGAGGGACTCGGCCGCGATCGGGTTCTCGCCGCAGGAGCGCAGGCGCAGGCCGAAGGGGGTGCGCCAGAGGATCCACCAGGTGGCGGGGATCAGCGCGATGGCGATCAGGGTCAGCCAGGACACATCGGTGACGAGCCCGCCGAGCAGGCCCGCGATGTCCGAGAGGAAGAACCAGCCCTTCTCGTTGAGCGTGCTGAGCCCGTCGGAGAGTCCTGGCACCGTGAAGTTGCCGAGTGAGTCGACCGGCGGGGACTGCTTGGCCGAGCCGCCCTGGACGCCCTCGAAGGCGAGCGGGGCGAGGTAGCGGGTGGCGCCGAGGGCGAGGATGTTGATGGCCACACCGGAGACGATGTGGTTGACGTTGAAGGTGATCGTGACGATCGCGTGCAGCAGACCGCCGATGCAGCCGCCGATGATGCCGACGAGGACGCCGGTCCACGGGCCCCACTGGTAGCCGGCCCAGGCACCGAACCAGGTGCCGAGGATCATCATGCCTTCGAGGCCGATGTTGACGACGCCCGCGCGCTCGGCCCACAGACCGCCGAGACCGGCGAGGCCGATCGGGACGGCCAGTTGGAGCGCGGTGGACATCTGGCTGACGTTGGTGATGCCGTCGGCGCCGGTGATGATGCGGACGATCGAGGTCAGCGCCAGGCCGCCCGCGATGACCAGCAGGAGGACGGGGAGCGACAGCCGGCGGCCGCTGGGGGGCGCGGTCTCCAGCGAGGGCTGGTTGACGTCGGTTGCGGTGGTCATCGGCCCGCCACCTCCTTCTGGGTGTTGTTGTCGGAGGAGGCGCCGAGGACGTGGCCCGCGGCCAGTTCCGCGCCGACGCGACGCTGCTGGCGGCGCAGCCCCCACTCGCGTACGGCCTCGTAGCTGACGACGACCGAGAGCACGATCAGGCCCTGCATGATGACCGCGATCTCCTTGTCGTAGCCGTTGTAGTCGAGCTCGGGCGACGCCTTGTCCAGCCAGGCCCACAGCAGGGCCGCGAAGGCGATGCCGGTCGGGCTGTTGCGGCCGAGGAGGGCGATGCCGATGCCCAGGAAACCGATGCCCGTCGGGAAGTTCAGGCTGTACGTGTGCGAGTCGCCGAGCAGGATCGGCAGGCCCGCGAGGCCGGCCAGGCCGCCGGAGACCAGCATGGCGGTGAGCACCATGCGCTTGGGGTTCACCCCGCTGGCCGCGGCGGCGGTCTCCGAGGCGCCCGAGGCGCGCAGGTCGAAGCCGAAGCGGGTCCGGTTGAGGACGACCCAGTAGCCGATGCCGAGCAGCGCCGCGAGGACGACGAGGCCGTAGATCTCACCGGCGTCACCCATGTCGAAGCCGGGCACCCAGCCGGACTTGTCCATCTCGCCGGTGGTGTTGTTGTTGCCGACCTTGACGCCGAAGACGCTGGGCAGCCACAGGTAGGCGATGAGGGAGGTCGCGATCGCGTTGAGCATGATCGTCGCGACGACCTCGCTGACCCCGCGGGTGACCTTGAGGACACCCGCGATGCCGGACCAGAACGCGCCGGTACAGACCGCGGTCAGGATCAGCAGCGGGACCTGGAGGACGGCCGGCAGGGCGACATGGGCGCCGACGACCGCGGCCATCATGGCGGCGAGCTGGTACTGACCGTCCACGCCGATGTTGAACAGGTTCATCCGGAAGCCGATGGCCACCGCGAGCGCCGCGATGTAGTACATCGAGGCCTGGTTGATGATCAGGACCTGGATGTCGGAGTACCCGGCCTGCTCGAACATGAGCGTGTACGGCTCGATCGGGTTCTTCCCCGAGGCGATCAGCACGACCGAGGTCAGCGCCACGGCCACGACGAGCGCGATGACCGGTCCGGCCACCGCGAGGAGCAGGCGCTCCTTGTCGAACTTCTTCATCAGCGGGCCTCGTCTTCCGGGGCGTCCGGGGTGTCTGCCGTGGTCTCGGCCTGCTCTGGCTCGACTTGCTCAGCCTGCTCGGCCTGCTCTTCGAGCTCCACCCGCTCGGCGAGCTCCTCGTTCTCCAGGTGTCCGGTGGCGGCGCCGGTCATGGCCGTGCCGAGCTCCTCCGGGGTGATGGTGGCCGGGTTGGCGTCCGCGACCAGCTTGCCGTTGTAGATCACCCGCAGGGTGTCGGACAGCCCGATCAGCTCATCCAGGTCCGCGGAGATCAGCAGTACGGCGAGTCCCTCGCGGCGGGCCTCCCGGATCTGGTCCCAGATCTGGGCCTGCGCGCCGACGTCCACACCGCGGGTGGGGTGGGCCGCGATCAGGAAGCGCGGCTTGGCGCTCATCTCCCGGCCGACGATCAGCTTCTGCTGGTTGCCGCCGGAGAGGGAGGCCGCGGTGACGTCGATACCGGGCGTGCGGACGTCGTACTCCTCGACGATCCGGCGGGTGTCCGCCTGGGCGCCCTTGATGTCGAGCCAGATACCCCGGCCACCGCGGGTGTTGGGTTTCTCGGTGACGTGGCCGAGGATGCGGTTCTCCCAGAGGGGGGACTCCAGGAGCAGGCCGTGGCGGTGCCGGTCCTCGGGGATGTAGCCGATGCCCTGCTCGCGGCGCTTGCGGGTGGCCCAGGAGGTGATCTCCTCCTCGGCCAGCGTGATGGTGCCGGAGTCGGCGGCCTTGAGTCCGATCAGCGCGTCGATCAGCTCGGTCTGGCCGTTGCCCTCGACACCGGCGAGGCCGAGGACCTCGCCCGCGTGGATGGTGAAGGTGATGTCGTCGAGGAGGGCCTTGCCGCCGGGGGCGACCAGGCGCAGGTCACTGACGGTCAGGACCGGCCGGTCGGTGACCGTGGACTCGGCGGTCTCCGGGGTCGGCAGCTCGCTGCCCACCATCAGTTCGGCGAGCTGGCGCGAGGTGGTCTCGGACGGGACGGCGGTGCCGACCGTCGTGCCGCGGCGGATGACCGTGATGTCGTCGGCGACGGAGAGGACCTCGCCCAGCTTGTGCGAGATGAAGATGACCGACAGGCCCTCGGACTTGAGCTCGCGCAGGTTGGCGAAGAGCCCCTCGACCTCCTGCGGGACGAGGACCGCGGTGGGCTCGTCCAGGATCAGGATGCGGGCGCCGCGGTAGAGGACCTTGAGGATCTCCACGCGCTGCCGGTCGGCGACACCGAGTTCCTCGACCAGGACGTCGGGGCGCACATCGAGGCCGTACCGCTGGGAGAGGTCCAGGATCTTGCGGCGGGCCTTGCCTCCGATGCCGTACAGCTTCTCGCTGCCCAGGACGACGTTCTCCAGGACGGTGAGGTTGTCGGCGAGCATGAAGTGCTGGTGGACCATGCCGATGCCGCGCGCGATGGCGTCGGCGGGCGAGGAGAAGGTGACCGGCTCGCCTTCGACGGCGATGGTGCCCTCGTCCGGCTTCTGCATGCCGTAGAGGATCTTCATCAGCGTCGACTTGCCGGCGCCGTTCTCACCGACGAGGGCGTGGACCGTGCCCTTGCGGACGCTGAGGTGGATGTCGTGGTTGGCCACGACGCCGGGGAACCGCTTGGTGATTCCGGCGAGTTCGACTGCGGTCACCTGACCGTTGACCGCGCCGGCCGGAGGGCTGCTGGACGCGTTGATGGCGCATCTCCTGAGGGAAAGGGGGTCGTCTACGCGCGTAGCGCCCCTACGGCAACTTAAGGGGCGGCGCGCCGCGAGAACGGGATACGGAGAGCCAGACTCCCCGTACCCCGTTGAGCGGACGTAACCCCGCGGTTACCAAGCGGCTCCGGAGAAGAGCGGGCGGGCCCTGACGGCCTTCCTGAACTTCCCCGGAGCCGCTCGGCTGCTCCTGAGGTCCTGCTTCGTCAGCTGGTCTTGACCTTGATCTCGCCGCTGATGATCTTCTCCTTGGCTGCCTCTACGGCGTCCTGGATAGCGGTGTCGTCCTTGAAGGCCGGGTTGGAATCGGCGAGGCCGACCTCACCGGACTTCAGGTCGCCCCGAACGATACCGGTCTCGGGCTTGCCGTCCTCGACCGACTTCGCGAGGTTGTAGACCGCCTTGGCGACGTCCTTGGTCGCGGACGTCAGGATGGAGGCCTTGTACTTGCTCAGAGCTTCCTGCTTGTACTGGTCGGAGTCGACACCGATCGCCCACACCTTGGCGGCGGAGGCGGCCTCGATGACACCCTGGCCGGACAGACCGGCCGCCGCGTAGACGACGTCGGCCTTCTTCTCGATCTGACCCTCGGCGGCCGTCTTACCCTTGTCGGGGCTGGAGAAGCCGCCCTCCTCGGCGGTCTGCGTCAGGTACTGCGACAGGACGGTGACCTTGGGGTTCGTGTCCTTGACGCCCTGCTCGAAGCCCGCACCGAACTTGTGGATCAGCGGCACGTCCACGCCACCCACGAAGCCGACGGTGTTGGTCTTGGTGGCCTTGGCGGCGGCGACGCCGGCGAGGTAGGAGGCCTCCTGCTCGGAGAAGACCAGGTCGGCGACGTTCGCCGTCTCGACAGTGGAGTCGTCGACGATGCCGAAGGTGGTGTCGGGGTACTTCGCCGCGGCTTCCTTGAGGGCCGGCGCGTAGGCGTAGCCGATGCCGATCACCGGGTTGTAGCCCTGCTTGGCCAGCGAGACCAGGCGCTGCGTCTTGTCGGCGTCGGTCTCACCGTCGGTGGGCTCGACGTCGGCGGTCTTGTAGCCGAACTCCTTCTGCGCCTGCTCCAGACCCGCGTAAGCGGCGTCGTTGAAGGACTGGTCACCCTTGCCGCCGACGTCGTAGGCGATGGCGAGACCGAGGTCGCCCTTCGACTCCGACGAGCCCGCGGAGGTCGAGGTGCCGCCACAGGCGGACAGAACGAGGGCGAGAGACGCGGTCGCAGCGCCTGCGAGCGCGATGCGGGGAACCCGGCGCATGTGTTGTGCTCCTGTCGTACAAGCGCCTGACGGAACGACTACGGCGCTGGCTTCGCCGCAGATTAACGCGCGTAGACCAACTAGAAAACCCCTTCTGTCCACCTTGTTATCCGGCTGTGCCCGACGGCGCTCATTTGGTGGGTCGAGCCTTGCCGACCGCAAAGGGGCGGTGGCGGTGGGTGACCTGCGGTGCGGACACATCAAGCGGGCGGGCGCCTTCCGGCACCCGCCCGCTTGATGTGACTTTGTTCGCGTACGCCCGTCCAGGCGGGTCGCGGTCGCTACTCGGTCCCGACCTCGCTCGCCACTCGGCCCCGACCTCGGCCGCCACTCCGTCCTGACCTCGCTCGCTACTTGGTCTTGAACTTGATCACTACTCGGTCTTGACCTTGATCGTGCCGTCGATGATGCCCGCCTTGGCCTTGGCCACGGCGTCGGTGAGGCCGGAGATCTCCGCCATCTTCGGGTTGCTGTCGGCGAGGCCGACGCCGTCCACCTTCAGGTCGAAGGTCTGCGTACCGGTCAGCGGCTTGCCGTCCTCGACCGACTTGGCGAGCGAGTACACCGCGCCGCCGACGTCCTTGAGCGCGGAGGTCAGGATGTAGTCCTTGTACGAGGCGAGGGCGGCCTGGTTGTACTGGTCGGAGTCAACGCCGATCGCCCACTTCTTCTCCTTGGCGGCGGCCTCGATCACACCCTGACCGGAGAGGCCCGCGGCCTGGTAGATGACGTCCGCGTTCTTCTCCAGCTGGCCCTCAGCGGCCGCCTTGCCCTTGTCGGGGCTGGAGAAGCCACCCTCCTCGGCGGTCTGCGTCAGGTACTGCGACAGGACGGTGACCTTGGAGTTGGTGTCCTGGACACCCTGCTTGTAACCCGCCTCGAACTTGTGGATCAGCGGGATGTCCACGCCGCCCACGAAGCCGACGGTGTTGGTCTTGGTGGCCTTGGCGGCGGCGACACCGGCGAGGTAGGAGGCCTCCTGCTCGGCGAAGACGAGGGACGCCACATTGGCACCCTTGACCTCCGAGTCCACGATGCCGAAGGTGGTGTCGGGGTACTTGCTCGCGACAGCCGTCAACGCGGGGCCGTAGGCGAACCCGATGCCGATCACCGGGTTGTAGCCCTGCTTGGCCAGCGAGGCGAGCCGCTGCTCCTTGTCGGCGTCGGTCTCACCGTCGGTGGGCTCGATGTCGGCGGTCTCGTACTTGAACTCGGCCTTCGCCTTCTCCAGGCCCGCGTACGCCGCGTCGTTGAAGGACTGGTCGCCCTTGCCGCCGATGTCGTAGGCGATGGCGAGGCCCTTTCCACCGCTGCTCTCGCTGCTGCTGCTGCTGCCTGCATCGTTACTGGTGCCGCCACAGGCCGTGGCCGCGAGTGCGAGCGACGCGACCCCCACCGCGACACGGGTCAGGCTGGATATCCGACGCATCTGAAGGTTCCCCATTCTCCAAAGCCCCGCAGTGGGTGCTGAGTTCGGCGCACATTAACGCGCGTAGACAGTTCAGGGAACGGGGTTTCGCCTGGCCGTTATCCATTCGTGCCGATGGCCGGTTACGTCCCTGTGAACTATGGGGTCGAAGGGTGCACTTGGGGACAGAGCACCTACTGTGCCGGTGACGGTCCGTGTGCGGGTTGCGCGGCATGCGTGACTGGGCAAGCGGTTACGAGTCTCCGCTGCCCACGCTACGACGGTGGGGTGCGGGGCGCTACCGGAGCGGGTGCGTGGGCGTCGGCGAAGGGCGCGACCCCGGGGGCGAACGGGGTCACGCCCCTGCCTCACACCCCGGTGTCGAGAAGGGGCTCCGCGCCCAGGAGAGGTTCCACGCCGAGCAGCGGCTCAGCGTCGAGGAGGGCCGCCGCGGTGAACAGCTCCACGCCCACCGTGATCGCCGACTCGTCGGCGTCGAAGTCACCCTGGTGCAGGTCGCGGGGGACGCGCTCGCCGGGCGTGCGCACCCCGAGCCGGGCCATCGCGCCGGGCACGTGCTCCAGGTACCAGGAGAAGTCCTCGCCGCCCAGGCTCTGCTCGGTGTCCTCGATGGAGTGCACACCCCGCCGGGCGGTCATGGCGGCACGCAGCAGACCGGTGACGGCCGGGTCGTTGACGACGGGGGGAACACCACGGATGTAGTTGATCTCGGACTTCGCCCGGTAGAGGTTCGCGATCTCGTCGATCGCCGCGTGCACCAGGTCGGGCGCGGCCCGCCAGGCGGCCAGGTCCAGGCAGCGCACGGTCCCGGAGAGCTCGGCGTGGTTCGGGATCACATTGCAGGCATGCCCGGATTCGATCCGCCCCCAGGTCACCGCGAGCCCGCTGCGCGCGTCGGTGCGGCGGGCGACCAGAGCGGGGACGTCGGTGGCGACGCGCGCGGCGGCGGTGACGAGGTCGGTGGTGAGGTGGGGGCGCGCGGTGTGGCCGCCGGGGCCGTCGAGTGCGACCTCGAGCCGGTCGCACGCGGAGGTGATGGCGCCGTGCCGCAAGCCGATGCGCCCCGCGTCGACCCTGGGGTCGCAGTGCACGCCGATGATCCGCCCGACGCCTTCGAGAACGCCTGACTCGATCGCGTCGGGGGCGCCACCGGGCAGCACCTCCTCGGCGGGCTGGAAGATCAGCCGCACCGGACGCGGCAGCCGCCCCTCCCGGTGCAGCTGGGCGAGTACGAGGCCGGCGCCGAGCACGACGGAGGTGTGTACGTCGTGTCCGCAGGCGTGCGCGCGGTCGGGCACGGTCGACCGGTAGGCGCACTCGGTCTTCGTGTCCGGGATGGGCAGCGCGTCGATGTCGGCACGCAGGGCGAGCATGGGGCCTGCGCCGTCCAGGTCGCCGATGTCACAGATGAGTCCGGTACCGGTGTCGAGCACGCGCGGCTGCAGGCCCGCCAGCTCCAGGCGTGCCTTGAGGGCCGCGGTGGTGCGGAACTCCTGGTTGCCGAGCTCGGGGTGCATGTGCAAGTCGCGGCGGAACGCGACGAGTTCGGCGCGCAGTGCCTCGGGCAGCGCGCCGGGGAGCGCGGCTTCCCCTGGGAGGTCGGCCTCTGACTCTCGGGACGTCACTTGGTTCACCCTCTGAAGGGTAGGGCGATCGGGCGGCCAACTGACCCACGATCAACAAAAGTTCAACCTGTTAGGGGAAGAAAATCTGGCCGCACAACGCATAGGTATCGGTGAGGTTGGGTAAACTCGCCCGGCTTTCCGGGCGATTGGATCTTGAGTCGGCCCGCCGCGGATCACCCGAGGACTGCCCAGGGAAAACGCCCGAGGTGCCCGAGCCCATTCCCGTACTCCTTCCCCACGGTCTCACAACCAGCCCCGTGATCCCGGAACCGTGACCGCCGCGCGGCTGCTCCGACACGGAACGTGATTGCCGACGTCCGGGAAACCGAACTCCCCGAACCCGGCCGCCCGTGGATCAGGCCCCGGCGTCGGCCGTCCGCCGGTCGAGGAACAGCAGGGCGGCCACTGCGCGAGCACCACGGCCCCGCCGAGCAGCCGGAGTGCCGACGTATCCGCCGCCATCAGCGCGGTGACCTGAGTGATCGCATATACGAACACCAGGTCGAAGAAGAGTTCCGCCGGTGTCACCCGGTGTTCGTCCCCGGTGGCCGCGATCCGCGACCGCTCACTCCGAGTCGCCACGACTCCCCCTCCCCCGCCCGGCTTTACCGCCCGCAACGATAGGACAGGACCGGGCCGGGGGAAGTCAGACCGGCGTCACCGTCACCGCCGACAACCGGGTCACGTCCCTCGCCGTCCCCGTCACCCCCGACAGGAACCCCTGCGCCCGGGGCGAGGCGCTCTCCGTGAGCCACGCCGGGTCGATGTCGCACACCGCGACCCGCACCTCGGTGCCGACCAGCGCCAGCGGCAGGGTGTGCACGACCGTCGACGGGAAGCTGAGGATCACGCGGCCGATGGGACCACGGCGGGCGATCAGTTCGAGGGGCAGGTCCGGGCGGACGATCTCCAGCCCGATCTCCGTGGCCAGCCGGTGGAGCTTCTCCGTGCTCTCACGGCGGTGGGCGAAGTAGCGGGTCGCGCCGTGGGCCTTGGCGAGGGTGCGGACCGCCTCCAGGTAGTGGTCCGGGTCGACGACGCCGGTTTCGACCAGGGACGTGCCGACCAGGTCCGCGCCCTTGGTGATGCGGGGCGGGCCGAAGCGGGCGCGGGTCCAGGAGAAGTCGTTCGAGGTGAGGCGGACGCCCTCCGGGGCCGAGTCGATCGGCATCGAGGAGAAGACCTCCACCGAGCGTCTCACGGAGGGCGTGAGGCGCCGCCGGGCGGAGGACGAGACCGGCGCGAAGAGCAGGTCACGCGGGCCGGGGCGGCCGCCGCGCCGGTGCCAGCGCACCAGGCGTTCACCGCGGGCCAGTTGGGCGACGAACTCCATCGTCGCCGTACCGTCGTCCACGACCACCAGGTCGCGGGCCCGGGTGATGGTCAGCAGGAGTTGTACGTAGCGGGAGAACGGGTCTCCCATGACGATGCGGCGGGCCCTGCGCAGCAGCGGGGCGAGGCCGCCGATCGTCTGGAAAGGGGCCGCGGTGCCACCGCGCGCCTCCTCCCAGCGGACCTCGTAGCCCTCGTCGCGGGCCAGGTCCGCCATGCGGCGCAACTGGCCGCGTGTCATGGGGTCGTTCGGTGAGAGGACGACGAGGGTGAGCCCCGCGCCGGGCGGACCGGCGGTCCCCCCGGCCGGCGCCCCGCCGGGCGCCGGAGCACTGTCCTGCTCGTGCCGCAGGACATGGGCGTGCGCCCACTCCAGCACGTTCAGGAGCTGTACCGGACTCTCGACGAAGGCGAGAGTGTGGGGGCCGGTGGAACCGGCGCGGGGGCTCATCGACGTACGACCGTCCCGTCTTAAGGGTTTCAGACCGAGACCGGCTCACCGGCGGCGTCGGCGATCTCCGCCTCCGCCACGACGCCCGTGACGCGGCGCAGCTTCTTCATCGGACCGAGCTCCGACTCGTAGACCTTCTTGACGCCGTCACCGAGGGAGGCCTCGATGGTGCGGATGTCGCGGACAAGGCGGACGAGGCCCTGCGGCTCGACAGAGGCGGCCTGGTCGGAGCCCCACATCGCGCGGTCCAGGGTGATGTGGCGCTCGATGAAGGTAGCACCCAGGGCGACCGCCGCGAGGGTGGTCTGGAGGCCGGTCTCGTGGCCGGAGTAGCCGATCGGGACGTTCGGGTACTCGGCCTGGAGGGTGTTGATGACGCGGAGGTTGAGCTCCTCGGCCTGCGCCGGGTACGTCGACGTCGCGTGGCAGAGCAGGATGTTGTCCGAGCCGAGGACCTCGACCGCGTGACGGATCTGCTTCGGGGTGGACATACCGGTCGAGAGGATGACCGTACGGCCGGTGGCGCGGAGCGAGCGAAGGAGCTCGTCGTCGGTCAGCGACGCGGACGCGACCTTGTGGGCCGGGACGTCGAACTTCTCCAGGAAGGCGACGGCCTCGGTGTCCCACGGGGAGGCGAACCAGTCGATGTTCTTGCTCTTGGCGTACTCGTCGATCTTGCGGTAGTCGGTCTCGTCGAACTCCACCCGGTGGCGGTAGTCGATGTAGGTCATCCGGCCCCAGGGGGTGTCACGCTCGATGTCCCACTGGTCGCGCGGGGTGCAGATCTCCGGGGTGCGCTTCTGGAACTTGACCGCGTCGCAGCCGGCCTCGGCGGCGGCGTCGATCAGCTTGAACGCGTTCTCCAGCTCGCCGTTGTGGTTGATGCCGATCTCGCCGACGACGTAGACCGGGTGGCCGGGGCCGGCGGTCTTCGAACCGAAGCTGCGCAGACGGGAGTTGCTCATGGGGGTGTGGTTCCTTACTTGTCGAGGGAGTCGAGAGAAGGGCCGAGGATCCAGCTGGCGATCTCTCGGATCGCGCCGTCGCCGCCGGGGACGGTGGTGACCGCGCGTGCGGCAGCGCGCACGACGTCGTGGGCGCTCGCGACCGCCACGGGCCAGCCCACGAGGGCGAAGCACGGGAGGTCGTTGACGTCGTTGCCGACGTAGAGCACGCGCTCGGGCGCGATGCCCTGTTCCTCGCACCACTGCTTGAGTGCGAGATCTTTCCGGTCGATGCCGTGGAGGACCGGAATCTGTAGTTTCCGGGCTCGGGCGGCGACGACCGGGTTCTGTTCCGTGGACAGGATCAGCATCGAGAGGCCGCTCTTGCGGAGGGCCGCGATGCCGAGGCCGTCGCCGCGGTGCACGGCGACGACCTCCCGTCCGTCGGAGTCGATCAGCACCCTGTCGTCGGTCTGGGTGCCGTCGAAGTCGATGACGACCGCGTCGATGTCGGAGGCGGTCGGGAGTGTGCCGGGGCGGTTGGCGTCGAAGAGGGGCGCCAGGGCCCGGGCACGGGCCAGGTCGTGCGGGTCGTCGATCTCCAGCACCCGCGCGGGGTCGGTGCGCACGAGCTCCGTACGCCCGAAGAAGCGGTGCTGGTGCTCGCGGAAGCCGGCCGCGTCCATCGCGTACGCGGCGCCGGTCTCCAGGAGGTCCTGGGGGCGGTCCTGGCGGCGCGGGCGGAAGGCCTTGTCGTGGTTGACGCCGTAGCCGCCGGTCGTGGCCGTCGCGGTGGCGGTCACCGACGGTCCGCCCACCGACGCGGTGGACGTGGTCTCGACGGCCGTGGCCTCGTCGTCGGCGTCGCGCCAGATGAAGCCGTGGAAGGCCGCCACGGTCACCGCGGTGTCCGCGCCGTTCTCCACGACGGCGGCCGAGACCCCGTCGATGTCCTCACGGATGATGAACGGGCTGGTGGCCTGGACGAGCAGGACCACGTCGACCGGCGCGCCGTGCAGGGCCTCGTGGGCGTCCATGGCGTGCAGGACGGCGGCCTCGGAGGTCGCGGTGTCGCCGGCGATGGCGGCGGGGCGCAGGACCACCTCGGCGCCGGCCTGGCGGGCGGCGGCGGCGATCGCCTGGTCGTCGGTGGAGACCACGACGTCCGTGACGAGGCGCGCGGCGCGGCACTCGCGCACGGCGCGGGCCACCAGCGGCACGCCTCCGACCGGGAGGAGGTTTTTCGCGGGGACGCCCTTGGAGCCGCCGCGCGCGGGAATCACCGCGAGTACGCGGCGCACCCGCGCCGTCCGGCCCGCTTGACCGGCTTCCGAGTTGGACATTCGCTGTTCTCCTTGACGAGGGACGCGTGGGATGCGGGCGCTCACAGTTCGCCCATCCGCCGGATGACCGGCGCCACGCGCTGGACACCGTGGCGGTAGGCGCCACGGGCGGCTCGGCGGACTATCTGCCGTACGGGACTGGGTTCCCGGTCCGCCGCGGGGGCGCCGGGCAGCGGGGTGCCGTCCGGGCCGAGATGGTGCCGAGCGAGAATACCCGGGAGGTAGCCGGGCGCGGTCACGGGCGTGTAGTACGGAGCGAGGGGCGGGAGCGCCGATGCTTCCAGCAGCTCGCCGATGCGGTCCCGGGCGACGTCGAAGGCCGTTTCGTACGACCCGTCGGCGGCGACGCCCTGCCGGGACACCCAGTCCGCGTTCGGCGAGGGCTGGTACCCGTCGTCCAGCTGGTCCCAGGACGCCAGGCATCCCGAGCCCACGAAGTGGTGGTTGCCGAGTGACTCGCGCACCCCGAGGTCGCTGAGGACGACGGTGGGGATACGGCGGTGCAGGGACTCCAGGGCGGCCGTGGAGCTGATGGTGATGAGCAGATCGGTGCTGTCGAGGACCTCGCCCATGTGCCCGTAGACGAGGCGGAAGTTGGCCGGCGGGTCCAGCTTCTGGACCAGCTTCTGGTAGGGCAACTCCTCGATGTGTGTGGTGTGTTCGCCCGGCTTGGAGCGCAGCTTGAGCAGCACCTCGCGGTCCGGGTGCAGCTTCGCGTGCTGGATCAGCCGGTTGAGCAGGTACGTACGGTCCTTACGGCTGTCCGGTACGGAGGGCTGGGCGGCGAAGACGACCGTGTAAGGGTCGTTCCCCTTGCGGTAGGGGGCTCCGCCGAGGAAGGGCAGGGCGACCTCCGTGACCGACGAGGCGTCGGCACCTACTCCTTCGTACACAGCTCGGAAACGGTCCGCGTCCTGACGGGAGTTGGCGAGGACGAGGTCCGCACCGTGCCGCAGCAGGAGCCCGTCGGCGAGCTTCTCGTAGACGACCCCGACGTAGCCGGTGACGACCACGGGACGCCGGTCGCGGCCGTCCCAGATCCGCCGCAGGCCGTGCAGCATCGCCTGCACGGCGCCACCGACCAGGGCGAGGACCACCACGTCGTACGACTCCTGCTCCATGGCGCGCAGGAATTCCACGGCCGTGACCTCTCGTACGGAATCCGCACGGACACCCACTTCCGCCAACTGACGCGGCGTGGGTGTTGCCCGGCCCCGCAGGAGGAATCCGGTCAGAGCAGGACCGACTTGCGCGTCGGCGCGCGATCCGGCTTCCATGGACGGACCGGGAGCAATGCGACCCGCGGTCAGCGCACCCCACTTCCAGCGGGTGTCGGAGTCCGCGAGTACCGCGACCCGTAGGGGCTTCGTTGTACTCGTTGCACTTGGTGGCACACCTACGACGCTAGGAACCATTTCTTAGGTATAACCCAACCTCAACTCAACAAAGAGTTAACAGAAAGCCTCCGACAGCCCAACCGGCCCGCCGATGACCAGGAAGTACCTGGAATGAACCGTTCCGACCCCTTGAGTTCACCCACAGTTTCTGTACCGGAAAGTTATGAATCCGGGCAGCCGCACAGGCTCCCTGGCATGCCGAAACTCTCCGTCATCGTGCCGTTCTACAACGTCGAGCAGTACGCCCCGGACACACTCAGAAGCCTTCGCCTGAACGCCCGGAAAGACTTCGAGTTCGTGCTCGTGGACGACCATTCGAAGGATGAAACTCCTGCGATCCTGGAACGGACGGCCGAAGAACTTGCAGAAGTCGCCCAAGTCCGTTATGTCCGGCACGAGAAGAACGGCGGGCTCGCCACCGCGCGCAACACCGGCCTCGACGTGTCGAACGGCGAGTACCTGACCTTCCTGGACGGGGACGACTGGCTCGCGCCGGGTTACCTCGGTGAACTCGTCTCGGCCATCGAGGGGTTGGGCTGCGACTTCATCCGCACCGACCACGTACAGACCGCCAACCGCGCCCGTTCGGTGCACCGGGTCCCGCACGGGCGGCGCAACGAGGTGATGAACCCGCGCGAGGCGATCCTGCCCGCGGACCGGTCGACCTCGGTGGACTACGCGTACGCATGGGCCGGCGCCTACCACCGTCGACTGCTCGACCGGGGCCTGCTGCACTTCACCGACGGGCTGCGCACGGCGGAGGACCGGCCTTGGATCTGGAAGCTGCACCGCGAGGCGGAGTCGTTCGCCGTGGTGAGTCTGCTGGGTGTCTTCTACCGGCGTGGAGTGGCCTCCTCACTCACCCAAATCGGTGATATCCGTCAACTCGACTTCATCCGGGCCTTCGATCAGGTCATCGAGGAGACCGCCGCGGACCCCGACGCCGACCGGCTGCTGCCCAAGGCGGTGCGGACGTACTGCGCGATCATCGCCCACCACCTCTCGGAGATCGACAAATTCGAACCGGCCGTCGCCCGGCAGCTGCGGGCGATGAGCGCGGCGGCCATAAAGCGCATGCCGCAGGACATGCTCGGAGACGTACTCGACACCATGGACTTGAGCCGTTCCTCGAAACTGCGACGGCTGCGGCGCCGGATCACCACTGCGAAGGCGGCAGCCTGATGTCCCGCACCACCCAGATCTTCTGCGCCTCGACGCTGTACGGCGCCGCCACCCTGGCCGCCGCGATCGAGTCCGACCAGTTCGGTGAGGCCGACCGCCGCCTGCTCCTCGTGTTCAACAACTCCGCTACACCGGAGACGACTCCCGCCGTCGACGAGATGCCGGGGTTCGCGTCGCTGAGTGGTCACTTCGACGGCCTGCTGTCCTGGAACGAGGCCATTCGTCCCTTCCATCCCGGGGCCTGGTCGCCGCGCAACGACGACATCCCGCTCTTCGAACGCTATCTGCGGCTGCTGTGGGACCTCGGAGACGACCGGGTGGAGCTGGTCCTGGAGTCCATCCAGGTCAGCCCCGCCTTCACGGTGGCGCAGCTGTTCACCGGGGCACCCATCGACGTCTACGCCGACGGCCTGATGAGCTACGGCCCCACTCGCAACAAGCTCGACCCGCTGGTCGGCACGCGGGTGCGGCGGCTGCTGCACCTGGACCTGGTGCCCGGTCTGAAGCCGCTGCTGCTGACCGAGTTCGACGTGCCCGCCGAGGTCGTGCCGGCAGACGCGTTCCTGAAGGTGCTGAGCGGGCTCGGCGGCGCCGTACCGGAGCTGCCCGCGCTGCCCGACAACGCGGCGCTGCTGCTCGGCCAGTACCTGTCCGCGCTGAACATCCTCTCCCCCGAGGAGGAGGAGGATCTGCACGTGCGGATGATGCGCGGAGCCGTCGACCGCGGACACCGTGCCATCGTCTTCAAGCCGCACCCGACCGCGCCGGCCCGCTACAGCCGCGCCCTGGAGACCGAGGCCGCCAAGCTCGGCGTCGGGTTCACCGTGCTGGACACGCCCGTACTCGCCGAGGTGCTGTTCGAGAAGACCCGGCCCGGTCTCGTGGTCGGCTGCTTCTCCACCGCACTGTTCACGGCCTCCGCGTTCTACGACCTGCCGGTCGCCCGGGTCAGTACCGACCTGATGCTGGAACGCCTGACGCCCTACCAGAACAGCAACCGGGTGCCGGTCGCACTGGCCGACGCGCTGCTGCCGAGCCTGGAGGACACGGCGGGGACCGCAGTCCTCCCGGCCGACGAGCTGGCCGGTCTGGTCACCGCGCTCGGGTTCACCATGCAGCCACAGGTCAACCCCCGTCTGCGCCCGGCGACAGAGCGCTATCTTTCCGAGCACTTCGGACCGCGCACCCAGCCCTACTTCAGGCGTCGCCGGCTCACCTCGCTCGGGCTTCCCGGCGGCTTCCCGGACCGACTGGCGTTCGTGCCCCGCAACTCCACCGCGCGTCGAGTGGTGCGGCAGGCGCGCGCGCTTCGCAAGGCGGTACGCCGCTGAACCCGGACGCCGGACAACGGCGCACGGTGGGCGGGTGGACCGGCCGATGGTCCACCCACCCACGGTGCGGGCGTCGCCCGCCCCCCTCGTCGCGCCGGAAAAGATGAGAAAATCCGGGAAGCTCCATCACTTCCAGGTGAACTCATCGGAACCCGAAGAGATCATTGGCCTGTCACCCATGCCTTGCCTGTGACTCGGACTAACGTGCTGGCCAGCCCAACCGCAGACCCGCCCGCCGAGGGGATTTCCGTGACGACCATCACCGCCCGAACGGTGACCGACGTACCGCGGCCGCCGGAGCGGGTGAAGCCCCGGGAGACCCGGCTGCGGGCTCTGGACGGGCTGCGACTGGTCGCCGCCCTGATGGTGGCCGCGTACCACTACGGCGGTCGGGGCGGTGACGTCACCAAAGCCTGGGGAAGCTCGGCCCAGCAGCAGTTCCCCACCCTGCACGGGTACTTCGCGTACGGCTGCCTCGGCGTCCAGGTCTTCTTCGTCATCAGCGGGTTCGTGATCTGCATGAGCGGCTGGGGCCGTCCCCTCACATCGTTCTTCGCCTCACGCGCCTCGCGGCTGCTGCCTGCCTACTGGGCGGCGGTCGTGCTCGTGACGGTGGTGTTCGCGTTGCCGGTGGTCGCGTACCACGCGGTGTCGCCGAGCGACGCACTTGTCAACCTGACGATGCTCCAGCAACCCCTTGGTGTGGACCGGGTGTTGGGTGTCTGCTGGACACTTTGGGCGGAGATCCGGTTCTACGTCCTGTTCGCCCTGTTCGTGGTGCTTCCGGGAGCCACCAGGCAGCGGGTGATCTTCTTCTGTGCCGGCTGGACGCTGGCGTACGCGATCACACAGGGCGCGCAGATGCCCCTGCTGGAGATCGTACTGATGCCCGAGCACGCGCCGTTCTTCATCGGCGGCGTCGGTCTCTACCTCGTCCACCGCGACCGGACCGACGTCCATGCCTGGGGCATCGTGGCCGTCAGTTTCCTGATCGGGCAGCACTACGCGGTGCGCTCACTGTGGAACGCGGCGGACCCGAACGCCTTCGCCCACCGCACCACGTTCGGCATCGTCCTCGTCGTCGCCTTCGGCTTCGTGACCGTCGCCGCGATCGCACTCGGCTGGCTGAACTGGGCGAACTGGCGGTGGCTGACGGTGGCCGGCGCCC
Organism: Streptomyces sp. NPDC005808; assembly: GCF_042871385.1. Classification (NCBI taxonomy): domain Bacteria; kingdom Bacillati; phylum Actinomycetota; class Actinomycetes; order Kitasatosporales; family Streptomycetaceae; genus Streptomyces; species Streptomyces sp. NPDC005808. The sequence goes on along the minus strand of NZ_JBIAIK010000009.1, from coordinate 216,054 downwards.
TGACCTACCCGTTCTACCTGGTCCACGAGCACCTGGGCTGGGTGGCCATAACGGCCTACCACCAGACCCTGCACATCCCGTCGTACGGCACCTTCCTGCTCACCGTCGCGACCATGCTGCTGCTGGCCTGGCTGATCAACCACTACGTGGAGAAGCAGTTGACACCCCGTCTGCGCTCCGCGCTGGCCAAGTCGCGGTCCTGACCGCGCGGCCTGGCGCCGCACGGCCGGGTGGCGCCCGGCGGCCCTGATTCCGGCGCGGAACAGTTCCCCGCCCGCCCCATAGGCTTCTCACATGTTCCTGGGACTGCCGCACAAGGGAGTGCTTCTCTCCTCATGACTGCCACACAAGGCCCCATCCGCCCACCCCACCGGCTCGACGACGTTCCCGGCTGGTTCCCTGTTCTCGACCAGTTGCTCTTCGACTGGTTCCTGGACCGGCAGGAGTCGGCGGGGCTGCGGGGCGACCTGCTCGAAGTCGGTGTGTACATGGGCAAGAGCGCGATCTTCCTGGGCCGCCACCGCCAGGAGGGCGAGCGGTACACGGTCTGCGACCTCTTCGAGGCGGACGCCCCGGACAACGCCAATCAGGCGGAGTCGACGAAGTCGTACTCCGCGCTCACCCGGCGGGTCTTCGAGGAGAACTACCTCTCCTTCCACGACGAACTGCCCCGCGTCCTGCAGGGCCCCAGCTCGCTGGTGCCGGCCGAAGTCCAGCCCCGCTCCTGCCGGTTCGTCCACATCGACGCCTCACACCTGTACGAGCACGTGTACGGCGACATCCAGGCGGCCCGCGACGCGCTGCTGCCCGGCGGCATCGTCGTACTGGACGACTTCCGCTCGGAGCACACGCCCGGCGTCGCCGTGGCCGCCTGGGAGGCCGTGCTCAACAGGGGCCTGCATCCGGTCTGCCTGAGCGCCCAGAAGCTCTACGGGACCTGGGACGATCCCGAGTCCGTGCAGGAGGAGCTGCTGGCCATGGCCCGCGAACGGGAGGACTGCCACCTCAGCGTTCAGGAGGCGGCCGGGCACCGCATCATCCGCCTCAAGTCCAAGGGCATGCGGGCCCCGGCCTTCCCGCCCTCCCGGCACCACACCGAGAGCCCCGAACCCGTCACCGCCGAGGTCCCGGCGGATCCGGCACCCGTGACGGCGAGCCCGGCTGCCGCCCAGCAGCCCCCGCAGCCCCAGCTGTCCCGTCAGGCCGCGCAGAGCCGCCGTACGCCTGCCGCCGTACGCAGCGGTGCCCGCGCCATCGCCCTCGACCTGTTGCCACCGATCGTCACCCGAGCCATCCGCCGGATCCGCGCCGCCAGGCGGCGGTCCACGGGGCGCTGAGCGGCTTTTCCGTGCCGCCGGGCAGCCGGGCAGCCGGGAGACTGAGCAGCCTGCCCGGCCGCCAGGCGGCCGGCCTGCGGCACCAAGCAAATCTCCGCGCCGCACCGGATCCGGCGGCGGCGCGGCACTCTCACTCGATCCCGTACCGCGCCGCGATCCCGGCGATCAGCAGGAGCAGCCCCTCCTCGAAGCCTTCCTCGTAGTTCTGGAAGACCTCGGCGCCCGCGGACGCCGCGAGAGGGAAGTCGGCCATGCGGGCGGCGCGCTCCTCGACGTCGTAGCCCTCGCGGCGCTCCCCCGGCAGTGGCCAGACGCCCTGTTCCTCGGTGACGAATCCGAGGGTGAAGTAGTGGGCCGTGGTGCTGGCGCGGACCGCCTGGGGAAGGGTGAGGCCCGCCTCGACCAGGGCGCGGAGGTTCGCCTCCATGTCGGCCGCGTGCTCGGTGCCGGTGAAGCGGGTGCCGCTGAACACTTTGGCGCCGTCGCGGTAGCCGAGCAGCGCCGTGCGCAGGCCGCGCTGACTCGCGACGATCCGGTCCTGCCACGTGGCGCCCTCGGGGAGCCGCGCGTCCGCCGTCATCCGGCGGTACATCTCCGTCGCCATCTCGTCGAGCAGGGCCTGCTTGTTCTTGAAGTGCCAGTAGAGCGCCGGGGCCTGCACGTCCAGCTCCTTGGCTATCGCCCGGAGCGTGAGCCCGTCGAGGCCGACCTCGTTGAGGAGCCTCAGAGCCGTCTCGACGACCTGCTTCTTGTCCAGCTTGGGGGTTCTCCGACTAGCCACGCTTGACAGTTTAACGCTGTTAAGTGCATGCTCCGGAACAAGGAACTTAACAGCGTTAAGGAGATGGCCATGAACACGTACGACTACGACACGGATGTACTCATCGTCGGCGCCGGCCCCACCGGGCTCGCGCTCGCTCTCGACCTCGCCCGGCGCGGGGCCCGCTCCCTCGTCGTGGAGCGCACCGACGGGCTCTTCCCGGGCTCGCGCGGCAAGGGCCTGCAGCCCCGCACCCAGGAGGTCTTCGAGGACTTCGGCGTACTCGACGCCGTCCGCGCGGCGGGCGGCCGCTACCCCCTCGGGGTGATCTGGCAGGACGGGGAGCGGGTGGGCGAGCACCGGATGTCCGACGAGAGCGAGGCGACAGAGGCCGAGCCGTACCACGAGCCGTTGATGCTGCCGCAGTGGCGGACCCAGGAGATCCTCTTCGCCCGGCTGACGGAACTCGGCGGAGGAGTCGCCTTCGGACGCGAGCTGGTGGACCTCGCACAGGACGCGGACGGGGTGACGGCCTCCTTCGCGGCGGGCGCTCCCGTCCGCGCCCGCTACGCCGTGGCCGCCGACGGAGGCCGCAGCGCCGTACGTCGCGCGCTCGGCATCGGCATGACCGGCACGCCCGGCATGTCCATGGACCCGAACCCGACGCTGGTCGCCGACGTCCGCATCACGGGCCTGGACCGCGACAACATCCATGTGTTCCCGCCTTCCGGCGGCGAGGGCTTCATGGTGATCTTCCCGTTGGCGGGGACTGAGGACTTCCAGGTGGCGGCGCAGTTCCCGGAGGGCACGGACGTCGACCTCTCCCTCGACGGCATCCGCAAAGTCGTCGCCACCCGCTCGCACCTCGCTCCCGAGGACGTGACCGAGGTGCGCTGGGCCTCGGACTTCCGGCCACGGGCCGCACTGGCGGACCGCTTCCGCGAGGGGCGGGTGTTCCTCGCCGGGGACGCCGCGCACGTCCACTCGCCCGCGGGCGGCCAGGGCCTCAACACCAGCGTCCAGGACGCCTACAACCTGGGGTGGAAGCTCGGCGCGGTGCTGAGCGGAGCGGCGGACCCGGCCCTTCTCGACTCGTACGAGGAGGAGCGGCTGCCGAACGCCGCGGACATGCTCGGGCTGAGCACCCAGGTGCACCGCGGCGAGGTCAGGCGCGGTGCGGCCACCCGGCAGCTCGGCCTCGGCTACCGGGGCTGCTCGCTCTCCGTGGAGACCCGGGAGGGACTGCCCGAGGACGCGCTGCACGCCGGCGACCGCGCACCGGACGGCATCCGTGGCGGCGTACGCCTCTTCGACACCTTCCGCGGTCCGCACTGGACGCTGCTGGCGGTCGGCACGGACACGGGCCTGCCGGAACTCGCCGGGGCCCGCACGGTCCGGATTCCGGCGTACGAGGCGTACGGCACAGGGGTCTTCCTCGTACGGCCCGACGGTTACGTGGGTTGGGCGGGCGTGACGGCGGAGGGGCTGGCGGAGTACGCGAGCCTCGTGGGCGCCGCTTAGGACGGGTCCTGGCTACGCGCTCGCGAGCGTGAGCTTCACGGCGAAGCCGAGGAAGATCGCGCCGGCGGCGGTGGTGGCCCCGGCGGAGAGCCGCCTGCGTCTGCGGAAGGCCGCCGCCAGCTTCGTCCCGCTGAAGATCAGCGCGGAGAGGTAGAGGAAGCTCGCCAGCTGTGCGAAGGCGCCGAGGACGACGAAGGAGAGGGCCGGGTATGCGTACGCCGGGTCCACGAACTGGACGAAGAAGGCGACGAAGAAGAGGATCGCCTTCGGGTTGAACAGACTGATGACCAGCGCCCGCTTGAAGGGCCGCTCCTCGGCCGCCGTCACCACTGCCGGAGCCTGTGCCCGCGCCTTCCGGGTCCGCCACATCCCCCACGCGGACCGCAGCATCCCGATCGCCAGCCACGTCAGATACCCGGCACCGGCGTACTTCACGATCCCGAACAACAGCGCGTTCCCCTGCAGCAGCGAGGCCACTCCGGCCGCCGACAGCGTCATCAGGACGGCGTCCCCACACCAGACACCCGCCGCCGCCCTGTAGCCGGCGCGGATGCCGCTGCGCGCGGCGACCGACAGGACGTAGATCGAGTTCGGGCCGGGAAGCAGGACGATCAGGACGAGGCCTGCGAGGTACGTGGGGAGGTCGACGACACCAAGCATGGATGGAGTGTCGCACGGGGGTACGAAACCCCGCCTTCGGGTATCGCGAGTTAGTCGTCGCCGTCCAGGAGGCGGTCGACAGAGAGTTCCAGAGCAACACCCAAGGGCTCAGGGAGCGGGACGGTAGTGCCGCGCTTGTAGGGCGTGACCACGTTGTACTCGTCCCCCTCAGGGTCGGAGTGCATCAGCACCTGATCGTGTTTGCGGTCCACAACGACGTAGTGCGGGATGCCGGCTCTGGCGTACGTCTCCACCTTTATGGCCAGGTCGTTCGACCAGTTGGTGGACGTAACTTCCATGACCAGGCGGAAGACGTGCGGCGCGTAGCAGGCCTTCTCCACCAGCGCGTCTTTGTAGTCGGCATCGACAATGGACAGGTCCGGAATGGCGTAGTCGTCCCGCCCTGTCGGCAGCCACACGCCGACCCCCAGCACGGCCTTGAGGTCGGCTTCCCAGCCTCCGGCCTGTTTGAACTCGAACGCCACGTCGAAGCACGTCTCTTGATGCGGCCCGTCCGGCGGCGGTGTCACAACAATGCTCCCGTTGAGGATCTCCACCCGGTGCCCGGGCAGCTCTTCCCGGAGGCGATCGGCAGCATCAGCGAGCGACGTCTCGTGCATCATCACAGCCACGGCACCCTCCTTTCGGGAACACCCTTCATGAGCGTAACCGGAGGCGGACCGGTTCCGCCCACGATCACCCATACGGATTAATCGCCCAGCTCAGAACGCATCCGCAGGCACATAACTCCCCCAGACCCCCCGCAGCGCGTTGCACACCTCGCCCACTGTCGCCCGCGCCCGCAGCGCGTCCTTCATCGGGTACAGCACGTTGTCCGTCCCCTCCGCCGCCTTCTTCAGGGCGGCCAGCGCCGCGTCCACCGCCGCCCGGTCCCGCTCCGCCCGCAGCCTCGCGAGCCGCTCGGCCTGCTGAGCCTCGATGGCCGGGTCGACGCGGAGCGGTTCGTACGGCTCCTCCTCGTCCAGCTTGAAGCGGTTGACGCCGACGACGACCCGCTCGCCGGAGTCGGTCTCCTGGGCGATGCGGTACGCGGAGCGCTCGATCTCACCCTTCTGGAAACCGTGCTCGATGGCGCTGACCGCGCCGCCCAGCTCCTCGACCCCGGCCATCAGTTCGACGGCTGCGGCCTCCACGTCGTCGGTCATCCTCTCGACGGCGTAGGAGCCCGCGAAGGGGTCCACGGTGGCGGTGACGTCCGTCTCGTACGCCAGTACCTGCTGCGTGCGGAGTGCGAGCCGAGCGCTCTTGTCCGTCGGCAGCGCGATCGCCTCGTCGAAGGAGTTGGTGTGCAGGGACTGCGTACCGCCGAGCACCGCGCCCAGGCCCTGCACCGCGACGCGCACCAGGTTCACCTCCGGCTGCTGCGCGGTGAGCTGGACGCCCGCCGTCTGGGTGTGGAAGCGCAGCATCAGCGACTTGGGGTCCCGCGCACCGAACTCCTCGCGCATCACCCGCGCCCAGATCCGGCGCGCGGCACGGAACTTGGCGACCTCCTCGAGAATCGTCGTACGGGCCACGAAGAAGAAGGACAGCCGCGGGGCGAAGTCGTCCACGTTCATCCCCGCCGCCACCGCCGTCCGCACGTACTCGATGCCGTCCGCCAGCGTGAAGGCGATCTCCTGCGCGGGCGAGGCACCCGCCTCCGCCATGTGATAGCCGGAGATCGAGATCGTGTTCCACTTCGGGATCTCGGCCCGGCAGTACCTGAAGATGTCCGCGACCAGCCGGAGGGAGGGCTTGGGCGGGAAGATGTACGTGCCGCGCGCGATGTACTCCTTCAGGATGTCGTTCTGGATCGTGCCCGTCAGCTGTGCGGCCGGCACGCCCTGCTCCTCGCCGACCAGCTGGTACATCAGCAGGAGGAGCGCCGCGGGGGCGTTGATCGTCATCGACGTGGAGACCCTGTCCAGCGGGATCCCGTCGAACAGCACCCGCATGTCGTCGATCGAGTCGATCGCCACACCCACCTTGCCGACCTCACCGGACGCGATCGGGGCGTCGCTGTCGTGGCCCATCTGGGTGGGCAGGTCGAAGGCGACCGACAGGCCCGTCGTGCCGTGGGCGATCAGCTGCCGGTAGCGCGCGTTGGACTCCACGGCCGTGCCGAAACCGGCGTACTGGCGCATCGTCCACGGACGCCCCGTGTACATCGAGGGGTACACACCCCTTGTGAAGGGGAACTCGCCCGGCGCTCCCAGCTTCTCGGCCGGGTCCCAGCCCTCCAGAGCCTCCGGCCCGTAGACCGGCTCGATGGGCAGACCGGACTCGGATTCGCGCGCCATCGCTGTGTCTCCCTCCGAAGCTGGCCAATACCTGTTCTATGAGCTTCGCTCTCCACCATGCGGTGTAGTTCGCAACCGGGCATGTGCGGGGAGCATCTCAAGTGACACACGACGGCACGACGGGGGTTCGATGCGTACGGCACCACGAATGACAAGACACGGGAAGCGCTCGCTGGCCGCGCTGGCGGCGCTGATCGCGGTCAGCGGCTGTACGGCGCAGGCCGGGGACGCGGACGGGAAACAGCCGCCCCTGACAAGGATCGACGGCACGGCCGGCTCCACCCCCGCGCCCCGGCCCACGGCCACCCCCGACGATCCCAAGCCGAGCGCCACTCCCTCGAAAACCCCGGTCGCGGCGCCCGAGGTCCTCTGGTCCAAGGGCGACGAGGGCACCGACGTACGCGAGGTGCAGGCCCGGCTGCGGCAGGTCGCCTGGCTCTTCGACGGGCCGACGGGAACGTACGACGACCTGACCGCCACCGCCGTGCAGGGCTTCCAGGGCAAGCGTGGTCTGCCACGGACCGGCGCGCTGGACACCGTCACCTGGCAACGGCTGCAGAAGATGACGCAGGAACCGGGAAAGTGGGAGCTGTACGCGTTCGGCGGGCAGCCGGCAGCGGAACCGGACTCGCGCTGTATGACGGGCCGCGTGCTGTGCGTCAGCAAGACCAGCCGCACGCTGCGCTGGATGATCGACGGCCGGACGGTGTCGACGATGGAGGTGCGGTTCGGCTCGCAGTACACGCCGACCCGCGAAGGTGTGTTCAGCGTCTACTTCAAGTCGCGCTACCACGTGTCGACGCTCTACGACTCGTCCATGCCGTACGCCATGTTCTTCAGCGGCGGCCAGGCGGTCCACTTCTCCTCGGACTTCGCGGCCCGCGGCTACTTCGGCGCCTCGCACGGCTGCGTCAACGTCCGGGACGAGGGGAAGATCGCGGAGCTGTTCGCCCAGGTCCGCACCGGTGACAAGGTCGTCGTCTACTGGTGACGCGCGGCGCGGAGAGGGGGGTGTGCAGAGGTGAGGCGGCGCGGGCGGGACCGGGGGAACGTGTCCCACCCGCGCCGAGGTGCATCGAGCCATGGGTACGGGGGGAACCCCGGCTCGGTGCGAGGGCCGATGACCAGTCGGCTCACTCATTACTGCGCCACCGCGGCCGAAAATGTCACACCCGGGGCGATTGGAAAGTCACCGGAATACGAACTCGCAGGTCAGGAGCTTCCGGCGAGATCCGGGACCGGGACCGGGCCGGGGGATGAGGGCGAAGGCGAAGGCGCCGGGGTGAGGGTTCCGCCGTTGGCGCGGACATCGTTGCCACGGTGGCCGTTGCCGCGGTCGTCCTTGTCCTTGCCGTGCTGGTGGCCACGGCCGTCGTCGCCGCCAGCACCCTTGTGACCACCGCCGTCGTTGCCACTCGCCTGTAGCGGGAGCAGCGGGAGTATGTGGTTGCCGCCGTCGTCACCACCCCCGTCGCCCGGGGCGGAGCTCTCTTCCGCGCTCTGGCCGAAGCCCTGCCCCAAGCGGGTTTCCGCGGTCGACTCCGAATTCCCGCCCGAGTCCTTGGAGTCCTCGTCCCCGGCACTCTTCTTGCTGTCGTCGGCGCCGGTGCCGGTGCCGGTGCCGGTGCCGGTGCCCGCCTGGTCCAGGACTTCGTTGCAGTACTTCTTCAGCCGGCCTTGACCGGAGCCACCCGCAGCCTCCTCCAGTACTCGCCTGCGGCCGGCGTCCAGTTCCTTGCCGTCGAGGACGTCGCGGCACGAGGCGCGTGTCTGGCTCCACTCTTCGCCGGTGAGGCCCGACTCCCCCGTGCCGTCCGAGCCCTGCTGCCCGCCCGGGGCACGTCCACCCGCCTCCTCCTTCGAGGAGCCGCCGACGGACGAACCACTCGTGGCGCCGTCAGGTGTCCCGGCCGGGGAACCACCGTCACCCGGACCGTCGGGCGACGGCGAGACCAACGGCCGCTCCGGTGTCGCCGCGGCCGTGACCGAAGCGGTTGGACCGGGTCTGTCGTCACCGAACGGAGTCGGCAGCATTCCGGTTCCGGTCGCGACGGCGACCCCGCCGATCATCCCGGCGGCCAGCGCCGCGGCGAGACCGAGGCGCGTGGGACGGCCCCAACGGACCCGGCGACCACCGAGGTCCGGACGTCCCAGACGGATGAGACCGGCGTCGGAGGAGTAGGCGCCGGTGATGTGGGAGGCGGAGCGCGTACGACCGCGCCGGTCCGTCTGCTCCACCTCACCGGCCGCGTCCGCGCGCACCTTGCGGAACGCGGCCAACGCGGAGGCCTCGCCGGGGAGTTCGTCGTCGCCCGGCGCAGGTGCCGGGACCAGCGCGGCGAGTGCCCGGGTGAGTTCGTCCACCTGGTTCCGGTCGTGGGCGTCGACGGCTGCCAGGGGTTCGCCGCGCAGCAGGCGCTCCGCGGCGTCGCGGTCCAGCCACCGGCCGGGGGGCCGTGGGTTTTCTCCCGGGAAGACACAGCGCTCGTCGGCCATCACATGTCCTTCTGCGTCCGCGAACGCGTATGCGTCACACCGGCGGACGTCACCGCACGTGTGCGCGGTTCTCTTTGTGGGGGTACGGCGCCGAGTGCCCCGGCGGATTCCGGATCGTCGCCGAGCAGCTCCGCGAGCCGTTTCAGACCGCGGTGCGCCGCGGTGCGCACCGCGCCGGGGCGCTTGCCGAGAGTCTCTGCCGCGGTCTTGGCGTCGAGGCCGACGACGACGCGCAGGACGACGGCCTCCGCCTGGTCCTGGGGGAGTTGGGCGATGAGCGAGAGAGCTCTGTCAGTGGCCAGGGACTCGATGGCCTCGCCTGCGGTGTCGGACTCGGCCGCCTTGCCGGTCAGTTCGGTCTCGTCGCCGCCTATCGCGGGGCGGCGCCCGCGCATCCGTATGTGATCGAGGGCGCGGTTGCGGGCGATACGGGCGGCCCAGCCACGGAAGCGGTCGGCGTCCCCGCTGAACCGCTCCAGGTCTCGGGCGATCTGCAGCCAGGCCTCGGACGTGACGTCTTCCGCGTCCGGATCGCCGACCAGTGTCCGTATGTATCCGAGCAACCGTGGGTGCACCGCGCGGTACACAGTCCGGAACGCGGTCTCGTCCCCGTCCTGTGCCGCAAGCACCGCGGTAGTCAGCTCCGCGTCGTCCCCCAGCACCGCGCGCGCCCCTCTTTTGCGCCTAAGCCGGCGCCGCTTTCACGGACCGGGTACTCGCCGTCGTGGTTGCTCGTTCGTGGTTGCTCAGTCGTGGTTGCTCGTTCGTGGTTGCTCGGTCGTGATTGCTCGGTCGTGATTGCTCGGTCGTGGTTGGGGTCTCAAGGCCCCTCGCGGGTGCCGTGGTCCACTCTCCGCACCTCGGCGCGAAAGGCACGTTACGGCGTGAAACCGCTCTCCGTCCATGTTCGTACAACATGCAACTACGCGGTGACGGTGCGAGGTGTGACACAAAACGCAGTGGCGGCGCAGTAGAAAGTACGGGCCGCCGCGCGGCCCGTACCGCGCGACGGCCGGGGCCTCTCCTGTGGGGGGTGGCGGCCCCGGCCGTCTCCGCGGTGTACCGCTGAGGCCGGGGGCGACGCGCGGCATCGGTGACAACGGGGCCGACGCGCGACCACCGGCCAGGCGCCCTATTCGCCCATCCAGCCCTATGCGCCTACCCAGCGCGATTCGCCGAGTCGTCCCGGACGCCGACCTGCGGGCCCCCTTCGCCTCGACACCCGCCGTACTGGGGCCATGGCGTACTTCAGTCCGAGCAACTGGTCGCGGACCCGTCAGCCGTGGAGGTGACGGTCACGCGGTAGCCGGCTCCGGAGCTGAATTCGGGGCCGGTCTTGGTCTCTTCGGCATCGAGGATCTCCTCGGTCAGGAAGTAGACGTCCAGCATCGTCGCGTCGTCCGCCTTGCCGAGGGTGAAGCACAGGTTCACGGGCATGTCTTCCTCGGAGGACTGCTGGGTTGCCTGAGACGGCTTCCAGCCTTCGCGCTCCGCCGCGGCCCGGTAGTGCTCGGTCACGTCAGCCCTGTCGCCGGGGAAGACGTAGGTCCGCTCGGCATACAGTGAAGCCTCGCCGCTGTCCTCCCAGCAGCCGGCCTCAAGATCCTCGAAGCCTTGGGGCACGATTGTCCCTTGTGGCCGAGAGTCGAGCACACCGTACGACTTCAGCTCGTCAACCCGGGGCTCGGTCCCCTCGCAGCCCGAGGCGGAAACGGCATCCGAGAGAGTCTGGCACCCGGTGAGAACTCCCGTCGCCAACGCGGCCGTCGACAGAAAGGCGACCCACCAGCCGGTTCCCTGACGAGGTAGCAAGCCGGCTCCTGTGGTTGACACGCCACGGCAGCCGACCTCACTGCCTGGGACCGAATACATGCGGCTGCCGAGGTTACATCACCTCCACCAACCGTGGCATGGAAGCAACTCCCGTCTCCCTTGGGGGTGTTCAACGGTCCGGACTACGTCGCCTGGTTCGAACACCGGCCGCTCTTGGTGTCAGCTGCCGTAGAGCGTGGGCAGATCGACCAGGAGGAGGTCGTCGCGGCGGTCGGCCAGGTCGGCCAGGTCGGGGTAGAAGCCGTGCAGGGAGTACAGGGCCAGAGCGGTGGCAGTTGTGTCGTATCCCTGATCGGTGAGCAGGTCACGGATGCGTTCCAGACGTTCCAGGTCACCGGTCCCCCGGCGGGCCGCGGTCGCCTTGGCCTCGCCCAGCAGCGCGATCCTCGCACGGGGAGACTGCGGGCGCTCACCGGCGGCCAGGGCGATGACATCGACCTCGTGCTTCGTCCGGGCGGCCTGGTCGGCGATCTCGGTGGTACCGACCGGGCCGGGCAATCCGCCGGGGAGCAAGGTGTGAGCGTAGCGGCGGGTGAAGTCGCGGGCCAGGTCCTCGAAGTGCGGTCCCAGGATCTTGGAGTTGAAGGTCGGGGTGGCCTGCTGCCACACCTGCTCGGCGAAACCCTGCTCCACGGCGGCGGCCTGCGGGAGGGTGATGAGCTGGTTGAAGCGGATGACAGGGTCGGCGAGGGTGATGACAGGGTGCCTGGAGCGGAGGATGTCCTGTTCCCGCCGGATGTAGCCGGTGGATTCCAGCACTCCGAGAGGGTGGGCGACGGCGTTGCGCGGGCGCTCCAGAGCGGCACCGATCTTGCTGGGTGTGGTGGCGCCGTTCGCGATCGCGGTGAGGATGTCGTAGTACAGCGTGTGCTGCGTGATCCTCGGGTCCTCGCGCAGCAGGTACTCGGTCTCGGTACGCGAGTACACCGCTCGCCCCGGATCGAGCAGCGTCCGGGTAAGCCAGGTGTCGAAGCCGTCGTCCGGATGCGGACGGGCAGCCACCGGCCGGTAGCCGGGGGCCCCGCCGAGCACCGCGTGCACCTTCAGCGCGGTCAGCGGGTCGTCGATCTGCCAGAAGACCCGGCTGTCGCGGTAGTCGAAGGGGCCCAGCCGCAGATCGACCACGGCACGACCCCGCAACGGCTTGGTCCCCGAGAGCAGCTCGTGCATGACGCTCATCGCCGAGCCGCACAGAATCAGTCGCGGGCCCGGCCCGGCACCAGGCCGGGCACCCCGCTGGCGCTCGTCATAGAGCTGCTGCAACAGGCCCGGGATCTCGGGCGAGTGCTGGAGCAGATACGGCAGCTCGTCGATCACCAGGAGCGGATGTGACGAACGGGCGGTCACATCGAGGGCATTGGACAGGACGTCACGCCAGTCGGTCAGACGCAGGCTCCCCTGCCGCAGGCCGGCGTGGGCGGCGACCGCATCACTGAACCGCTGAATCGCGGGCAGCCGCCCCTCCTCCCGGACCGCTGTGACGTACAGGCCGCCGACCTGCTCGGACAGGGCCTGCAGAAGGTACGACTTCCCGTGCCGCCGCCGCCCCGACACGATGCCGAGCCGCATCGCCGGATCCGGATCCGTGAGGAACTCCGCGAGCAGACCCCACTCCCGGTCCCGGTCGACAACGTCGTCCGGCTTGGTCGGCAGGCTCTTCTTCACTCGCTCTCCTACGCGTCGACTTCGACGGAATACGTCTAAGTCTACTTCGACAGATACGGGCGTATTGGATTTGTCCCGGCGCTTCGGCAGCCGAGCCCGGAGAATCCGGCGCGATGGGCGGGCAGACGCACGAGGGCCGGCCCTGGCGGAGAGCGCGAATCTGCACACCGACATCAAAATGCCTGGTCAGATGCCCTTCATACTTCTGTCAGGCCAGGGGTGGTGGCCCGGCCGTCTCCGCGGTGTACCCGCTGAGACGGCCGGGACCATGCGGGGCATCGGTGCCGACGTCGCCGACGCGCGACCAAGTGCCCCACCCGCGCGGAGATCTCCGCGGAGTCCCTACGTCACAGGTCAGAAGCTCACCGTGTGGCCTCACGGCACAGCAACCGCAGCGAACCGTCGCCCTCGTAGCAGCGGCGCGCCTCTTCGATGGGGTCCCACAACCGGCCGTCAGGCGTACGGATCCAATGGTCGCCGCCCGTCACCCACCACTCCGCGCCCGTGCTCCGGGCGACGACCTCACCGGCGTACGCCCCGAAACCGCGCAACACCGTCTCGACGGCGGCGTAGGGCGCCCCCTCCTGCCGTATCTCCTCGATCAGCCGGTCGACGCGCCACAGACTCTGCGCGGAGTAGTCCAGGCGCAGCCGGGCGCCCTCACGCATCGTCGCGACCGCGTCCGCCGCCCACCGGATGGGCTTCGTCGCAGCTTGGGGCCGGGTTGCTCGAGTTGTGTCCACACTCGGAAGAGCGCCCTCCGCCCGGAATTCGTCACGCCGATCCGAGCACTCCCCCACACCGGTCCGATATCGCCCCACGGCCCCCACAGGACAGGCACAGGACTCTCGCAGGCCGAAGGTTTACGGCGCGAAGGCACTGGAGAACAGGGGGCGTTGGCGGTTGGGCTGTTGGGCTGTTGGGCTGTTGGGCTGTGGGGCTGCCGGCCGATTGGGTTGTTGGCCGTACGACGCGGGCGGCGCCGTACCGGACAAGCCACCGGCGCTGCCTACGCCCGCCCTCGCGCCCGTCGCGACACCACCGCCCGGAGCACCCGTCGGCCCTCCGTCGACTTCCCCAGGACCAGCCGGAGGCCGCCCGCCCCGCGGTCCGCGAGCAGCTCCAGGATGGCGATCTGGCGCCGCAGTTCGGCGGCGACGAGCGGGGACATGCCGTCCGTACGGCCCTCTCGCCGGGCTTGGACCGAGGACGCGCCGTCGGCGGCGATGTCGAGGAGCCCGTGGATCTGCAGGGCCGCCACGGAACAGCGGTCCGCCCACGTCCGCAGGGCACCGGCGGAGTGCTCGGCCGGAACGGTGGCGAGCATGTAGCGGGCAAGGAGGGCGGCTTGTTCGTCAGGCGAGCAGTCGGAGTGTGCGCCCGCGCCTGTCCCGGAGCCTGAGCCTGTCCCGGTACCGGAGCCGGAGTCGGTACCGGAGCCGGCCAGCGCCGCGAAGCCGACACCGGGACCGGGACCGGGACCGGGACCGAGTTGCTCCCAGCCTCCCGACTCGCCTCCCAACTCCCCTCCCGGCTCGCCCAGATCCGCCCGTGCCTTGGCGACCCGCTCTCCCCACTCGTCCCCGTCCACCAGGCTCGTCCACAGCGGCCGCAGAGCATCGTCGTCACCACCCAGCAGGGGAACGCACCGATCCAAACAAGCCAGCCCGCTCGCCGCCAGCCCACGCTCATCCGCCTGAGCGATCAGTTCCACCAGGCTCATCGCGCCTCCCTCGAACTACTCGAACTCCGCGAACACCGCGACAAGGCGTCTGTTTCTCACGAAGTCCGCACTCCCCCTTACTGCGTGCGACAGGCCGGGAGTGTCACAGGAGCTCACAAAGGCATGACGCCAAGTCGGTCCAGGAACCGGAACAGCAGGTTTTCGGCCAACGGGTCAGGGTCCGCGGTCAATACGTGGAGAAGCGGTTCCGCGACCACCGTGTGGCCGGCCTCCGCGGCCCAGGCGACGGCGCGTTCGGCGGCGTCCGCCGGCTCGAGGAAGTAGTCGTCGACGCTGAGCCCCTCCTCGCTTTCACCGAGGTACCGGGCCATGGCGGGCCGCACGAGACAGGTCGTCCAGGCGCCGCTCTCCGGCGCGGCCGCCTCGACGACCACACAGTCGCTGTCCATGACGTACCCGAACAGCGCGGGCGCCCCCGTCTCCCGGGCGAGCGCGTTCATGCTCCCGACGTCCCCGTCACCGCTCGGGTACTCCCACACCTGCCAACCGTCGGGCGCCGTGGCCTGCAGGACCATGCCGGGCGCCGCCGCCAGCGCGTCCAGCTCCGCGAGCGGCCGCTCGCTTCTGCCCACGACGTAATACCCCCAGTAGCCCATTCCGGTCCCCCCGGTCTCTCGGTTCGGCTCGGGCCGAATACACCACAGGTGTACGGGAGTTGGCTACCTAATCGGGCAATCCGCCCGGGACTGGGACGCCGACCGGTACGGGGCCCCGGCCCTGGTGCGCCTTCTCGTCCTGCATCCTTGTCAGCCGCAGCACGACGAGGATCGCGAGCACAGCGGCGGGGATCTCCATGACGTCAGCGACCATGATCTGACTGACGGCGTCCTGGATCTGCTCGGGCGTCTCAGCGCTGGTGTAGGCGCGGGACCCGGCCCGGTCGGCGAACAGCGAGATGAGCCACAACGTCCACCAGGCGTTGACGAGCCCGTGCGAAACGCGGGAGCCAACAGCCGTACTCGCGTCCCAGATGTCCAGCATGATCCGGCGCGGGAACCACAGGTTCACGATCGGTACGAACCAGCTCCAGCCCGCCCAGGCACGCCTCTTGCTGTGCCCGAAGGGATCGAACACCTCGGCGTTCACCCGCACGCGCAGGAACCAGACGAGGTAGACGACGGCGGCGGCGACGAGGGAGGCCATCTGGGTGTACCCGGCCAGGGCGTAGACAGTGTCCGCGTGTTCGGCCTCTCGCTGGACGGCGTCGCTGTAGTCGCCGTCCGCAAGGGAGCCCGTCACGTTGTACGTGGTGATGTCGGCCCAGGCGGCGAAGAGGTCCGTGGCGATGACCAGGCCGAGCAGTATCGCGACGGCCTTGCCGAGGCCGACCGGTGAACGCAGCCACGCGGGGCCGTGCGGCAGCAGCGTGGGCCCCGCGGACACGGGCGGTGCCACCGGCAGGCCCGCGGACGGTCCCGTGGACGCGGCCACGCCGGCGAGCGAGGACCGCTGGGCGCAGTCGGCGCACAGGCCCTCGGGCGTCGACGCGGTGGAGTGCTGACACTGCTTGCAGAACATGGGCATCCCCCGAAGCACCGGCACGGCAACCCGCGCCGACTCCTGACACAAGAAGCCGGGCGAGCCCCTCCCCAGGGCACACCCGGCAATCGAATACGCATGCGGAAGATACGGTCCGGCCTGCCTCTACGTCCAGCCGGATTCAGCCCAGCCGGTCCGCCAGCTTCCTGAAATCCGTCCAGGACAGCGCGGGTTCACCGGAGTCCCACAGCTTCTGGACCGTCGCGCGCAACGGCATCCTGATCCCCGCAGCCACCTGGTCCTGGGTCTGCGAGTCCGCGAGATCGCACCACACGGCGAAGCTCCCGCCCAGGATCTGCCCGTCGTACTTCGCGGGGACCGGGGTCGTGCCGCGTACGACGAGCGGGGTCCACTGCTCGTAGATGCGCTGCCCGGTCGGGTAGACGAAGGTCTGCGGCTGGCCGAGGACGTAATAGAGGTACTCGTCGTTGTAGTTGATCAACTTGCGCCCCGCGTCGAGGTAATCGACGGGCTTGCGCGCGCCGATCTCCTTGCCCGTCCAGTACGCCACCTGCAGATCGTCGTCCGCCTGCACCTGGCCCCCGGGGAAGAACCCGTCGTTCCAGGCCCGCAGTGTCCGGTCGTGGCCGCGCATCACCTCGGCACGGCCGTTGAGCCAGCCTGTCGTGAGGTCGGCGATACTCGCGCCCGCGCCGTAGATGTTCACGGCGGCGGTGGCCAACTGCGGGTAGGAGGCCGCGGGGTTGGCGACCATCAGCGCCCGGTACTCGTCGCCGCCGAGGTGCCAGTTGGCGCCGGGGAAGAGATCGGCGTACTCGTTCAGCAGCTCGTCGACCAGGTCGGCGGACGCCTGCTGGGAGATGTCGATCGAGCCCGGTGAGGCGACGCCCTGCCCGTTGCGCAACTGGAGCTCGGGGTGTGCGGCGAGCACCGCGCCCAGGTGGCCGGGCGAGTCGATCTCGGGGACGACGGTGATGTGCCGGCTCGCGGCCAGGTCGAGGATCTCGCGGACCTGCGCCTTGCTGAGGTGTTGCTTCGACACGATCTCGGGGTGCGTGTCCGACTCGATACGGAACCCCTGGTCGTCGGAGAAGTGCAGGCCGAGCTGGTTGAACTTCAGGTCGCCCAGCTCCCGGACCCGGTCCTCGATCCAGTCCGCCGTGAAGTGCTTGCGCGCGATGTCCAGCATCAACCCGCGCTGCGGCTTCGCGGGCCGGTCCCGTACGACGCCCTCGGGCGCCGTGCCGCCGCCGTGCACCACCTGCTTGAGCGTGCGCGTGCCGTAGAAGACGCCCGCGTCGCCGGGAGCCGTGATCGTGACCCGGCCGCTCTTGACGCTCAGGGTGTACGACTCCGTGCCGGAGGCCGCCGCGTCGAGGCCCAGCTCGACGTCTCCGGAACGGGGTTCCGTCTCTCCCGCGTACGACAGCTTGAGTTCGCCGGCGAGCAGCCGCCCCTCGTCGGCGAGTTCACTGTCGGCGACGACCACACGGGAGCCGGTGGCAGGGCGCCAGCCGGGGCCCCTGGCGGGGGTGTGTTCGCGTACGGCGGGGATGGTGCGGGGGGTCTGGGACAGGGGGTACGTCCGGGTCGGCGAGGGGGCGGCGCCGGTGGCCGTCGGGGCGGTGCTGGACGCGCTCACCGGCGTGCTGCTCGACGGCACCCGCGCTCCCGCCGGTTCGCCGCTGTCCCCGGCGGGCCAGAACGCGACGGTGAGCGCGGCGGCCCCGGCGACGACGGCACCGCCGACGGCGGCCATCACCCAGCGCGTCTGCCGTGCCGGCGCGCGACGCCTCCCGGGGCTCATCGGGCCACGCTCCGGGCGGTGACGGCGGGCTCCTCAAATGCCGGAGGGGCTGGATTTCCAGCCCGTCCGGCATTTGAGGACGAGCGCGTCCAGCGCGGCTCGGGGGTCTGGGGGCAGCGCCCCCAGATACGGGACGGGAAGGGGCGGAGGGGGCGAGAACCCCTACCACCCGCACCCGCACCCGCGTTACCCGCCACGTCCCACATCACGATCCGCATCACGCCGCTCACTTCGTCGCCGAGGTCACACAGCCATGTCGTACAGCCAGGTCGCATATCCCCCGTTACCGAGCCAGGTCACACATCCCCCCAGGGAACCTAGGCCCCCCTGTCCCCACCCTCACCGTCCATCACACGTTCCGAAACACTCCCGTCCGGGTGAAATTCGGGCATCGGTCGGACAGCTCCTGACACACCTCGATAGCGTGAGCATCACAACTTTCACTCCTTCCCCTGCCGAACCACGCGCGATTTCCCTCGGATGTCACGCGAACACCACCGCCGAGGACACACGCTGCCGCCGCACCGTCTCCCACGCCTCCCCGAGCAGAAGAGCGCGGCGCCGTCCCCGGCCCGCCCGGAGGGGTTCAACTCCGCGCCCGCCGAGACCGTCGAGCGCGCCCTCCTCATGTGCTGCCGCAGCCTGCGCTGGGCCCACCGCCTCGCCGAACACCGGCCCTACCCGGACCTGGACGCACTGCTCGCCGCGGCCGACGAGGCGGCGTACGACCTGACACACGCCGACCTCGCCGAGGCGCTGGCCGGGGAGTCGCTCACGCTGCTCCCGGACGGCGCGTACTCCGCCGCCCACACCGCACTGAGCGCCGCGCACGCCGCGTACGAGAGCCGGTTCGGGCATGTGTTCGTCATCTGCCTCGACGACCTCGCCCCGGAAGAGGCCCTCGACCAGGTGCTCGCCGGAATCCGCTCCCGCCTCGCCAACGACCCCGAGGAGGAGCGCGTCCTCGCCGCCGAGGAGCTCAGACGCCTCGCCCGGGGCCGGCTCACCCGCCTTGTGCATACGTTCGAGACGGAGGGGAAGAGGACGGAGGGGAAGAGGAGCGAAGGAGCCAGTGAGGGCGGAACCGTCGAAATACACGGATTCAGGGCGCCTCTATAGCCCGTACGAGCCTGTTTGATTGCCTGTTTGATCACACCGGTGGGGCCGCTGTAAGCGTTCCGACAAGTCGTCGCTACGATGGCCGGGGCCGGTGGACCGTACCCGGCCGGGCCCGACCGACACCCAAGCCGGCGCGGCCCCGATCCCCGCTCCCGGAGGGTTTTTCCGTGCCGGCTGGAACGCTGTACCGCGGCCGGGAAGGAATGTGGTCCTGGGTGGCTCATCGAGTCACCGGCGTCCTCATCTTCTTCTTCCTGTTCGTACACGTGCTGGACACCGCTCTTGTCCGTGTGTCCCCCGAGGACTACGACAAGGTCGTAGCCACGTACAAGACGCCGCTCGTCGCGCTGCTGGAGTACGGCCTCGTCGCCGCCATCCTCTTCCACGCGCTCAACGGTCTGCGTGTCATCGCCGTCGACTTCTGGTCAAAGGGCCCGCGCTTCCAGAAGCAGATGCTCTGGTCCGTCGTCGGTATCTGGGTCGTGCTGATGGTGGGGGCCCTTTACCCCGTCCTCGGTCACGCATTCCGCGAAGTCTTCGGGAGCTGACACAGATGTCCACCACCGAAACCGCCGCATCCGGCATCGGTCCCGTCGAAGGCGCGGACGAGTTCTCGGCGTACAGCGTCGACAACCCGGCGCCGCTCATCGAGGCACCGCGCAAGCGGACCAAGAAGACCCCGAAGTCGACCCGTGGCAACTTCGAGATGTACGGCTGGCTCTTCATGCGCCTGTCCGGCATCGTCCTGGTCGTCCTGGTTCTCGGCCATCTGCTCATCCAGCTCGTCCTCGACGGCGGCGTCTCCAAGATCGGCTTCGCCTTCGTGGCCGGCCGCTGGGCGTCCCCGTGGTGGCAGGCCTGGGACCTCGCGATGCTGTGGCTCGCGATGCTGCACGGCGCCAACGGCCTGCGTACGGTCATCAACGACTACGCGGAGCGCGCGAGCACACGCCTGTGGCTGAAGGGCCTGCTGTACACCGCCACGGTGTTCACGATTCTGCTGGGCACGCTGGTGATCTTCACCTTCGACCCGAACATCCGCTAGGCACGGGGCTGAGGCAACCACTCATGAAGATCCACAAGTACGACACCGTCATCGTCGGCGCCGGCGGCGCCGGCATGCGCGCCGCCATCGAGTCGACGAAGCGCAGCCGCACCGCCGTGCTGACCAAGCTCTACCCCACCCGCTCCCACACGGGCGCCGCGCAGGGCGGTATGGCCGCCGCGCTCGCCAACGTGGAAGAGGACAACTGGGAGTGGCACACCTTCGACACCGTCAAGGGCGGTGACTACCTGGTCGACCAGGACGCCGCCGAGATCCTGGCGAAGGAGGCCATCGACTCGGTCCTCGACCTGGAGAAGATGGGCCTTCCCTTCAACCGGACGCCCGACGGGACGATCGACCAGCGCCGCTTCGGCGGTCACAGCCGTAACCACGGTGAGGCGCCGGTGCGCCGCTCCTGCTACGCGGCCGACCGCACCGGTCACATGATCCTCCAGACGCTGTACCAGAACTGCGTCAAGGAGGGCGTGGAGTTCTTCAACGAGTTCTACGTCCTGGACCAGCTGATCGTCGAGATCGACGGTGTGAAGCGGTCCGCGGGCGTCGTCGCGTACGAACTGGCGACCGGCGAGATCCACGTCTTCCAGGCGAAGGCCGTGATCTACGCGTCCGGCGGCACCGGCAAGTTCTTCAAGGTGACGTCCAACGCGCACACGCTGACCGGTGACGGCCAGGCCGCGGTCTACCGTCGCGGGCTGCCGCTGGAGGACATGGAGTTCTTCCAGTTCCACCCGACCGGCATCTGGCGCATGGGCATCCTGCTGACGGAGGGCGCCCGCGGTGAGGGCGGCATCCTCCGTAACAAGGACGGCGAGCGCTTCATGGAGAAGTACGCGCCGGTGATGAAGGACCTGGCGTCGCGAGACGTCGTGTCCCGGTCCATCTACACGGAGATCCGTGAGGGCCGTGGCTGCGGTCCCGCGGGTGACCACGTCTACCTGGACCTGACGCACCTTCCGCCGGAGCAGTTGGACGCCAAGCTCCCGGACATCACCGAGTTCGCCCGTACGTACCTCGGCATCGAGCCGTACACGGACCCGATCCCGATCCAGCCCACCGCGCACTACGCGATGGGCGGCATCCCGACGAACGTCCAGGGTGAGGTGCTGAGCGACAACACCACGGTCGTCCCGGGCCTGTACGCGGCCGGCGAGGTCGCGTGTGTGTCGGTCCACGGCGCGAACCGCCTGGGCACGAACTCGCTCCTCGACATCAACGTGTTCGGGAAGCGCGCGGGTATCGCCGCCGCCGAGTACTCGGCGAAGGCCGACTACGTCGAGCTGCCCGAGGACCCGGCCGCCCAGGTCGTCTCGCAGGTCGAGCGCCTGCGCGACTCCACGGGTACGGAGCGGGTCGCGGTCCTGCGCAACGAGCTGCAGGAGTGCATGGACGCCAACGTGATGGTGTTCCGCACCGAGCAGACGATCAAGACGGCGGTCGAGAAGATCGCGGAGCTGCGCGAGCGCTACCTGAACGTCTCGATCCAGGACAAGGGCCGCCGCTTCAACACGGACCTCCTGGAGGCCATCGAGCTGGGCAACCTGCTCGATCTGGCCGAGGTCATGGCGACGTCGGCGCTGGCGCGCAAGGAGTCCCGCGGCGGTCACTACCGCGAGGACTACCCGAACCGCGACGACGTCAACTTCATGCGCCACACCATGGCGTACCGCGAGGTCGGCGACGACGGCACCGAGTCCATCCGTCTCGACTACAAGCCGGTCGTCCAGACCCGCTACCAGCCGATGGAGCGTAAGTACTGATGGCAACCCCGACCCTGGACAAGGCGGACGCGGCCGACAAGCCTGAGGCAGGCTTCGCCGACTCCCCGTACATCACCGCCACGTTCCGTATCCGCCGCTTCAACTCCGAGGTCTCGGCCGAGGCGGTCTGGGAAGACTTCCAGCTGGAGATCGACCCGAAGGAGCGCGTCCTGGACGCCCTCCACAAGATCAAGTGGGACCAGGACGGAACGCTCACCTTCCGTCGCTCCTGCGCGCACGGCATCTGCGGCTCGGACGCCATGCGGATCAACGGCAAGAACCGCCTTGCCTGCAAGACGCTGATCAAGGACCTGAACCCCGCCAAGCCGATCACGGTCGAGCCCATCAAGGGCCTGACGGTCCTCAAGGACCTGATCGTCGACATGGATCCGTTCTTCCAGGCGTACCGCGACGTGATGCCCTTCCTGATCACGAAGGACACCAACGAGCCGACGCGTGAGCGTCTCCAGTCGGCGGAGGACCGCGAGCGTTTCGACGACACCACGAAGTGCATCCTCTGCGCTGCGTGCACGTCGTCCTGCCCGGTCTTCTGGAACGACGGCCAGTACTTCGGCCCCGCCGCCATCGTCAACGCCCACCGCTTCATCTTCGACTCGCGTGACGAGGCGGGCGAGCAGCGCCTGGAGATCCTCAACGACAAGGACGGCGTGTGGCGCTGCCGCACCACGTTCAACTGCACGGACGCCTGCCCTCGGGGTATCGAGGTCACGAAGGCGATCCAGGAGGTCAAGCGAGCGCTGATCACTCGGCGGTTCTGATTTTTTCGTACGTCGCCGAGGGCCCCGTTTCCTTTGGGAACGGGGCCCTCGCGCTTACCCGGCCACGTTCGAGTGATGCGACGCGTTCCGGATTCCTCAGGGCTGTCCGGCCTACGATGATGCTCTCGACAACAGCCCACGGGAGGCACGTGATGTCCGCAGCACCCGTCGAGCAGCCGCACGGCGACCGGTCGCTGATCGCGGAGGCGAATCGCATCATGGATCGCCTTCCGGGCCGCCGCGTCGAGATCATCGGAGGCCAGATCCTCGTGACGCCATCCCCCGACGTCGCTCATGCGAGGGCGCTGAAGAAGGTGACTCGTCCCTTCGAGGCCGCTGGTCTCGACGAGGACGACACCGAGGTGCACCAAGCCATCGGCGTCTGGCTTCCGGACGGCCCCGAGGACTACGCGATCCCCGATCTCTGCATTGTCGAAGCCGACATCGAAGAGCACCTCGTTGAGAACAACTGCTACGACCCCTTGGTCTTCCGTCTCGTCCTGGAGGTCACCTCCAGCAACTGGAAGGCAGACCTCCGCACCAAGGTCACCGCATACGCGCAGGCGAAGATCCCGGTCTACGTAATCGTCGACCGCAAACACCAACGCCTCCACGTTCTGACCGACCCCGCCGCGGACGAGTACGCGGCCCACCGCATCCACGCCCCCGGCGAACTCGTCACCCTCCCCGACTCCATCGGCGCCAAGGTCACGCTCGATGTGGCGGAGATCCTCAGGGCGGGGCAGCCGAAAGGCGATTGAGCGTTCCGGAAAGTAGCGCACCTCGACCCGACTGCTGACCCCGTGCGTGCCACGCGTCGTCGAGGCGGCGATCCGAGCCCCGCGGACCAGACGTACGGAGCCCCGCCCCCCAAGTTGGGGACAGGGCTCTCGTCGTACGTCCGGCTGATGTCAGCCGCGCAGGACGCGACCCTGCTTGTCCGTGCGGTCGTTGCTCGTGAAGAAGAGGATCGCGTCGATCAGGGCCCATATGCCCAGGCCACCGCAGGTGAAGAGCTGGGCGATGGCCACGCCCGTGGAACCGACGTAGAAGCGGCCGATACCGAAGCCACCGAGGAACAGCTGGAGAAGGCCCGCGGTGATCTTGGACTTGTCGGAGAGCGGGCGGCCCTGGTGGTCGACGCCGAACGGCGCTTCAGGGGTTTTGACAGACATGGAAGTTGCTCCTGGGATGACCGATGAGAGACCGAAGCGAAGTACTCCGGGGGAATCCAGGAGGGAACCCATGGCTGAAAACGCGTACTGCGATGGCGTACGCCGTGTCGCGCCATCCCCCCTGTGACCAGGGAAGCATAGAGAGATCACGAGGGAAGGCGGGAGCGAGAACGGTCGATCGTCCCGGATCGTTCCATATCCGTGATCAAAATCCGGCCAAGTTCGCGGGTGAGGCCGTGACTTACAGGCACTCGCGGGGGCGCTGGCCGGTGAGGCCGCGGCTTACGGGCAGTCGCGGGGGCGCCGTCCTCAACACGGCTGCCCCGGCGCGCCCTTGCCCGACTCAGACGACGTTGCGCACCACGGTCCACGCCACGGCCACCACCAGTACCGCCACCTGAGCCCGGGGGCTCAGGGTGGGCCGCCAGCGACGCCCGCGCACCCCTTCCAGGAACCAGCGCCCCAACAGCACGAGCGCGAAGGGGGAGGCCAGCAGCAGCACCCTGTTGTCGTGCCAGGCCGCCGGGAACTGGCCGTGCATCAGGTCGTACACCATGCGGGTGCCGCCGCAGGCCGGGCAGAGCAGCCCGGTGACGTAGCGGAACGGGCACTGGGGCAGCAGATGCCCCGGCTCGTGCGGATTCGTGCCGTAGAGATAGCCGGCGCCCGCGACCCCGGCGACGAACACCGCGAGGGGTGCCGTCGCCGGGTGCCGCAGGACAGTCCCCGGCCCGGAAACTCGCCCGGCCTCGGGTTCAGCCACGCAGGATCCGCCCTTGGGAGTCCGTGCCGGTGTTGCTGGTGAGCAGGAGGATCCCGTCGATCAGGGCCCAGATGCCCAGGCCACCGCAGGTGAGGAGCTGGGCGATCCCGATGCCGACGTTGCCTATGTAGAAGCGCCCGATGCCGAGGGTCCCGAGAGTGAGCTGGAGGATCCCCGCAACGATCTTCGACTTGTCGGAGTACGGGCGGCCGTAAGGGTCATAGCCGTACGGGGCGTTGGGGTCGCCCGTGTACATGCCGGGCGGCACGGCACCCATCGGGTAACCCTGCTGCGGGTAGCCGTACTGGCCGGGCTGCGGGTACCCGCCCGGCTGCTGGTAGTCCCCCGGCGGCGGATAGGCACCCGCCGGACCGGCCCCGTACGGGTTCGCCCCGCCGGGCGGGACGGGACCGGGGTTCGGATAGCCGTAGCCGGGCGGCTGATCCGAGGGCTGCTGCGGGGGCTGGGACGGCTGAGGCGGCTGAGGCTGCTCGGTCATGGTGATTCGCTCCTGCATCTCGGTGCGCGGGCCACTGGACAGGCCTGAAGGCCAAATGACCGAACAGGACTGCCGGTCATATTGCAGGAGGGGAGGTCCGGGAGAGAAGTCGGCTCCCCT
This sequence comes from Streptomyces sp. NPDC005808, assembly GCF_042871385.1. Taxonomy (NCBI): domain Bacteria; kingdom Bacillati; phylum Actinomycetota; class Actinomycetes; order Kitasatosporales; family Streptomycetaceae; genus Streptomyces; species Streptomyces sp. NPDC005808. The sequence goes on along the minus strand of NZ_JBIAIK010000009.1, from coordinate 191,150 downwards.
GAAGACCATCCGGAGTATCGGGCCCGGCCGGCGCACTCCAGAAAACCGGGGCGCTTCATACAACCCTTGCGCCCCATCGCACGTCTTGTGTGTACGCCCGCCCCAGCCGCGTCTGCCTTGACCCGGCCGCCCGGGCGTCAGGACGATACGAAGGCCGCCTCGCGCCTAGGGGGCACGACACTCCGCCCACTCGGCGGGCATCTTCGCGGCACCCGCGAACTCCCCCGCCGCCCGGTCAGTCCCGCGGTCCCGCCGAACCCCCGCGGCGCCGGTTGATCGCCGTCAGGTCGATCTCGATCTCGAACGGGACGGTGAGCTTGAGGCGGTCGTGGAAGATTCCGGTGAGGGCGTAGGTCTTGGTGGCCGGGTCGAGTTCGTATACGTAGACGACGGGGAGGCCCTTGTCTTCGTCTTCCTCGACTCGCCAGAAGTGCCGGAAGCCGGCTGCGGCGTACTTGCGGGGCTTGACCTCGCGGTCGCGTGCGCGGGACTCCGTGGAGACGACTTCGACGGCGAGGACGATGTCCTCGGGGCGGTACCAGGTCTGGCGGGAGCCGGTGTTCGCTTCCACAGGGAAGACCAGAACGTCGGGCTCCGGACGGTTCCTGGCGTCCAGTTTGATGGTCATCTCCCGCATGACGTCAAGATGGTCCGGGGCCTGCTCCAGAAGACTGTTCTCCAGCAGACGCATGCAGCGCGAGTGGAAGGCGGTCTGCGGACTCACGAAAACGAGACTCCCGTCGATCAACTCCGTGTGCGGCGGGAGGCCCGGGATCCGGTCGAGGTCGTCCGCCGTCCAGCCCTCGACGGGCGGGATCGGCCAGCGGTACGACGGCTCGTCGTCGAGCCCGTTCTCGGATGCGGCGGCCATGAATGCTCCCATGCGACGGAGTCTCGCCTGTCGGTTCAGCGTACCCAGGGGGAATGTCACCCGCCTCCCCCCATCGGGTGACCCCCACGGTCAGCCCCCGAGGCCCCCGAAGCGCACCCACCTAATCTGACGTCATGTCAGATGATGAGTCGTACGAGCTGCTCGGGTTCGACAACGTACTGCTGCCCGTCGGGAACCTCGACGAGGCCGTGAGTTTCTACGAGCGGGCCGGGTTTCCGGTCGCGTTCCGGCTCGACGAGGCCGGTATCGCCCTGTTGAAGGTGGGCAAGGAGACCCCGGGGCTGTTGCTGCGGCTGGACGAGGAGCTGAGTCGGCGGTCGCCGGTGTGGGCCTCGGCGCGGGTATGGCTGGAGGTGCGGGACGCGCGGGGAGCGGCGGAGGTGCTGGCCGCGACGGGTGTCCCGGTCCTCGATTCACCCTTCCCCGGCGCCACGGGATGGACCGTCGAGTTCGCCGACCCCTGGGGCAACGTCGTCGGCCTCACGGACTACAGCAAGCGACCCGAGCTCAGCCGACAGGCCTGACCGTCCTCAGCACCCTCCAGTCAGACTTGAACATGTTCAAAAGCAGGTCTACATTCTTCTTCGACAGCTTTTTGAACGCGTTCAAGAAAGCATGGAGGGGTGGGGACATGGACCTCACGGTCGTCTCGTACGTCATCTATCTGCTGGTCAGCATCGCGCTGACCATCTGGGTGGCGCGCACGCTGAGCCACAACGGGCGGATCTTTCTGGCCGACGTACTGCACGGGAACGAGAAGCTCGCCGAAGCCGTCAACCACTTGCTCGTGGTGGGCTTCTACCTCGTCAACCTGGGCTTCGTCGCGCTCTATCTGAACGGGGACGACGAGATCGCGGACGCCCGCGGGATCTTCGAGGCCCTGTCGACCAAGCTCGGCGTGGTGCTGCTCGTGCTCGGCGTCATGCACCTCGGCAACGTGTACGTGCTCAACAAGATCCGGCGCCGGGGCGTCATGGAGCGGGAGCAGCTGCCGCCCGTCACGCCGACCGACTGGATCGCTCCGTCGGCCGGGGCGTGACCCCGATGGCCGGCATCCCAGCCGTCCGGGACCGGGACGCCGTGCGCGTCCCGGTCCTCGGGCTCACCGTTCTGTACGACGCCCAGTGCTCACTCTGCTCCTTCGTACGCGACTGGCTGCGGAAGCAGTCGCAACTGGTGCCGCTCCGGTTCGTGCCGGCGGGGTCCGACGAGGCCCGGAGCGCCTTCCCGTCCCTCGACCACCGGGCCACCCTCGAAGAGATCACTGTCGTGGGGGACGGCGGGCAGGTCTACCAGGGGCCCGCCGCCTGGGTGGTCTGCCTCTGGGCACTGCGTGAGCAGCGGGCGCTCGCCCATCGGCTGAGCACCCCGGCGGGTGCGCGTCTCGCGAGGGGCGCGATGCTCGCCGCGGCCAAGTGGCGTGCCGGCCACAAGACGGGCGGGAGCCTTTACTACGGGGGTGACGGTTGGACGTACGACCCCCGGGCGGGCTGGACCTACACGCCTCCCGGCTGCGACAGCGGCACCTGCTCCACTCGTTAGGCTCCTACCGTGCCAGCACCGACAGACAGCCCCGGCTCCGACAAAGCGCTCCCACGGGAGAAGGGCCCTGAAAAGGGCCCCGCCAAGAGCGAGCAGACCCGCGCCCTGATCCTGGAGACGGCGATGCGGCTGTTCGTGGAACGGGGGTACGACAAGACGACCATGCGGGCCATCGCCCAGGAGGCCGGGGTCTCGGTCGGCAACGCGTACTACTACTTCGCCGGCAAGGAGCACCTGATCCAGGGCTTCTACGACCGGATCGCCGCCGAACACCGGGCGGCGGCCCGGGAGGTACTGGACCGGGAGACCGATCTGGAGGCCCGGCTCGGCGGGGTGCTGAAGGCGTGGCTGGACATCGCGACGCCGTACCACGAGTTCGCGGTGCAGTTCTTCAAGAACGCCGCCGACCCGGACAGCCCGCTCAGCCCCTTCTCCCCCGAGTCGGAGCACGCGCGCGAGGAGGCCATCAGCGTCCATCGCGAGGTGCTGTCCGGGGCGAAGACCAAGGTGCCCGCGGAACTCCGCGACGTGCTGCCGGAGTTGATGTGGCTCTCCCAGATGGGACTCGTCCTGTACTGGGTCTTCGACCGGACCGAGGGACGTGAACGCAGCTACCGGCTCGCCGAGCGCGGCGCCCGCCTCACCGCGCGCGGTGTCTCCCTGGCCCGCTTCCGTATCCTGCGGCCCCTCGTCCACGAAGTGCACGAACTGTTCACGGACTTCCTGCCGGGGATGACCAAGGCACTGCCCGACCCCGCGAAGAAGCACTGAGGGGCGTGCTCCTGGAGCACGCCCCTCCGCACCACCTCGGTTCACCCGCCTCAGGTGACGGCGTCGACCTCCCCGTCCGCCAACTCCACGTCGTGCACCAGCGGTTCGTCGGTCACGATGACGTGCCGGGCCCGGGGCGCGTACGAGGGAGCCGTCGCCGACAGCAGATACGTGCCCGGAGCCGGGGCCGAGACGATGTAAGAGCCGTCGGCCAGTGAACTCACGCGGTCCAGCTGGCGGCCGCCCTTCGAGAGCAGCAGGATGACGGCGCCGTCGATCGGCTCGCCCTGCCCGTCACGGACGAAGCCGTGAACCGCCGTCGTACCGGACGAGGCCGCGGGAGGCGCGGGGTCCGCGTCCTCCTTCGGCTCCACCGCGAGGTGCGGCAGCCGCTTGTCCAGTCCGGCGGGCAGCCACCAGTTGGAGTTGCCGAGGAGATGCATCACGGCCGGCACCAGGGCCGTACGGAGGACGAAGGCGTCCAGCGCGACGGCGGCCGCCAGACCGACGCCCGCCATCGCGGCGCCGGTGTCGCCGCTCAGTACGAAGGCCAGGAAGACGCAGACCATGATCAGGGCGGCGGAGTTGATGACCCGGCTGGTCTCCGCCAGGCCGACGCGGACCGCCCGCGCGTTGTCCTTCGTGTGCACCCATTCCTCGTGCATCCGGCTCACCAGGAACACCTGGTAGTCCATCGAGAGGCCGAAGAGGAGCGAGAGCATGATGACGGGCAGGAAGGAGTTGATCGGTCCTTCCTTGCCGAGACCCAGCAGGTCAAGGCCCCAGCCGTACTGGAAGACCGCGACGAGTACGCCGAAGGACGCGGCGGCCGCGATCAGGTTCATCACCGCCGCCGTCAGCGGTACGACGATCGAGCGGAAGGCGACCATCAGGAGCAGGAAGCCCAGGCCGATGATCGCCAGGACGAAGTACGGCAGCCGGTCCGCGGTCACGGACGAGAAGTCCTTGGACACCGCTGTCACACCGCCGACATGGGCGCTGACGCCCGCGTCCGGGATCACCTGCTCGCGCAGGGTGTCGATGAGTTCGTCCGTCTCGACGGACTGCGGTGACGTGGTCGGCACCACCTGGATCACCGTGACGCCCTGGCCGGGCGGCAGGGCGAGGACCTGGGCGACTCCCTCGGTTGCGCGGATGCTCGTGACCAGGCCGGAGGTGTCGGGATCCTCGGTGACCACCTGAAGGGGTCCGTTGAAGCCGGGGCCGAAGCCCTCGGCCAGCAGGTCGTACGCCTGCCGGGTCGTCGACGACGCGTCGTCGTTGCCCTGGTCGGTCGTGCCGAGCCGGAGCGACAGCAGAGGCAGCGCCAGGACCGCCATGACGACCACGGCCAGCGCGGCGACCTTCCGTGGATTCCGCTCCACGTTCGTGGACCAGCGCACCGCCAGGCCGCTCGTACGGTCGGGCTGCGGTCCCTCGGCGGCGAGCCTGCGCCGCTGGCGGCGGCTGAGCACCCGGGTGCCGAGCAGGCCGAGCAGCGCGGGCAGCAGGGTGATCGCCGCGAGGACGCTCAGCACGACGGTGACCGCCGTGCCGATGACCACACCGTCCAGGAAGCGCATGTTCATCACGAGCATTCCGGCGAGCGCGATGACCACCGTGCCGCCTGCGAACAGCACCGCCCGGCCAGAGGTGTTGAGGGCCGTGACCGCCGCGTCCTCCGGCTTCTCACCACGCATCAGGCCGCGCCGGTGCCGGGTGACGATGAACAGCGCGTAGTCGATGCCGACGCCGAGGCCGATCAACGTGGCGAGCAGCGAGGCGAGTTCGGGCACGTTCGTGACATGGCTGAGGAGCTGGGTCGAGAACATGCCGGTGCCCACACCGAAGATGGCGATCGCGAGCGGCAGAAGCATCGCGAGGAACGAGCCGAAGGCCAGGTACAGGACGATCGCGGCCGCCACGATGCCCACCAGCTCGGCGAGGCCGGTGGGCGGTTCCTGGACCCGCTGGATCGCCTGGCCGCCCAACTCCACGTCGAGGCCCGCCTGTTCGGCGCCCTGCGCGGTGTCGACGACGTCCTGGACCAGTTCCTTGGGTACCGCGTTCGCCTGCTCGGCGAAGGTGACCTGGGCGTACGCGATCCGCCCGTCCTTGCTGATCTGCGCGGTCCCCCCGGCTGCGTACGGGTCGGTGACCGCGCCGACGCCCGCCATCTTCCCGATCTCGGCGAGCGCGGGCTCGATCCGGGATCGTACGGATTCATCCCGCACCGATCCGCTGTCGACCTTCCACACCACCGTGTCGGTGTCGCCCGCCCGCTCGGGGAAGGCCTTCTCCATCAGGTCGTACGCACGCTTGGAGTCCGTGTTGGGAAGAGAGAAAGTTTCCGCGTAGTTCGTGCCCGCGGCTGAACCCGCGAAGCCCAGCCCGAACAGCGCCCCCACCCACAGCAACAGGACCACCAGCCGGTGCCGATAGCACCACCGCGCCAATGTCGCCACGCTCAACGCTCCTTCGTAGGGTCCCCCGGGTCCTGAGCCCTCAGGATGTCGAGGCCCCCCGGTGCACGGCAGCGCCCGCCCATGACTCTCAAGGAACTCCAATGACTCTCAAGGAACTCCAAAGAGCGGAACGGCCCCGCTGTCAGTGGCTCCGCGGATACTGGGGTCATGACCGCACAGGAGGGGGCCACCGTCCTCGTCGTCGAGGACGAGCCGAGCATCGCGGACGTCCTCACCATCGCCCTGCGCTACCACCGCTTCGAGGTGATGGTGGCGGGCACCGTCCGCCAGGCACTCACGCTCGCCGAGCGCACCCGCCCCGACGCGGCGCTGCTCGACGTGATGCTGCCGGACGGTGACGGCCGGGCCCTCGGCCGCGAGCTACGCGTACGACAGCCCGACCTGGCGATCGTGTTCCTCACCGCACGGGACGCGCCCGCCGAGATCGTGGGCGCCCTCGGCTTCGGCGACGACTACATCACCAAACCGTTCAACATCGACGAGGTCGTCGCCCGCATCACAGCCGTACTGCGCCGCACGCGCCCGGCGGACGTCCTGCCGGAGCGCCCGCCCCTGCGGTACGGCGACCTGGAGCTGGACGAGACGACGTACCGCGTGCACCGCGGGGACCACACGGTGGAACTCACCCCCACCGAGTACGCCCTGCTGCGCTTCCTCGTCCGCAACGGCGGGCGGATCGTCCCCAAGGAGCAGCTCCTGCGCCATGTATGGCAGTACGAGCACTCGGCCGAGTCGACCGTCGTGGAGACGTACATCAGCTATCTGCGGCGCAAGCTCGAACCCCTGGGTCCGCCGGTGATCCAGACCCGGCGGGGCGTCGGATACGGGCTCGCATGATCATCTGGCGCGGGGTGTTCCCCTCCGTGAAGACCGGTGGATCCCGCTTCCACCATCACGGAATCCACTCGCTGCGCGGCGGGCTGACCATGGCGAACGTGGCGCTGCTGGCCCTGGGCATCATCGTGGCGACCGCGGTGAGCCTGATGGGCATGCGGCACTACCTGCTCGACCAGATCGACGCGGATCTCGCCAAGACGCGTGACTCCCTGGGCAGTTCGCAGCTCACCCTGCGGCAGATCGACTCACTGAGCGCGCTGGCGTTCATCCGCGACCGGCTCGTACCGGAGTCCGACAGGTCGCCGACGCCGGACTCGATCTACACGGCGGTCGACGGGAACGGAACCGCCGTGAGCATAGGCGGACTCAAACCGACCGGTTCCCAGGTCGCTCTGGCCGCCGCCGTGGACGACCCGCGCACACTCACCGACGACCCCGAACCGCACGACCTGACCGTGCAGGGCGCCGCCTACCGGGCAACGGGGGCGCGGCTCGCCGACGGCACATCCGTCCTGCTCGCCACCTCCACCGACGGGCTGCACAACGGCATTGCGAAGGCGCTCAGGCTCGATGTGGCCATGGGGGCACTGCTGTTGGCACTCCTCGGGTGCCTGACCATGTTCAGCGTGCGGCGCCGGATGCGGCCGCTGGAGGACATGGTGGAGACCTCCTCGGCGATCGCCGAAGGGGACCTCACCCGGCGGGTGCCCTCCAACAGCCATCCGACCCAGGAGGTCGAGCAGCTGCGGATCGCCCTCAACTCCATGCTCCACCAGGTCGAGTCGGCGCACCGGACGCGTGAGCAGAGCGCGGCCCAGCTGCGCCGGTTCGTCGGGGACGCCTCGCACGAGCTGCGCACGCCGCTGTCGGCGATCCGCGGCTATCTCCAGCTGATCGAGAAGGGGATGCTGCCCGATCCGGTCGAGCGCAGACGGGCCTGGGACCGGATGCACGCGGAGGCCGACCGCATGGGCCGCCTCGTGGACGAACTGCTCACCCTCGCCCGGCTCGACCAGCGCCCCGAACTCCGCTTCAAGAACGTCGACCTGAGCCGGCTGGTACGGGACGCGGCCGAGGATCTGCGGGCCCAGCAGCCGGGCCGCCCGGTGACCGTCGGCGCCGAGGGAACCCTCCTCGTACACGCCGACGAGTCGGGACTACGGCAGGTACTGGGCAACCTCGTGGGCAACGTACGCACGCACACGCCCGCGGAGGTGCCGGTGCGGCTCGGCCTGGAGCGGGCGGACGGTGTCATACGACTGTGTGTCGCGGACGAGGGTCCGGGGCTCGCGGAGGACGACGCGGCGCGTATCTTCGACCGGTTCTTCCGGGCGGGCGGCGGGGCGGGCAGCGGGCTCGGCATGGCGATCGTGCAGAGTGTCGTGTCGGCGCACGGGGGCGAGGTCGCGGTGCGGACATCGCCGGGCGAGGGGCTGGCGGTGACGGTGGTGTTGCCTACGCGGGGGCGGACTTGAGCGCGTTGTCTGCCTGACGCTCGTGAGTCTGCTTGACCGGATACGGTGACCCGCTTGACCGGAACCGGACCTGGATGATTGAACGGGGGCCGCCACCGTGCCGTACACAAATGCAGGTGGTACCGGCCTGGCCTGTTCACGCTGATCCGCCATCCGCCATCCGCCGCACCAGCACAGCGCATCGCACGGAAGGACCGCCGGGTTGTCGTTCAACACGAGCTCTCGCCCACTGCCGAAAACGAGCGAGACGACGGATGAGACACAGGCACCTCAGGAGCAGGAGGAGGGCCTGACGCCGGAGGCCACCTCCGAGCCCGCGCCCGACCCCGCGCCCACGTCGACGCCGAAAGGCACGCGGGAGGCAACTCCCGAGCCCACGCCGGAACCCACAGCGGAAGCCGCCGCCGAACCGATCCTCGAACCGGCGGGGAGAGCCGCCCCCGAACCCGCAGGGGATGCCGCCCCCGAACCGGTCCCCGAACCCGAAGCAGAACCCACCCCGGAACCGGCCTCGGATCACGGCCCGCGGGGTCCGCGGCGCTGGCACGTCTGGCGCGGCTGGCGTGACAGGTATCCCGTCGCCGCGAGGGCGGTGTCGTTGACCACCACCGCCCTCGCCGCCGTGCTCGTACTGTTCACCCTGCTCATGTCGAACCACGTCGTCAACCTGACCCCGCTCTACTTTGTTCGCATCCCCGTGGAGGCGATCTTCGGCGCCGCGGTCCTGATCGCCCTTCCGCGCAAACCGCGTGTTGGGGTGGCGGTGCTCGCGGGGCTTGGCCTGGGCGTGCAGATGGTCCTGAACCTTCTCGACATCGGCTTCCGGGAGTACCTGGGGCGGGACTTCAACCTGGTCCTGGACTGGACGTTGTTCGGCGACGCACACACGTACCTCCAGGACACGATCGGCAAGACCGGCACGCTGGCCACCGTCGTCGCGGCCCTGGCCCTCGTCCTCGTCGTGCTCGTCGTCATGACACTCGCGGTCGTCCGGCTGGGCAACGTCATCGGCCGGCACACCGCCGCCGCGACGCGCACGACCCTGGCTTTCGCCACCGTCTGGATCACCTGCGCGGCGCTCGGCCTGCAGTTCATCCCCAACGTGGCGGTCGCCGCCGAGCGTACGGCCGATCTCGTCAGTATCCGCGTGCAGTCCGTGCAGGACACCCTGCGGGACGAGGCGGAGTTCGCCAAGGTGGCCAAGAAGGACATCTTCGCCAACACCCCGCCGGACCAGTTGCTGACGGACCTGCGCGGCAAGGACATGATGATCACCTTCATCGAGAGCTACGGTCGCAGCGCGATCGAGGACCCGGTCATCTCGCCGGGGGTGAACGCGACCCTCACAGCCGAGAACGAGAAGCTGCAGGAGGCCGGGTTCGCGGCGGAGAGCGGCTGGCTGACCTCGGCGACGTTCGGTGGAAACAGTTGGCTGGGCCACTCCACCTTCCTGTCAGGCCTGTGGATCAACAACCAGCAGCGCTACCGAACCGTCACCACGGGCGACCACATGACCCTCACCAGCGCCTTCCAGAAGACGGGCGCCTGGCGCACGGTCGGCATCATGCCGGGCGTCCAGAAGACCTGGCCGGAAGCGGAGTTCTTCGGCCTCGACAACGTCTACGACTCCCACCACCTCGGTTACGAGGGGCCCTCGTTCAGCTGGTCGCCCATGCCCGACCAGTTCGCCCTGGCCGCATTCGAACGCCTTGAGCACGGCAAGGAGCAGGACAAGCCCCTGATGTCGGAGATCATCCTGACCTCCAGCCACCAGCCTTGGGGTCCCATCCCCAAGATGGTCCCCCAGGACCAGCTCGGCGACGGCTCGATCTTCGACGCCATCGAGAAGGAGGGCACGGACGCCGCGGAGCTGCTCACCAACTCCCTGAGGTCGAAGGAGGAGTACGGCAAGTCCATCCAGTACTCGGTGACCAGCCTCATCGACTACCTGGTGCAGTACGGCAATGACAACACCGTGCTCATCTTCCTCGGCGACCATCAGCCCAGGACCCGGGTCACCGGTCCCAACCCCAGCCGTGACGTGCCGGTCTCGATCGTCGCCAAGGATCCCAAGGTCCTCGACAAGATCGCCGACTGGGGCTGGACGGACGGGCTGCAGCCCAACAAGTCCACCCCGGTCTGGAAGATGAGCGACTTCCGCGACCGTTTCCTGACGGCGTACGGTTCCACGCCGACCCCCTGACCTGACGGCGACCCCCTGAGCTGACAGCCGAACCCCGACCTGACAGCGAACCCTGAGCTGACAGCCGACCCCCTGACCTGACAGCCGACGGGGCCGGGAATTGAATGACGCCGACCGACGGTTTCGAACTTGATCCGGCGTCACCCCCGGATATTGTGGATATTGCATGACGCCCACACCGGCCTTATTGCCCGAGGCCCACCCGGGGTACAATCCCACATGGACTTCAACAATGAGGCACTCGAATCCCTCAAGGCCGATCCGACGGCTTCCCCCATCCACCGGTCGCTCAATTTCTATTACGGGAACGTCGACCAGGATGCAGCGATGGACGCTTTCTACGCGCAGTTCGTACGGCCTGGAGACCTGGTTTTCGACATTGGCTCCCACGTCGGCGATCGCATTGGCAGTTTTCGCCGACTGGGGGCACGCGTGACAGCCGTCGAGCCGCAACCGCTCTGTATCCGCGCCATCCGAGAAATCTACGCAGGCGACGAAGACGTCATATCCATCGAAGCCGTATGCGGTGCACACGAGGGAGCGGCGAAGTTCTATGTCAACTCACTGAATCCGACCGTTTCCACGGCATCGGCTGAATTCATAAAGGCCGCTGATGGGGCAGGTGGCTGGCAAGATCAGGTGTGGGACGCAGAGATGGACGTGCCGGTCGTGACGTTCGACGGTCTCATCAAAACGTACGGCACGCCCGCGTTCGCCAAGATAGACGTCGAAGGCTTCGAAGCCTCAGTACTGGCCGGACTCAGCCATCCATTGCCTGCACTCTCGTTCGAGTTCACGACCATCGAACGTGCAGTCGCGCAGCGCTGCCTCGACCGCGTGACGGAACTGGGGTTCGGGCTCTTCAACGTGTCCATGGGCGAGAGCATGAGCCTGGAGTTCGATGAGTGGGTCTCGTCAAAGACGATGGCCGCGCACATTCTGGCGCTTCCGCATGAGGCCAACTCCGGCGACATCTACTGCCTGTCGTCGCCGGCCGCAGCCGCGTAACGACTCCTACCGGCACGGCCGGCCAGGACACCGCCGCTTTCCTGCGACTTGACCGGCAGACCACACCCCCTCGTGCGGACCTCACAGAGGCAGCGCGAGGGGCGACGATCAAGTTCGGCCCAGCAGCTACCGCAACACGAATTCAAGCTCAGCGGTACTCAGTCTCGTCAGTCGCTTCCGCGCCGACTGCCTCCACAAATACGCCACATCGATGCCGAACGACCAGACCAGCGTCCCAATGGAGAGCGCTACGCAAACCTGCGCCATTTCCCTAGGCAGCAAACCCGCACTCACCACGACCAACACCACACCTTGCGAAGCAGCCACAACCTTTCGTGACATTCGAGGCAGCAGCGGGGCACACAGCCACGGCATCGCCCATGACGCCAACACGAAGGTGTAGCGGAAAAGCCCGATCGCGGCGGCCCACCATCCGAGAGACGTCGCGATAAAGACGCTCAGGACAATCGCCAGGACGGAGTCCGCTTCCATGTCGAACCGTGCACCGAACCTCGAAGCGGTGCCTGTACGGCGGGCGACCTGACCGTCTGCGGCATCGAGAATCAACGAGACCGCGGCCAATCCGATCAGCGCCGGCCGATACACGTGTCCGCCAACGGAGTCGGCGACCAGAGCCGCTGCACCACCGGTCAGGATCAACCTGCCGAAAGTCACACTGTCAGCAGGTCCCCATTGGTGAACGTCGGGTTGCTGCAGGGCGCGCGCGAGCAAGACCCACGTAACAACGGAATACCCCAGCCCCACGAGCCAACCGGCTACGCCGAGTCCCACTGTCGACCCCAGCAAAACCAGAACAGCTGTTTGGGCCACGACGCCCAGAGTTGGCGGGTAGATCCGCAGAGCCACTTCTCGCTGCGCGAGATCCGTCACCGTTCCTCCTAAAGCCCACCGGTCAAGACGGCCCGGTCTCGGCGCCGCACCCTGACCAATACGTCAGCCGACGCCAGACCATTCAAAGCCGGGGCACGCCCACTTGCTTTATTTCGGTCCCGGAGACTCCCGTCACCCACAGGGAGCAGGCCGGCCGGCCACGAGGGGCGAACGCTGCCGCAGGAGTCCGCCCTGCTCCCCTGCTCCCCTGCTCCCCGCTCCCCGCTCCCCGCTCCCCGCTCCCCGCTCCCTGCTCCCTGCTCCCTGCTCCCTGCTCCCTGCTCCCTGCTAACGGTCAGGCCTGCCGTGAGGCCAGTTCCACCACCGTGATGTCCGACGGGGCCCCCACCCGCGTCGGCGGCCCCCACGCGCCCGCACCCCGGCTGACGTACAACTGCGTGTCTCCGTACCGCTCCAGCCCCGACAGGGTCGGATTCGCCAGGTCCGCCACGAAATTGCCGGGCCACAGCTGCCCGCCGTGGGTGTGGCCGGAGAGCTGCAGGTCGACGCCGTGCTCGACGGCGTCGTGTATCTGTATCGGCTGGTGGGCGAGCAGGACGCTGGCCCGTGATGTGTCACGGCCGCCGAGCGCCTTCGCGAAGTCGGGACCCTGCCCCTCGCTCTCGCCCGCCACGTCGTTCACCCCCGCGAGGTCGAAGGCGGGCAGCTCGACGTGAGCGTTCTCCAACGGGCGCAGCCCGAGCCGCCGTACCTCCTCGACCCACTGCTCGGCACCGGAGAAGTACTCGTGGTTGCCCGTGACGAAGAACGCCCCGTGCCGGGCCTTGAGCTGCGCGAGGGGTGCCGCGGCGGGCCCGAGGTCCTTCACACTGCCGTCGACCAGGTCGCCGACGACGGCGATGAGGTCGGGCTGGGTCGCGTTGATGGTGTCGACGACCTTCTGTGCGAAGCCGCGGCCCAGCACCGGCCCCAGGTGGATGTCGCTCACCACCGCGATCCGGAACCCGTGCGCTGAGCGCGGCAGCTTGGCCAGCGGCACGGTCACCCGCTTGACCGAGGGACCACGCAGGACGCCGTACGTCCCGTACCCGACAGTGCCCACGGCGGCAGCAGCCGCGGCACCCCCGACCACACGGGAGACGAAGAGCCGCCGGGACGGCCCGGCACCACCACCCGCAGGCGCAGAACCGGCCGAAGGGGACGTACCGGAACGTCCGCCCGCAGCGGCTGGCGCGTCAACACCGTCAGCTTCCGGAGCGGCCGATTCCGCGCCAGACCGAGGACGGATGCTCCGGTGCGGCCCCGACCCGACGACAACCGCGGGCGAAGCAACCTCAGCGGTCACACCAGGCGCACCGGCCCCCCGCCGCGCCAGGAACCGCCGCAGCACCGGCCGTACGACCTCCCCCGCCAGCAGTGCCAGGGCGAGATACATGAACAGCGCCAGCCACAGGAACCCGGGCCAGGCCAGCGTCTGCTGGAGCCAGAACGGCGCACCGCTGCGCTCGGCGACGAAGGCCGTGACCATCAGCACGGGCCCGGCGGCGAACACGGCGGTGCCCAGGCGCCGGGCGAGTCCCCCCGCGCGGGTCGTGTCGCGCACCAGGCGGCGCCACTCGTACCAGTGCAGTGCTCCGAGCGCGGCCAGCACGGCCACCAGAACGAGCACAAAGACAACGACCACGGTCTCGTACCCCCGCTATGACGTCTGGTGAGACGAGGCCTCGTCCGGCGGCATCTGGCGCAGGGCGCGCACCCCGCGCAACCCGATGCCCCCGACAACCGTCCCCAGGACAAAGGAGACGACGGCGAGCGTCAGATGCACCCAGAAGTACGCCGTCGGATCGCCCGCGTCGTCGAACGCGAGCCCGCTGCCGTCCTTGAACAGGTTCTTGATGAAAGTGATCCATGGGAAACTACTCAGCACCACCAATGTTCCCAAACGAAAGCGCAGGTCAGCACCCGTGAGCCAAGATCTAGGCATGTCGCCTTTCATCGCTCCTGACGTTCCTGAGCACCTTCTAGACACTGTCCGCGTCTTCCTGTACGCGCGTCAGTCTAAGGGCCGGTCCGATGGCTCCGACGTGTCGACTGAGGCACAGCTAGCGGCCGGTCGCGCGTTGGTCGCGTCCCGCAACGCTCAGGGTGGGGCGCGCTGGGTCGTGGCAGGTGAGTTCGTGGACGTGGGGCGCTCCGGTTGGGACCCGAACGTTGTGCGTGCTGACTTCGAGCGCATGATGGGTGAAGTACGCGCCGGCGAAGGTGACGTTGTCGTTGTGAATGAGCTTTCGCGGCTCACTCGCAAAGGCGCACATGACGCGCTCGAAATCGACAACGAGCTAAAGAAACACGGCGTGCGTTTCATGTCGGTTCTTGAGCCGTTCCTTGACACGTCCACCCCCATTGGCGTTGCCATTTTCGCGCTGATCGCTGCCCTTGCGAAACAGGACAGTGACCTAAAGGCGGAACGACTCAAGGGGGCTAAAGACGAGATTGCCGCGCTGGGTGGCGTTCATTCGTCTTCCGCCCCGTTCGGTATGCGCGCCGTGCGTAAGAAGATTGACAATCTCGTGATCTCCGTCCTTGAGCCGGACGAAGACAACCCGGATCACGTCGCGCTAGTTGAGCGCATGGCGAAAATGTCGTTTGAAGGAGTGTCCGACAACGCCATTGCGACGACCTTCGAGAAGGAAAAGATTCCGTCCCCCGGAATGGCTGAGAGACGCGCCACGGAGAAGCGTCTTGCGTCCATTACGGCACGTCGCCTGAACGGCGCTGAAAAGCCGATCATGTGGCGCGCTCAAACGGTCCGATGGATTCTCAACCATCCTGCAATCGGCGGATTCGCATTCGAGCGCGTGAAGCACGGCAAGGCGCATATCAACGTCATACGGCGTGACCCCGGCGGTAAGCCGCTAACGCCCCACACGGGCATTCTCAGCGGCTCGAAATGGCTTGAGCTACAAGAGAAGCGTTCCGGAAAGAAGCTGTCCGACCGAAAGCCCGGGGCCGAAGTAGAGCCAACGCTTCTGAGCGGGTGGCGCTTCCTGGGGTGCCACATCTGCGGCGGATCAATGGGACAGTCCCAGGGTGGCCGTAAGCGCAATGGCGACATTGCCGAAGGCAATTACATGTGCGCCAACCCGAAGGGGCACGGTGGATTGTCGGTCAAGCGCAGCGAATTGGACGAGTACGTTGCCGGGAAGGTGTGGGCACGG
Organism: Streptomyces sp. NPDC005808; assembly: GCF_042871385.1. Taxonomy (NCBI): domain Bacteria; kingdom Bacillati; phylum Actinomycetota; class Actinomycetes; order Kitasatosporales; family Streptomycetaceae; genus Streptomyces; species Streptomyces sp. NPDC005808. Next base: position 175,866 of record NZ_JBIAIK010000009.1, on the reverse strand, counting down.
CTCCGCACAGCGGACATGGAAGACGAGCACGATCAAGCATGGATTGCCGCCGCTGCGGAACGCTTCGCGCTTCAACATGACCTTGCCGGCGTGGCTGACGAGCGACGCGAACAACAGGCGCACCTAGACAACGTCCGGCGCTCTATCAAGGATCTACAGGCGGACCGTAAGGCCGGTCTGTACGTTGGCCGTGAAGAGCTGGAAACGTGGCGCTCAACGGTGCTGCAATACCGGTCCTACGAAGCGGAGTGCGTTGCCCGAATCGCTGAGCTTGACGAGAAGATGAACGGCAGCATCCGCGTACCATCTGAGTGGTTCAGCGGTGACGACCCGTTGGCCGAAGGAAGCATTTGGGCAGGTTGGGACGTCTACGCACGTCGGGAGTTCCTGAGCTTCTTCCTTGACTCCGTCATGGTGGGGCGGGGACGCGACCCTGAGACGAAGAAGTTCATCCCCCTCAAGGACCGTGTGACGCTCAAGTGGGCGGAGCTACTGAGGGACGAAGACGAAGCGAGCGAAGCCACTGAGCGGGAACTAGCAGCGCTGTAGCGGACAGCGGAAGGGGTCCGATCCTTCGGGGTCGGGCCTCTTTTTGTACCTCCGAATCGTTAGTTAACCTAACTAGTATACCGTTCCGTGACACTCCCCTACACGACCCCTTCTGAGAATCCCCTTCCTGACCTGGGCTTATGCAGTAGTGCAGATTTGTACTTGATCTTGGTAACACCATAGAAAAGCTATAGAGAAACAGGACGAGCGTACAAACCTGCAAACCTGCACCACCCGCTGTCAGCCGGCGGACCACAGCAACCCCCCGCGCGGGAATCCCCTCCGCTCTAGGGAATCCCTTTCGCTCTAGTAGTAGTGAGCCGGAAGAGGTACCGCGCACCCTTCCACACAGAACGGCGGACAAGAACCCTCCGGCTCGTCGGTCCCTTGAGCGCTCCTCGGTTTCTTTCCGGGTTGTAGCCCAGGGCTCCGGGTCGGTAGCTCAATTGGTAGAGCAACGGGCTCTTAACCCGTGCGTTGTAGGTTCGAGTCCTACCCGACCCACTTACTGTCAGCCCACTCTTAAGAGTAGGTAGGGGGGGGTGCTTCCCATAGGGGGTACCCACACAAGAGGGGGGGGGTAGCCCATGCGTACACGGTGTCTTGAGTGTAGGGAGTGGGCTACCCATAGCGGCAGGTGTGCCATACACCATGCCCACTACACAGCGCGTAGGTCAGTGCAGTCTCACACTAAGAGGCGTGAGGCTATTGCACGTGGCAACAACGCTGCGGCTCGTCTCCGTAAGGCTGTACGCAAGGCCGTTGGTGGACAGTGCCGCATGTGCCTTCGTTGGTACCTGCCTTCTCAGGTGGACATTGACCACGTGTTGCCCCTTGCTCGTGGTGGTGAAGACCTTGACAACAACGTTCAGGTTCTTTGCAAGCAATGCCACAAGACGAAGACGGCAATGGACTTCGGCAAGCGCCCCTTCTAGGGGGGAGAGCGGTCCGAAAGTTCGGCACATGTGCTCTCAGCGATCCCGGCCCCAGCTCGGAAAACGCGCGCTAGGTGCACGGCCGTTTTTGCCTGAGCGTGACTGCCGCTCACCTGGGGTGACAATCTGAATGCCCCATTTTGTACCCGCCACGAAGGCACCCGCTAAGGGGGATGAACGCTCCGTTAGGGGGTGCCATGAGCCACGCTAAGAGTCCTGAGCTACGCACCGGGAACGCCAACTACGCCGCTGAGGCTGAGGCACCGATTGTGTACGAAGGCCGTGCGCCCCGTGCTCCGGGTCACCTGGGTTCCACGGGCAAGGAGATTTGGCGCGCTGTCTGGCAAGCCGGCTCCGGTGCCTACTCCCCCGACACTGACCGCAACCTGATCCTTCGGTATGCGGAGCTGTACGACCGACGCTCTCAGCTTCTTGACGCTGTGGACGCTGACGGTCTCATGACGATCGGCAGCACGGGTCAGCCTGTTGTTCACCCTGCCATGCGGTATGTCGAGAGCACGGAGAAGGAACTTCGCGCTATCGAGACCGTCATTGGTTTCTCTCCTGAGTCGCGTATGCGTCTAGGGATCGTGGCTGCCGAAGCCCGCAAGGTTCAGGCGGGACCCGAAGACTTCTGATGAGTTCTGACCCTTCGGATACCCGAAGGTGTTCATGCATGGGGGTGACCGGTGAAGATTGACCCGGTCATCTCTCGGCACATCCCCGCTGACGCGCCGTTCCCTTCGGAGGGGTACCGCGTAGCGAAGTGGATTGAAGAGTTCTGTTACCTGACCGGCTCGTTCGCCGGCCAGAAGTTCAAGCTCCTTCCGTGGCAGCGGGAACTACTTGTTGACGCGTACCGGCTTGAGCAAGACGCGTTTGGTCAGTGGAAGCGCAAGCACAGAATGGCAGTCGTGTGCATTGCCCGTAAGAACGGGAAGAGCACCATTGCGGCAGCCATCATGCTTTACCACTTGATCGCTGACCGCGCGGACATGCAACGTCAGGTGATCGCTGCGGCGAATGACCGCAATCAGGCGCGCATGGTTTTCGACGCGGCGAAGCAAATGGTCAACGCGTCCCCGAAGCTCAGCGCCGTGTGCGACGTGCAGCGCGACATTATCCGGTACAAGGACAACACGTACCGGGTCGTGAGCGCGGACGCTGGACGGCAACAGGGTCTGAACCCGTGCGCGGTCTCGTTGGATGAGTACGCGTTCAGCAAGAACGCCGACCTGTTCGACGCGCTCACGCTGGGGTCTGCCGCTCGTAACCAACCCATGACGTGGGTTGTCTCGACAGCCGGCCCCGACCCTGACGGACCGTTCGCCGCGCTGTGCGAGACCGGTGAGCGTGTGAACTCCGGTGAGGTCAGTGACCCCACCTTGTTCTACCGCTCGTGGGGTCCGCGCATCGGTGACACCGTTGACCACCTTGACCCCGAAGTGTGGAAGGCGTGTAACCCCTCTTACGAGATCCTGAATGAAGACGACTTCAAGGCAGCCGCTCAGCGGTCAACCGAAGCGTCGTTCCGGATCTACCGCTTGAGTCAGTTCGTCCGTGGCGCGTCCACGTGGCTGCCTCACGGGCTGTGGGACAGCCTTGCAGGGGATGACGACCTTCTACCCGGGCAAGCCGTTGTGTTGGGCTTTGACGGCTCGTGGAAGGGTGACAGCACAGCGCTCGTCGCCTGCCGCGTGGAAGACCTACGGGTGTTCGTGATCGGCCATTGGGAAGCCCCTCAAGGGGATGCTCATTGGCGCGTGCCCATGCCCGACGTGCGTGAGGCACTGCGGGAAGCGTTGGCGACGTACAAGGTCGTGAATCTCGTTGCGGACCCGTACCGCTGGGAAGAGACCCTTGAGAATCTTGAGGCTGAGGGTTACCCGGTAGAAGCCTTCCCGACGAACTCACTCGCGCGCATGGTGCCTGCCACTCAGGCCGTGTACGACGCGGCTCGTGACGGTCGGATGAGCCACGACGGTAACCCGTCCCTTGCCCGGCATATCGGTAACGCCGTGATCCGTGAAGACGCTCGTGGTGCCCGCATCACGAAAGAGCACGCGTCCAGCCGGCGAAAGATTGACCTTGCCGTTGCCATGATCCTTGCCGTTCACGGCGCTGTGATGTGGCGCGAAGACAACGGGGCTTTCGTCAACACGGCCATTCTCGCCACCTACGAAGACGACGAAGGTGTTCACATCATCGGCGGAGAAGCCGGGATGTTTGACGACTAGCCCACTCTCAAGAGTAGGCAGGAAGGGGGACCCGGTGGGTTTCTGGTCAGACCTGATCCGCCCCAAGGAGACCCCGACCGAAACGCGTGAGTGGGTCCCGTATGACCCCAGCTTGTACGGGACCCTTACCGCTGCTTCCGGTGAGCGGGTGACCGCGTCCGATGCGCTGCAAGTGAGCGCGGTCTTCGGCTGTGTCCGTCTTCTCTCGGAGACGATTGCCACGCTGCCGGTTGCCACGTACACGAAGCGTGGTGGGTCTCAGCGCGCGATCACTTCCCCCGATTGGCTGGACTACCCGAACGCTGAGCCCGGGGGCATGGGCAGGATTGACATTCTGTCTCAGACCGTTCTCAGTCTTCTGCTTGACGGGAACGCGTACCTTGCCGTTCGTTGGCAGGGTCCGAACATCGTGGGTCTTGACGTGCTTGACCCTACGTCCATCGTGCCTCATATGGTCATGGTGGACGGTCAGCGCCGTAAGGTCTTTGAGGCTTTCGACGTTGACGACGACGGTAACGAAGTCGCTCTTGGGTGGTTCACGCCCCGGGACATTCTCCATATCCCAGGGATGATGCTGCCGGGTGAGTTCGCCGGCTGTAGCCCGATCACGTACGCGCGTGAGTCCATCGGTCTCGCTCTCGCTGCACAGAAGTACGGAAGCAAGTTCTTCGCGAACGGTGCTGTACCCGGTGCGGTTGTTGAAGTCCCGGGCACCATGTCTGAGGACGGTTTGAAGCGCGCGCGTGAAGCGTGGCGCACAGCGAACACCGGGGTTGACAATGCTCACCGCGTCGCCTTGCTGACTGAGGGTGCGAAGTTTTCCAAGGTGGCTATGTCACCGGACGAAGCTCAGTTTTTGCAGACGCGACAGTTTCAGGTTCCTGAGATTGCGCGCATCTTCGGCGTTCCGCCGCACCTGATCAGCGACGCTACGAACTCCACTTCGTGGGGCTCCGGTCTCGCTGAACAGAACATCGCATTCAGCATGTTCTCTCTGCGCCCGTGGCTTGAGCGCATTGAGGCAGGGTTCACGCGTCTGCTGTACGCGGAGACTGCCGACCGCTTCCGGTTCGTCAAGTTCGACCTTGACGAGATCAAGCGTGGCGCTCCGAAGGAACGTATGGAGCTGTATTCACTCGGCTTGCAGAACGGCATTTACAGCATTGACGAAGTCCGTGCTTCGGAGGATCTTCCCCCGCTGCCTGACGGGTTGGGTGAGTCGTACCGCGTTCCCATGAACCTTGCCGAAGTTGGCGCGGAGCCGGAGCCGGAACCTGAGCCCGTTGTTGAGCCCCCTGCCATTGAGCCACCGGCCGAAGACGAGCCGGACGAAGAGAAGCCGGACGAAGAGCCGGCTGACGAAGGGGGTACGGATGACTGACCTTGAACGTCGGTTCGCGGTCAGCCCACCGGAAGAGCGCAAGGCGGACAACGGCGTGATCGTCATGCGCGGTTACGCCTACCGCTTCAACGAGCTGTCTCACGACCTGGGCGGGTTCCGAGAGCGGATCGTTCCGGGTGCGGGTGCTCCGTCGCTGCGACAGAACGACGTGATTGCCACGTTCAACCACAACGTCAATGCCCTTCTTGGGCGGACGGGTGCGGGCACGCTTCGGGTTGGCGAAGACCGCGAAGGCGGTTGGTACGAGATTGATCTTCCCGACACCACGACCGGCCGTGACGTTGCCGCGCTTCTCAAGCGTGGGGACCTTCGCGGTAGCTCCTTCACGTTCCGCGTGGTGGACGGTGGGCAGCGTCGGGCAGACGAAGACGACCCGGAGACCGGTCTTCCTGTTCGGGAGATCACGGCCATGGACGTTGCCGAAGTCGGACCGGTCGTGAACCCGGCTTACCCGACCACTCAGGCAGCGCTTCGCTCCGTCGAACAGGCGCTAGGCATTGGGGACTTCGCTCCCCCTCCGCCCGAATCCGAAGAGCGAAACGACGCACCGGCTTCCAACACGGAGCCGGTTTCTTATTTCAACGAGCGCGCGCTTCTCCGTGCGCTCAGTAAGGATGGTGTCTGAGCATGGACGCTAAGACCCTGAGCGCCAACTTTGAGGCTCGTGAGCGTGCGACCCACGAGCTTCGCGCACTGACCGACGAGTTCGCCGGCAAGGACATGACCGCTGAGGCACGTGAGAAGGAGACGAACCTTCTCACTGCCATTGCCGACTTTGACGGTCGGATCAAGCGCGGCGTGGACGCTCTCGCTGCGACTGAGAACGTCACTTCGCTCATGCAGGGGCTCAAGGGCTCCGGCAGCAAGCGTGAGACTCAGGACAAGCTTGCCGACGCTGCGACTCAGCTTCGGTCCCTGGGTGGCGCTGACGGCTTCGGCAAGATGCTTGAGTTCCGCGCTGAGGTTGGCGACGTTGAGACCCGGACCGTTGACCGTCCGACCAACCCGAACGTTCTGACCCGGACGCTGTACGGTCAGCTTCTCGCTCAGGCCGTTGAGCGTTCCACGATCATGCGCAACGGTGCGAGCATCGTGACCACGTCCAGCGGTGAGCCGATTGACTTCACCGTTGTCACCGGTCGCGCGTCCGCGTCCATCGTTGGCGAGAACGGGAACATCCCGGAGTCTGAGCCGACCACGACTCAGGTTTCGGTGGGCGCTTACAAGTACGCGTACGCTTCCACGGTTTCCAGTGAGTTCATTGCCGATCAGGCACTTGACCTTGTCGGCTTCCTTGTTGGTGACGCGGGTCCGGCGATCGGTGACGGTATGGGTCGTCACTTCCTGACCGGCACCGGTACGGGTCAGCCGAAGGGCATCTTCACTTCTGCCCCCGCTGCCACTGCCGGGTTCACCCTCACTTCTGCTGACGGTGAGGTTGCCGACGCGCTCATTGACCTGAGCTACGAGCTGACTCAGTCCTACCGCCGTGACGCGAAGTACGTTGTGGCCGACAAGACTGCCGCGCTCATGCGCAAGCTCAAGGACGCGAACGGTCAGTACCTGTGGGCTTCCGGTCTCGTGGCCGGCGCTCCCGACACCTTCAACGGCAAGCCGGTCCTGACCGACGACGGTGTTCCGGAGACGAAGGTTCTGTTCGGTGACCTGAGCAAGTACCGGGTCCGCCTTGCCGGTCCGCTCCGCGTTGAGCGGTCGGTTGATTACAAGTTCCTGAACGATCAGGTCGTGTACCGGTTCATTCAGCGTGCGGACGGTCTCCTTGTGGACGAGCGTTCCGCGAAGGTTCTGACCATCGGTGCGGGTGCCTGATCCCGCTTGACGGGAAGGGGTCAGCCCACTCTCAAGAGTAGGTTGACCCCTTCCCCGTAGGGGGTGACATGGCGTACGCCGACATTGCTGAGCTTCGCGCGCTGGACGGTTTGGAAGACTCCGCACTGTTCAGTGACGCGCTCCTGTCCGAAGCAATCGACTTCGCGGTTGAAACCGTTGAAGTCTACTGCGGGCAGAAGTGGGACACGGTGGAAAACCCCACTCCGGAAACGATCCGGTGGGCTGTGCGCACGATTGCGCGTCAGTACGTGCTTGACACGGTGTCCCGCATTCCTGATCGTGCGCTTCAACTTCAATCCGAATTCGGCAGCATTCAGCTTGCGCAAGCGGGTGGTTCTTTCCGTCCGACTTCCCTGCCGGAAGTGAACGCGAAGCTGAATCTCTACCGCGCTCGTCTGCCGTTCATCTTCATGTAAGGGGGCAGCGTGGCGCTCATGTTTGACACGAAGGCTGCACTGTTCGAACGGCTCAAGGCTTCTACGCCGGCCGGAGTTCAGTGCACCTTCGCTGAGACCGGTGACACTTCCCGGCGGCAACAGGTGTGGCTAGGCGCGACGACCGACGACGAACTTACGTCAGCCGGTATGCGCGAAGGCCGGAAGCCCACGAACGTCACGGGCTACGTGGAAGTACACGCGTGCGTGATCTCCCCGGGCAACCCGCTGGACGCTGAGCGTGCCTTGTACGTACTGCGGGACAGCATCACTGACGCGTGCGCCACGGTGGACAGAACGGCCGTGACGGGGCTCGTAGACCTTCGGCCGGAGTCCGCATCGGTGGACACATCCGAGACGACTGACGGAGCGTACAGCGCTCTTACGGTCCGCGTCCGCGTTCGTGGTCGCGTCTATCAGTAGAGAGGGGCGCAAGCATGGCGCTTGACGCAAGCATTGGCATTGGCCGTGAGGACACGTACGGGACGCTGTCCGCCACCGTTGAGGGCTACGAAGGCAAGGCTGACAGTTGGAAGACCACACGCGACTTCGTTGAGTCGGTCGGCTTCCGCGCCGGTATGCAGACTGCACGAGCTGACCGCCGGAACATTGTCAACATGGGTGGCGAAGGTGAGCTTGAGGTTGACCTTCTTGACGCCGGAGCGGGCTCACTGCTTGCCGCCGCGTTCGACAAGCACACGGTCACGGCGGATGGGGCCGGCCTTCGGACTCACGTTCTTGAGACTTCGTCCCGCATGGAGTCCCCTTCCTTCTCGGCACAGATGGTTCGTCCCACCGTGGACGGTCTGAACGTCGCTTACAAGCACGTCGGTTGTGTGGCAACTGAGTGGTCCCTGACCGCTGAGGTTGAAGAGGCCGTTGTTCTCAACGTCACCTTTGACTTTCAGGACGTGTCCCACACGAGCACTCCGGGTCAGATTGTCGCGCCCGTGTACCCGGCGGAGTCCTACGCGTACGACTGGACGCGGGCAAGCATTGAGCTGACTCGTGACGGTAGCGCGGTTGTGTTCGACGCGACTTCCCTTGAACTGACTGGTGACCGTGGCCTGAACGTTGACCGTCGCTTTCTGCGGGGGAACGCGCTCAAGAAGAAGCCTGCCCGCAACGCCATGCCGACTTACGAAGGCACGCTTGAGGGTGAGTTCACCGCTGATTCGCTGGGGCTGTACGAAGCCTTCCTTGCGGGTGAGCTGTGCGGGTTCAAGGCGACGTTCGCCGGCCTCTTCCCCGGGACTTCGCTCGTGATTGAGGCTCCGGCGATTCAGTTCACCGGCGAGTCTCCCGAAGCAGCGGTTGACGAGCTGACCGTTCACAACCTGCCGTTCCGCGTTCTTGACCCTGGGGCTGTCGGCGTTGCCGCAATCAAGGTCACGTACACGGAGCCTGACCCCGACTTCGTTCCGGCTCCGTAGGGGGTAGCTCGTGGCTCAGCGCTCCGCATACACGGTCCGGGTGGACGGTCTCCGTGAGTTTCAGAAGACCGTGCGCAAGCTCAAAGACCGTGAGCTGAACAAGAAGGTCCGTGAGGTCAACAAGACCGCTGCGGAGATCGTGAAGCCCGAAGCAGTGAGAGCGGCCCCGGACGGTAAGCGTGACGCGAAGTCGAACAAGCGCTACCGCCCGGGGAAGCTTGACAAGTCCATCAAGGTTCAGGCTTCCGCGAAGTCAGCCGTGATCAAGGCGGGTTCAGCGTCCCGCGTTCCCTACGCTGCCGCAATTCACTTCGGATATCGGAAGCGGAATATCCGCCCGAATCGATTCCTGTTCCGCGCTATGGCGCGTAAGAGCACCGAAGTGAGCACGACTTATGAGCGCGAAATTCACGCGCTCGTTCAGACGCACTTGGAGAGCTGATATGCCCGCTCGTAAGCCCGCTCCTGCCGCTGATGACGTTCTGTCCCTCAACATGGACAGCCTGACCATTGGCGAGATTTGCGAGATTGAAGAGATCATTGACGGTCCGCTTGACGGTATGGCGAAGGCCGGAGCCCGCAAGGGCAAGCTCATTCTCGCCATGGCGTACGTGGTGAAGCGTCGTGACAACCCCGACTTCACCGTTGAGGACGCGAAGAACCTTCGCATTGAGTTCAAGGGCAAGGCGAAGGCGGACCCTACCGTTCCCAACGCGTAGTGACGTGCGCGCGTCTCGTTGGCCATTTCAAGGGGCTGACGTGGCGCGACGTGCAATCCCTTGAGCTGAGGGATTTCCGCGCGTTGGTTGATCAGATGAACGAAGACCTTGAGGCACAAGAGCGAGAGCACAAGAAGGCTCTTCGCGGGGGACGTGGCCGGTCAGCCGGCGGTAACGGGGAGCGTCGTACTCCCGTCATGACGTAGGGGGTGCGACGTGGCTGAGCCAATCCGGATCACGATTGCCGGTGACGCTGACGAGCTGTCTCAGACGCTTGAAGAGGCCGGTAACGAAGTCAGCCGCTTCGGTGAGATTGCGTCCGGTCTCGCTCTCGCTGCCGGTGGCGCAATCGCTATGGGTATCGGCGCGGGCATCATGGAAGCCCTAGAACAGTCGGCAGGGGCGGACGTGCTTGCCGCTCAGCTTGGGGCAACACCCGCTGAGGCACAGAAGCTAGGTGAGGCAGCCGGAGCCGTGTACGCGGACGGGTACGGGGAATCCGTGGCCGACGCGAACGAAGCGCTCAAGAGTCTTTGGCAACAGGGTCTCGTTCCCGCCGGGGCTACCGCTGATGAAATGGCGAACATCAGCAAGAAGGCAATGGACGTTGCAACGGTCCTGGGCGAAGAGGTTGGGCCGACTTCAAATGCGGTCGGGCAGATGCTCAAGACCGGAATGGCGAAGAACGCCGAAGAGGCTTTTGACATCCTGACCCGGGGCGCTCAGGAAGGCGCGAACAAGTCGGAAGACTTGCTTGACACCTTCAACGAGTATTCCGTTCAGTTCAAGAAGGCCGGCCTTGACGGTAAGACCGCAATGGGTCTGATCTCTCAGGGCTTGCAGGGTGGCGCTCGTGACGCGGACCTTGTGGCGGACGCTATCAAGGAATTCACCATTCTCGCCGTTGAGGACGGTGGTACCGCAAGCGAAGCATTCAAGAAGCTGGGGCTTGACGCTGGGGGCATTGCCGAAGCCATTTCCAAGGGTGGTCCCGCTGCACGTGATGCGCTGGGGCAGACGCTAGACAAGCTTCGGGAAATGGGTCCGGGTGCCGACCGGTCGCGTCTGGCAGTGCAACTTTTTGGAACTCAGGCAGAAGACTTGGGTGACGCGTTGTACTCGTTGGACGTTGACACTGCCGTTGAGAAGTTGGGCAAGGTGGACGGAGCGGCGAAGGCAGCCGGCGACACCATGCACGACAATGCGGCAACGAAGGTCAAGCAATTCACTCGTGGTCTACAGACCGGAGTGGTTGACTTCCTGGGCACGACGGTCATTCCCGCGCTCACGTTCCTTGCCGACAAGTTCAGCTTCGTCGGTACGGCCATTCAGGGTGCGGCGAACCTGATATCTCAGAATCAGACGACCTTCGGAATCATTGCCGGAGTCATCACGACCCTGATTCTCCCCGCTCTCACTGCGTGGCTCATTCAGCAAGGCATCACGGCTGCCGGAGTCATCACGGGTTGGGTCACTACCGCGTCCGCGTCGGTCACGTCCGCAGCAACTCAGGTGGCAGCGTCGTGGTCAACGATCGGGGGATGGATCGCAGCGGCAGCACGAGCCGTGATTGCCGGTGCTGTGATCGTCGGTCAGTGGGTTCTCATGGGCGCTCAGGCCATGCTTCAAGCGGCTCGTATGGCAGCGGCGTGGTTGATCGCTATGGGTCCGATCGGTCTGATCATTGCTGCGATCGTTGGCCTTGCGCTGATCATCTGGCAGAACTGGGACACGATCAAGCAATATACGCTTGAAGCTTTCGAATGGGTTTGGGAGAAGATCAAGGGAATCTTCAACTTCATAAAGAACCTGTTCCTGAACTTCACGGGTCCCGGCCTGATTATCAAGCATTGGGACACGATCGTTGAGAAGACGCGGAGCGCCTTTACCTGGGTGAAGAACCTAGCGAAGAACGCGCTTGACGCTGTGGTGAATTTCGTGACCGGTCTTCCGGGGCGAATCCTCAGCGCCGGCCGTTCGATCCTGAGCGCGGCAAAGTCCATCGGTGGCTTCGTCATTGACGGAATCAAGAACGGGCTTTCCAAGCTGGGCGGGTTCGCGTCGTCGCTCGCTTCCGCTGTGACCCGGGCGGCAAAGGGTGCGATCAACGGAGTTGTTGACCTTCTCAACTGGGCGATTCCGAACAAGCTGGGTTGGGGCAAGCTCAGCATTGATCTGCCCGATAACCCGATCCCCAAGATCCGCGCTATGGGTGGACCGGCAAGCGGTCTTACTCGCGTCGGTGAGCGTGGTCCGGAGTGGGTCAACCTGCCCGGTGGCTCAACGGTGGTTCCCAACCACGCTGCGGGCTCCGGCGCTGGGGTCGTGGTCAACGTACAGACGAACGCTGATCCGTTCGCTATCGGCCGTGAAGTCGCATGGGCGCTGCGCACTTCTCCGGCATAGGTCAGCCCACTCTCAAGAGTAGGCAAGCAAGGGGGATGGAATGGCGGAGTTGAACGACTGGACTTGTGAGTACAACGGGCTAGTCATGGGGGAACCCGACTCCGCCGTTTCCATCGTTCAGGTTGACGGGTTGCTTGAGCTTCCGGAGATCCGGTCATCTGACCTGACTCTTGTGCAGCGTCACGGTCTGTACGCCGGAGACGACTACATGAACGGCCGAACGGTGACCGTGACCCTTGAGGTCTACGGCAGCACGCGTGAGGAGTTCACTCAGGCGCTCGTCAACCTGCAATCGGCATTCATGCCCGGGGACGTTGAGAAGCCGTTTCGCTTCCGGTTCCCGGGCGTGGCTGCCGATCAGACCGGTTACGTCATGGCGCGTCCACGGAAGCGGAGCGCGCCCCTTGACCTGAACTTCGCAAACATGGTGTGCAACGTCGTCGTTGAGCTGTACGCCACGAGCCCGTACATACATGGCGACGCTCCCCGTGAGTCGGTCGTTCGGTCGTACGAGCGTGAAGCGGATATGTCCGGGCTCACCTTCCCTGCTGCTGTGCCGTGGCAGGTGCGTGGTTCGGGGGCTCCGCCGGCTGACCCCATTACGTGGCTGACTCAGTACGGGTCGGTGGTCGCTCGTCCCCAAGTCGTTATTACCGGTGGGGCTTCTCCCACGCTGTGGGACGACACAACGGGACAGTTCTTCTCTGTCGATTACGACGGAGACCTTGTCATTGATAGCGCCGGAATGACCGTGACAGCGGTGACCGGTGAGGACATTACGGGGCTCGTACGGGCGGGTTCCGTGTGGCCGGAGTTCGGTCCTGGGCTTCACCGGCTGAGGCTGACGAGCCGTAACGAATTCACGTCCGCACGAGCGGTCATCACGTGGGTAGATAGGTGGGTTTAGCATGGCGGGTTTTGCATGGTTTCAGGAAGGCGTGACCTACGGCGGTAACGACCTTGCCAACTTCAACAGTTTGAGCGTTCCGCGTCTCGGCATGACCCACCTGTTCGCGTCTACTTCTGAGTTCCTGCTGAACAGTGACCAGACAGCGCGCACGGTGAGCGTCGGTGCGGGCAACGTCCTGATCGGGCTCAGCTCCGGTGGGGCAACGTGGGCATGGTCGGACGCTGCCACTGTGGCCGTTCCTACCGCGTCCAGCGTGAACCCGCGTCGGGACCTGATCGTTGCCCGGCTCACTACGGCTGCCGCTGACGGAGTGAACGGCATTGCCGTCGAACTCATTCAGGGGACCCCGGCGGCAACTCCGGCGGCTCCGGCTCGTCCCGCGAACGCCGTTGCGCTGGGTTGGGTGGACGTTCCGAAGGCCATGACCACGTTCACCATTACCGTCACCCGCTATCAGGGTCAGTACCGGGATCAGGCAGCGTTGGCCGGCCGTGGCACTATCGCCATTGATTGGGCGGGACAGCTTCCGTCCGCGTCGTCCGTGAGCGTCGGTGCGTCCGTGTACGACGTGGGGACTAATCAGCGTTGGGTTCGGACCGCTGACAACGGGTGGTTCACGGCGGACCCGGGTCCGTGGAAGCTGTGCACCCCTCAGAACGTACAGGCTTCGGACGGAACCAACATCACGGTTACCGGCACGCTGTACGTCCGTGAGGACTCCACGAAGTGGGAACTGAGCGGTCAGCTCAACTTCTCCCCCAGCAAGGACATTGGCAAGCTCGTCGTTCCGGCGCTTCTGCCTTCCGGTATCACGCGTCCGACCACGAACACGTACGGGTCTTCGGGTCAGTCGTACGGCAGCAACAACAGTGGTGTCGGTCGCCTTGCTCTCATGACGAACGGTTCCATTGAGTTCGGTGCCGACGAGTCCGTTGCCAACGTGTATATCAACGAGTCGTTCAGTAAGAGCCCGTGGAACACGGCTTGAGTCAACCTACTCTCAAGAGTGGGCTAGGGGGTTACGGTGAGCGCTGCCCGGTACGAAGTCTTGCAGACCGTCGCGAAGACCGGTGAGGTAGTCGGTTCGATTCCCGTCACCGGGATTCAGTACGGCGAGACGCTGAACGCAGCGGGTAGCGCCACCGTGGGTATGCCCCTCAAGGCTGCCGACCCTGACACCCTTGAGCCGGGCAAGAGCGCGCTCGTCATCACGCGGGACGACGAACCCGTGTGGGGCGGGATGCTGTGGACGGCAACGGCTGACCTGAACGCGGGGACGCTCAGCCTGAACGCGTCCGGGTGGCACTCGTACTACGCGGCGCGGTATCTCGACATGGCCGGCGGGTACAGCGGCAAGACGGATCAGGCGCTTCTCTTGCGCGCGTGGATTGAGCACGCGAACAACAACGGCGGTATCGGTACGGACACTTCGCGGCTGACGACGACCGGCCGGATTCGTGAACGCCGTTGGGGCTTCGCAGAGTTCAAGTGCATCGCTGAGGCTATCAACGAGCTTGCCGACGAAGACGGGGGCTTTGACTTCCGGTACGAGTCCTTTTGGCTGGACGACGCGCACGTTGGCAACCGGATTCTCAAGAGCGGCAGGCTCCAAAACGTAATCCCTTCCGCTCTAGTACACAGAGAGAATTGCAACGTCACTCAAGTTGCGTACGACGGAAGCAAGTTGGCGACACGAGCCGTGGCGTTCGGTGCCGACATGGGAACGGGCGTGAAGCCCTACCACATTGCGAGCAACGAGCTTGACGCTCCGGCGCTGACTCAGGTCACGACGTGGTCTGACTTGAAGTCCACTGCGGACTTGATTCCGAAGGCTGCCGCTATCGGTGCGGTCGGTCGTCAGGTGATCGGCGTTCCCACGCTGACCCTGTACCCGGGCGTGTTCGATCCGGCGTCTTTCCTTCCCGGTTCGGTCGGCACTGTTCAGGTGGACAGCGGGTACGTGCGTCTGCTTGAAGAGTTCGTTCTGACTGAGCGTCGGGTTGACGTTGACGTGAATGGCACGGAGACCGTGTCACTTTCCCTTGCCAGTAAGGACGTGTTCGTAAGTGGCGATTCAGGCTAATGCCCTTCCGCCTTCGCTTGTGGCGGAGCTACAGGAAATGCAGCGGCGTATTACCGCGCTTGAGCGGAAGCCGAAGTTGGGCAGCGTAAACCAACCCATGCCGTTCAGCTCGTATCAGTCGCCTTCGGTGGAAGGCACCGTTGGCGACGAGTACACGCACACGCTAGGCGTGATCAACACAACCGGGCTCAATCAGCCGGTTGTCATCATGCAGATTCCCTTTCACCTTCCGTGGACTTCCAACGGCACCCCTGATGTATCGGTGACCGTGTGGATTCGGGACATGATTTCCGGCGGCAAGACGCGTGAGTTCACGCTTGACAAGACGAGCGACTATCCAGCGCCTGATAGCGGGTTCACGCGTCGCCTCACGTACTCGTGGATTCACCCTCAGCCGATCGGCTTTGACGACCCGAACGTGTGGAAGGGGTTTGTCATCAACTACCGCGTAAACAAGCGGCAGAACATTGACGGTGAATCCATGACGGTTGGCATGGGTGCGCCACACCTTGTGACCGGCGTTCCGCTGGGGACGTATCAGGAAGAGACGACGGACGGTAACCCGCGCATTGACGGGACGCTTACGCCGACTGACGGGGGGCCGGCGACGTGGGGATAACAGACGCGGTCGGTGCCGCTGAGATCGTCGGTGGCGCTGCCCTCTTTCTCATGCTCGTGTATCGGCAGGTTAAGACCGGTGCCCGGGATGCGTGGCGCGAAGAGGCTGAGGCACAGACGCTACGCGCTGACCGACTTGAGAAGGAGCTTGCCCGGCTCACCGAAACCGTCAACGAGCTTCGGCGTGAGAACCGTGAGCTTCGTGAGCACATTGACCGACTGATCAGGGGGACAGATGACACAGCCCATTGAGACGTACCCGCTGCCCCCCAGCATCGCGACCGTCAAGGTCAAGGGGCAGTACCGGGGACCGGACGGAAGGGGGCTACAGGGAACGGTTACCTTCACGGGTCCGGGTCTCCTGACGTTCCCTGACGCTGACCTGTTCATTGCCGGTCCGGTCGTCGCGCGGCTGGACGAGTTCGGTTCCTTTGAGGTGACGCTTCCCGCTACGGACAACGAAGGTATGAACCCTTCGGATTGGTCGTACACGGTGAAGGAGAACCTGACCGGAGTCACCGGGGCTCGTACCTTCGCTCTCCTTCTTCCGAAGGACACAGCGGAGATTGACCTTGCGGACGTTGCGCCGGCTGACCCGCTGACCCCCAACTATGTACCCGTTCCGGGTCCCCAGGGTGAGACCGGGCCGGAGGGTGAGAGCGCCTATGACGTGGCCGTGACGGTCGGCTTCATTGGCACTGAGGCGGAGTGGATCGCGTCTCTCAAGGGTGCGAAGGGTGACACGGGCGCTCAGGGGCTCAAGGGTGACACGGGCGCTACGGGTGCAACCGGCGCGAAGGGTGACCCGGGCAGCAAGGTCTACAAGGGACCGGTGGGCGCGGGTGTCGGCGTTGACGGTGACGTTTCGATCAACACGACGAACGGCGGTCTCTACTGGCGTGAAAACGGCGCGTGGGTCGCTCAGGGCAGCCTTATCGGTCCCCAGGGTCCCGCCGGTCCTACCGGTCCCGAAGGTCCCCAGGGTCCCCAGGGTCCGCCCGGAGCTGACGGAACGGGCTCAGGCACGGTCACAGCGGTCAACGGCGTTCTCCCCGCTGCGGGTGGCAACGTCACGCTCACTGCCGACGACCTGAACGCGCTTCCGGACACCGGGCTTGTCTCCGGCGGGTTCCTGACGCTCGATTCCCCAACGGGTGACTACCGGGGTCTTTCGTTCACCACGAACGCCGGTAACCGGTGGGTCTATCAGGTAGACAACGGGGCGGAGACCGGAGCGGACGCGGGCTCAAACTTTGAGCTGAGCGCATGGAGCGACGCGGGTGAGTGGAAGTCCACGGTTCTCTTCGGAGACCGCGCGACGACGAACGTGGGTATCGGCACGAACGGGCTCGTCCCTGGGGCGAAGCTGACCGTGGCCGGCGGTACTGCGCTCACGAACGTCACGGCTGCACCTGCCACGCCTACCGGTGCCGTTGTTGCGTACGCCGAAGGTGGCGCGCTCAAGGTCGTCACGCCGACTTCACGGTTCACAGTCGTTGAGCCGGTCCCGCTGTCAACGAAGGGTGTGGCCAACGGAGTTGCGTCCCTGGGCGCTGACGGGAAGGTTCCGACCGCTCAACTTCCTGCCGCAACGAGCACGGGCGTAAAGAACGCGTGGACCCCTCAAGCGCTGGGCTTTGAAGCGTGGTCTTGTGACCCGTACGGCGTGGCCAACCCGGTTGCTAAGTACCTCAAGCCGAACAGGCTGTACTTCGTGGGTATCAACATCACGGAGAGCACGACTGTTGACCGGATCGTTCTGTTCGCGCGCGGTTACGGTGGCGTGTCTTCGAACCGGTATCGGGCCGCGCTGTACCGCGAGAACGGAACGGGCACCGGCACGAAGGTTGTTGAGTCCGCTTCGGTCGCACTCACCATGGCCGGCCAGGAAGCCGGGACGTTGCCCGCTCAGGTGACGAACCACATTGGCGCTGTGCCGGTGACGATCGCTCAGACCGTTCTCACTCCGGGGCGCTACTGGGTTGCGTTCTCGCTCGTGGTCGGTGGGACAGCGGACTTCGCGTACTTCCACGTCCAGAACGAAGCGCCAATTGCCACGGCGAACTTCTTCATGACGAATTCGCCATGGGCACGAGCGTGGTATTTGGAGGGGCAGACAAACGCAGCACTGCCGACCACTGCAAATCAGGCAGCGTCTACGTCCCTTGCCGATCACGACATTCCGATTGTGGCGCTTGCCAACGTGTGAGCCCGCACAGCTTTTGAGCCCCTGCCCTGGGAATGGGCGGGGGCTCTTTTCATGGAAGGAGACACAACGTGACTGACGTTGAGAAGGTCATAAGCGTTGCGAAGGCCGAAGTGGGTTACCGCGAAGGCTATTCGGGCGGTCGGTACAACAACAAGAACAAGTTCTCTCCGGCTGTCCCTGGGCTTGAGTGGTCCGATTGGCAGCCGTGGTGTGCGACTTTCGTGAGCTGGGTTGCGCTCAAGGCCGGCGTGGCTGATCTGTACCCGCGTACCGCGTCGTGTGCAACGGGCGTGTCGTGGTTCAAGAACAAGGGGCGCTTTTCGGAGTACCCGGCGGTTGGTGCTCAGATTTTCTTCGGCTCCGGCGGTGGTTCGCACACGGGCATTGTGTACGCCTATGACGCGGACTACGCGTACACCATTGAGGGCAACACGAACGATTCCGGCTCCGCTGAGGGTAACGGCGTGTACCTCAAGAAGCGCGCGCGTCGGGATGCGTACCTGTACGGGTATGGCTACCCGGAGTTCGCGGAAGGCATTGTGTCCGCTGACCCGAAGTGGGGCGGCAAGGCTTCCGGCGCTGTGTCCGTGAGCAAGCCGAAGCCGAAGCCGACCACGAAGCCGAAGTATGAGCCGTTCCCGGGCGCTGCGTGGTTCAAGAAGAACCCGAAGAGCCCGATCGTGACTGCCATGGGCAAGCGTCTCGTGGCTGTCGGGTGCTCCGCGTACAAGGACGGTCCGGGTCCCCAGTGGACGGACGCTGACAAGGCTTCGTACGCGAAGTGGCAGCGGAAGAACGGTTACACGGGTGCCGACGCTGACGGTTGGCCCGGTAAGAGCACGTGGGACAAGCTCAAGGTCCCGAACGTCTAGGAGGTAGACAGATGGGTGAGCACAGCAAGGCCGGCGGTATGTCGGCAGTGGGCGCGGTCTTCGCATGGGTCGGCAAGCACAAGGCAAAGATCCTTGCCTTCGCTGCGGGTGTCGTCGCTGCGGTCTCTGCGATCAAGCCTGACTTCCCGGGCTCCGCTGTCATGGCTGCACTGCACGCTGTCCTAGGCGTGTAGGAATCCCCTTCGCTCTCCTTCCGGTGAGACACAATCCGCCGGAAGGGGAACGATGCGGTACAAGCACGTTGGGTTGATCGGCAAGGCACGGAGCGGCAAGGACAGCGTGGCCAACCGGCTCGTACAGGGTCGGGCATACACGCGGGTTGCCTTCGCTGATCCGCTCAAGGCCATGGTTATGCAGACGAACCCGCTCGTACAGACGAGCCCCGGGGTCGTGGTCCGCCTTGCTGCCCTGATCAACGACGTTGGTTGGGAGTACGCGAAGGACACGTACCCGGAAGTTCGCCGGCTCTTGCAAGCCACGGGCGAAACGGTGCGGCTGCACGACGAAGATTTCTGGCTTCGCCTTGCGCTCAAGAAGGTGGACGCTGCCGACTCGTGGAACATGCCGGTCGTCATCACGGACGTGAGGTACGAGAACGAAGCTTTCGCGCTCCGTGATCGTGGCTTCGCGCTGATCCGCGTCACGCGCCCGGGTGCCGGAGCTGGGGAGAACGCCGACCACAAGAGCGAGACCGCGCTTGACTACGTGAACCCTGATCTCACGATCGGGAACACGGGCACGCTGGACGACCTGAACAGGATCGTTGACAGCTTGCTTCTCCCCCGGAGCTGACACACAGCCCCTCACTGATCTGCCTTCGGGCCGGTCGGTGGGGGGCTCTTCTGCGTTCGGCCACTTCGTACGGAAGGTAAAGGTTCGGTAACGCGGTCAGCCTACTCTCAAGAGTAGGTTCCCCATGCGCTAGTGTGGTCCACGCAAGCACACAACAACGAGGGGGACAGCGTGGCTACTGTGACCGCACCGACCGGGTTCCGCACCTTCTATCTGGGTAAGGGCAAGGTCGTGCACGCGGCTCAGGACAGCGACACGGTCACGCTGTGCAAGAAGTCGATTACGACCGTGAGGCTTGCCCACTCGCCTTACGTCACCTGCACGCAGTGCGCGAAGGTGGCGCTCACCATGACCAACACTGACGCTCCGTCAGACACCCCGAAGGATGACGACATGCCGAAGAACGACAGCCCCAGCGACGCGGCGAACACGGACGTTGACGGTCTGATCAGCGACGTTCACGCCACCGTGGATCAGATCAAGGAACTCGTCCCGGGCTCCGAAGGTGTGACCGGTGCGGCGGACGCGCTCAAGTCTGAGGCGGAAGAGAAGATCCGTCAGCTTCCGACCAACAAGCGGACCGCTCTCCGTAAGGCCGTGACCGACGCGCACAAGGCTGCCACGGCGAAGCCTGAGCCGGAGCCGGCCCCCGCTGCCCCTGCCCCCGCGTCCACTGCCGTTGTGCGTCAGGCTGAGAACCCTCTTGAGATTGAGGGCATTCCGGATCTCGTCTCTCAGTCCATTAAGGCTTTCAAGGACGGAGTCAAGTACGGGCTCAAGCTCTCCGAAGTCGGTGAGACCGTCGCGCGCACCATGCTTGAGATGCGTCTCAAGATGACGCACAACGCTTCGGGTCTGCCTGACCTCACGTCCATCGAAAAGAAGACGAAGAACGCTGCCGGTCTCGTGTACGACGGAGCGCGCAAGGGTGTGAGCGCGGAAGACACGAAGACGAACGACGCGCACGACGCATTGCAGAAGGCCACTCAGAACAAGATGGCTGACATTCTCGTTGGGTGGCTCCGTGACTTTGACTCGTCCCCGAACCCGGACGAAGCCCTTGAGACCGCGCGCGTGTACTTCCCGGAAGCGGCGAAGCTCGTTGAGGACGGACGCGCGCTGATCGCTGAGGGTGAGGCGGAAGAGGGGGACGAAGACGTGTACACGTCCCTGACCGAAGCCATTTACGCCGTGTACGAGCACGCGGGCATTGAGCTTCCGCGCTACGGGCGTACGGAGATTCAGCGCTTCAACTACCGCGTAAAGCAACTGGACGCGGCCCGTAAGGAGCTTGACGCGGCTCGTGACTCGCTGGACGACGACGAGCTTCCGAAGGAGGAGAAGGAGAAGCTGACCGCGAAGGTCACGGAGCTTGAGGAGAAGGCGAAGGGGATCACGGAGGAGATTCCCGCTGAGTGGCTTGAGAAGGCCACGCCGGAGAAGACCCCGAAGCAGCGTGCCGAAGCGAAGGTTGACCGGGCGGAGAAGCTGACCACGAGCGTCACGAAGGCAGTCAAGAAGCTTGAGGGGGCCGACCGTCAGGAAGTCGCGTCCAAGCTCATGACGCTGGGTACGGCGCTCGTCACCGGGGTCACGGAGAACGCTCAGAAGATGACCGATGACGAGAAGGCTGACCTCAAGGCTCAGCTCAACGACCTTGTCACGCGTCTCGCCGGCGAAGCTGCGAAGCTGTGACCGACTGACAGCGGACAGTAACGGAGCCCCCGGCTCTTCCCACTGCGGAAGGGTACGGGGGCTTCGTCGTGTAGAAGTGCAGATTTGTAGGTCAGTCAGATACAGCAATAGAGATCACTAAGGGATACCGGGCCGGAGTGCAAACGTGCACTTCTGCACCTGCCGCTGAAAAGCCCTTCCGCTCAAGGACTAGTGCAAACACTTCCCTGAGCCCGGAAGGGGCACAGCATTGTGAGCAAGATCCGAACTATCTACAGGGGCGGAAGTCGCTTCTACCTGAACACAGCGGCCCCGGACAACGTGTACCCGGGCGTTACAAGCGTGATCGGGATGCTTCCGAAGCAGAATTTCTTGGGTCCGTGGAACGCGCGCATGACCGCTGAGCTTGCCGTTGACTCCATTGACTTCGTTCAGCAGATGGCAGCGCGCGACCGTGACGGAGCCGTTGACTACCTTCGCGGTGCGGCTCGTCGGTACACGAAGGTTCGCGCGGACGTTGGCAGCAAGGCTCACGACCTGTTTGAGCGGTTGATTCGCGGTGAGACCGTGTACAGCGTCCACCCGGACCTTGAGCCGTACAAGAAGCACTTCCTTGAGTTCCTGGCAGCCGTGAACCCGGAGCTTGTCCGCGCCGAAGATGTGGCGTGGTCGGACACGCACGAGTACGCCGGCTCTTTCGACGTGGTCATGTACGTGTGGCTTGACGAAGAGGGCAAGCCGACTCCGGACCGCTCCGGCAAGCGTCACCTGATCATGGGTGACTGGAAGACGAGCAAGGCGACGTACCCGGACGTGGCGCTACAGATGAGCGCTTACGCGAACGCCGACTACATCATTGACGCGGACGGCAACCGGGAACCCATGCCTGAGTTCGATGGTGCTGCCGTTCTGCACATCACTGACGAACAGTGGGCTTTCAAGCCGGTCGTCATTGACGACGAAGTCTTTGCGGAGTTCCTTCGTCTCCGGGGAACCTTCAATTGGGATCGTGACCTGAGCCGGCGGGTTGTCCTCAAGCCGATCGCGTCCAGCAAGAGCAAGCTCGTGACCGGTACTCAGCGGAGGGGCTGACCCATGCTCGCAACGCACACAAGCCGTATGCACCCGTACAGCGTCCACCTGACGCGCGACGAGCTGAACGAGCTTCTTGACGAGTTCGCTGACGCTGTCCCGTACGACCCGGAGGAGCTTCCCAAGCTGAGCAAGCTCCGAACGAAGCTGACCAACCTTACCGGCACGAAGCAGGGTGAGCGCGCTTGATCGGTCCGAACTGTCTTTGCAACCCGCAGAAGTCGGGGCTGTGTGGCTCGTGCGGAGGGTGAGGGAATCCCCTTCGCTCAAGTCCCGGTTACCCCAACGGAAGGTTGAACATGAAGACTGCCGGTGCGTTCGTCGGTGTGGTTGCTCTCGCTGTGGCTGCCCTTCTCTTCACGGCATGGGTCGTCATGCTGCTTGTCGGCATGTGGCACGGCTACCGTGACGCTGTCCCCCCGATCGGCTTCAATGAGTCGCTTCTTGTCGTGGTGCTTGCGGGCATCCTGACGGGGGCAGGGACAGCCGCGAAGCAGTAACCCGGGGACTTCCCCCAACGCTTGCCCCTCAGTGCCTTACACGGGCGCTGAGGGGCTTTCGTGCGTCTGCCCCCGGGAATCCCCTCCGCTCCGGTAAGAGCATGACCAACCACGAGTTCACCGC
Organism: Streptomyces sp. NPDC005808; assembly: GCF_042871385.1. NCBI lineage: Bacteria > Bacillati > Actinomycetota > Actinomycetes > Kitasatosporales > Streptomycetaceae > Streptomyces > Streptomyces sp. NPDC005808. The sequence continues at coordinate 153,005 of NZ_JBIAIK010000009.1, read as the reverse complement.
ATGGCCGAAGACCCCCCGACTCTTCCGCACGATCGTCGTCACGGAGAAGCTTGACGGGACCAACGCAGCAATCCACATCAGCACCGTTCCGAACGTCCCCGCGTTCGGTGACTTCCCGCCGGAGTCGTACAGCGTCGTCGTTGACGGTATGCGCTACGTCCTCACCGCTCAGTCCCGGTCCCGCGTCATCACTCCGGGCAAGGGCAAGGACAACTTCGGCTTTGCCGGTTGGGTGTACGAGAACGCCGAAGGGCTCGTTCGTGCGCTGGGGACCGGTGTGCACTTCGGTGAGTGGTGGGGCTTCGGCATTCAGCGCGGGTACGGTCTGCCTGATCGTCGCTTCTCGCTCTTCAACACGGACCGGCACCGGGACGTGAACGTTCGTCTCGGCAGCGCGATCGTTGAGCCGGCCCCCGTGCTCTATCAGGGGACGTTCAGCGAAGGGGAGATCACGGCAGCGCTCCGCAAGCTCAAGGAGAACGGTTCGGTGGCTGCCCCCGGCTTCACCAACCCCGAAGGTATCTGCGTATGGCACTCGCAGACGCGGCAGGTGTTCAAGGTGACCCTTGACAACAACGACGCGGGGAAGTGGGAGACCGCGTAACACGAGCCCCCTTGTCTGGCCTTCGCGGTCGGGCAGGGGGGCTTTCCCATGCCGGGAATCCCTTCGGCTCTAGCGCCCATGCAGAGAGCAACGGAGCGGCGGAAGGCTGGACGGTCAGCAGACACCTTCGGGTGCGTGGACATGATCGGACCCCTTCCGCCGTTCCCTCAATTCCCAAGGGGAACGCATGGCGAAGCAGAGTATTTGGGCGAGCGACGAAGAGAACAAGCCGAAGGAGCGGCAGACCTACGCCGACGATTCCGTTGGCCGGCTGCACTCCGGCACGACTGAGGTGAACGAGCGTGGCAACGTCGTCCCGGTCGCGCTCACTGAGTGGCGTTTCAGCACCGGTGAGAAGCACGTTGCCGACGCTACCGCTCAGCTCTTCGGGGGCACTCCCGTTGAGAACGAAGAGTCTCAGTCGGAGAACTTCATTGACGTCTTCACGGGCGCGACGAAGATTCCCGTCATCCTTGAGGCGGACGGTATCCACTGGGACATGAAGCAGTGGGTCAACGGGAAGCTCAAGCACCACTGCGACGGGTTCGTGTTCGTCAGCCACAAGGACGAAGACAAGGTTGGTCGGGACTGTGGTTGCCCGTCCCTCTTCGCTGAGCGCAAGGCAGCGGCGAAGGACGACGACGGACCCAACCCGTCCATCACGGTCACGTTCAAGCTTGCCGACGACCCGGAGCTTGGAGAGTTCAAGTTTCAGACTGGCTCTTGGACGCTCATGGCCGTTCTGCACGAAGCCGAAGACGCGCTTGCCCGTATCGGCAAGGGTGGTCCGGTGCTCGCTGAGCTTGAGCTTGAGCCGGTTGACTTCGTGATCAAGAAGGGTCCGAAGCGCGGTACTCCGGTGTCGTACGTCAAGCCCGTGATCCGGGTCAAGAAGTCGTACAACGACGCGATTGCCGACTAGTGGCCGGCGGGGAAGCAGCGTCGCCGGAATCGTGGGCGCTCGTGATGCGCGGAGCGTCTGACGAAGCCGTAAGGGCTCCGCTGTGGCAGTACCCGCCGGAAGCACGCAACGCCGTGATTCACGAGCGCCGTGTTCGCTTCGGCGTGTACGAAGAGACCGGAGATCCTGAGTATGGGTAAACGGGCTGTGGTCGCTGACTACGCCGGTGAGCCCCTGTACCCGGGTGATCTCGTGAACTACCCCTCGCGTCAAGGCAACGGGGTCCGTGCGTCCGACGCGATTGTTCGGCGCACGTACTTCGTCCGCGTTGAGGGGCGCAAGTTCCCCATGCTCAAGGTGCAGCCGACCGGCACAGACAGCCGTTCGGAGAAGCCACGCAAGACGCTACGGGCTGAACACGTGGCAGCAACTCACGTGCGACTTCTGCGGAGCAACGTCACCGGGGAACAGGACGAAGGCAAGTAGGCGCGACACGGGCCGGACGGTACTCACACGGGTGCTGTCCGGCCCTTTGTCGTTTCAACCCACTCTCAAGAGTAGGCAGGAAGGGGAAGCCGTGGCTTCCGTACTGATTGACAGGGACAAGGCTCCGGCGCTGGGGGACCTTCGGCTTATGGGTGCTGGGGACAGCATCTTTCTCCGCAAGGGATGGACGGACCGCAAGGACGGAGCCCGGTACGCGGACGCGGTCATGAGTGCCGTTGCCCGTGGCGCTGACGTTAGGTGGGTCCGTCGTGGCTAACAAGGTCTGTCGGCACTGCGGACGAGCGAAGCCCGCTGAACAGTTCCTTGCCGGGAAGGCGAAGCGTCCGTCAAGCTCGTGCGCCACGTGTCGCCGGAAGCGGGCAGCGGACCACCGTAAGAAGTATTACGCGTCCCTGCCCCCGGACAAGCGCCACGAGCTGACCCACCGGAAGCGCGCGAAGGACTACGGCGTTGAGCACGAGTCGTACAGCCGCACAGAGATCATGCGCCGTTGGGGCTACCGCTGTGCGTACTGCGACAAGCGCGCCACGCATCTTGACCACGTCCACCCGCTGAGCAAGGGGGGTGCCGACAAGGCTTCCAACATGCTTCCCGCGTGCGCCGGCTGCAATCTGTCCAAGGGTGCGAAGACGCTTGCTGAGTGGGCGCTGACCTTCGGCCCGGACGTGTAGGAATCCCCTTCGCTCAAGAGCGGGCAACCGAGAGAAAGACGGTGGCCCGTGGAATTCAAGGACGTTCTTGCACGGTTCGGTGACGTGACCGCTGAGGCGGACGGGGGGTATCTCGCGAAGTGTCCAGCACACGCGGACTCCCGTCCGTCCCTTCGGATTTGGCGCGGTGACGACTTCAAGGTTCGGCTCACTTGCCGTGCGGGATGCGACACCAACAAGGTTCGCCTTGCCGCACGGCTCAACTGGAATGACCTTTTCAACGCGACCGGTGACGGTCTCACGGTTCCGAAGGAGAAGCCCGCGCTCGTGGGTACCGCTCTCACCGCTCAGCTTGCCATGTACGTTGACCGCACCGTTGCTGAGTTCGTCGGTACGACTGAATGGGGTCAGCGGGCTCGTGGGTACGCGCTTGACCGCTTCGGTCTGGACAGTGCCACGGCTGCCGAACTCATGGTTGGCGTGGACGACGGACGCGTTCCCGGTCTCGACTACACGGACGCTGAGGGACGAGCCCGTAACTACCGGTCCCGTGGCTTCCGTCAGTTCCCCCGGCTCACGGTCCCGCTCAACGACTTCGCTGGGATCACCCGTGGCTTGCAGGGGCGAGACCTGACCGGTCACTGTCCCGGACGGTGGCTGTCCCTGAGCAACCCGGAGGGGCTTCGGTGGGGTCAGTACGGCGTGTTCCGTGGCTCCGGCGGGTACTCCGTCACGATCGTGTCTGAGGGACCCGGGGACGGTCTCACGTCGGTTGCGGTCGGGTACGACGCTGTCTGTATCCGTGGTGCGGGCATTGCCGGTAACCCTGACCTTCTCGCTGAGCTTGCCGCCGGCCTTGCGGGCACTCAGGTCATTGCCGCCGGAGACAACGACGAAGCCGGGCAGCGCTTCAATCTTGCGCTTGCCGAAGGTCTCAAGCCGTACGGCATTGAGGTTTACGCGCTCCCCCTGCCGAACCTTGGTCCGAAGACTGACCTGACGAAGTGGCGTGAGACGACCGGAGAAGACTTCCCCGGGCTCATGCACTCCGCCGTGAAGAGCGCGCGTCCAGTGGTGGACCGTGCCGTTGCTGAGGCTGCACAGCGCAAGGCCACGGTGGCGAAGCGGACCGGTGCTGTCACGGTGTCCGACGATCAGGGACGAGACGCGGCGGATATCCTCGCTGATCTCGTGCGCACGTACGGCGAGAGCGACGCTATGAACGCTCATGCGCTCGTGGCGTGGTCTGACGGACGGATCAAGTACGCGCCCGGTCTCGGCTTCCACACGTGGAACGGCGTTACCTGGGAGCGTTCGGAGCACAAGGTTCGTCAGGAGATTCACCGCATGGGGGCCGCGCTCGTCCTTGCGGGCAACGCTCAGGAAGCACGCGGGTTCACCATGACGACGCGCATTGACGCTCTCATGACGGAGCTTCGCAGCGTCCCCAGCGTGTACGTGAACGCCGAAGAGTTCGACGCGGCTCCGCACCTTCTGAGCTTCCGTAACGGCGTGGTTGACCTTCGTACCGGTGTGCTCCGGGACCACGACAAGCACGACATGCTCACGGTCTCGCTGCCGATTGAGTACGACCCTGACGCGCTGTGCCCCCGCTGGGAACAGTTCCTTACGGAAATCTTCCCGGGGAACCCTGACCTGATCGGGTACATGCAGCGGCTCACGGGCTACGGGATCACGGGCAACACGTCGGAACAGTGCTTCGGCGTGCTGTGGGGGAAGGGTGCCAACGGTAAGAGCGTCTTCACGGACACCCTGACGAGCGTCTTCGGGAACATCACGAAGACCACGCCGTTCGCCACGTTTGAGGACAAGGGCAGCGGCGGAATCCCGAACGACATTGCCGCGCTCAGGGGCAGCCGGCTCGTCATGGCTTCGGAGGGTGAGAGCGGCAAGCCCATGAGTGAGGCCGTGTTGAAGCGGGTCACGGGCAAGGACAAGGTCACCGCGCGCTTCTTGCGTCAGGAGTTCTTCACCTTCTCGCCTACCTTCCTGATCCTGCTTGCCACGAACCACAAGCCCCGGTTCAAGGGTGCTGACGAAGGTCTGTGGCGAAGGGTCAAGCTCATTCCGTTCACGCGGTATTTCGCTCCGCACGAGCGGGATTACGACCTTGACAAGAAGCTTCTCGCTGAGGCTGCCGGAATCGTGGCATGGGCTGTGCGTGGTGCTGTCGAGTGGTACGCGTCCGGCCTTCGTGACCCGGAGTCCATCACGTCCGCAACGCGTGACTACCGCGCCACGTCGGACGCGCTTGCCGGGTTCTACAGTGACGACCCCTCACAGCCGGCGGTACTCGTCAAGGCTGAGGGTGCCGTGATGCTGGGCGGGGACGCGTTCAACCACTATCTCGATTGGTGCGAAGCGGAGAACCTTCCGAGCAAGGAGCGTTGGACGCGACGCGCGTTCTTCGCTGCCATGGAAGAGCGCGGCGTGTCCCGCAAGCGTGTAGCGAAGGGCAACGCGTTGGTCGGCGTGCGTCTCGCTGACGAGCCGGAGAAGTCCACGGGACCCGGAATCTTCGGCCAGTAGCCACGGTGGGAATCCCCTCCGCTCTCAGACAGGTACAAGCAACCCAATGAGAGCGGAGGGGCACCCGGTGCCAATCCTTGAGCTATGCGCAGGTTACGGCGGTCTCGGAATCGCCGTTGAAGCGCTGACCGGAGACAAGGTCACGGTCGTTGCCGAAGTCCACAAGGCAGCGTGTGAAGTCATGGCGTACCGCTTCCCGGACGCGCCGAACATCGGTGACGTGAGGTACGCCCCGTGGCACGAGTTCGCGGGGGAAGTCGACACGATCACAGCGGGCTTCCCGTGTCAGGACATTTCGAATGCCGGTCGGCGTGAGGGGATCAAGGGTGAGCGCAGTGGAATTTGGTTCAACATCGCTGACGCAGTACGGATCATTCGACCCCGACACGTGTTCTTGGAGAACGTCGGAGCTATCCGAAATCGGGGGCTCGGGTCGGTCCTCACATCGCTTCACGAGATCGGGTATGACGCTGCGTGGACGTGTATACGAGCTTCCGATATCGGAGCGCCCCACATGCGCGACCGGTGGTTCTGCGTTGCCACTCCTTCCGACCCCGACCGTAGCTGACGCGAACCGGGGTCCCGACTTCGCGAAGCGCGACCGTGCGGGGGCAGGTGGGGACGACCTTGTTACCGCCGTGGCTCGTCTCTTCCCGCGTGACCGCGCTGACAAGCTCTTCAAGACACCGACTGCCAACCTGGGCAGCAACGGCAGCGCTCAGCACCCGGACAAGAGGAAAGCCGGGGGGCACGGACCGACGCTTGAAGACGAAGTTGTGTTCTTGCTGAACGTCACGCCGGAAGACGAGTTGCCCGACGACGGACCGCACTCCCCCGCTGAATGGTGGGGAGAGTTCGCGCCTGCCGTGTACCGGTGGGAGAAGATCCGGCAGACAGCCGCACCCGTACCGGTCATTCGCGGTCCGCGCGGTGGGGTCAAGCTCAACCCGGAGTTCGCGGAATGGCTCATGGGGCTTGAACCCGGTTGGGTGACGAGCGTCCCGGGCCTCACTCACCGCGAGAAGCTTGAGCGGATCGGCAACGGGGTCGTCCCGCATCAAGCGTATGCAGCGTTCCGAGACCTTAAGGCGAAGTTGGACGCTGCCCGCGCGGAGCTGTAAGGCACGCAATCGACAAGGGGTCAGCCTACTCTCAAGAGTGGGTTGACCCCTTCTGCGTTAGGGGACAACACCTTGAAAACGTACTTCCATGACGTGGCCGGCGAAGTGGTCCGGATCAACGTTCCGGAGACTGACAACGACCTTCGTGAGTTCATGCAGTGGGCGCGCACTGCCGCTCTCCGGGGACCGATCGCGCTGGACACTGAGACGACCGGCCTTGATATCTACAGCGCCGGTTACCGACTCCGGACCATTCAGTTCGGGGACGAGCGGACAGCGTGGGTCATTCACTGGGAACGCGGGGGCCGCTTCATTGAGGCAGCCTTGTTCGTGCTCCGCATGGCTTCCCGCTTCCTGATCCACAACGCGCCGTTCGATTGGCTCGTGTTGGACGAGCACGCCCCGTACGCGCTTGAGATCCTGGCACCGAAGACCACCGATACGAAGATCAAGGCCACGCTCATTGACCCGCGTGAGCCCCACAAGGGGGGAATCGGGACCGGCCTCAAACCGCTCTCCGCCCACTACACGGACCCCAGCGCCCCGGACACTGCCGGAGACCTGACCGAAGTCTTCAACGGTCTCGGCTTCACGAAGGCCACGGGTTGGGCGAACATCCCGCTTGACCACCCGACTTACAACTTGTACGCCGGCCTTGACGTGATCTACACGGCGCGTCTTGACCCGATCCTGACCGCTGAGCTTGCTCGTCTCGGCGTGCGTCAAGCGCTCGTGGACTATGAGCACGAGATTGCCCGCATGTGCTCAGTAATGATGCGCGCGGGAATCGTGCTGGACACTGAGTACGCGTCCACGCTGTCCGTGAAGCTTCACGAAGAGGAAAGCAAGTACAGCGTCATTGCCGCCCGGTACGGCGTTGAGTCGGTCAACTCCGGTGCCCAGGTCTCCGAAGCCCTTCTTGCCATGGGCGAAGAGCTGACACAGCGCACAGACAAGGGTGCGCTCAAGTTGGACAAGGCCGTTCTTCTGCCGTTGGCGGACCTTGACCGTGATTGGGTGCGCATCGGTGCCCGGGAACCCAACCCTCTTGCGGACGCTGTCCTTCGCGCGAAGCGTGCCGGTAAGTGGGTCACGGCGTACGCCGACACGTTCATTACCAACGTGGACGCGAACGGTCGCGTACACCCGAACATACAGACACTCGCTGCCCGCACGGGACGCATGAGCATCACGAAGCCCGCGCTTCAAACGCTCCCGTCTTCTGACTTCATGATTCGGCGCGCACTCCTTGCTGACCCCGGTCACGTCATGGTGTCCACCGACTTCGCTGCCGTTGAGATGCGCGTTCTTGCCGCTCTCGCCAACGTGAAGCGCATGAAGCAAGCGATCAACGCGGGTGAGGACTTGCACGACTTCACGGCGCGTCTCGTGTTCGGTCCGAACTTCACGAAGGCTCACCGCAAGCTGTGTAAGGGAATCGGCTTCGGCAAGGTCTACGGCGGAGGGGCGGAGACGATCGCGCGGCAGACCGGTGCGCCTATCGCTCAGGTGCGTGCTGCCATTGCTGCGTACGACCGGGCGTATCCGGAGATCGTTCGTGCGTCCAAGAAGTGGCAGCGCGAAGCTCGTGCAACCGGGCTCGTCACGGTGTCTGCCACCGGTCGCCGGCTGCCGCTTGACCGGGACCGCATGTACGCCGTTGTGAACTATCAGTCACAGTCGGCAGCGCGTGACGTGCTGGGGCAAGCCATGATGAACATGGAAGAGGCCGGTCTTCTCGACTACATGAAGTTGCCGATCCATGACGAAGTTCTTGCGTCGGTGCCCGCTCGTGAAGCCCAGGACTTTGCCCGTGAGTTCGAGCGCTGCATGTCGTTCGATTTGTTCGGCGTTCCGATTGCGTCCGAAGCCGAAGTTGGGGGCCGCTCGTGGGGCAGCCTGTACATGAAGGATGCGAAGGGCAAGTACCTGCCTGAACTCCTGATCTCTCAGGACGAGTGGTACGCGGAGAACCCGCAAGCGGCGTACGCGAAGGCTGCCTAAGTGGCGTGCGCCACGTTCCGCTTCTGCCTGACGTTCGATTAGGTCACGGCGCGGTCACGATTCACTGCCTACTCTTAAGAGTGGGCTGACGGACCGTAAAAGATCATTTCTTCGATCCGAAGGTAACCCCCCTGTTATCGGGGGTGCGCAACCGTCATCCCAAAGGATGAGCCCCGGGTTGCGCCTTAGAAACAGCACTTTTCCCGGCTCAGCCGGCGTGGTCAGATGTATGCACAGTGCCTACTCAGAACGTTGCTTCTGAGTAGGCACTGACATACGTTCGAAGAGCACCACGACGCACGGCACTGATCAAGCCCCGTCGCAAAGAAGCCCACTGACGGGGCTCAGGCCGTGACACCCAACTTCGCCATGCCGTGGCGGAGCCTTGCCAAAAACAGGCGCTGACCTGGGCAAACGTCCTGACTCCTTCGGTGGGAATCCCCTCCGCTCCATTCCGGAGCGAAGCCACCCCGAAGGAGATTCCCCGTGATTGACCTCACCGCTCAGCAGATTGCCGCCGCTCAGAACAACGACCTGACCGCCGTGACCGCTGTCATTGAGGCGACGGAAGAGCGCGTCATTCAGCTTGCCCGGCGGTACGCCACGACCGGCGGACGCACTGACACGGATCTCATGGACGATCTCGCTCAGGTGGGTCGGGTGGCCGTGTGGCAGGGGCTCAGCCGCTTCAAGGGCTCGTCCGTGGCGGAGTTCTTCACCTTCATGGACCGGACCGTTTCCGGGATGCTTGCCGACGAGCGCAAGGTTCAGACGCGGCAGGGTGTCAGCCGCTCGATTGCCGCTGAGTTTGAGAAGGCGCTGAGCATGGCTGCCGGAGACCCGTACGAAGCTGAGCGTCTGTGCACCCTCACCGAAGTCATGGGCGCGAAGCGTATGACCGCTGAGACCGCGTACGCCGCTCGTATCTCGTGGCAGGGTGCGGAGTACCTTGACGCTCCGGTTGGCGAGAACGAGAACGCCACGGTGGCCGACACCCTGAACGACAACTACGCGCTTGCCCGGCTTGAGGCGAACGACGAGCTGTCTGAGCGTCAGCGGGAGAACAAGCGTCGCGTCCACGAGACCCTTGACCTTCTGCCGACCGAACAGGAAGCCGTTCTTTCCGCTGAGTACGGCATTGGCGACTTCCCTTGCATCGGTGCCGACGATCACCGGGGGCTTGCTGAGGTTTCCGGAGTGGCGTACACGGCGCTTGAGAGCGTCAGGGACGAAGCCCGGAAGAACTTCAAGACGCTGTACCTGGGCGGTAGCCCGGAAGCCCCGAAGGGCGAAACGCAGTGCTGCAAGGCGTGCGGTATCGAGAAGCCCGTTGACGAGTTCTACGTTCGGAACAAGGTCACCGGGGCGCGCATGTCTCAGTGCAAGTCGTGCAAGCGCGGAGCCACGAAGCGCTTCCGCAAGGACAACCCGGAGAAGCGCAACGCTCAGAAGCGCGCGTACAACGCTCGCAAGAAGGCTGCCGCTGCGTGAAGTCCTGTTCTCGCTGTGGGGAGAAGAAACCTCTTGGGGACTTCTCCCCCATGCGTGGCAAGCCCCGCGCTAAGTGCCGGTCGTGTTGCTCGCTTGAGCGGACGTTGAGCCGGTACGGGATCACGGCCGAAACGCTCACGGAACTCATGCGCCGGCCGTGCGACATATGCGGAGCCCCACCGGGGAGTTTCCAGCGCTCCCACGCTATCGACCACGAGCACTCGTCCGGGCGCGTCAGGGGCGTGCTGTGCCACTCCTGCAATCTCGCACTAGGCCACTTCAAGGACGACCCGGAGCGCCTTGCTCGTGCGGTCTCGTATCTCGCCCATGACGCGGACTACCGCGCGGGAATCCCCTCCGCTCCATAGAGAGCAACAGACCGAAGGAGAACCACCGTGGCTACCTACAACCTGCCGACCGGCGGAACCGTTCAGACCCTCCGCAGCAACCGGCCGCACAAGGTCATTGAGTTCGTCACCCGCAACGAGAGTGGCGACGTGATCAGCACCGTGCACAAGAACGGCGAAGAGTCGCTGTACATGCTCGCTTCCCTCCGCAGCGCTGACGCTCTCGCCTGCCGGATCAAGTCGTCAGTCTGACGCACGGGGCTTCGGCCCTTAGCCCCCGTAGCTCAACGGAAGAGCATCCCAATCCGGAGCCCGCAAGGGTGCACGGGACGACGCGGGTTCGAATCCCGCCGGGGGCACGCAAGACCACACCCAACGATCAGGAGACGCAACGTGAGAGTTTGGCGGGTTGCTCACTCGACTGTGCGTGACCGGGACTTCCCTTCCGGCCCTTACTCGTGCCGGAACGTCCCTCTTGCCGACCGCGAGAAGTTGGCCGGTATGGGTTGGCGACACAGCGACGAGCGCCACCCTTCCCCGCAAGCTGACCCGAACCTGATAACGATTCACGACGACGAAGTTTGTGGGTTCGCGTCGCCGGACGAACTGAACGGTTGGTTTGAGGACTTCGGAGACCGGTTGGCTTCCGCCGGCTTCCACGTGTGGGAGTACGAAGTTCCTGAGTTCTCGTACCGCGTCGGTCGCTTCGGTCAGGTCGTCTTCAAGAAGGAAGACGCCGTTCTGATCGGTCACGAGCCGTTCAAGCCCGTACAGCTTTCCCTTTGGGCGGACGCATGAGCGTAAGCCCCTCAAGCCCCTGGTCACCCAATCGCAAGGAGACAGCACCCATGCTGAGCGTTACCCGTGAGACGAAGGCCGTACTCAAGACGAAGACCGGTGAGCGCGTCGTTGCGTTCACGAAGGACAGTGAGCCGGGCATTGCGTCTCTCGCCATTCCCGGTGACCGCGCGAAGCTGTCCCCGCGTGAGATGCGTGAGCTTGCCGCATGGTTGAACGAGACTGCCGCTGAACAGGAGAAGGTCACCCGCGACACGGCGAAGACTTCGCTCACGTTCAACGGCACCCGGTACGAGCGACGCACCATGAGCCCGCAGGAACGCGCCTATCAGGATCTCATTGCGCGCGGTCTCCGTCCGTGACGATCCCGGAGTTCAAGCCCCCTGTACTCACCTCACGAGCACAGCGGGCAGCCGAAGACCTTGCTGAGCGCGTGGACATTTACCGGGTGGCCGTTCAGGAGATCCGTAAGGCCGCGCTCACGAACGACGCGTACCCGGAAGACGTGCTTGCCCTAGCGCGCTTCCTTGCCCGGGACACCAACGACACCGACTGACCACACACACACACGAGCCGGTCAACCTACTCTCAAGAGTGGGTTGGCCGGCTCTTCCCTTGGGAGACACCTTGCGGGTTGAGACCCTTGCCCACACTGCCCTGAACACGGGCGTGATGCTCTCGGCGTACGAGTACGACGTTTGGGGGCCGACGCTGCCCAAGGATGCTGACGCGCTGGGCGAAGCGGCTGGACGACTGTGTTACAAAAGCTTCCACCGACCGAACCCGAACACGGCGCGGAACGCTGACTACATGGCCAACATTCTTGCTCAGGGTCATTACAGCGTGCTTGAACACGCGTCGGTCACCTTCCTTGTGCGGGACGTGTCTCGTGCGCTTCTCACGGAGCTGACGCGCCACCGGCACCTTTCCTTCTCCGTCGTATCTCAGCGGTATGTGGACTACGCGAACACGAAGCCCGTGATACCGCCGGCCATTGTCGGCACGGAGCTTGAAGAGCCATTCCGTGAGGACTACGCCGAAGCGCTCAAGGCGTACGACGCTGCCGTAAAGCTTCTGCGTGCGCGGGGAATGGTCACCCGCAAGGAAGCCCGGGAAGCGGCTCGTGGCCTTCTGCCGAATGCCGCACCGGTAGACATGGTGGTGACCGGGAACCTTCGGGCGTGGCGTGACGTGCTGGGTAAGCGTCATCACGTTGCCGCTGACAAGGAGATTCAGGAGTTCGCCGGTCTCGTGCTCAAGGAGCTTCGCAAGGTGGCTCCGAACTCCGTTCAGGACGTGCCGGACGAGCCGTACGAGTAGGGGAATCCCCTCCGCTCCGGTAAGAGCATGGCGAACGAGAAACCGAACCCGTTCCTTGAGCTTGAGCCCGCTGCCATTGACGTTCTTGACGACATGGTTGACGAGTGGCTTGACCGTGAACGCCACGGTGAGCTTAACGGCGGGTGGGGCTACGGACCCAAGAAGACTGACGCGCTGTCCCTGATCTCGATTCAGGTCAGGGAAGCGTACGTGCGCAAGGTCAGGTACACCAACGTTGAGGAGAACGACGCATGAACCCGTACGGTAAGCGCGACAAGGTGAGCACGGGCGCGAAGGTTGCCGCCGCTGCTTCGGTCGCTCTCGTGGGCGCTCTCATGGTGGCCGGCTGTGCCGCTGACGACGACGACACCCGCTGTGACACGTACTCCACTGTGGCGTTCTCCCCGCGTCCGGCTCCGGCTCCGGCTCCGCGTCCGGCCCCCGCTCCGGCACCGAAGCCCAACCTGACGAAGCCGACCACGCCGAAGGCTCCGCAGCGTTCCGGCGGTACGACGGTTGTTCCCGTTCCGGTCAACCCGGGGCCGACCACGCACGTCAACTGTCACGACGAGTACGACGACTGAGCGCTTGTGCCTACTCTTAAGAGTAGGCTATGATTTCCCTTGTAAGCACGAACGAAGGGGAGTCATGGAAACGACGATCATGCAGTGTGGCGGTTGCTCCGGAGAGATCCGGGTCACGCAAGAGCAGTGGCGCAAGGAGAACGTCATCCCCTGCCCCACCTGCCCGGACAGTGGCGTTGACCTGATACACGCACGCCGACACGCTGACGAGTGGTAAGCCGAGACACATGAGAAGCCCCCTGGGAAACCGGGGGGCTTTTCCTTTTGGGGAGACATGAACGACACGAGCCGACCGGGTTGGGATTCCTACTTCCTGAACATCGCACGGGTAATCGCCACACGAGCCGACTGCACGCGCTCTCAGGTGGGCGCTGTGCTCGTCAACGCGTTCAATGAGATCAGGGGGACCGGATACAACGGGGCTCCGGCAGGTGTGCCCGGGTGCCTCACAGAAGGCGCGTGCCCGCGTGGACAGCTCACGTACGACGAGTGTGCAGCGAACACCGACTACGCCAATTGCATTGCCGACCACGCCGAACGGAACGCCATACGCCATGCGCCGGCGAACGAGCTTCCCGGTTCCACGCTGTACGTGACGCGTGAGCCTTGCCCGGCTTGCTGGACGCTCATACGTGCTGCGGGCATTCGTCGCGTCGTCACTCCGGAGCGGTCAACCTACTCTCAAGAGTAGGGAAGTTTCCTCCGTCAGTACCTACTCTTGAGAGTAGGCACGTGCTACGATTCTCTTGTAAGAACGACGGAGCGAAGGGGAACGAAAATGGCTCAGGTCCGCGAACTCAAGTGCACTCGACATGGCAACGAGTGCGACGGCAACCCGAAGAAGGCGCACATCTTCCGGTGGGTCCGGGTGAACTAAGCGGGGAAGCCCCCAGGGGATCAGCCTACTCTCAAGAGTGGGTTGGTCCCCTTTCTTGTGAAGATCATTTCACAAGCGCACAAACTTCTGACGTGGGCTAACTCTCTGGCATATGTCAGACCCGGGGAGTAAGGTCGTACATCCGATCGCACAGCCGTTCGAACAAAGCCGTGGCCATGGGTGACTAGTCCTGACCGACGAGTGATGTTGACAGTTGTACGACTTAAGGAGGGTCCTTACACACACCCTACGAACGACGGAAAGTGATCGGCTGGAAACGCACCATGGAACTACACGTTCCGGCTCTTGGGGGGCTTCGATGCACGCTGCACCATTCACACTCGCACTCACTGTCTGGGTTCCGTCCCGCGCGTCCGGCACGTGGCTTCCCTGCACCCTTCTCGGCTCGTCCATGACGGAAGAGTTGATCCGGTCGTGTACGGAACTCAGGGCCGTTCTGTCCGCTCAGGGTCGGCTTGTCGCACGCATCCTGTCTGCACCCGCAGCGCCCCGGTATGACGGTTTTCGGGTGTGGGGTCGTCGCAAGGACAGCGGGCTTCTCGTGGCGGGTGTCGAGTGGGAACGGTCGCGTGAGACACGAGAGTTGGTCACCGCGTCAGCCGGCGTGTGGACCACGTGTGAGTACGTCCACGCTGACGATTTTCCGGTTCAACAACTTGTTGCCTAGCTGTGACGGAAGTTCGTATTCCGGTGTCAGTGGTCCATGCAACCATTGAGACACAAGACGTTGAAAGTGCAACAAGATCATCTTCGGGGTCATCGTGAACAACAAGCTCGTTCTTCCCGTTTCAACTCTCGCTTCGGCTGCCGTTGCCTTCGGTCTCGGAGCAATGATCTTCACAAACGGCAACGGTCCGGCGGACGCTGCAACCCCCCGACCGACCACGACTGTCACCGCGTCACCGAAGGCCGCTGAGAAGGCCGCTGAGGCTGCCAGCAAGCCCCCGGGAAGCGCCACGAAGGCCGAGACCGGCAAGGCCGCAACGGCAGCGGAGAAGCGCGCTCAGGCAGGCGACAAGGGACCGTTCAAGGACGCTCAGAAGGACGGCAAGTACATGGACGACTTCGGCAAGTCGGTCATGCCCAACGGAGTCGGGGTCAGCGTCCCGGACGCACTCCTTCCCTTCCCCGGAGCCGGCGAAGAGGACAAGGAGCTTCCGCCCGGTGTGGTCCCGGCGGAGCCTGACAGCTCGTACCCGGACCCGGACGCGGGCACAGACACGAGTGATGACGTGGTGTCCGGAACACCCGGTGAGGTGACCAACCCTGACGCGGAGTCGGCTCCGGTCACGGACGCTCGTCCCGGTCCCGCACCCGGTCCCGTGCGTCCCGGTGGTCCCGGTGGCGTGCTTCCGCCCGGTGTCGTCCCGGTCGGCCCGGTTCTCAACTCCGTTACTGGCGTGGTCAGTTCAGCGCTGCCGGAGTAGGAATCCCCTCCGCTCCATGACGGGTGACAACACGTCAACACCCGTTAGGAGCAAGCGACATGGGCAAGGCGAACAAGCCGACCCTGACCCCGACTCAGAAGACGATCAGGCGCACGAGACGCGTACTGACCGGTGGTCGGTGGTTCTTGATCACGGGGCTTGTGTTCTATTCCCTGATGACGACGACCCCCTTCGTCAGCGCGCACAGCGAATGGCGTTGGTCCGGCTTCGTCCTGGGCTTGATCGTGGACGCTGCTTTCATCATGGCGTTGAGCGCAGAGAGCACCCTTGCCCGGCACGGCGTGACGAAGCTGGGAGCGTGGCCGGTTGCCTTCCGGTGGCTGACCGGTCTCAGCTCCGTCTTCCTGAACGTGTGGCTCAGCGTCTCGGCGCGTGATGCGGTCGGCGTGGCCGTTCACTTGATCGCTCCGGCGCTCGTCATGCTGCTTGCCGAAGTCGGCCCCGTGTACATGGCTGCCCTTGCCGACGCGGAGCGCAAGGCGGAGAAGGCAGACGCGTTCAAGGAGCTGTACGCCGTACCCGCTCCGCTCGTGCTGCCGGAGCCGGTCACTGCCCGCATGGTGGTGCACAACCCGCCGGAGACCCTGAGCGTCCACGAGCCCGTTCAGGAGACCCTTCCGGAGCCTGAGCCGGTGGACGAGCCGGAGCTTGAGCCTGAGCCCCAGGACGAGCCGGCTGAGCCCCAGGACGAGCCCGCACGGCTGAGCAACAAGGAAGCCGACGAGATCATTGAGAAGGGTTGGCGACACCGGCTGAGCCCCGAAGAGGTGGGCAAGGCCGCTACCCGTCACCCTGCAACTGTCCGCCGCAAGTACAAGGAGCTTGACGCTGCACTGAGCGTCTGACACTGAGCCCCCGTGCTGACTACCTACCCGGTAGTTGGTGCGGGGGCTTCTGCGTACCCTCAACTCATGGATGACGACGACTTCATGGCGGGACCGATCGGCCCGAAGACGAAGAGCTTCACGAGCGTGCCGGAGATCCTTGCCAAACTTGAGGGCAAGTGCGCCATGTGGGAACGCGTGGCACGAGACAACAAGGAACGGGCCGAAGACTTCGAGCGTGCTGCCCAAGCAATCCGAGACGGAGCGTCAGCGGTCACCGTGGGCCGAACAACCTACATCCTGACGAGCGAGACCCGTGACGAAACGGCAGACGAAAGCGTTTCGTAGGCGTAGCCTGAAACGGCACCACTCCTGACGGATGATCAACTCACCTTGGAGTGACAACAAAAGATGACCACAGCGGACCGCGTGAAGACGCGGGGAAGGTCGCTGTACGGAGCGGGGAGCGCGTTTCCCCCTTCCGTCAGCCACCCTTCCCCGTTCCCTGAGCGAAAGAGGGTGGCTCACTTGTCTCAGCCTGACACTGACGCGCGTCAGTCGGAATATTCGACCTACGCGCCCACCGGTGAGAAGTGCCGGAAGTGCAAGCGCCCGTTCAAGTCGTTGGAGACATGCCGACGCGTGACCATTGAGCGCGCTTCGGGGGGACCTTCGGCTGACCGGTACGAGCACCACGAGTGCCCGTGACCGCGCCGGCGAAGCGGCTGAGCGCCCGTACAAGCGCTTTACCTGAGCCGGAGCTAGTCAGTCTCATAGATGACCCCACCGGCCCGTACGCGGACAGCCCGGAAGGGTGGTGGACGGAGTACGGCGGAGCGCTGGACGTGCGGTCGAACGTCGTCTACTTCCCGCCTTCGGCTGAGCCCCCTCCGTGCCCGTTTCCGTGTGAGCGCTGTACGAGACGGAAGGGGGCGTGATGGTCACACAGTCCATGATCGGAAAGCGCGTCACCGATGGACACCGGACCGGAATTCTCAAAGAGGTAGACCCGAAGTGGGTTGACCCCGCGAAGATGCCCGGTGACCGCGTACCGACCGCTACGGCGTTCGTGTGGCCCGAAGGCGGGGGCTGTGAGTGGACAGCTTCCCCGAAGTCCCTGAACGCCGCGTGAGCCGGTTAGTGACAGCAGCGGCATGGGTCGCATGGGTGGCCGTTGTGGCGCTCATAGTGGCCCGTGGCGTGGCTGCCTAGGTCCCTCACAGTCGGTCCCCAGCACCGGCCGGCGGTGAGGTAGAGAAGCCCCGTCCGTGCGTCCCTCCCCCGTGGCGCATGGGCGGGGTTTCGCTGTGTCGTACCGGTAGCCTGAGCCCGTGTCATATGAACGGGGCTTCGGCGTTAGGTGCTGGGTTGTTGTCCATGGACAGTGATCCAGATGACCCAGCTCCACACCCCGAAGGCGATCAGGAACCAGGAGACGGGGCGGGTGAGCTTCATGGGTTCAGTATCGCCGTCGCCGGCCGGGCTCCGGCGCAGGGGTGGGGACCGGAGTGGGACTTCCCGACCGGAGCCATGTAATTTCTCGACCGTGCCCGCCACCAACTCGACCCCGTCCGCCAGCAACAAGACCGCCCTGCGGCCCCTGCTGGTCACTTCCGCCGCCCTGCTGTCTCTCTCCCTCGCCGCCGCGCCCGCTTTCGCGTTCGCGGACGCGAGCCCGTCTCCAACCCCCTCGGCCTCCACCTCGCCGTCGGCCACACCCCCGGCGAACATGTCGACGGTCGGCGGCGAACAACTCGGCAAGGCCGGGACCCAGGTGAACCTGGGCACCGGCGCCCCCGTACTGCCGAAGGACATCAGCGCGCGCTCCTGGATCGTCTCCGACGCCGAGTCCGGCGAGGTCCTGGCCGCTCACAACGCGCACTGGCGACTGCCCCCGGCGAGCACCCTGAAGATGCTGTTCGCCGACACGCTGCTGCCGATGTTCCCGGGAACCATGGAGCACAAGGTCCTGCCCTCCGACCTGGCCGGCATCGGCGCCGGCTCGAGCATGGTGGGGATAAAGGAGAACGAGACGTACACGGTCCACGATCTGTGGCTCGGTGTCTTCCTTCGCTCCGGCAACGACGCCGTACACGTCCTGTCCGCCATGAACGACGGTGTCAACAAGACGGTCAACGACATGCAGGCGCACGCGGAGGAACTGCAGGCCCTCGACACGCAGGTGGCCAGTCCGGACGGCTACGACGCGAAGGGGCAGGTGTCGTCGGCGTACGACCTGACCCTGTTCGCCCGCTCCGGGCTGCAGAAAGCGGATTTCCGCGAGTACGCCTCGACGGTCTCGGCGAAGTTCCCGGGCGAGACGACGACGGACAAGAAGGGCAAGACAACCCGCGGTTCCTTCGAGATCCAGAACACCAACCGCCTGCTCACGGGTGACAGTGACATCTCGCAGTACCCGGGCATCGCAGGTGTGAAGAACGGCAACACCACGAACGCGGGAGCCACCTTCACCGGCGTCGCCGAGCGCGACGGCAAGGTGCTGCTCGTCACGGTCATGAACCCGGAGAAGGACGAGCACAACGAGGTCTACAAGGAGGCGGCCGCCCTCCTCGACTGGGGTTTCCAGGCGGCGGGCAAGGTCGAGCCGGTGGGCGAGCTGGTGCCGCCCCAGGGCGTCGACACGAGCGCGCAGCCAGGCGCCAACGCGACCACGCCGGGTACGGACACCACGTCCGCCAAGCCGGTGGCCGCGTCGACCGAGGCGAACGGCGGGTCTAGCGGAGTAGGGATCGCCCTGGCCGTCGCGGGCGGCCTCCTCGTACTGATCGCGGCAGGCAGCTTCCTGGTCAACCGCCGCTGGCCGTTGCCGGACCTGATGCGCCGCCGTCGCTGAACCCAGCCTCGGCCTCAGCTTCCTCGGCCTCGGTTTCCTTCTCCTCGGCCTCGGCCTCGGCCTCGGCCTCCTCGCTCCGCGTTGCTGTCCAGGCGGCGCAGAACAGCAGCAGCTTCGCGGTGAAGTTGATCCACAGCAGCAGCGCGATCGGCACCCCGAACGCGCCGTACATGCTCTTCGACGCCACCTCGCTGATGTAGCCGCTGAGCAGCAGCTTGAGCAGCTCGAACCCGGCGGCGCCGATCAGCGCGCCGACGATGAGCCGCCGGCGCGGCGGCTGCACGCCGGGCAGCAGCGTCAGGAGGTACAGCAGGAGCAGGAAGTCGGCGAGTACGGCGACGGCGAAGGCGGCGACGTGGAGCAGGACGCCGCCCCAGCCGTCCTCGTCGATACCGATATGGCGGGCCGTCCAGCCGACCGCCGTGGAAGCGACGGTGGACGCGGCGATGGTGACGAGCATGGCGCCGCCGAGCCCGACGAGTACGCCCGCGTCCTTGAGCTTGGCCAGGACGGGGTTCTCCTCCGGATCCGGCAGCTCCCACACCGCCCGCAGGCAGTCCCGCATCTGACCGACCCAGCCGATGCCGGTGAACAGCAGAATGGCGCCCGCGATGACACCGACCGTGCCGGCGTTCTGGACCAGCGAGCTGATGTCGAGCTGGTCGGAGATGCCGGGCACCTGCTCGGCGATCTTGTCCTGGAGATCTTGTTGCTGCTCGCTGCTCAACGTGGCGGCGGCGATCGCGGCGGCGACGGTGAGCAGTGGAAAGAGCGCGACGAAGCTGATGAAGGTCATGGCCGCGGCGAGCCGCGACCACTTCACCCGGTCGAGCCGCTCGTACGACCGCCACGCGTGCGTGGCCATCAGACGAACGACCAACGGTCCCACACCGGGAAGCTTCTTCAGCCAGTCCATGATCTGACTCTGCCCTCACCTCGGAAACCCAATGTGCGGGTGCCCCAAAAGCGCACGTGCAGGATCCCGTGTCGGCGGTACGGGGCGCGCGGACCGAAGACGGGAACGGGACGGACCGGCAGCGAATGCGGCCGGCGACGGGCTACGTCAGTCAGTGTGCGGGCAGTGTGGTGTCGCGCTCCACGGGCGCGCAGGATTGCGGAGGCACCACCGCGCCGCCGAAGACGAACTCCCGGATCTGGCGCCAGACCCCGTCCGCGCCCTGCTCGTAGAGCGCGAACCCGGTGCACGGCCATTCGGCGGCGTATCCGGCGAGCTCCTCGTAGGCCCGGTCCATCGCCTCGTCGTCGATTCCGTGCGCCACGGTGACGTGCGGGTGGTAGGGGAACTGCAGTTCGCGTGCCACGGGACCGGAGGCGTCCCGGACCTGCTTCTGCAGCCAGGTGCAGGACTCGGCACCTTCGACGACGCGCACGTACACGACGGGCGACAGCGGGCGGAAGGTGCCCGTTCCGGAGAGCCGCATCGGGAAGGGGCGCCCGGCGGCGGCGACCTCGACGAGGTGCGCCTCGATCGCGGGCAGCGCCACGTCGTCGACCTCCGTCGGCGGCAGCAGGGTGACGTGCGTGGGGATGCCGGAAGCCGCGAGGTCACCGAAGCCGGCGCGCTGCTCCTGGAGCAGGCTGCCGTGAGGCTCCGGGACCGCGATCGACACACCGATCGTTACGGTCCCCACGTCGTCTCCTGTCGTCGTCATCGGTTCTTCTCGGTTCCTCGCGGACAGGCGTGACCGCTCGGCTGGTACGGCTATCGACTGTACGGCGGTACTGCGTGATCCCGGCTCTCGTGCGGGTGTTGTACTCGTCTCGTACTGGCTTCCGGACCTGCTGTCGCCCTGACTTCCCCGACCGAACGTGCCGGCGGTCACCGCCTTGGCGACCGCAGGACACACACCGGGCGCCGTACCCCGCCGTACCCGCCGCCGTACCCGCCGCCGTATCCCGCCCTACCCGCCGCCGTACCGGCTGTCAGTGCTTAGCGGGCAGGAAGCCGACCCTGTCGTACGCCTGGGAGAGCGTCTCCGCGGCGACGGCACGCGCCTTCTCGGCACCCTTGGCCAGGATCGAGTCGAGCGTCTCCGGGTCGTCCAGATACTGCTGGGTGCGCTCCCGGAAGGGCGTCACGAAGTCGACCATGACCTCGGCGAGGTCAGTCTTCAGCGCACCGTAGCCCTTGCCGTCGTACCTCTCCTCCAGCTCGGCGATTCCGGTTCCTGTGAGGGTCGAGTAGATGGTCAACAGGTTGCTGATACCCGGCTTCTGCTCTGTGTCATACCTGATGACGGTGTCGGTGTCGGTGACCGCGCTCTTGACCTTCTTGGCCGTCGTCTTCGGGTCGTCGAGAAGGTTGATGAGGCCCTTCGGAGTGGACGCCGACTTGCTCATCTTGATCGACGGGTCCTGGAGATCGAAGATCTTCGCCGTCTCCTTGAGGATGTACGGCTTCGGCACCGTGAACGTCTGGCCGAACCGGCCGTTGAACCGCTCGGCGAGGTCCCGCGTGAGCTCGATGTGCTGACGCTGGTCCTCACCGACCGGGACCTCATTGGCCTGGTACAGCAGGATGTCCGCGACCTGCAGGATCGGGTACGTGAAGAGGCCGACGGAAGCCCGGTCGGCGCCCTGCTTCGCGGACTTGTCCTTGAACTGGGTCATGCGGCTCGCCTCGCCGAAACCGGTGAGGCAGTTCATGATCCAGGCGAGCTGGGCGTGCTCGGGAACGTGGCTCTGGACGAAGAGCGTGCAGCGGTCCGCGTCGAGCCCCGCGGCGAGCAGTTGCGCGGCGGCCAGCCGGGTGTTGGCGCGCAGGTCCGCGGGGTCCTGCGGAAGGGTGATCGCGTGCAGGTCGACGACCATGTAGAACGCGTCATGGGACTCCTGCAGAGCCACCCACTGGCGGACGGCGCCGAGGTAGTTGCCGAGGTGGAACGAGCCTGCGGTGGGCTGGATTCCGGAGAGCACACGGGGACGATCAGAGGCCATGGGGCCCATTCTCTCAGGTGACTCTCATTGCTCGGGAACAGGTCGGGAACAGGCGGGAACCGATTGGGCTCGAGCGGTGTAACAACAGTGTGAGGACGCGGGAGGGGGGCCGCATCGTCGTCGACGAGGCCGTGGTGATCGCACGGGTACGCGCCGGAGAGCCGGAGGCGTACGCGGAGCTGGTGCGCGCCCATACGGGCATCGCGATCAGGGCGGCCAAGGCGCTGGGGGCGGGTGCGGACGCGGAGGACGTGGTGCAACAGGCCTTCATCAAGGCGTACTGCTCACTGGGGCGGTTTCGGGACGGCGCGGCGTTCAAGCCGTGGCTGCTGTCGATCGTCGCCAATGAGACGAGGAACACAGTGCGGACGGCGGTGCGCCAGCGGACACTGGCCGGCCGCGAGGCCGCGCTCGTGGTGGCGGAGCCGCTGATACCGGAATCGGCGGACCCGGCGGTCGCGGCGCTGGAGATAGAGCGCCGCGCGGCACTGCTGGCCGCCCTGGACCGGTTGAGCGAGGACCACCGGCTCGTCGTCACCTACCGCTATCTCCTGGAGATGGACGAACCGGAGACGGCCCAGGCCCTCGGCTGGCCCCGCGGCACGGTGAAGTCACGGCTCAACCGCGCCCTGCGGAAGCTGGAGCGCCTGCTGCCGGATTTCGAGCCCGGTAATCACCGGGAGTCCCGGGAGGGAGGTGATGAGCATGAGTGAGCCGTACGAGCCTGGGGGCACGGGACCGTCCTCCGGTGACCGGGATCGGCGTGAGCGTGGCCGTGGGGGTGAGCGCGGCCCTGCTGCCGAGCGCGGGGCCGCGGGCGTCTCGCGGCTGCCCGAGGAGCTCCGGGCGCTCGGGCGCTCGCTGGATCAGCCGGGGGCGGCCGGAAGCGAGTCGATGGTCGAGAGGGTGCTGGAGCAGATACTCGCCGAGCGGCTGTCCATCCCGGACTCGGTACCCGTCGCCGTCCCGGTCACCGACCCACCCGGCCGCGGGGAGCGGCTCCGCGGCGTGCGGCTCGGTGACGAGCGGCACGGTGACGAGCGGCACGGTGACGAGCGGCTCCGCGGCGTGCGGCTCCGGAGCATGCGCCGCTGGGCCCGGAAGCGCTGGCGTGCGCTGACGGCGGGCCTGTGCGGCCTGCTCACGGTCCTCGTGCTCACGCCGCCGGTACGCGCCGCGGTCGTGGACTGGTTCGGCTTCGGCGGGGTCGAGGTGCGGTACCGCCCGTCGGCGGCGCCCTCTCCCGGAGCGAAGATGCCCGACTGTGCGGACACCTCGCTGACGCTCGCCGAGGCGGGACGGCAGGCGGGCTTCACACCACTCGTGCCCCCCGCTCTGGGGACGCCGGGAGCGGTGATGGTGACGCGCGAGCCGAAGGGCCGATTCCTGGTCACCCTGTGCTGGCGCGAGCAGGGCCACACGATCCGGCTGGACGAGTTCGCGGCGCAACTGGACCCGGTGTTCACCAAGGTGGTGCGGGAGCAGCCGGAGTGGGTGCCACTGGGTGCGGGCACGGGGTACGCGAATCAGGCGCTGTGGTTCGCCGAGCCTCATCTCCTGGAACTCTGGCTGGTGGACGAGGACGGTGACCGGTTCACCCGCTCCCAGCGGACCGCGGGACCCACCCTGCTCTGGACGCACGGAGGTGACATGACCCTCCGACTGGAGGGCGTGGCGTCCAGGTCACGGGCGGTGGAGATCGCCAAGTCCGTCAGCCGACCCGCCGACTAGCCAGTCCTCCCCTGTCCGCCGAGGCTTACAGGTCGATCAGCTCTTGTCGCGGCGCCACGAGGCTCGGTCAAGTTCGAGAAGCCGGTGGGATCGGCGCAGACCGATGAAGACCGGCGAAGACGGGTAGGTCCGTCCCGCTCCCGCCGTGAAGTCAGCCGAGGTCGATCTCCGGGTAGAGGGGGAAGCCGGTGAGCAGGTCGGTGGCGCGGTGCGAGATCTCGTCAGAGATCTTCGGGTCCAGGACGTGCTGGGCCTTGGACGGCTTGCCCTTGGCTGTGGTGCCGGGCTCGGCGGCGGAGAGGACGCGGTCGATCAGCCCCGCGATCTCGTCCATTTCCACGGCGCCCAGACCACGCGTGGTCAGCGCGGGCGTGCCGATGCGGATACCGGAGGTGTACCAGGCTCCGTTCGGGTCGGCGGGGATGGCGTTGCGGTTGGTGACGATGCCCGAGTCGAGCAGGGCGGTCTCGGCCTGGCGGCCGGTGAGGCCGTAGGAGGAGGCGACGTCGATCAGGTTGAGGTGGTTGTCGGTGCCGCCGGTGACCAGGGTGGCGCCGCGGCGCATCAGGCCCTCGGCGAGGGCGCGGGCGTTGTCGACGACGGCCTGGGCGTAGTCGCGGAATTCGGGGCGACGGGCCTCGGCGAGCGCGACGGCCTTGGCGGCCATGACATGCGGAAGGGGGCCGCCGAGGACCATCGGGCAGCCCCGGTCGACCTGCTCGGCGAGGGACTCGTCGCACAGCACCATGCCGCCACGCGGGCCTCGCAGCGACTTGTGCGTGGTGGTGGTGACGATCTGGGCGTGCGGGACGGGGTCGAAGTCACCGGTGAGCACCTTGCCGGCGACGAGGCCGGCGAAGTGGGCCATGTCGACCATCAACGTGGCGCCGACCTCGTCCGCGATCTCCCGCATGATGCGGAAGTTCACCAGGCGGGGGTAGGCGGAATAACCGGCGACGATGATCAAGGGCTTGAACTCACGGGCGGAGGTGCGCAGGGCCTCGTAGTCGATGAGGCCGGTGGCGGGGTCGGTGCCGTAGGAGCGCTGGTCGAACATCTTGCCGGAGATGTTCGGGCGGAAGCCGTGGGTGAGGTGGCCGCCGGCGTCGAGGGACATGCCGAGCATGCGCTGGTTGCCTAGGTCGCGGCGGAGCTGGGCCCAGTCGGCCTCGGTGAGGTCGTTGACGTTGCGGACGCCGGCCTTGGCGAGCGCGGGGGCCTCGACGCGCTCGGCAAGGACGGCCCAGAAGGCGACGAGGTTGGCGTCGATGCCGGAGTGCGGCTGGGCGTAGGCATGCTCGGCACCGAAGAGTTCGCGGGCGTGCTCGGCGGCGAGGGCCTCGACGGTGTCGACGTTGCGACAGCCGGCGTAGAAGCGGCGGCCGACGGTGCCCTCGGCGTACTTGTCGCTGAACCAGTTCCCCATGGCCAGGAGGGTGGCCGGGGAGGCGTAGTTCTCGGAGGCGATCAGCTTGAGCATGTCGCGCTGGTCGGCGACTTCCTGGCTGATGGCGTCGGCGACGCGGGGCTCGACGGCCCGGATCACTTCGAGGGCGCTGCGGAAGGCGGTGGACTCGGTGGAGAGGATCTGTTCTGACATGGCGGCCTCCGGACGGCGTGGCATAGGGCATTCACGATGCACGGTTCGGCCCAGGCGCACGGCACTCGGTCTGCGAGCCGCTCCCCGATGGTCATTCCCATCCCAGCGCGCCAGTCACGGCCCGCCGGTCACCCTACCGGGCACGCGGAATCGCCAGGTTTCCGAGTCCACCATGCGAGCGACGAGAGGGACGATTGGAATGGGCCGGAAGCCGACCCCCACTCCCTTCCCCTGTGCGGCAGGAAACGGAGGATCCCGTGAGCGGTACCGAGACCACGCGGGCGTACATCGCCTCGGCCGACGCGCACAGTGCGCACAACTACCGCCCCCTGCCGGTCGTCGTGGCGACGGCGGACGGGGCGTGGATGACGGATGTGGAGGGGCGCCGCTATCTCGACATGCTCGCCGGATACTCGGCGCTGAATTTCGGTCATGGCAACCGGCGGCTGATCGACGCGGCAAAAGCGCAGTTGGAGCGGGTGACGCTGACGTCGCGGGCGTTCCACCACGACCGGTTCGCCGATTTCTGCACGCAGCTGGCCGAGCTGTGCGGCATGGAGATGGTGCTGCCGATGAACACGGGAGCGGAAGCGGTGGAGACGGCCGTGAAGACGGCCCGGAAGTGGGGGTACCGGGTCAAGGGTGTCCCGGACGGCAGGGCGAGGATCGTGGTGGCGAGCGACAACTTCCACGGCCGTACGACGACGATCATCAGCTTCTCCACGGATGTGGAGGCGAGGGCGGACTTCGGGCCGTACACGCCGGGCTTCGATGTCGTGCCGTACGGGGATCTGGCGGCGTTGCGGGCAGCGGTCACCGAGGAGACGGCCGCCGTGCTGCTGGAGCCGATCCAGGGGGAGGCAGGGGTGCTGGTGCCGCCGGAGGGCTACCTCCAGGGGGTGCGCGAGGTGACGCGTGAGCGGAACGTCCTGTTCATCGCGGACGAGATCCAGTCGGGGCTTGGACGGACGGGCCGGACCTTCGCCTGTGAGCACGAAGGGGTCGTGCCTGATGTCTATGTGCTGGGCAAGGCGCTCGGGGGCGGTGTCGTGCCGGTGTCTGCTGTGGTGTCCTCGGCCGAGGTGCTCGGGGTGTTCCGGCCGGGTGAGCACGGGTCGACGTTCGGGGGGAATCCGCTGGCCTGTGCGGTGGCCCTTGAGGTGATCGCGATGCTGCGGTCGGGCGAGTACCAGCGGCGGGCCGCCGAGCTGGGCGATCACCTGCACCACGAGCTGGGGCTGTTGACGGGCACGGGCCATGTGACGCAGGTGCGCGGGCGCGGGCTCTGGGCAGGGGTCGACATCACCCCGGCGTACGGATCGGGCCGGGAGATCTCCGAGAAGCTGATGGACCGGGGGGTCCTGGTCAAGGACACCCACGGGGTCACCATCCGGATCGCCCCGCCGCTGGTCATCAGCAAGGAGGACCTGGACTGGGGGCTCGCCCAGCTCCGCGCGGTGCTCACGGTCAGGGCACAGGGCTAGCGGCTGCGGCGGCGCTCTGCGGCGGGGGTGTCCGGCCGGTCGGTGGGGTGGCCGGACCACTGGAGGAGGAAACGCAGGGCTTCCTGGGAGGGGGAGCCGGGTGGGGCGGTGTAGGCGACCAGTTGCTGGTCGGGCTGTGTGTCGACGGAGAACTGCTGTACGTCGAGGGTGACGGTGCCGATGACCGGGTGGTGGTAGGTCTTGGCGAGCTGCCGGGGCCCGCGGACCTGGTGGTCCGCCCACCAGGTCCGGAAGTCCGGGTCGCGGAGGGTGAGTTCGCCGACGAGGACGGTCAGTGCCTGGTCGCCGGGGTGACGTCCGGCCTCCATCCGCAGGACCGCGACGCACTCGCGTGCGGCGCGTGGCCAGTCGGCGTACAGGGCCCGGTAGGCGTCGTCGAGGAAGGTCAGCCGGATCAGGTTGCGTTCAGCCGGGGGCAGCGCGGCGAAGTCGGTCAGCAGGGCGGTCGCGCCTCGGTTCCAGGCCAGGACGTCCATCCGGCGGTTGAGGACCATTGCGGGGATGTCGTGCATGCCGTCGAGCAGTTGACGCAGTTGCCCGTCGACCTGCTGCCTGCCCGGCCGGGGCGCGGGGGTGGCCGGGGTGGTATCCGCGACGGTGAACAAGTAGGCGCGTTCGTCCGGGGCGAGCCGCAGTGCGTCGGCGAGCGCGTCGAGGACCGGGCGGGAGACCCGGCGGGTGCGTCCCTGTTCGAGCCGTACGACGTAGTCGATGCTCACGTGCGCGAGCTGGGCCAGTTCCTCGCGGCGCAGGCCCGGGACCCGGCGCAGGCGGCCGTCGTCGGGCAGGCCGAGACGGTGGGGGTCGAGGGCGGCGCGGCGTGCGCGGAGGAAGTCGCCCAGTTCGTTGCCGCCCGAAGGCCGGCCGTGGCTTTCCATGCCCCCAGTGTCCGCCGGGCCACAGCCGCGTGCCTGGTACTGGTCTGCACAGGCAGGACCCTCCCTGGTACGCCGTACCGGGCGGCGCGACGGTCGTGGATGTGGCCGGCGGACTCGATGCGGCCATCGGAACTCGCTCCCTGGCTCCCTGGGGCGAGCCCGCTGTGC
Organism: Streptomyces sp. NPDC005808; assembly: GCF_042871385.1. NCBI lineage: Bacteria > Bacillati > Actinomycetota > Actinomycetes > Kitasatosporales > Streptomycetaceae > Streptomyces > Streptomyces sp. NPDC005808. The sequence goes on along the minus strand of NZ_JBIAIK010000009.1, from coordinate 125,264 downwards.
GAGCTCCCTGTGCGAGCTCCCTGTGCGACTGGAGAACCCACCATGAAGACGGACGTCACCTTTCTCAGTGCCGGTCTGAAGATCGCCGGTCACCTCTACACCCCCGATGGCGAGGCCGACGGCCCTCGACCCGCCGTCGTCGTGGGCCATCCCGGCAGCGGTGTGAAGGAACAGGCCGCCGGTCTGTATGCGCGGCGGCTGGCCGGGCAGGGCTTCGTCGCCCTCGCGTTCGACGCGGCCTTCCAGGGCGAGAGCGAGGGCACCCCGCGCGGTCTGGAGGATCCGGCCCACCGGGTGGAGGACATCAAGGCCGCGGTCTCGTTCCTCACCACCCGTGACGAGGTGGACCCCGAGCGCATCGGGGCACTGGGCATCTGTGCCTCCGGCGGATATGTCCTTCCCGCCGCCGCGACCGACCACCGCGTCAAGGCCGTCGGCACGGTCAGCGCCGTCGACATCGCCCGCCAGTTCCGCCTGGGCGCGGACGGCGCCCAGGACCCCGCCGTCATCCAGGGCATGCTCGACGCGGCCGCGGCGGCGCGTACCGCCGAAGCCCGTGGCGAGGGCGTCCAGAGTTTCCAGCTCTTCCCCGACACCGCCGAGCAGGCCCGCGCTCTGGGTGGCCGGCACGGCTTCGAAGGCTTCGAGTACTACTGCACCGACCGCGCTCAGCACCCGCGCTCGGCGAAGTTCCTGACCTGGTCCAGCGTGGACCACATGGTCTCCTTCGACGCCTTCCGCTTCGTCGACCTGATCGCGCCGCGCCCGCTGCTGATGGTCGTGGGACGCGAAGCGGTGACGTCCTGGATGAGCGTCGAGGCGTTCCAGAGCGCGCGCGGTCCCAAGGAACTCCACTGGATCGACGGCGCCAGTCATGTCGACCTGTACGACAAGGAGCAGTACGTGGGCCCCGCCATCGCGGAACTGACCGACTTCTTCAGGGCTCAACTGGCCGAGGCCAAGTAGGACGCCGGCCGCGCGTCTGCGTCACTACAGTCGCTTCGTGCTCTTTGGAATGATCTGCGCCCTTGGCGCGGCGGTCTGCTTCGGTACGGCGACGGTGCTGCAGGCGATGGCCGCGCGGGCGGCGGCGCCCAGCGGTAGCGGCTCCGGCAGGGGGTCCGGGGTGGATGCCGCGCTGCTTCTCACGTCCGCCTTGCAGCGGGGGTCGGTGACCGTGGCCACCGCCGGGATGGTCGTGGGGGAGACCGTCGGGCCCGCGGTGGTGGGGGTGGTGTGGCTGGGGGATCGCACGCGGGAGGGGTTGGGGTGGCTGGCGGTGCTCGGATTCACTGTGGCGGTGGTGGGGGCGTTGGCGCTGGCGCGGTTCGGGGAGGCGCCGGTGGATGGTGGGACGTAGGGGTTGTTCGCCCCCTTCCGCTCCTACCCGTCCCGTACCTGGGGGCTCCCCCCCCCGGACTACTCCCGTATCGCACTGAAGGTGCTCGTCGCTCGCCCTCAAACGCCGGACGGGTTAAGAGTGACCCTCCAGCGCTCCGCACAACGCGTCCAGCGCTCCCGACCACGCATGGTCCGGCGGCGTGCCGTAACCCACCACCAGCGCGTCGAGTGGATCGGTGACCGCGTCCGGGTGGCGGTAGCGGGACAGGCCGTGGACGGCGAGGCCCTGCCAGGCTGCCGCTCGCACGACCGACTGCTCGGTGCCGGGCGGGAGTTGGAGGACCGCGTGGAGGCCGGCCGCGATGCCGGTGGCATGGACCGCGGGGGCGCGGGTGGCCAGGGAGGAGACCAGGGCGTCGCGGCGACGACGGTAGCGGAGGCGGGCGGCGCGGACGTGACGATCGTAGGCGCCGCAGGTGATGAACTCGGCGAGGGTCAGTTGGTCCAGCACGCCGGTGGACCAACCGCCCCCGCCCTTCAGCGCCGTGACCTCGCCCGCGAGCGACGGCGGCAGGACCAGCCAGCCCAGACGCAGGCCGGGGGCGAGGGACTTGCTGGCGGTGCCCAGGTAGGCCACGTGGTCGGGGTCGAGGCCTTGCAGGGCGCCGACCGGCTGGCGGTCATAGCGGAACTCGCCGTCGTAGTCGTCCTCCAGAATCAGCCCTCCGGTGCGCCGGGCCCAGTCCACGGCCTCGGCCCGGCGGTCGGGGTGGAGCGGGACTCCCATCGGGAACTGGTGCGAGGGGGTCAGCAGCAGGGCCCGTACGCCCGTCAACTCGTCTGTGCGGGTGCCGAGTTCGTCGAGCGGCAGCGGGATGGTGCGCAGGCCGGAGCGGTGCAGCAGGTTCCAGTGGACGTCGTGGCCGTACGACTCCACGGCGAGCGAACGCAGCCCCCGCCGGCGCAGGATCATGCCGAGCAGCGTCAGGGCGTCTGCGAAACCGGAGCAGATGACGATGCGGTCGGCGTCGGCCCGTACGCCGCGGGCGCGGGAGAGGTAGCCCGCGAGGGCGGTGCGCAGTTCGGGACGGCCGCGCGCGTCGCCGTAGCCGAAGGCCTCGTGCGGTGCGGAGGTCAGGGCGCGGCGGGCGGCCTTGAGCCACTCGGTGCGCGGGAAGGAGGCGAGGTCGGGGCTGCCGGGGATCAGGTCGTACGTGGGGCGGCCCGGTTCGCGGGTGCGGGGCGTCGATTCCGGGGCCGCTCGTGGAACCGTTCGCTCCGCCACCCGGGTGCCCGAGCCCTGGCGCGCGGTGAGCCAGCCCTCGGCGACGAGGCCGGCGTACGCGTCGGCGACCGTGTTGCGGGCGATCCCAAGGTCGGCGGCGAGCGAACGGGAGGAGGGGAGGCGGGTTCCGGGTGCGAGCCTGCCGCTGCGGACCGCCTCGCGCAGGGCGTCCGTCAGACCTCTGCGGACACCGGGCCCGGCCGGCTCCACATGCAGGTCGACCCCCAAAGTGGCCCATGCTTTTGCCATGGGAATGGACCATACCCGTGGGCTATTCCGCTCGTAGGGTCCACAAGCATGACGACGCACACCACGACCACTCAGGCCGAGACGCCGCAGGCCCACACACCGCAGACGAAGACGCCGCAGGCCCAGACACCACAGACCGAGACGCCGCAGGCCCAGACACCGCGGACCATGTCGACGGGCGACAGCGGGACCACGGCGTACGCCTCCGAGCCCGCCCCCCGTCTCGCCTGGGCCGAGCTCGCCCCCGACGTCTACAAGGCCATGGTCCGGCTCGACATCGCGGCCCGGCAGGGCGTGGATCCCGTACTCCTGGAACTCGTGAAGATCCGCGCCTCGCAGCTCAACCACTGCGCGTTCTGTCTCGACATGCACACCAAGGACGCGCTCGCGGCCGGTGAGAGCGTCGAGCGGATCGTGCAGCTCAGCGCGTGGGAGGAGTCGCCGCACTTCTACACGGAGAAGGAACTCGCGGCGATCGAACTGACCGAGGCGGTGACCGTCCTGACGGACGGCTTCGTGCCGGATGCCGTGTACGAGCGTGCCGCCGAGCACTTCGAGGAGAGTGCGCTCGCTCAGCTGATCGCCTCGATCACGGTGATCAACGCGTGGAACCGCTTCGGAGTGGCGTGCCGACTCGTGCCGGGCAACTACAAGGCCGGGCAGCACAAGGCGTAGGCCAGCGGTGAGCCAGTCGTCAGCAGTCTCAGACCAATCGCAGTAGACATGCCAGGTGCCGTTGCCCCTCCGACTCCATGGACTCCTTCCACTTCTTTGACTAAAGTCAAAGAACTATGGAGCCAGTGAGGAAGGCCGAGCCGGTGTCGCCGGACGAGGTCGCCGCCTTTCGCCACTTCAACCGCTACTTCACCCGCCGCATCGGCGCACTCGACGACCACTACCTCGGCCAGGACCGTCCCCTCGGCGAGGCGCGTCTCCTCTTCGAGATCGGCGACGGCGTCTCGCTGCGAGAACTGCGCGGCCGGCTCGCCCTGGACGCGGGGTACCTGAGCCGCATGGCGAAGTCCCTGGAGGCGCAGGGTCTGGTCCGGCTGACCACACCGGCGCACGACACCCGCCTGCGCCTGGTCGAGTTGACCCCGGCGGGGCGCGTCGAGGTCAGGGAGCAGAACCGCCGCGCCGACGCACTCGCCGCCGGCCTCCTCACCACCCTCACCGCACCCCAACGCACCGAGCTGACAGGCGCATTGGCGACCACCCAACGCCTGCTCCGGCTGGCCGGCATCACGATCGCCCTGGTCGACGGCGGCACCGAGGACGCCCGAGCCTGCCTCGACGCCTACGCGGCCGATATCGACGCCCGCTTCCCGGAGGGATTCGACAGGACCGACCTCGTAAGGCCGGAGGAGGTCACCGGTGAAGCGGGCGCGTTCTTCGTCGCGTACGAGGAGGGGCGGCCGATGGGCTGCGGCGCGCTACGAACCCTGAAGCCGGGCACAGGCGAGATCCGGCACGTCTGGGTCCACCCCGACGCCCGCCGCCTGGGCCTGGCCCGCCGCATCCTGGCGGAGCTGGAACGGGCCGCCGTGGAGCACGACATCAGCGTCGTACGGCTGGACACGCACGCGGTGCTCACGGAGGCGCAGGCGATGTACCGGGGCTGCGGGTACACGGAGATCCCGGCCTACGTCGACCACGTCTACGCGGACCACTGGTTCGAGAAGCAGCTGGGACCCGTCCGGCCGGGCAGGCCCTGAGCGACGGCGGCCGACCACTCCGCCATCAACTCCTGTACGACCATCAACTCCCCTTGTTCACCGCCCCGTTGAGGAGGCACCCGTGCCCGCCCTGCTGAACCCCGTCCTCGACCTGCTGACGCTCCGCGGCACCGTCACCGAGGCCGGACCGATCACCGCCCGCATGCGCCGGCTCCGCATCGAGGGCGACGCCCTCTCCGGACTCGATGTGCACCCCGGACAGCAGGTACGCGTCCTGGTCGGCTCCGGACTGACCCGCCGCACGTACTCCGTGTGGCGCTACGCCCCCTCCGGCGCCGTCGAGTTGTGCGTGCTGGATCACGCGGAGGCGGGGCCCGGAGCACGCTGGGGTCACGAGGTCGAGGTCGGCGCGCAGGTCCGGCTGGGCAAGCCCGAGGGGTCGTTCATCCTCCGCCGCGACGCCGCCCATCACGTCTTCGTCGGCGAGGAGACGGCGTCCGTCGCCTTCGGTGCGATGCTGGCCGCCCTGCCCGAGGGAGCGCGCGTTGCCGGTTGCGTGGAGACGGAGACGGTGGAGGACCGGCTGCCGTTGCCGCACCCCGACCGCTTCAACTGGCTGACCAGAGGCGGGACTTCCCTCCCGGACGCGGTGCAACAGCTCGCCCCCGAGCCGGGCGGGATCGCCTACGTCGCCGGGGAGGCCCGTACCGTGCAGCGGGTACGGCAGGTGCTCGTACGGGAGTTGGGCTGGGACCGACGCTCTGTCCTCACCAAGCCGTTCTGGGCGCCGGGGAAGCGTGGGCTGGAGTAGGAACCCGCCTCCCGGACGCGGTTGTGCGTGACGTACCACGGGCCCCGCTCCGGCCGTAACCGGAGTCGGGCATGACATGGCACGGGCCCCGCTCCGGCCGTAACCGGAACGGGGCCCGTGCAAGCCCATGGCAGAGCCGTGCTGAACGGCCTGCGGGGTTGGCTCAGATGAGGCCGAGGGCGCGGACGGCCTCGCGCTCCTCCGCCAGTTCCTGGACCGACGCGTCGATGCGGGCGCGGGAGAACTCGTTGATGTCCAGGCCCTGGACGATCTCGTAGGCGCCGTCCTTCGTGGTGACCGGGAAGGAGGAGATGAGGCCCTCCGGGACGCCGTAGGAACCGTCCGAGGGGATGCCCATGGAGGTCCAGTCGCCGTCCGCCGTGCCGTTGACCCACGTGTACACGTGGTCGATGGCGGCGTTGGCGGCGGAGGCGGCCGACGAGGACCCGCGGGCCTCGATGATGGCGGCGCCGCGCTTGGCGACCGTCGGGATGAAGTCCTCGGCGAGCCACTTCTCGTCGCTGACGACCTCGGCGGCGTTCTTGCCGCCGACCGTGGCGTGGAAGATGTCGGGGTACTGGGTGGCCGAGTGGTTGCCCCAGATGGTCAGGCGCTTGATGTCGTTGACCGTCGAGCCCGTCTTCTTCGCGAGCTGCGTGAGCGCGCGGTTGTGGTCCAGGCGGGTCATCGCGGTGAAGCGCTCGGCCGGTACGTCCGGGGCGGCGGCCTGCGCGATGAGCGCGTTGGTGTTCGCCGGGTTGCCCACGACGAGGATCTTGATGTCGTCGGCGGCGTTGTCGTTGATGGCCTTGCCCTGCGGCTTGAAGATGCCGCCGTTGGCCTCGAGGAGGTCGGCGCGCTCCATGCCCTTGGTGCGGGGGCGGGCGCCGACGAGGAGACCGACGTTGGCGCCGGCGAAGGCGACGTTCGGGTCGTCCGTGATGTCGATCCCGGCGAGGAGCGGGAAGGCCGAGTCGTCGAGTTCCATCGCGGTGCCCTCGGCGGCCTTGAGCGCCGGGGTGATCTCCAGGAGGCGCAGCTTGACCGGCACGTCCGCGCCGAGCAGTTGGCCGGAGGCGATGCGGAAGAGGAGGGCGTAACCGATCTGGCCGGCCGCGCCGGTGACGGTGACGTTCACGGGAGTGCGGGTCATGGCGTTCTCCGTTGACAGCTGGCGGTGGGGCGTCCCTGCCCCGGGGTGCAGGAGCTCCCCTGCGTCCGCCGCTCTGATCGATCAGGGGTACCGGTGATCGGACTGTGACATCGGCACCGATGATCGATCTCTTGGCGTCAAGAGAGATCCGCCGTCAGGCTATCGCGCATCCGGAAGGCCGAGTATCCGGGTACGTGTGGCCCAGCCCACAGAACGCTGCGGGAAGGCGGTCGCCGGGCCCGGGAGAGTGGGCTCGGCGACCGCCGATGGGGTACCGGGGTGCGTCCAGGAGAGGTGTTTCCTCCCGAGCGGCACCGGATCCCGTGGGGGTACCGGTGCGTCTGCCCCGGATGGGGGCGGGCATTCCGGGTGGGGGAGTTTTCCCGTCCCCTCCACCCTGCCCTCCCCCGGTCTCGGCTTCGCTCGACCGGCCCACACCCCGCCCCCGTCGTCCCAGAGGGCCCCCATACCCCCCCTGTCGCGCCCGTCCAGCTCGTCCTCACACGCTGGACGAGCTGGACGGGCTGGACGAGCTGGACGGGATGGACGGGATGGACGGGCTGGACGGGCCTACTGCGTGCAGCCCGTCTCCCCCGACGCGAGCGTCGCGCACGCCTTCGCGTCGCCGGCGTCCTTCACGGCCACCATCGGCGTGTAGGCGTCGGTCTCCGCTTCGACCGAACCGGTCTGCTCGGCCTCGGCGCCCGTGCCGGCGGACACCACGACCGTGTCGCCCACGACCGCCTGGGTGATGCGGGCCCAGGCGGCGGAGCAGGTCTTGCTGTAGCGGACCTCGACGAGGGTCGTACCGACGGTGATGCTGGTGGCGGTCGTCGCCAGCTCACCGCCGCAGCCCATGTTCTCCGGGTCCGCGCCCGCGCAGTCCGCGCCGCTGCACTTCACGCCGGCCGGCAGGTCCGGAGCCGGAGCCGCGGAGCTCGTGGGTGCCTCGGGCGTGCTCTCGTCCTTCTTGTTGCCGTTGCTGGTCAGGAAGACGGCCGCGGCGACCACGACGAGCGCGCCGACGACCCCGGCGAGGAACATGGTGAGCCGCCGCTTGCGCCGCGCCCCGTCGGGCGAACCCGGGCCACCTCCGGAGGGCCGGGCGTCCCGAGGCGGACCGCCGGCAGGACCGGCAGGACCGGTAGACCCCGAAGGACCGGCAGACCCCACAGGACTGGCAGACCCCACAGCACTGGCCGGACCGGCCGGACCGGCCGGACCCGCGGGCCCGAACTGTCCGCCGGCACCGGACGACGGCGTGGCGACGACACCCCACCCGCCGCCCCGCCCGGCCCCGCCGGACGAGCCACCCCCGTACGAAGACGTCCCGTGCGGGGAAGCACCCTGCGACGACGCTCCGTACGACGAAGACCCGCGCGCGGAGCCCCCTCGGGACGAGTCCTCCGCATCCGCGGCCGACGGCTGCGGCGGGACCGTCGGCGAAACCCCCGCGGGCCCGGCGATCCCCGGTGTCGCGGTGGCGCTGCCGCCCTTGCGGGCCTGCCTGCTGTTGCTCACGTTCGCCGGAGGCGCGCCGAACTCGCCGAGCGCGGCGCGCGCCTGGGAGATCCGAATCGCTTCCATGGTCATGTCGTGGCGCATTTCCGAACGGCTCCAGGCGCGCTCGGCAAGCTCCCACATGGTGGTCAGGTGCATGGGACTGGTTCCGGTCACCTCGGCCAGAGCGACGATCGCGCCCTTGGGCGCGAGAAGCCGGCCGTTGAGGTAACGCTCCCAGGACGTCTTGCTGTAGCCGGTGCGGTCGGCCACGGCGGCGATGCTCAAACCGCTCCGGTCGACGAGCCGGCGCAACTGGCTGGCGAACTCTCTGACCTGCGGATCGAGTTCATCCGGCAAGGCCCTCCAACGAGGCATTGCTTCCCCCCCTGCTTCTTTCCCCCCGTACGTGGCTGGTTGTTTCCCCGTACGTCGATCGCTGTTCCCCCGTGCACGGCGCCCCTCCGCCGAGTCCCTGTTCTGACTACCCACAGGGATGTGTTCGGTAAGGATCTCAGTTCCCGGGATGGGGGCGCACGGGAGCGTTGGGGCGGAGACGTGCACCGTTGCACGCCCGTTGGTCTGCGGTCCAGTGTCCCATCGGCATTGTTGTACGACCGGTCGAATCCCTGGTTTCCGCACAGGACGTCCCGGACCGTCCCGATTGCCCACGTTATCCCGGGCGTTGGGTTGGATCAGGGTAAATCCTTGAACTTGTCAAGACATCGACACAACGGGAACACAGTTGCCACCTCAGCCGCCACGGGAGCGATCAGCTCACCCGAGGGTCACGAACTGCCGTGTACACAAGGGGAGTTGACGCGGCCGCGGCCGACCGGACGCAGCTTCCGTTGCATGGCGCGGACACCGTAGCGGAATAGTCACTTCCGTGCCACAGCGGGCTGACAGGTGTTGAGCAGTCTGTTCCCGTGCGCAAGTGTTGTCCCTGGGCGGAACACTCGCCCGGTCGCGGCCCGTCCTTTGCTCGGGGGAGAGGACGGGCCGCGGCCGTGACGCCGAGGCGGGGAGAACCCGGGGTCCGCTCCGCTCAGCGGACCGTGAAGTGCAGCGTGTCGTCCAGGAACGGGATCTCCAGCCACGGATGGGGCTGCGCCATCAGCGCGAGCAGCACGATGGCCACGCCGAGCACTCCGTACGTCACCAGGTCCGTGAAGCGGGAGCGGACAGCGAGCATGCCGACGTCGGGCAGGATCCAGCGCAGTGCCGCGCCCCCGAGGAGCGCGACACCGATCAGGAGCGTGCCGTAGCGGAACACGTCGAAGGCCGTCAGCAGCAGGCCGAGCGCGACCAGCGAGAGCACCAGGAGGATCGGCCACTGACGCGCGGGCGCCGGGGCATCCCGGGGCGCCGCCCGGCCGCCGCCCTCGGGCCGCGCGGTGTCCCGTGTGAACAGCGGAAAGCGTCGTGTGGTGCGCCGGGGGTTTCCCTCGGCATCGGGCGCGCTCACCGGGTCGACCGCGACCGGCTCGCCACCGTCGCCGAAGCCGTCGCCGAAGCCGATGCCGTCGCCGTCGCTGAAGCCGTCGCCGATGCCGTCGCTTGACGAGTCCGGCCCACCGGGCGCCGCGCTCTCCTTGTCCGCCGCCGACCGACCGTTGGCACCAGGGGTGTCCCGTACGGCCGGTTCGGCGCCGTTGCCCGACACATCCCGCACGACCGGCTCAGCGCCGTTGCTCAGCCCCTTCTGCACCGCGTCCGACCTGCCGGACTTCTCACCGGTCTTCCCGATGACCTTCTCGCCGGTCTTCCTGATGGCCTTCTCGCCGGTCGTCTCGCTTGCCTTGGTGACGGTCTTCTCGTCGGTCTTCTCGTCGGTCTTCTCGCTTGCCTTGGTGACGGTCTTCTCGTCGGTCTGCTCGCTTGCCTTGGCGACGGTCTTCTCGCCGGACCGCACGCCGGACTTCTCACCGGTCTGCTCGTCCGTCCGCCCGGAGTTGGCGCCCTCAGCCGACACTGCGCTCCGCCGCTTCCACCACGTTGACGAGCAGCTGGGCGCGGGTCATCGGGCCGACGCCGCCGGGGTTCGGGGAGATCCAGGCGGCGACCTCGGCAACACCAGGGTGGACATCGCCGACGATCTTGCCGTCGGAGCCGCGGGAGACGCCGACGTCGAGGACGGCCGCGCCGGGCTTCACGTCCTCGGGCCGGACGAGGTGCGCGGAGCCGGCGGCGGCGACGATGATGTCGGCGCGCCTGAGGTGGGAGGCGAGGTCACGGGTGCCGGTGTGGCACTGGGTGACCGTCGCGTTCTCGCTGCGCCGCGTGAGCAGGAGCGGCATCGGGCGCCCGATGGTCACGCCACGGCCGACGACCACGACCTCGGCGCCCTTGATCTCCACTCCGTACTGGCGGAGGAGGGTGAGGACACCGTTGGGGGTACAGGGCAGCGGGGCCGGCTCGTTCAGCACCAGCCGGCCGAGGTTCATCGGGTGCAGGCCGTCCGCGTCCTTGTCCGGGTCCATCAGCTCCAGGATGCGGTTCTCGTCGATGCCCTTGGGGAGCGGCAGTTGGACGATGTACCCCGTGCAGGCGGGGTCCTCGTTCAGCTCCCGCACCACCGCCTCGATCTCCTCCTGGGTGGCGGTGGCGGGCAGTTGGCGCTGGATGGAGGCGATGCCCACCTGTGCGCAGTCGCGGTGCTTGCCGGCGACGTACTTCTGGCTGCCGGGGTCGTCGCCGACCAGGACGGTCCCCAGGCCGGGCGTGACGCCCTTCTCCTTCAGGGCCGCCACGCGGACGGTCAGGTCGGACTTGATCGCGGCTGCGGTGGCCTTGCCATCGAGAATCTGGGCGGTCATGACCCCATCCTCCCGGATGACCGTGTCCTGGTTCCAATCGGGCGGAGCGGGACCGGCCGGAAAGATCACGAAGATTGCAGCTGCACAACATATGCGCTCATCGGCTGGACAAGAACTGGCCTGTCACAGAACGATATGCGGTGCACCACCGCGGTCCGTGTTGGGGGGCATACCGCTCATATCGTGACGTTCCTCCATGCCATCCGCGCCGTCCCCGCCTTTTGCCTGGAGGAAATTCGCCATGAGTTACGGCTCACCCAACCCCTACGGACAGCCGCAGGACCCGCAGCAGGGCCAGCCCGGTTACGGCTACCCGCAGCAGACACCCCCCGGCGTCCCGCCGCAGCAGGGTTACGGATACCCGCAGCAGCCGGGTTACCCGCAGGGCGGACAGCCCGGTTACGGCTACCCCCAGCAGCCGGGCTACGGTGCCCAGCCGCCGTACGCGAACTGGGGCCAGCGCTTCCTCGGCACCCTGGTCGACATGCTCGTGTTCGCCGTCCCCTACATCCTGATCATCGTCGGTAGGGACACCCCGGCGCTGATGCTGATCGGCTACCTCGCCGTCATCGGCATCGCGATCTGGCAGCTCATCCAGGAGGGCCGCACCGGCCAGACCGTCGGCAAGAAGGCGCTCGGCATCCGCCTGGTGCGCGAGATCGACGGCCAGCCGCTCGGCGTCGGCATGGCGTTCGTCCGCCGGCTCGCCCACTTCCTCGACAGCCTGGCCTGCTACCTGGGCTGGCTGTGGCCGGCGTGGGACGCCAAGAAGCAGACGTTCGCCGACAAGGTCTGCTCGTCGATCGTGATCCGCACGCAGTAACGCGTGATTCGCAGGCAGTAACGCGTGATCCGCAGGCAGCGACGAACGCGTCCGCGCGGGCGCCGGCGCTCCGGAACACTGCGGCACCACTGAACCGTTCGCTCCAAGCGCTTCACGCGCCTCAAGCGCTCCAAGGGCCGTGTCTCACCGTGCACAAGGGAGACACGGCCCTGGTGTGTCGTCCTACCCTGTCTCCGGCAGATGCCGGGCCCGGGGAGAACAGGGAGGGCCGGAGATCCAGGTCAAGGCCTCACTGGGCGCCCCGTCCAAGCGGGATCCGGCTCCGGACTCACGACGGACACATGCCGCTGAACGAGGGGGTCACCAACCTCACCTGGTTGGTACCGCTGTGGGTCTGGCCGGGTGACAGCCCATGGCTCAGGTCACCGCTCACGCAGTACGGCAGGGCCGTGTTGTTCGTGACCTCCGCGACCGTCAGCGCGGGATCGTACTTGGCGCTGTCCCCCTCCTTCACCAGGACCGGCACCCCGCTCCCGAGGAGGGGCAGGAGGCACACGTACCCCTTCGCGCAGTACACCGCCGCCGCGTCCTCGGCGGCGGAGGCCGTTCCCAGGGCCGTCGTACCGAGCGAGACGGCCACCGTCGCACTGACGGCGGCAAGACGACGGATCCCGCTGAGTCTGCTCCGCATGACTGAACCTCCAAGGGCCGGGCCAGGATGGGTCGGCCCCTGACACTTCCAGCGGAACGACGGGTTCTGCACTCTGGAATCCGCCATTCCGCCGCGCGTTGGTATCCGCCATTCCGCCACGCGTTGGTATCCGCGGTTCCGCCGCGCGTTGGTATCCGCGATTCCGCCGCGCGTTCCGGCACACGACGCCGTCAAGTGGCCGTGACGACAGCTGCTGCAAAGGCAGGCCGCACCCACGGTGGGGGTGCGGCCTGCCGTTGGCGTGCGTCGGGCGAACTCAGTGGAAGAAGTGCCGCGTGCCGGTGAAGTACATCGTGATACCGGCCTTTTTCGCGGCCTCGACGACCAGCTCGTCACGGACGGAGCCGCCCGGCTGGACAATCGCCTTCACACCGGCGGCGCTCAGGACGTCGATGTTGTCCGGGAACGGGAAGAAGGCATCCGACGCTGCGAAGGAACCCCGTGCCCGCTCGGCGCCCGCCCGCTCGACGGCCAGTTTGCAGGAGTCGACACGGTTGACCTGGCCCATGCCGACGCCGACCGAGGCGCCGTCCTTGGCGAGCAGGATGGCGTTGGACTTGACCGCCCGGCAGGCCTTCCAGGCGAAGCCCAGTTCGGCCAGTTCGGCGTCACCGAGCGCTTCGCCGGTCGCCAGGGTCCAGTTCGCCGGATCGTCGCCGTCCGCCTGGAGACGGTCGGTGACCTGGAGCAGCGCGCCGCCGTCGACGGGCTTGACCTCGACCGGGTTGGACGGGCCGCCGAGGGCCTTGAGCACCCGGATGTTCTTCTTCTTGGCCAGCGCCTCGAGCGCGCCGTCCTCGTAGTCGGGCGCGACGATGACCTCGGTGAAGATCTCCGCGACCTGCTCCGCCAGCTCCTTGCTGACCGGCCGGTTGACGGCGATCACCCCGCCGAACGCGGACAGCGGGTCACACGCGTGCGCCTTGCGATGCGCCTCGGCGACGTCCGAACCGACCGCGATCCCACAGGGGTTGGCGTGCTTGATGATCGCGACACAGGGCTCGGCGTGGTCGTACGCCGCACGGCGCGCGGCATCCGTGTCGGTGAAGTTGTTGTACGACATCTCCTTGCCGTGCAGTTGCTCGGCCTCGGCGAGACCGCCCGTGCCGTCGACGTAGAGGGCCGCGCCCTGGTGCGGGTTCTCGCCGTAGCGCAGGGTGTTCTTGCGCTCGTATGTACGACCGAGGAAGTCGGGGAAGCCGCTGTCGTCGACGGCGGCATAGTCGTCGGCGAACCAGGAGGCGACGGCCACGTCGTACGCGGCCGTGTGCTGGAAGGCTTCGGCCGCGAGCCGCTTGCGGGTGGTGAGATCGAAGCCGCCGTTCTTCACCGCGCCGAGGACGTCCCCGTACCGCGCCGGGCTGGTCACGACGGCCACGGACGGATGGTTCTTGGCGGCGGCGCGGACCATCGAAGGACCGCCGATGTCGATCTGCTCGACGCACTCGTCGGGCGTCGCGCCGGAGGCGACGGTCTCGCGGAACGGGTAGAGGTTGACGACGACGAGATCGAACGGCTCGACACCGAGCTCTTCCAGCTGGCGCCGGTGATCGGGGAGGCGCAGGTCGGCGAGGATGCCCGCGTGGACCTTCGGGTGCAGGGTCTTGACGCGGCCGTCCAGGCACTCGGGGAAGCCGGTCAGCTCCTCGACCTTGGTGACGGGAACACCCGCGGCGGCGATCTTCGACGCGGTCGAGCCGGTGGAGACGAGCTCGACACCGGCCTCGTGCAGCCCGCGCGCCAGGTCTTCGAGGCCGGTCTTGTCGTACACGCTCACGAGCGCGCGTCGGATGGCCCGCTTGTTGCTCTCGGCGGTGGCGGTGGCGGTCACTGGATAACTACCTTTCGTCCCTCAATGCGATAGCCGTTGCGGGCGAGCCGCCCCACGACATCGACGAGCAGGCTTCGCTCGACTTCCTTGATGCGCTCGTGCAGAGCGCTCTCGTCGTCCTCGTCCCGGATCTCGACCACGCCCTGAGCGATGATCGGGCCGGTGTCGACGCCGTCGTCGACGAAGTGGACGGTGCATCCGGTGACCCTCGCGCCGTACGCGAGCGCGTCGCGCACACCATGGGCACCGGGAAAACTAGGCAGCAGGGCCGGGTGCGTGTTGACGAACCGCCCGCCGAACCGGGCGAGGAATTCCTTCCCCACGATTTTCATGAACCCGGCGGAGACGACGAGGTCGGGCTCGTGGGCGGCAGTCGCCTCGGCGAGCGCCGCGTCCCACTCCTCCCGGGTGCCGTAATCCTTGACGCGGCACACGAAGGTCGGCAGCCCGGCCCGCTCTGCTCGCGCGAGCCCCTCGATACCGTCCCGGTCGGCGCCGACGGCCACGATCTCGGCCCCGTACGCCGCCGGCCCCGCCTCCGCGATGGCGTCGAGCAGTGCCTGCAGATTCGTACCTGATCCGGAGACCAGCACAACAAGGCGCTTGGCCACGGGCTTGGCGGCCACGGTGGGGCCCTTTCTCGGGGGAGCGTTTGCGCGGCCGGCTCGTTCGGGCTTGTTTCATGCGTTCACACGCACACATCCACGCTTGTACATTCGTACGAATGCATCGCGCCCCGGGATACGGGGAAGTCTACGAAGCGGCCGACCGTCAGCAACGATACCGGCACACCGGGCGGCCCCCACGGGACGGGGGCGTGGCCGGAAGGTAGCGTCTGGGGAGGATCCACCTGGACCCACCGTCCGGCGCGGGGAACGCCTTGCGCACGTGGGGCGTTGATCTGGGATGGGTACGTGTAGGTCCAGGGCGGTTGTCCCGGGCACACGTGCTTGGGGCGCCGGCCCTGCTGTTACGAAGTCCCGGGGCCCCGGTCCCAGGCACTTGCGCACGGGGCACGAGCCCGCCAGAACCACCAAGGGGAAGACGCACACCTGATGCCGGACCGCAGTCTCCGACTCCCTCCGCTCCTGCTGCGCGAGCGGCGCCCTTCGCCTGTGCCGCCGCGGGAAGGCGGGGGCACGCCCGACTCCGTCCCTGCGGGTGAACAGGGCTCGGCCGACGGGAGCGGGGCCTCGGGCGAGCGAGGCCCGGACACGCCTCCCGCGGGCTCACCGTCGGTGGGCCCGGCCTCCCCGGGCTCGAACTCCTCCGGTGCGGACTCCTCCGGTGCGGACTCCTCCGGTGCGGACGACAATCCGTTCGCCCCGCCCCCGGAGGGGACGCCCGACCGGCCTTGGCAGCCACGGCGGCCCGCGAACGGGCAGGGTTCGGAGGATTCGGGCGAGCACGGTGAGTCCGACGGGTCCGCCGGACAGTCCCGGTGGGGCAGCCAGTGGAGCGACCGGCAGCCCGGCCCCTCCAGCGGCGGCGGTTTCGGCGACCGCCCCGGTACACCGCAGGGGCAGGGCCAAGGCCAGGATCAAGGCAAGGGCGGTCCGGAAGGGCCCGGCACCGGTACGCGCTGGGACCCGACGGACCCGGCCCAGCGCCGCGCACGGTACGCGCTGCTTTCCGGCATGTGGGCGTTCTTCTTCGCCCTCTTCAACTGGCCGTACGTCGCCCTGCTGCTCGGCGCCCTCGCCCTCTACTGGGGCAGCAGCGCCCTGCGGGCCAAGCCCCGCAACGCCGACCCGGACAGTCCGGCGCCCGACCCGGCGAACGCCCGCCCTCAGAAGTCCGCCGCGGTAAGTGGCCTGGTCACGGCGTCCCTGGCCATCGCCATGGTCGCCGCCGGTTTCGCCGCCCAGCTCGTCTACAGCGACTACTACACCTGCACCAACGACGCCCTCACCAACGTCGCAAAGCAGTCCTGCAACGACCTTCTGCCGAAGAATCTGCAAGGAATCCTGGGGACGCAGGGGTAGGCCCCCGGTAGCGGCCGGGGGCAGAGGGGGTAGCGGCCGGGCGGCGGACGGTGCTCGTTTTCTTCAGGCGGCAGCCGTTGGGGTCGCCGATTCGGCTGCGCGGCGGTATTCGGCGTTGATGCGCTGGGCCTCCTCGAGCTGGTCTTCGAGGATGACGATGCGACAGGCGGCCTCGATCGGGGTGCCCTGATCGACGAGCTCACGGGCGCGGGCGGCGACGCGCAGTTGGTAGCGGGAGTAGCGGCGGTGTCCACCCTCGGAGCGCAGCGGGGTGATCAGGCGGGCTTCGCCGATGGCGCGCAGGAAGCTCTGGGTGGTGCCGAGCATCTCGGCGGCCCGGCCCATCGTGTAGGCGGGGTAGTCGTCGTCATCGAGCCGGTTGAACGAGTCGTCTGCTGTCATCGCACCTCTCTGTGAAACGCCTGGAGGGGCCCTGGTGCCATATGACACCAGGGCCCCGAAGGAACTGCTACACCATCTGCCGGCCCTGGTACTGCGCCGGCCTTCTGTTTCCGCACCAGCCCACCGAGGGTGGGGGCGCGTTCAGGGATCGCGGTTGCTCGACCGGAGACCACCTCACTATCGATGTCCTGCGGTACCCGGGCTCTGCGTTTTTCCCGGGCGATCCTGATGGCGCGGGCTCCTCCGTTCTTCCCTCTTGATCAACTACTTACCAACGGGACCTGCGTACTGCTGGTACTGCGACCTGCACTTACGGGTACTGACTTACGGGTACTGCACTGGTGCTGACTTACGGTCCTGCTCGCGGCGGCCCCTGATCACTGCGGGCCACCCGGTCCGGTCGTCAGCCCCGTCGCCATCCTGCGACAACCCTGGCTTCGGAACTCCACCACCGCACCGTCCTGCGTACTGCAACTGCGTACTGCAACTGCGTACTGCTGCCCGGCAGTTCGTGTCTGCCGGGCCCTGCTCGATCTCGGCTACGAGAGAAACCATAACCACACCACCACCCAATGTCTACTCCGGCCGACACAGATTTCCGTGAGCGCGACAGAGAGGTAATCCGGCCCTGGCGGGCGAGGAGAGCGGGGCGGGGCATGGGGCGGGTGGGCGGGACCGGGCATCCGCCGGCGGGAGACCAGAGTGAGGTGGAGACCGGAGTGAAGCGGAGACCGGAGTGAAGCGGAGACCGGAGTGAAGCGGAGACCAGAGTGAAGTGGATGTGCCCGTTGTGCGTCGGGGCGACGACCAAAGGCACGGGCGGAGGGCGAGAAGCCCCGCCCTCATTCCGATTCTTCCGGCTCTTCCGGCTCCCTCGGATCCCCCGGCCCTCCTGAATCCCCCCGCTCCCCCGGCTCTTCCGGCTCCCCCGACTCCGCAGGAGCGGACGCCTCCTTGAGCGCCGCCCAGCGGGCCTCGCGGGCCACATCCTCATGCCACGGGGACCCCACGCTGTCGGACGGCAAGAGGTCATAAAGCTCGTCAAACCCCGAACTCAGCCCCAGCCCCAGCCCCTGCCCCTGCCCCTGCTTCAACCCGAACCCCTGCCCCTTGACCTGGACGGGCGGCGAGCCCTCGGCCTGGTCCGGCACCTGCCCCACAGATTCCCCCGCCCCCCGGTCACCACCGCCCCGCTCGCCACCGCCCCGCTCAGCCCGGGAAACCCACGCCGGCAGCCACGCCCCCGACACCCGCACCCGCGGCAGCCGCCACACCCGAACCCGCCAACCCCGCACCCCCACGACCACAGGAACCCCCACCCCAGCCACCCACAGCACCACCGCAGCCCCCACCTGCCACCACACCGGCCCGAAATGGGCCAGCCGCGCAACCCCGAGCGCCCCCCCGGCCATCCCTGCCAGCAGCGCGAACACACATCCGCACAACCCAGCCGCGACCAGCACACCGCCAACGGTCCGCCCCCGGGACCACACCACCGCACTCCCGGCACCGGCACCGGCACTGGCACTGGCACTGGCACCGACCCCTCCCCCCGGCACCGCCGACGCCACCACGAACCACGCGACCGTCACTCCCGCGGCCACCGGCACCACCCCGCTCGCCCAGTTCAACGGCGTTCCAGCCCCCGGCACCGCGGCCAACAGCGGAAAGGCAGGCAGCAGCGGACCGGGTGCCGCCGCGGACAACGGCCCCGCCACCTGCCCAGCCCCCAGCACGACCCCGGGACCGAGCCCGTAGGACGCCCCCCACACCGCGGCGTTCGGCATGAGCGCCACGCACAGCAGCAGTACGGCGAAGCGCCCCGACCACACCTCGGTGAGCTGAAGGAAGGAACCGCGGGCCGCACCCCCGTGCCACACCAACGACACGGCCACGAGCAACGCCCCTCCCCCGACCAGCACCGCCACCCCGGCTCCGGCTGCCCGCGCCACGCCTCCGAGGAAGCGACGAGCGTCCGGCGCGAACACATGGGTGTCGACGTGGCGGCGTACGCCCATAGGCAGGGCGTCAAGAACCCGGCGGGCCCACGCGGGGAGGGGCTCACGCGGATGCCCGTTCGCCGTCCACACCCCCGCCCCCGCCGCGACGGTGGCAAGCAGCGGCAGGCATACGGCGGTCCACGCCCAGGAGGGCCGCAACTCCCCGCCCGAGGCGTACAGCGCGGCGGCCCCACCGACAGACAGATAGCCGACGACGACACCCGCCCACGCCGCATGGGGCGCTGCTTCTGACTCGTCATCAGCCGCGTCGCGCCCCGCCCGGTGCAGCAGCCACACCGGCAGCACGACGAGGAGCAGCGGTGTGACACCCACCGGCATGGGCGCTCCGGAAAGGGTGTCGGTGCGGACGAGTTCGACGCCGTGGGCCAGCAGCCAGAGGGCCGCGGCCACGTGCAGCGCGCCGCCCGGTCCACTGTCGGGGTACGGGGAGCTGATCCACAGCACGATGACGAGGACTGCGAACGAGCCGAGTCCGAGCCCCGCAGCAAGGACGCCACCCAGGAGGCTGGCGGCCAGTCCGGGGGATCGGTCGCGCATCCGGGTGAGCAAGGGCGGCAACGGGAGCCTGCGGTCGGTCATTTGGGTCACGCCCGCCATGCTCCCAACGACACGCACTTTCTCGTCGTAACAGGCGAACCCCGGATGTGTCGCTCAATATACGGTTATGTACTTTTTCGTACGAAGGGGCGCGCTGTGGAGTCCGAACTGACACAGAGCCCTGCGCCCCCGCTGCCGTCCCCCAAGGAACGCCGCCGCCTGCGCGAGGCCAAGTCGCTGAGTCAGGCCGAGGTTGCGGCCAGATTGGGCGTCACCCGCGAGACGGTGCGCTCGTGGGAGAACGGCCGTACGACGCCACGGGGCCGCAAACGGGGAGCGTACGTGAAACTGCTGACCGCGCCGGATCCGGCGACCCCCGCCGACGTCGAAGACGAGACCGAGACCGAGACCGAGACCGAGAGGGCGGCCGGGGCCGAGACCGAGGTGACCAGCCGTCAGGAAGCGGTCACTGAAGCCGAAGTCGAACCAGAAGTCGAACCCGAGGTCGTGGCGGAGGTCGAGGCCGCGATCGAGGCCGCCGTCGAGATCGAGGTCGTGGCCGAGGTCGAGGCCGAGGCCGAGGCTGAGGCTGAGGCTGAGGCTGAGGCCGAGCGTGGGGGAGAACCCGAAGCCGCAGGCGAACCCCAGCGCGGGGGTGAAGTGGCGAGCGAGAACGAGGGGGAACCCGACCCCACGGCTCCCCCGCCCCCTGCCCTGACACCCCCTCAGGCCTTCGACGCCCTCTACGCGTTCTGCACCCCCGCCCTCGTACGGCAGGCCTACCTGCTCACCGGTCGGCGCGAGCTCGCGCGTGAGTCCGTGGAACGGGCCTTCCAACTGGCCTGGCACCGCTGGCCCGAGGTGGCCGTGGACCGGGATCCGGCCGGATGGGTGCGGGCGACGGCGTACGAGTACGCGCTCTCCCCCTGGCACCGGCTGCGCCCCCGGCATCGGCATCCGGAGGCGCCGCCCGCCGATCCGGCGGACCGCGCGCTGCTCGACGTATTCCTGGAACTGCCGCCGGTGTACCGGCGCACGCTCCTGCTGTACGACGGGATCGGCCTCGACCTGCCGGACACCGCGGCCGAGACGGAGGCGAGTACGCCCGCGGCGGCCAATCGGCTGCTGCACGCACGTGAGGCCGTCGCCGCGCGGCTGCCGGAGCTGGCCGCACCCGACGTACTGCACCGGCGGCTGACCACGCTCGCCGCCACCGAGCGGCTGCGCGCGGCGAAACCGCGCTCCGTCCGCTACGGCAGCGAACACCGTGCCCGCACCTGGACCCGCGCCGCCATCGCCTTCACGGTCCTGCTCATCGGCGCCACCTCGCTGACCCTGCGCACGGCCCCGGACCACTACGAACCTCCCATGGCTCCCGGCGCGACAGTCCGCGGTCTGCCGCCCCGCGCCGCCCCGGGCCCGCTCTCCGACGAGCAGCTGGAACTGCACGCCTTCCTCAAGTCACAGACGGTGAGCGGCCCGGAGAGGCTGGTGCCGGAAGCCCGCTGAGCGCGGGACGCTGGAGACCCCTGAACGCACGGAAGGGCCCGCATCCCGGTGAGGGGTGCGGGCCCTTCCGTGCATTCGAGACCGAGGAACTCAGCCCTGCAGGATCTCGCGGGCCAGCTTCGCCGTCTCGGTCGGCGTCTTGCCGACCTTGACGCCGGCGGCCTCGAGGGCCTCCTTCTTCGCGGCGGCCGTGCCGGAGGAGCCGGAGACGATGGCGCCGGCGTGGCCCATGGTCTTGCCCTCGGGCGCGGTGAAGCCCGCGACGTAACCGACGACCGGCTTCGTCACGTTCTTCGCGATGTAGTCCGCGGCACGCTCCTCGGCGTCGCCGCCGATCTCACCGATCATCACGATCAGGTCGGTGTCGGGGTCGGCCTCGAAGGCCGCCAGCGCGTCGATGTGCGTGGTGCCGATGACCGGGTCGCCACCGATGCCGACGGCGGAGGAGAAGCCGATGTCACGGAGCTCGTACATCATCTGGTACGTCAGCGTGCCGGACTTCGAGACCAGGCCGATGCGGCCCGGCTTCGTGATGTCGCCCGGGATGATGCCGGCGTTCGACTGGCCCGGGGTGATGAGACCGGGGCAGTTCGGGCCGATGATGCGGGTCTTGTTGCCCTTCGACTTCGCGTACGCCCAGAAGGCGGCGGAGTCGTGGACGGCGATGCCCTCGGTGATGACGACCGCGAGGGGGATCTCGGCGTCGATGGCCTCGACGACGGCGGCCTTGGCGAAGGCCGGCGGTACGAAGAGGACGGATACGTTCGCGCCCGTCTTCTCGATCGCCTCGGCGACCGTGCCGAAGACCGGGATCTCGGTACCGTCGATGTCGACCGACGTGCCCGCCTTGCGCGGGTTGACGCCGCCGACGATGTTCGTGCCGTCGGCCAGCATGAGCTTGGTGTGCTTCATGCCCGTGGCGCCGGTCATGCCCTGGACGATGACCTTGCTGTCCTTGTTGAGGAAGATAGCCATGGCGGTTGTTTCCCTCGTCCCTTACTTCGCAGCCGCGAGCTCGGCGGCCTTGTCGGCCGCGCCGTCCATGGTGTCCACGCGCTGCACCAGCGGGTGGTTGGCGTCCGACAGGATCTTGCGACCCAGCTCGGCGTTGTTGCCGTCGAGGCGCACGACGAGGGGCTTGGTGACTTCCTCGCCCTTGTCCTTGAGCAGCTGGAGAGCCTGGACGATGCCGTTGGCGACCTCGTCACAGGCGGTGATGCCACCGAAGACGTTGACGAAGACGGACTTGACGTCCGGGTCGCCGAGGATGATCTCCAGGCCGTTCGCCATGACCGCGGCGGAGGCGCCGCCGCCGATGTCGAGGAAGTTGGCGGGCTTGACCCCACCGTGCGCCTCACCGGCGTACGCGACGACGTCAAGGGTCGACATGACCAGACCCGCGCCGTTGCCGATGATGCCGACCTCGCCGTCGAGCTTGACGTAGTTGAGGTTCTTCTCCTTGGCGGCGGCCTCGAGCGGGTTGGCCGAGTCCTTGTCCTCGAGCGCGGCGTGGTCCGGCTGGCGGAACTCCGCGTTCTCGTCCAGGGACACCTTGCCGTCGAGGGCGATGACCTTGCCGGAGGCGACCTTGGCCAGCGGGTTGACCTCGACCAGGAGGGCGTCCTCCTTGATGAAGGTGTCCCACAGGGTCACGAGGATCTCGGCGACCTGCTCCGCGACCTCGGCCGGGAACTTCGCCTGGGCGACGATCTCGCGGGCCTTCTCGATGCTGACGCCTTCGTTGGCGTCGACCGGGACCTTCGCGAGGGCCTCGGGGTTCTCCTCCGCGACGACCTCGATCTCCACGCCGCCCTGGACGGACGCCATGGCGAGGAAGGTGCGGTTGGTGCGGTCGAGGAGGTACGAGACGTAGTACTCCTCGACGATCTCGGGCGCGGTCTCGGCGATCATCACCTTGTGGACCGTGTGGCCCTTGATGTCCATGCCGAGGATGTCCGTCGCACGGGCGACGGCCTCGTCCGGGGTGGCGGCGAGCTTGACGCCGCCGGCCTTGCCTCGGCCACCGACCTTCACCTGCGCCTTGATGACGGACTTGCCGCCAAGACGCTCCGTCGCCTCGCGGGCTGCCTCAGGCGTGTCGATGACTTCACCGGCCAGCACCGGTACACCGTGCTTGGCGAAGAGGTCCCTCGCCTGGTACTCGAACAGGTCCACGCGCGTCCGTCCCTATCAGTGATCTCGCCGCTCTGCGGTCTGCTGTCTCCGTGGGCGTGCCGCGAAGGGCAACGTGACGTCCGCTGTCACAAGGGTGGCGCACACGGTGTCCGAGCGCGCGGCATGTCCGTCTCGCAGGTTATCGCCGCCGGACGCGGGTCCCTAAATCGCAGGTCGCACCTGAGCGGTGATACCTGTCACAGAGCGGGCCCGGGCAGGGCCTCACCGGGCCGGGGTTTGCCCGGTGAGGCCCTCTGAACAGCCCCGAGGGGCCCAGGGCGGTCGGTCCCCACCCCAATGGGGACCAACCGGACCCCAATGGGGACCAACCGGCCCTTCCGCGGACTTCCTCACGTGGTGTCCGGTATCGGCAACGGACGCTTCTCGACAGCCGCCGCCATCACCTCGGGAAACAGATCGGGTGTGCAGGCGAACGCCGGCGCGCCCAGCGCCGCGAGAGCCGCCGCGTGCTCACGGTCGTACGCCGGTGCCCCCTCGTCGGACAGCGCGAGCAGCGTCACGAACTGCACCCCCGACGCCCTCATCGCCGCGACCCGCTTGAGCATCTCGTTCCGTATCCCCCCTTCGTAGAGGTCGCTGATGAGCACCACGACCGTGTCGGCGGGCCTGGTGATCTGCGACTGGCAGTACGCGAGCGCCCTGTTGATGTCCGTACCGCCGCCGAGCTGCGTGCCGAAGAGGACGTCGACCGGGTCGTCGAGCTGGTCGGTGAGGTCGACGACGGCCGTGTCGAAGACGACGAGCCGGGTGTTGATGGACCGCATGGACGCGAGAACGGCGCCGAAGACGGAGGCATAGACGACGGAGGCCGCCATCGACCCCGACTGGTCGATGCAGAGGATGACCTCCTTCTTCACGGACTGCGATGCCCGCCCGTAGCCGATCAGCCGCTCGGGCACGATCGTGCGGTACTCAGGCAGGTAGTGCTTCAGGTTCGCCGCGATGGTGCGGTTCCAGTCGATGTCGTGGTGGCGGGGCCTGCTGATCCGGGCGCTGCGGTCGAGGGCGCCGGTGAGCGTGGCCCGGGTACGGGTGGCGAGCCGCTTCTCCAGATCCTCCACGACCTTCCGTACGACGGCCCGCGCGGTCTCCTTGGTCGTCTCCGGCATCGCCTTGTTGAGGGAGAGGAGGGTGCCCACCAGGTGTACGTCGGCCTCCACCGCCTCCAGCATCTCGGGCTCCAGCAGAAGGGCGGACAGCCCAAGCCTGTCTATGGCGTCCCGCTGCATGATCTGGACGACGGACGAAGGGAAGTACGTCCGGATGTCCCCGAGCCAGCGCGCGACAGACGGCGCGGACGCTCCGAGCCCAGCTGAACGGTCCCGCCCCGTCTGCCCCTTGCCCCCTTTCCCGTACAACGCGCCGAGCGCCCCGTCCATCGCAGCGTCCTGCCCGGTGAGAGCACGCCCGGTTCCGTCCGCCTCGTCGCCCCCGAGCACGAGCCGCCAGCGCCGCAGCCGCTCGCCCGCAGCGCCGGTCGCAGCACCGATGCCGGTCGCGTCGACCACGCCGGTCGCGTCGGTCGCGTCGGTCGCGTCGGTCGCGTCGGCCAGGTCATTCGCAGTGCTTACGCCGTTCGCGTCCGCCGGTGCGGTCATCGGGTCACCTCCACAAGGTCGTTGTCGTCGCTCGCCCGGTCGTCGGCTGTGGCGCCGCCGCTGGATTCGTCCAGGCCGAGCAGCAGCCGCAGCACCGGCAGTACGGCGTCCGCACGCTCGAAGTCGAGCTCGGGGGCGAACCCGGGTATCCCGGAGGCCACAGCCACGGCGCTGCCTCTCGTCCCTGGGCCGCGTCTGATCAGCTCGCCCAACGTCCGGCGCACCCCGGCCTCGTAGGCTGAGAACGTCCGCCGCAGCAACGGCAGCACATCGGTGAACGCCTCCGCCGGCACCCCGATCAGCCACGCGTCCACCAGACCGAGCAGCCGCTCGTCGTGCAGGAGCAGCATTCCGCCCCCGGGGCCACCGCCGACGAATCCCTCGATCCACGCGGCGGCGTCCCCAGGCTCCGTCCCCGGCGAAAGCACAAGACCCATGAGCCGGGCAGCCTCGTCCTGCGCCAACTCGCCGTCGTCCAGCAGCAGTCGCACGGCCCGTCCTCGGATCACCCCTGGCACGGTGTCCCGCCCGGCCAGCACCCGAAGCACGGAGTGCCAGCGGCGACGCATACCCCCGGATGACGGTTTGCCGTCGGACAGCGGCCTGCCGTCCGATGACGTGGCGACCGGGTCAAATGGCACGGCGGGGTCGGACGACGCGCCGATGTCAGGTGATGCGTCGGCGCCGGACGACGCGGCGGCGTCCGGTGATCCGTTGTCGGGTGCCCCCGCCAGCAGCCCCACCGCCCCCTGAACCGCGTCCACATGGCGTCGCATCTCCTCGGCGGCCTCGGCGTCGAGAGCCGCGCAGGCCGGCGGGAGTCCGACGAAGATCCGCTCGGCGAGGCCCGCCGCGACATCGTTGAGGGCCTGTGTGTCGGTGCCGCGTACGTCGCCGTAGCGCAGGGACCGGACCAGTGCGGGCAGGGCCTGGGCAAGGTGTCCGACGTCGGCGTCGAGGGCCGCCCGGTCGGCGAGGACCCGCATGACCACGGGCAGCGCCTCCGGGAGTTCGGCGAGGAGACAGCGCTCGGCGAGTGCCGTGACCTCGGCCAGGGAGCCCGCGCCGATGGCGTCCGCGTCGGCCTTGGCGGTCGCGGCGGAGAACACGGTCGTCCCCCAAACCCCGGCCTCGGCGACCCGCACGGCCAGCTCGGGCTCCCAGCGCAACCGCCAGGTCTCGCGGAAGGTTCCGGTGCTGCCGCGTGACGCGACGGGCTCGCCCCAGCCGATGGCCAGCAACCGCAGCCGGTGCAGGAGTCTGCTCCGCCCGGCGTCGGTCTCCTTGCGCAGGTCGAGCTCCAGCTCCCGCTCGGCCGCCTCCGGTTTGAGCCGCAGGCTCCGCTGAAGCCGCGCGAGGTCGCGCTGCAACGGCACCGCGGGTGCGGACTCCGGCACCTCCCCCATCACATCGCCGACCACGAGCCGGTCCCGCACGAGAGCCAGCGGCACGTCCGAGCCCTCGCACATCACGGCTCGTACGGCATCGGTGGTCTCGGTCAGGCCGGGCAGGGGACGGCCGCGGATCGCGGCGAGCGTGTCGGCCAGCCGAACCGCCTCGATGACGTGGGCGGACGAGACCATCCGGTCCTCGTCGCGCAGCAGCCGGGCGACCTTCGTCATCCACCGCTCGACCGGGCGGTCAGGGGCGCCGAACAGATGCCCGTACCAACCCGGCGAGTCGATGCCCGCCCCGTATCCGCTGACCCGGGAGAGCCGGCGGTGCGTCCACGGCACCCAGGTCATGTCGGCCTTGGCCTTGGGCAGCCCCTTGAGCAGCGCCCGGTCGGCGCCGACGGTGGTCTTCTGCCGCAGCGCGGGGACGTGCCAGGCACCGCACACCACGGCCACCTCGTCCCCGAACTCCCGCTGCGCCGAACGCATCTGGAGTCGCATGTACGCCTCGCGCAGGAGATCCCGCTCGTGCCCGCCGGCTCCGTACGCCTCGCGCAGCGCGCCCATCGCCTCCTCGAGTGCGGCGAACGGCGCGAACGGATCGCCTCCCGCCCCGCCCCGGTGCTCGACCACGTCCTCCCACCACCGCTCGGGGTCGTCATAACCGGCGGTCTCTGCCAGCACGGCGAGTGGGTCGACACGGACGGCTTCCGACGGGAGCTCCTCCTCATCCTCCGAGTGCTCCGCGGAGGCCCCTTCTTGTTCTTGCCCCCAGGCCAGCGTGTGGGTCGCCGGAAGGTCGATGAACCGGGCCGGGACTCCGTGATCCAGTGCCCAGCGGATGGCCACCCACTCCGGGGAGAACTCGGCCAGCGGCCAGAATGCCGAGCGGCCGGGCTCGTCCACGACGTGGGCGAGGAGGGCGACCGGGGGCCGCATGTCCGGGTCGGCTGCGAGCGGGATGAGATCGTCCGCCTCGGGAGGCCCCTCGATCAGTACGACCGGCGGAGCTGCTGCCTCCAGTGCGGTCCGCACGGCCCGCGCGGACCCCGGCCCGTGATGCCGCACGCCGAGCAGCAGCGGCCCCTGACCGAAAGCCCCTCCCCGCAGCAGTGGCCCGTGACCGAAAGCCCCTCCCCCAGGCGGTGGCCTCTCGACGTCCGTCACACGATCCCCCTCGGTCTCGACGTGCTCGGCGCTCTCCTCCCGGTCTCCGCTCATACGCTCACTTCCCGGCAGGCTCGGTAGAAGTCCTTCCAGCCGTCCCGCTCACGGACGACCGCCTCCAGGTACTCCTGCCAGATGACGCGGTCGGCCGCCGGGTCGCGGACGACGGCGCCGAGGATGCCGGCGGCGACGTCACCCGCTCGCAGGACGCCGTCGCCGAAGTGGGCTGCCAGCGCAAGCCCGTTGGTCACGACGGAGATCGCCTCGGCGGTGGAGAGCGTGCCGCTGGGCGACTTCAGCTTCGTACGCCCGTCGGCCGTGACTCCGTCGCGCAGCTCGCGGAAGACGGTCACGACGCGGCGGATCTCGGCGATGCCGTCGGGCGCGGCGGGCAGGTCGAGGGAGCGGCCGAGCTGGTCGACACGGCGCGAGACGATGTCGACCTCTGCGTCGGCGCTCTCCGGCAGGGGCAGCACCACCGTGTTGAAACGGCGGCGCAGCGCGCTCGACAGCTCATTGACCCCGCGGTCGCGGTCGTTGGCCGTGGCGATCACGTTGAAGCCGCGGACGGCCTGCACCTCCGAGCCCAACTCCGGTATGGGCAGCGTCTTCTCCGACAAGATCGTGATGAGCGTGTCCTGCACGTCGGCGGGGATACGGGTCAGTTCCTCGATCCGCGCCGTCATCCCTTCCGCCATGGCGCGCATGACCGGGCTCGGCACCAGGGCGGCCCGGCTCGGCCCGTGCGCGAGCAACTCGGCGTAGTTCCAGCCGTACCGGATCGCCTCCTCGGGCGTGCCGGCCGTGCCTTGCACGAGCAGCGTGGAGTCACCGCTGACCGCCGCGGCCAGATGCTCGGACACCCAGGTCTTGGCGGTGCCGGGCACACCGAGCAGGAGCAGCGCACGGTCGGTGGCAAGCGTGGTGACAGCTACCTCGACGATGCGGCGCGGTCCCACGTACTTGGGTGTGATCACCGTGCCGTCCGGCAGAGTGCCACCTTGCAGATAGGTCGCCACGGCCCACGGCGAAAGCCGCCAGCGGGCCGGACGCGGCCGGTCGTCCTGTGCGGCCAGCGCGGCGAGTTCGGCGGCGAAGGCGTCCTCGGCGTGTGGCCGCAACACCTCGCCCGCCTCGTGCGGGGCCGCGCCCGCGGGCGGATTGACGGACGTCGACTCACTCGGCTCAACGGAAACAGACATGGCTAGGTCCCCCTCCAGCTCGGCCGGTTCGATCGGCCGGTTCGGACTGGTTCCACCGTGCACCACGCCACTGACAATGCGATCTGACCTGCGCAAACGCCGTTGCGGGAGTCGATTGTCAGTGGTGGGACCTACCTTCGATGACATGACTCAGCAGGGGGTGCGCTGGACTGCGGATCAGGTGCTGGCACTGGCGCCTGACGCAGCGTCACGCAAAGCGGGAAGCAAGCTCGGCGCGACCGGGCCGTGGTCGGAGACAGGCAGTTCTGACGAGGGGACGGTATGGGGACTGTGCGCGGGAAGTGGCAGCAAGCCGTATCAGACGGTCATCGATATCGCGGACCCCACCGGGCCCGCGTACAAGTGCAGTTGCCCAAGCCGCAAGTTCCCGTGCAAGCACGCGCTCGGGCTGCTGCTGCTCTGGGCGGGCGAGGAGGGCACGGTGCCGCGGGGGCATGCACCGGACTGGGCGGAGCAGTGGACAAAGGGGAGACGACAGCGCGCGGAGGCGAAGGGGACGACGACGGGCGGGGCATCTGGGACGGCCTCGTCGGGTGATCCGGAGGGGGCACGGCGCCGGGCGGAGCGGCGGGCCGAGCGGATCACCGCGGGCGCGGCGGAGCTGGAGCAGCGGCTGGCGGACCTGTTGCGGGGCGGCCTGGCCGGGGCCGAGCAGGCGGGGTACGGCCTGTGGGAGGAGACGGCGGCCCGGATGGTCGACGCGCAGGCACCTGGACTGGCCGCGCGGGTGCGGGAGTTGGGAGCGGTTCCGTCGTCCGGCCCGGGCTGGCCGGTGCGGCTCCTGGAGGAGTGTGCGCTGTTGCACCTCCTCGACCAGGGCTGGCTGCGGCGCGAGCGACTGCCGGACGGCCTTGCCACGACGGTCCGTTCCCGGATCGGGCTGCCCAGCTCGGCCGACGGGCCACCGGTGCGCGACCGCTGGCTGGTCCTGGCCCAGTACGACACGGCGGACAGCCGTCTCACCACACGCAGGATCTGGCTGCACGGATCGAGGTCCGGCCGCACCGCGCTGCTCCTCTCCTACGGAGCCGCAGGCCGCGCACCGGACCTGGCTCTGCCCGTCGGGCTGGCCTTCGAGGCGGAGCTGTCGGCGTACACCGGGCAACTACGAGCGGCACTGGGCGAACAGTTCACACCCCCGGCCCCCACCACGACACGGCCTCCGGGAGTCACCACATCCCGGGCGGCGGCCTGTTACGGAGAGGCTCTGCGGGCCGACCCGTGGCTCGACTCCTACCCCGTCACCCTGGACCGGGTCATACCGACCCCGGACGGCGACACAACCGCGGGCCCGCCACGCTGGCAACTGGCCGACGCCGACGGGGAGCTGGCCCTGCCCATCACCCCGGCGTGCCGCTCCCTCCCCGGCCTGTGGCGCCTCGTCGCCCTCTCCGGCGGCGCTCCCGTCACCGTTTTCGGCGAGTGCGGCCACCACGGCTTCACTCCTCTGACGGCGTGGCCAGAGGGCCAGGGAGAGGCGGTGCCGCTGTGCTGACCAGCTCCGTACGGAAAGGAAGCCGACGCTCATGAACACGACCTCTGCTCCACCGGGAGCGTCCGCCGGGAACTGCTGGGAGGACCTCGTCACCGTGGCGCTGCTCGGAACCGAGCGGCGTACGCCTCCAGGGTGCGGGCCGGGACAGGACGCACCGACGGCCCTCCTGGACGTGGCCGCGGTGGAGACGCTGCGGCGGCGGGCCGGGGTGCGGCCGGCACGTGCGGCATCCCGGCCCGACCCGGCGGCGCCGGATCCACGCCCGCCCCTGCCGGCCGCCGCGGCCCACAGACTCACACTGCTCCTGGCGGACCGGCCCGGCACCGGAGGCGGCAGCCGCAGAGGAACGGCACCTGATCTCATGGAGCTGCTGCCGCAGTGGCTCGCCCTGGCCAATGCGCACGGGTTCGCGGCACCCCCGCAAGCCCTGCCCGCGCTCCTGGACACGGCCCGGGGCCGGACGGATCTACGCCCGGCCGCGCTGACCTTCGCCGGGCCGCGCGCCCTGTGGCTGGCACGGCTGAACCCGGAATGGCGCTTCGCACTGCGCTCCATGCCGGGCGGCGGCACGGCGCTCCCGGACTCCGCTGAGCCCGAGCGCGTACAACAGCTCTGGCAGGAAGGCCTGTTCGCCGAGCGGGTCGCGCTGCTCACGGCGATACGGACCCGACAGCCGGCCGCCGCACGCGAACTGCTCACCACGACATGGGCGACCGAGCGGGCCGAGGACCGACTGATGTTCCTCGACTCACTGCGGTCAAAGCTGGGCGCTGCCGACGAGCCTTTCCTGGAACAGGCGCTCGCCGACCGGAGCCGCAACGTGCGGGCGACGGCGGCCGAGTTGCTGTCCGCACTGCCGGAATCAGCGCTCGCCGCGCGGATGGCTGCCCGAGCGGGTTCCTGCGTGGCTGTCGACCGAACCCGGGGCACCCCCACGATCGTGGTCGAGGCACCGCATGAGTGCGACCCCGGCATGGAGCGGGACGGCGTGGTGCCGAAGGCGCCCGCCGGGCGAGGTGAACGGTCCTGGTGGCTGGGCCAGTTGGTCGAAGCGGCACCACTCTCGACCTGGCCGCGACGGCTGGGCGGGCGTACTCCGGATGACATCGTCGCGCTGCCCGTGGCGGACGACTGGCAGGGCGAGCTGCACGCCGCGTGGTGCCGGGCCGCGGTGCGGCAGCGGGATCCGGGGTGGTCCAGGGCCCTCCTCGGGGCGCCCTCCGCCCCTGAGGCCGGGGGGCCCGGAGCGGTGTCCCTGGCGGAGCGGTCGAAACTCCTCGCCACGTTGGGCTCGGCCGAGCGGGCGGAGTGGGTGGCCGGGTTCATCGGCACGCACGGGTTGTCCGAGGCGTTTCAGTTGCTCGGGGTGTGTGCGGTGCCCTGGACGGGGAGCTTGGGGCGGGCGGTGGTCGACGCGCTCGATATCGCGCGGGACGCGGGAAGTTACCCCTGGAGCTTCAGTGGGGTCATGGGGCTGGCCGAGCGTTGCCTCGACCCTGCCGAGGCCGTACGACTCGAAGCGCTCACGGGCGTTCCCGACGAACCGGAGCACGCCGCCCCCGGCGCCGGCAGCTACTGGTCCGAGGCCTTCCAACGCCTCGTCACCACCCTCCGCCTACGCACCACGATGACCAAAGAACTCACCCCGCCCACCTCGACGTAGAGGAGTTTCCTTGCCCCCTCCAAACGCCCATAGGGCTCGTCAACGACCCGGACGGACCGGACGGGCCGGACGGGCCAAAGATCTCAGCCCCGCCGGGGCTGAAGAGATGAGGACTGCCCACCGGAGCTGGAAAATGTTGCTGCGACCCCCGCAGCGGCAGCCGAATGACGGCGGAAGGGGGCGTGCCGGTACGTCCAGATGCCCGTCGCGTACGCCCGCGTCACCGGACCCCCACACCCCTGCCCGACGCCTGATCCGGCGGCGACGGGCGGGACGTACCGGCACGCCCCCGACCCACCCACCGGACGACACCCGCACCCGCACCGGCACCGGCAGCGGCCAGCACGCACACGCACCGCACAGCTACCCCCGGCTAGCACGCACCCGCACCCACCCGCACAAGGCGCCCCCGCCAGCCCTACGCGCCGGCAGGCTGCCGAACATTCGCCCGCACCCAGTCCACGATCGACCCGGTGGTCGCCCCCGGGGTGAAGATCTCCGCGACCCCCTTCTCCTTGAGAGGAGCGATGTCCGCCTCGGGAATGATCCCGCCGCCGAAGACCTTGATGTCGTCCGCCTCGCGCTCCTTGAGGAGGTCGATGACGGCCGAGAACAGCGTGTTGTGGGCGCCGGACAGGATCGAGAGACCGATCGCGTCGGCGTCCTCCTGGATCGCGGTGTCGACGATCTGCTCGGGAGTCTGATGGAGCCCGGTGTAGATGACCTCCATACCGGCGTCGCGCAGCGCCCGCGCGATCACCTTGGCCCCGCGATCGTGGCCGTCGAGCCCCGGCTTGGCCACCACCACGCGGATCGGACCGGCTGCCACACCCATCACTGCCTCCATGAACCGACTACACGAACCTGCACCAACACACACGGACAGCTATTGCACATTGCATCGCTCAGCAGACCATGCACGGACCAGCCGCACACCACACGCGGCGCCCACCGCACAGGCGCCCGGCCCCCGCATCGGCCGACGAAGTGAACGAACGTTATCCCCAGCATCCCGCAACCGGCAGTTTCGCGGTGGGTACCGAGGGGGAAATCACACGTGGGACAAGTTAGCCGCGCACCGCTCCGGGTTTTTGCGGCACACGCACCGCATGGACCCGCGGCGCATGGGCCCCGGCCGGAGTCCGCGCAAGGAGAGCCGCTATCAGGTGGCCGCACCACGGCGTCGTCAGCGGGACACCGCGGTGGTGGGGCACATCGGCGATGGCACGACGATTGCACGACAGCGGGGAGCCAGCCCCGTACGAGGACGACGAGGACCGAGGGCCCCACCGCACGCCGGAGGAGCCCGCCGCCGCACAGCCGGCGAAGACAGGAACCCACGTCACCCCGACGGAACGGCCCCCCGTCGCGTCACCGGCGCCCCACGCGCCACAGACGTATCGTCGCGACACCACCGACACCGGCCGAACGACCGCCGAGCCGAACCGGGCCCGGCGTCGAGCCGGGATCGGCCGGCCTCGACCCGGCACCCTGCCGAGTTCGAGCCGACGTCGACCGAGTCACCACCGGCAAACGCGACTCTCCACGAGTGCACACGGGGGACAGAGCTGCCCTCCGCGTGCCGACAGGAGGTCGGCCATGAAGGTCACCAGGGCAGCGTTGCCCTTTCTTCCCCTCTGCCAGCGCCTGTTTCCGAGCAGGCTGGCAGGCCTCTCGATGGTTCTCCTGAAGGCGACAGCCCTGGAGATCGCGATCCTCGCCGGACACCTCCTCCTCTACCCATCAGGCGTGGCCCAGGAGCGCCGCGCCACCCCCACGCTTCCCTCACCGGAGGCCACACGGCTACCCACCGAGGCCAAGCCCCCGGTCGTCCTCCTGCACGGCTTCATAGACAACCGCTCGGTCTTCGTCCTGCTGCGCCGCAGCCTCGCCCAGCACGGCAGGCAGCACATCGAGTCCCTCAACTACTCGCCCCTGACATGCGACATCCGCACCGCCGCGGAGCTGCTCGGCCGGCACATAGTGGAGATCTGCGAGCGCACGGGCCAGGACCGCGTGGACATCGTCGGGCACAGCCTC
Source organism: Streptomyces sp. NPDC005808 (assembly GCF_042871385.1). Classification (NCBI taxonomy): domain Bacteria; kingdom Bacillati; phylum Actinomycetota; class Actinomycetes; order Kitasatosporales; family Streptomycetaceae; genus Streptomyces; species Streptomyces sp. NPDC005808. Next base: position 91,873 of record NZ_JBIAIK010000009.1, on the reverse strand, counting down.
GGCGGACTGATCGCGCGTTACTACGTGCAGTGCCTCGGCGGCGACGCGCACGTGCGCACCCTCGTCACGCTCGGCACACCGCACTCGGGAACCCGCGTGGCCCCATTGATGAACGCACATCCGATCGTCCGTCAGATGCGCCCGGGCTCCGAAGTGATCGAGGAACTGCGCAGGCCGGCGCCGGGCTGCCGCACGCGTTTCGTGAGCTTCTGGAGCGACCTCGACCAGCTCATGGATCCGCTGGAGACGGCCTGCGTCAATCACCCGGACCTGCTCGCACAGAACGTACGGGTGAGCGGTGTCGGCCATCTCGCCCTGACCGTGCATCCCGCCGTCGCGACCGGCATACGGCAGGCGTTGGACACCCCGGAACAGCCGGTCCCGGCCGCCGTTCACACCAGCGGCGGCCTCACCGTCGCCTGACGCCGGTGTGCCAGTCACCCGGGAGAGAAGAGAGGGGGGAGAGGAACCGGGAGTGGGGGGAAGTGGCCCCCGACAGCCGGCCGAGAGCGGGCGAAGTGGGCCCCGACAGCCGGCCGAGAGCGAGCTGACAGCGGGCGGACAGCCGTCCAGAATCGAACGATGGTCGAACGCCAGGCCAAAGCCGTGCCCACAGTCCCCCGAAACACCGCCGAATGCCCGTTTCCTGCGACGGGGAAACCTGCGGAAGATTGTCGCGCGCGCGTACTGCCGGGTACAGTCACCGCACTGCTCTGCCAGCCCCTGTTGTCGGCGAAAGAGAAGTTGGTGAACGACCGTCCTCCGTCGGGGATTGCCACTCCCCCGGCCACGGCTTCCGATGCCGCCCCGACGCCTTACGCGTCGCACAGCGGGCAGGAAGCCCAGTACGGCGACTTCACCACGTACGACGGTTACCCCGCCACCGGTTTTGAAACGGGCTCCAACGCCGCATATGCGACCGGGCACTTCGGAACGCCGGCCTTCGAGACCGCAGCTTTCGAAACGGCGAGCTTCGCGACCGACCCCCTCTTCGGCGACATGCCGGGCGACGGCACGGGTTCGTACGACGCCACGCAGTGGAGCACCGGCGGCCACCAGACGCTGAGCACCGGCAGCCACCAGACGCTGAACTACGACCCGTACGCGGCGCAGCACCAGGCCGCCTACGACACGGGCAGCTATGAAACGACGACGTGGGCGGCCGGCTACCAGCAGCTCGCCGACGTTCCCGCGCAGCACCCCAACCCGGACGCCTCGGGCCAGTGGGACGCGAACGCCTGGCTCCATCCCGAGCAGCCGGCCGACCGGACCCAGCAGTGGAGCGCACCCACCCAGGACACGGGCGCGTACGACGCCACGCAGTGGAACACCGCCGGTGGCCACGACACATACGAACACGAACACCCGCAGCCCGAGTCCTACGAGCATCAGCATCAGTCCGAGCCCGAACCCCTCGACCAGTCGGCGACCGCGACCTTCGAGCAGGTCCAGCACGAGCAACCCGCCGCCGCGGAGGAGAAGTTCGAGGGTCCGGCCGACAGTCATGACGCAGGCGACGAGCCCGAGGCGTCGCTGCTGCTCGACGACATGGAAGAAGTGATCCTGGCCCCGCGATCCGTGTCGCGGTCCGCCGCCCGCTCCCGTCGCCGTAGCCCTGCGAAACGTTCCGCGCTGCTGACCGTGGCCGTTCCCTCAGCCTGTGTGATGGGGGTCGCGGGGATCGCCGCCGCCTCGGTGGTCAGCGTCGACGGGGACGAGACCCAGGGTCAGACGCTCAGCGCGTCTTCCGCGACCGAGGTGAAACCGTCCACCGCGAACAACAAGCTGGACACTCAGCTCGAGAGTCTCTCCGCGGGCGCCGACGACTTCGCCGACCGGGCGAGCCGCACGCAGGAACGTATCGACCTCGAAGCCGAGCAGGAAGCACAGCGCAAGAAGGCGGCGGAGGCGGCCGCGACCAAGGAGCGGCTTCGTCCGAAGTTCGCGCTGCCGGTGGCGCAGCACGGGCTCAGCGCGTACTTCGGCCAGGCGGGCGTCAACTGGATGTCGATCCACACAGGCATCGACTTCCCGGTGCCGTACGGCACGACGGTTATGGCCGCGACCGACGGGACCGTCCGGACGCAGTGGAACAGCGCCTACGGCAACATGATGATCGTGACCGCGATGGACGGCACGGAGACGTGGTACTGCCATCTCTCCAGCTACCAGGTCGCGTCCGGCACGACCGTGAAGGCCGGTGACCCGATCGCGAACTCCGGGAACTCCGGCAACTCCACCGGCCCGCACCTGCACTTCGAGGTCCGCCCTGCAGGCGGCTCGGCGATCGACCCGCTGTCATGGCTGCGCAGCCACGGCCTGGACCCGACGTAACCACCGCGTCCCCTCCTGGCCCCGGACCGACGTGACCACCAGATCCCCACCTGGCCCGTGCCCGACACAGCCACGGGATCCCCGTCCGCGCCGGACCCGACGTAACCACCAGACCCCCGCCCGGCCCAGACCCGACACAGCCACCAGGTCCCGGCCCGGCCCGGACCCAACCAAACCAACCCAAGACGTGACCGCCAGCCCCCACCCCTCGCCCCCGCGCCTACATACCTACATACCTACATACCTACATACCTACAGCTTCTCCACCGGCGCGTACCGCAGCAGCAGCCGCTTCGGCTTGGGCTCCCCGAAGTCGACCGTCGCCTCGGCGTTCGCGCCCGTGCCCTTCACCTCGACGACCGTGCCCAGGCCGAACTGGTCGTGCGTGACCCGGTCGCCGACCGCCAGCGACACCACCGGCTTCTCCGCGATCCCGCGCCGCGTCGCGAAACCGGAGGCACCCGAGGCCGCGGACCGCGAACGTGAGGCCGACAGCGAGGACGACAGTGAAGCCGCCACGCCCGACACGGGGCTCGACGAGGCGGGACCCATCGCACCCGTGCGCTTCCAGTCCAGGTGGGCGTCCGGGATCTCCTCCAGGAAGCGGGACGGCGGGTTGTACGAGGGCTGCCCCCACGCACTGCGCAGGGACGACCGCGTCAGATACAGCCGCTCCCGCGCGCGCGTGATGCCGACGTACGCGAGGCGCCGCTCCTCCTCCAGCTCCTTGGCCTGTCCCAGCGCGCGCATGTGCGGGAAGACGCCGTCCTCCATGCCCGTCAGGAACACCACGGGGAACTCGAGGCCCTTGGCGGTGTGCAGGGTCATGAGGGTGATGACGCCGTTGCCGTCCTCCTCGTCGGGGATCTGGTCGGAGTCGGCGACGAGCGCGACCCGCTCGAGGAAGGCCGAGAGCCCGCCCGGGGTCTCCCCCTCGCCGGTCTCCTGCTCGAACTCCAGGGCGACGGCGGCGAGTTCCTGAAGGTTCTCGATCCGGGTCTCGTCCTGCGGGTCGGTCGAGGCCTGCAGCTCCGCGAGGTAGCCGGTGCGTTCCAGTACCGCCTCCAGGACAGTGGCCGGACCCGCTCCCGACTCGACGATCGTCCGCAGGTCCTCCATCAGCGTGTTGAACCGCTTGACCGCGTTCGTGGAGCGGGCCGCCATCCCGTAGGCCTCGTCCACGCGTCGCAGCGCCTGCGGGAAGCTGATCTTCTCGCGCTGTGAGAGGGCGTCGATCATCGCCTCGGCGCGGTCGCCGATGCCGCGCTTGGGGACGTTGAGAATCCGGCGCAGCGGAACGGAGTCCTCCGGGTTGGACAGCACCCGCAGATACGCGAGGACGTCCCGGACCTCCTTGCGCTCGTAGAAGCGGACGCCGCCGACGACCTTGTACGGCAGGCCTACGCGGATGAAGACTTCTTCGAATACACGGGACTGGGCGTTCGTACGGTAGAAGACCGCGACATCGCCGGCCTTGGCGTCGCCCGCGTCGGTGAGACGGTCTATTTCGTCGGCGACGAACTGGGCCTCGTCGTGCTCGGTGTCGGCGACGTAGCCGGTGATGTTCGAACCCGCGCCCGCGTTCGTCCACAGGTTCTTGGGGCGGCGGGATTCGTTGCGCTCGATGACCGCGTTGGCCGCGCTGAGGATCGTCTGGGTGGAGCGGTAGTTCTGCTCCAGGAGGATCGTCGTCGCGTTCGGGTAGTCCTCCTCGAACTGGAGGATGTTGCGGATGGTGGCGCCGCGGAAGGCATAGATCGACTGGTCGGCGTCGCCCACGACGCACAGCTCGGCGGGCGGCAGGTCGTGGTCACTGGGCGGAACGTCCACGGGGTGCTCGGAGGTGCCGACGAGTTCGCGCACCAGGGCGTACTGCGCGTGGTTGGTGTCCTGGTACTCGTCCACCAGGACGTGCCGGAAGCGGCGGTGGTAGTGCTCGGCGACGTCCGGGAAGGCGCGCAGCAGGTTGACCGTCGTCATGATCAGGTCGTCGAAGTCGAGCGCGTTGGCCTCACGCAGCCGCGACTGGTACATGGCGTAGGCCTGGGCGAGGGTCTTCTCGAAGCCGTCGGTGGCCTGCGCTGCGAAGTCCTCCTCGTCGATCAGCTCGTTCTTCAGGTTCGAGATCTTGGCACTGAAGGACTTCGGCGGGAAACGCTTCGGATCGAGGTCCAGGTCACGGCAGACCAGGGCCATGAGCCGCTTGCTGTCGGCGGCGTCGTAGATCGAGAACGACGACGTGAAGCCGAGCCGCTTGCTCTCGCGGCGCAGGATCCGTACGCACGCGCTGTGGAAGGTCATCACCCACATGGCGTTGGCGCGCGGGCCGACGAGGTGCTCGACGCGCTCCTTCATCTCGCCCGCGGCCTTGTTGGTGAAGGTGATCGCGAGGATCTGGCCGGGGTGGACCTGGCGCTCGCCCAGCAGATACGCGATCCGGTGCGTGAGCACGCGGGTCTTGCCGGAACCCGCGCCGGCCACGATGAGCAGAGGGGAGCCGGAGTGCACCACGGCCGCCCGCTGGTTCTCGTTCAGCCCGTCCAGGAGCGCGGCCGCGTCCACGACGGGGCGCGGGGCGCCGTCGCGGTAGTACGCGTCCCGGCTCGGCGGCGCGTCGAAGCGGCCGCCGAACAGGTCGTCCGGAAGCGGCTCGGCCGCTCCGTCCTCGGGCGGCGGCGGGGGCTCTTCCTCATGAGCCCCCGAGGGCTTGAGGTCCGCCAGGAAGCTGTCATCAAAGAGGCTGCTCATCGCTCTCCGAGTCTAGGCGGCCCCACTGACACCCCGCCGCCACCCCGAAAACTCCACCGGAACTCGTGACGGTGCTCAGCGTCCGAGAATCTTCCGGAGCCGGCCGCCCTCCACCTTCGTGCGCCTCCACCCACCTTCGTACTCTCCAGTTCGTACCCCTCCAGAACCATGCCGTCACGTTCAGCGACCGGCCGGACCGGCACGCGCCCCGTCTCGCCGTACGGGTCCACGGCAACCCCCACCGCGAACGGCAAACCTCCGGGTTCACGTGCGCTCCCTCCACCGCTCCACGCAACTCGCCCCATACCCCTCCCAATTGACAACGGACGGCGAAGCGCATGACTAAGGTCACGAAAACGTATCGGGCATTTCGAACATCAACCTTCACAGAAGCCGCACGAGTTGGCTAGCGTGCTGATCAGGCCGCCCGACCCCCACCGGCGAACGTCGCCGGGCCGCGGTGGCCTCCGCCGAATTCGGTGTGCCCTCGTGGCAGCCGGAACCGGGGACCCACCGAACTTGGGGTGAATCGGTCCAACTGCCTTGTCGGGCAGGGACCGTAGGGCAACCCTTCCGAACCACCCGCCCGAACCCGACAGCTAACCCGGTAGGCGGATGATGGAAGGAGTCGCCTCCCTTGGCGTCGCAACGCAAATGGTTCTCGGGTTCGCGCGTGGCGGGCACGGCCCCCGCTCTCGCCACAGCGGCCCTCACGTCCGTGGCCCTGCTCTCCCAGACGGCGAACGCCACGCCCTCCGAAGAGCCCAAGCCGAGCCTCGAAGAGGTCGAGAAGAAGGTCGACGCCCTCTATCGGCAGGCCGAGTCGGCCACCGACAAGTACAACGCGGCCAAGGAGAAGACCACCAAGCAGCGCAAGAAGGTCGACACCCTCCTCGACGACGTCGCGCAGCGCGCGGAGAAGCTCAACACCGCGCGTGAGGAGCTGGGCTCGTACGCCGCGGCGCAGTACCGCACCGGGGCCGCGGCCCCCGACACCGCCTCCCTCCTGCTGGCCGACAATCCGCAGGACTACTTCGACCAGACCCAGCTGATGGACCGTCTGACAACCCGCCAGAAGGCCGCTGTCGACGACTACGTCACGGAGCAGGCCGCCGCGACCGAGGCGCGTACGGAGGCCTCCCAGAGCCTGGAGACGCTGACCACCTCGCAGAGCGCCCTGCAGGCGTCCAAGACCGACGTCCAGCAGAAGCTCGCCCAGGCGCGCGAGCTGCTTTCGCAGCTGACCGCCGAGGAGAAGGCGCGGCTCGCCGCGATCGAGGAGGAGCAGCGCAAGGCGGCCGAGCGCAAGGCGGCGGAGCTGGCGCAGCAGCAGCAGGCAGAGCAGGAAGCAGCCGACGCCGCGGCGCAGGCAGCCCAGGAGTCGCCCTCGAGCGCACCTGCCGGCACCCCCGGCTCGGCCACCACCACCGCCGACGCCGCGTACGCGACGAAGGCGGCCAAGGCCCTCACGTTCGCCCGCGCCCAGGTCGGCAAGCCGTACGTGTGGGGCGCCACAGGCCCCGGCTCGTACGACTGCTCGGGCCTCACCCAGGCCGCCTGGAAAGCCGCCGGCGTCACCCTCCCGCGCGTCACCTACGACCAGGTGACGGCCGGCACGACCGTCCCTCTCTCCGCCGCTCAGCCCGGGGACCTGGTCTTCTTCTACGGCGACGTGAGCCACGTGGGCCTCTACATAGGCAACGGAATGATGATCCACGCCCCGAAGCCGGGTGCGTACGTCCGCGAGGAGTCGATCTTCTACGACGGTGAGTCGGCCATCCACAGCGTGGTACGGCCCGCGTAACGCCTCGCCCGCGCGCCACCTTCCGGACACCTTCCGCGGGGCACGCACGCGTGGAGCACGAAAACGTGCTCCACGCGTGCGTGCCCCGCGTTTTCATCCCCGCACGCGCGTGCCCCGCGGGCAACCCGCCCGAAGCTCCTTAGCATCGGGCGCATGCCAGCCATCTCCCAGCTCCGCGCCTGGTGGGCCGGGCGGCCGCCCGCCGCCGGTGCCGCCGTCATGGGGACCGGCATCATCTCGCTCGGCTTGCATCTGACCGGCTACGAGACGCTGTCCCGTGCCGCACTGGCCCTGGCGTCCGTCGGATGGCTCGCGCTCGCCGCGGACTTCGCCGTACGGCTGGTACGGGACCGGTCGCGCTGGGCGGCTGAGGCGAGCGGGCTCCCCGCGCTCACCGCCGTCGCGGCGACGACCATCCTCGGCACCCGGCTGTCCGCGCTGGGGTGGCAGGAGGCCGCCGAGGCCCTGCTCGCGCTGTCCGCCGCGCTGTGGCCGGTGCTGCTCCTCGTCGTCGTACGGCACTGGAGCCGTCGTATGCCGGGCGGGGTGTTCCCCGTGTGCGTGGCCGCTCAGGGGCTTTCGGTGCTGGGCGCCACCCTCGCTGCCGCCGTGGGCGCGGACTGGCTCGCGCATGCCGCGCTGGTGCTGTTCTGGCTCGGAATCGTGCTCTACGGGGTGGCGTTCGCACGCTTCGACATCAGAGAGGTGGTGACGGGCGCCGGGGACCACTGGGTCGCGGGTGGCGCGCTCGCCATCTCGGCGCTGGCCGGGGCCGAGCTCGTCGCGGCACACGACGTCGACGCGTATTTGTGGAACGACGACGACAACGGCGTCCTGCGCGCCGTCACCACCGCCCTGCTCGTCCTCGGCCTCGCCTGGTACTGCGTCCTGGCCGGCGCGGAACTGGCCCGGCCGCGCCTGCGCTACGACGTGCGGCGCTGGGCGACCGTGTTCCCCCTGGGGATGACGGCGGTGGCGGCTCTGGCGGTCTCGGCAGCCCTGGACGTCTCGTGGCCCGACGGGCTGGGAGAGGTACTGCTGTGGATCGCGGTCGCCGTCTGGCTGGTGGTGACCGCCGGAGCCGTCAGGTCCACAACACCGCGATGAACCGGACCACTCAGGTCCACAACACCTCGTAGAACCAGACCGCTCAGGTCCACAACACCGCGATGAAGATGTTCGCCGTCGTCAGCAGCCCGACGAGCCCGAAGAGACCCTTCTCCACCTGCTCGTCGTCGCGCTTCACATAGACGAGCCCCAGGATCACGATCAGCAACGCCAGTTTCACGCCGATCTTGATGTTGTTGACCGGCTGGTCGTCCGCCTGGTTGAGGCCGACCAGCACGACACCCGTGACCAGCATGGTCAACGCGCCATGCAGCATCGCGGGGACGAAACGGGCCGCGCCCTGGCCCATCGCCTTCATCTGGGTGAGGAAGCCACCGAGGAGCGAGGCGATGCCGATGATGTGCAGGCCGACGAAGAGATGGATGAGTACGTCCATGAGGCCGGAGCCTATTCGTCCACCCCGGCCCCTCTTGTCACCGGCCCACCCCATGTAACCCATAGCACCGTCGCACGCCTGGTTGTCCCGGATTCGCCTCATCGGTCATCACACTCCGTGAAGTCGGCGTCACCGGACAGGAATTATGGTCATTCACGGTCATCGAGTGATCCACTGGCGCCAATTGTGTACATGGCGTTACCCACCCATCACGCTCAGGTTTAGCGTCCTCCACCAGGTGCCCGGCTCCCCGTCGCCGCCCGGGCCAAGGGCGGCAACCGGACACCCCGCCGAAAAGGTCCGGCGGCGGCCCGCTACCCCTGTGCGGGCCGCCGCCGGACGCGTAACCGCTGACCGCCGGGCTTCCGCTCCGGCGGCCGTACGGAAGGATGTGGCGCCCTCGTGGCAGCGCACCGCAAGCCCAGACAGCGCTCGCTCGGCGGAAGCAAGGCCCGCACAGCCGCGACCATCGCCCTCGCGGGCGCGGCGACTGCCACCGCCTTCGACGGGACGGGGTACGCCGAGCCCCAGTTGTCGACGGCGCAGGTGAAGGCCAAGGTCGACAGGTTGTACGAGGAGGCGGAGGTCGCCACCGAGAAGTACAACGGCGCCAAGGAGAAGGCCGGCAAGGCGGCAGAGCGGCTGGGCATACTCCAGGACGAGGCGGCACGCAAGGAAGAGCGCCTCAACTCGGCGCGCGACGCGCTGGGTTCGATCGCCGCCTCGCAGTACCGCAGCGGCGGCCTCGACCCGGCGCTGCAGCTCGCGCTGTCCGACGATCCCGGCCAGTACCTGGAAGGTGCCGCCTTCGCCGAACGCGCGGGCAGCAGGCAGGCAGCGGCCGTGGAGAAGGTCCGCCAGCAGCTGCGGGAGATCGAGCAGTTGCGCGGGGCAGCGCACGTCGAGCTGGCCTCGCTCAAGTCGCGGCAGGCAGAGCTGAAGCAGCACAAGAAGACGGTCAACGGGAAACTCGACGCGGCGCGGCAGCTGTTGGGCCGGCTCAGCGACGAAGAGCGCGCACGGTTCGGGGAGACCGGAGACCCGGGCGACCGCGCTTCGCGCACCTCGACGCGGGACCAGGCCAACGCGGTACCCCCGGCTGGTTCCGTCGCCGCCCCCAACTCCCGTGCGGCAGCAGCCGTCTCGTACGCCTACGGGAAGCTCGGCAGCCCCTACGTGTGGGGCGCCACCGGGCCCGACGCCTTCGACTGCTCCGGCCTCTCCCAGGCCGCGTACCGCGCCGCGGGCATCGCGCTCCCCCGTACGACCTACGCCCAGATCAACGCCGGCCGCCGTGTCTCACGCTCCGAACTCCTTCCGGGTGACCTGGTGTTCTTCTACTCGGGCGTCAGCCATGTGGGCATCTACGTGGGCAACGGCCAGATGATCCACGCCCCCAACCCGAGCGTGCCGGTGCGGCTGGCTCCGATCGACCAGATGCCGTTCGCGGGGGCTGCCCGGGTGGCGTGAGGGCCGCCCCGAACCGTCGTCCGCGTCCTCGGCTCACACCAGCCGACGAGCCGTGGCCCACCGCGTCAGCTCATGCCGGTTCGACAGCTGAAGCTTCCTCAGTACCGCCGAGACATGGGACTCGACCGTCTTGACGGAGATGAACAGCTGCTTGGCGATCTCCTTGTACGCATAGCCGCGGGCGATGAGGCGGAGGACCTCGCGCTCGCGCTGTGTGAGACGGTCGAGGTCCTCGTCGACCGGCGGGGCGTCGGTCGAGGCGAACGCGTCGAGGACGAACCCCGCCAGGCGCGGCGAGAAGACCGCGTCGCCGTCCTGGACGCGGAAGATGGAGTCCACGAGGTCCGTACCGGTGATCGTCTTGGTGACATAGCCCCGGGCGCCGCCACGGATCACACCGATGACGTCCTCCGCGGCGTCCGACACGGACAGTGCGAGGAAGCGGACCGGCTGCTCGGCGTCGGCCATCAACGGGGCGCAACGGCGCAGGACTTCAACACCACCGCCGCCCGGCAGATGCACGTCGAGCAGCACGACCTCGGGCCGCGTGGCCGTGATGACCGTGACCGCCTGGTCGACGTCCGCGGCCTCGCCGACGACCTCGACTCCGGTCCGCTCGGTCTCCCCGATCTCGGCCTGAACTCCCGTACGGAACATGCGGTGGTCGTCGACGAGCACGACCCTGGCATGCCGGCCGCTCCCGGCAGCGGCCGGCCCGGCCGCGTTCGCGGCCTCTCCGGATGCGACGGCGGCCGAAGGGGTCTCCTCCGCACCGGCAGAACTGCCGGACTCCACAGGACCGTTCGTGTCACTCATGACGTCCTCTCCGCCCTCTCCATCTCCAGCTCGACCTCCGTGCCGCCGTCCGGCACCGCGCGCAGCCGCGCCGTACCGCCGTTGCGCTCCATACGGCCGATGATCGATTCTCTGACACCCATGCGGTCGGCGGGTATCGCGTCGAGGTCGAAGCCGGGGCCGCGGTCGCGGACGGACACGAACACCGTCGTGCCCTCGACTTCGGCGAAGACCTGTACCGCGCCGCCCTCGCCACCGTACTTGGCCGCGTTCACCATCGCTTCCCGCGCGGCCTGCATCTGCGCGGAAATGCCGTCGTCCAAGGGGCAGTCGCCGACGACCACGACCTCGATGGGGACGCCGTGCTTGTCCTCGACCTCCGCGGCATTGCGCCGGACCGCCTCGGCGAGGGTGTCGGGCTCCTCGGCCTCGTCCTTCCCGGTGCCCTCCGGTTTGTAGAGCCAGGTGCGCAGGTCGCGCTCCTGGGCGCGGGCCAGTCGCCGTACCTCGTTCCCATTGTCCGCGTTGCGCTGGATCAGGGTCAGGGTGTGCAGCACGGAGTCATGGACATGGGCGGCGACTTCGGCCCGCTCCTGGGCGCGGATACGCATCAGGCGCTCCTCGGAGAGGTCCTGTGTCATGCGTACGAGATAGGGGCCGGCAAGCAGCGCTATGCCGACCAGGACCGCGAGTGCCGCCTGGAGGACGGAACCGAGGTGGGCGGCTGAGCCCTGGAGAACGAATATCCCGGACACCCCGGTGGTGACCAGCAGGACGCCCGCCGCGGAACGCAGCAGCGTGAGCGTGCGCCGACGGCGTCCGACCTCGACCCAGCGGGCCCGCCGCGCATTGTCCGCCTGACGCCAGACCAAGGCGACGCCCGCGCCGACGAGCACGGTCGGCCAGAGATACGCCTTCGCTCCGCCGCCCAGGTTCACATTGCCGACGAAGACCATGGCCACGACGACCATGAGGAGCAGCGCGACCATCTGCCCCTTGTCCGGCTTTCTGGCCACGAGTCTGCGGCGGCCGTCGGGAGCGGTCTCGGTGGAGATGCCCGGCGCACGCCCGCCGGCGGCCCCGGCGGCTCCTCCCACCCCGCCGACGCCGAGCGGCACGAAGAACCAGAACGCGGCATACAGCAGCGCCCCCAGCCCGTCCGCCATGAACAGGCCGATGAACGTGAGCCGGACCCAGACCACTGGCAGCCCGAGATGCCCGGCGAGCCCTCGCGCCACGCCCCCGAGCCAGCGTCCGTCGCTGCTGCGGTAGAGCTTGCGCGGGGGCCGCGGGACGTCCAGGGCAATGGCTGCGGCTTCCGGCATGCCATCGATGTTCACACGCCCGGCGGGCCCGGGCATCAGGGTCGGCCCCCGAGACACCCCTGATCTTCGAGAAACCGATATCCGATCCTGGCGAGACCGGCGCCGAGTCTCGAGAACCAGGTGGCTGAGCCTTGAGAACCAGATAGCTGAGCCTTGAGAACCCGGTGCCGGATACCGCAGCAACCACTGCCTGAACCTCAGGACCCCCTGTCTGAACCTCAGAAACGACTGCCTGAGCCTCAGGACCCCTGTCTGAACCTCAGAAACCCCGCCCTTGCCCATCGAGAATCCGCCGATCGAACAGCTCCCCCGCTCCCCTCAGGGCCGAAATCAGGGTTCGGCCAGGGTCATCCCGACTGCCGCCGCGCCTCCCCGCCCGTCACCATGGACGCATGACAGAGCACCAGCACGCGGCGGCGGAGCCGGACCCCGTCCGCGGCCCGGCCGCCCCGCCCCCGGGCCCCGGGCCGCAGGACGCCGTGCCGCCCGCCACGGGTGAGGAGCCGCGCGCGCACGAAGACCAAGTCACGACAGGGGCGGCGACGACCGCAGGCGGCACGCCCCTCAAGTTCCGCCGCGACCGGCGCCACAAGATGCTGGGCGGGGTGTGCGCCGGGCTGGGGCGCCAGTGCGACATGGACCCGGTGATCTTCCGGATCGTGCTCTCGGTACTCGCCGCCACCGGCGGCATCGGCCTCATCTTCTACGGCTTCGTCTGGCTCTTCGTGCCGTATGACGACGACGAGGAGAACGAGGTACGCAAGCTCCTGACCGGCCGCGTGGACGGCCAGGCGCTGACGGCCGTGCTGTTCGCCCTGGTGGGCTGCGGGGTGTTCCTCTCGATGCTCAACAACGGCGGGGTGCTGACCTTCGCCGTGGTCCTCGCCCTGCTCCTGGCGGGCGCGGGGTTCTGGTCGCAGCAGCGCGGCGCCCCCGACCCCGACCCGCTCGCGGCCCAGGCCGTCGCCGACGCCCCGCCGGAGGCACAGGCACCGCCCGTCCCCGCCTCCTACCCCTCCTGGTGGCGCGACCCGATCGTCAAGGACGGCTCCCATGTGGGCGGTACCGGCTATCTGTGGGGACCGCAGGACGCACGGGACCGGGACGTGTCAGCGGCACTCAACATCGCCCGGGGCACCAGCCGCCCGGACATACGCACGGCACTGCAGCCCAAGCCGTCCGGCCCACGCTGGATCGGCGGCTGGGTGTTCGTGCTGGCGCTCGTCGCCGGCATCCTCGGCACGAGCCTGACGTGGGAGGAGCACACGCTCGGCACCAGCCTGCAGACCGGCCTGGCCTGCGCGCTGATCGTGTTCGGCCTGGGCATCGCGATCAGCGCGTTCAAGGGGCGTACGGGAGCGGGCTCGATCTTCCTCGCGCTGATCACCGCGGGCCTGCTCGCCTGCTCCGCCGCGCTGCCGAAGGACATCAGCACCCACTGGGTGCGCACGAACTGGACGCCGACCACCGTGGCCGCCGTACAGGAGTCCTACGACCTCGGCACGGGCGTGGGCACCCTCGATCTGCGGCGCCTCGACCTCGCCAAGGGCCAGACGGTGTCGACGAAAGCGGAGGTGGGGGCGGGCCGACTCAAGGTGATCGTCCCGAAGGGCGTCACCGTGAAACTGACCGTGGATGTCGGCGTCGGAGACATCCAGTTGCCGGGCGACGACAAGAAGGACGTGGACGTGCAGCCGGGCAAGCACAAGAGCGTGACACTCTCTCCCGCGACCGCCGACCAGAGCGGCGGCACGCTCGACCTCGACCTCCAGGTCGGCGTCGGCCAGGCGGAGGTGACCCGTGCGACGTCATGAGTTCCAGCCGGGAAAGCTGGTCGCGGGTTGCTTCCTCACCCTCGCGGGTGTCATCTACGCAGGCGACGCGGGCGGCCTGTGGGAGACGCCGTGGTTCGCGATCATCCCCGTCGTCGCATTCGGCCTCTGCCTCGCGGGCACGGTCGCTCTGCTGACCCACGCCGTACGGCGACGCCGCAGGTCACGCCGGGAACCGGTGGCGGCGCCGGAGAAGGGGAGTCAGCCCAGTCGGAGGTCCTAGCGATAACCGCCGGCCCGTTGCCTGCGCCTGGACCTCATTGCCGCGTCCAGAGAGAAGACCGAGGCGCCTGCCAGCACCAGCGGCAGCCAGGACATCAGATAGATCAGATCGTTGCCGTAGTAGTACGGATCGGCGGCCCAGCTCACGGTCAGCCAGAGGCTGAGGGAGATGAGGGCGCCACCGAAGGCGGCGAGGCGGGCCAGCAGACCGATCAAGGTGCCGATACCGACGGCGAGTTCACCGAGGGCGATGGCGTAGCCGAAACCGACGGGGTTCTTCAGCGACAGGTCCACGAGGGCCGGGATCGCCGAGGAGTCCCGGACAGTGCGCATCATGTCGCCGACCGAGCCGGCGCCGGAGTCGGCCATGAACGCGCTGTCGGTGAGTTTGTCCAGGCCGGCGTAGATGAAGGTGACGCCGAGAAAGACGCGCAGGGGAAGCAGGGCGTAGCGGGTGGCGGAGTCCCGCCAGTCACGCCCCCCATCGAGATAGGGACTGGGGGTGTCCGTTCGCATACCGTGAGTCATCGCTCTCCGCCGCCTCTCGCCCGCGTTCCGTTGACCCCTCAACAGACCATACGTACGACAGCAGGTCCCCGCTCAAGGCTCGGGGGCCCGTTTTTCCCCGCGGCCTTCCAGCGACCCGGTGCTACGGCCACCCGGCGCGGGTGGCCGACCTGTCTTTTTCGCCACCCGCACCGGACGGGCACACGCACCCGACAGCAACCCCCTCAGTCCGTCACATCGATCACGCACCGGTTCGTCTCGACCCCCGCAGCCGTAACCACCTGCACCTCCACCCGGCCCGGCTCCACATCCACCGGCACAGGCACGGTGAGCACCGCGTCCGTGGGGTTGCTGAACCCCCCGGCGACGGGAACCAGCGGCACATGGACATGCACCGGACCGATCCGCACGACCATCCGTGACAGCCGGTCGGCCGTCTGCGCACCGGGGGGCACGAATCCGGCCCCGCGGATCTCGATGTCGTCCCCGGTGCGGATCGGCGCGTCGAGGTCGCCCGCCTCACGGGAGCGGACGACGGAGAGGATCACCGGTTTCCCGCCCTCGGCGTACTTGCCGGCGAGATAGGTGGCGGCGGACACCAGGACCAGCAGCGCCAGTCCCCACGGCAGGTCCGGCAGCTGCGAGGGCCGCCGGGCCAGCCGTACCGCCGCGAAGACCAGAGCAACCGCGACGATCACCACGTACTGGATGTCCGCGAAGGATCCCCGCCCGGAGTCGTCGGTCAGAAGATCGGACGCCTGCGGCCGATCCGCCCGCACCTTCTGCAACCGCTGGCCGAGCACCCGCAGCCCGACCACCCGCCGAACCAGCACGGCGATCCCGCACACCACGGCGACGACGGTCACCACACCGGCGCCCCGGGCGAGTTCGAGACCCGCGATCAGCTCGTCGCGGGTGCCGTGCGCGGAGGCCGCCGCCAACTGCCCGACGAGCACGAGGACGGCGTACACCACGAAGAGAACCCAACCCCCCGCCACCACACGCGAGGTGGAGAGACGGTTGTCCTCGCCGATGAAGGGGGCGAGGGCGCCGCCCCGCGCCCGGTGGAGATACCCCGCACCGGTCAGCGCTCCGCCCACCACCAGAGCCGCGAGCAGCCCGGCCGTCCGCGCGGCGGTCCACCCCGCACCGATGGCGGTGAGCGCCTGCACCAGAAGCAGCGCGACGACGGTTCCCCACACGACGAAGGCCGTACGCCGCCACAGCCGCCCGAGCCACGCCTCGCCGTCGACGCGCCCGCGCTCGGCGACGATGTCCGCGGCCTGGGTCAGTTCGTCCGAGACCCACTGCCGGGACGCGGACGCCGAGTGGGCGACGGCGACGGGCAGCCCGTGCCCGGACGCCAACTCGTCGCGCTTGGCGAGGAATGCGGCGACGGCGCGCCGGTGCCCCTCGCGCGCGCCGTGCGGACAGTCCCCGCAGGTGCACCCACCGCCGTGTGTGCCCTGCCCGGAACCCAGCCCGGAACCCAGCCCGGCGCCAAGCCCGTCACCGGACCCCGCACCACGCCCCGCACCACGCTCCACGCCGTGTCTCGCCTCCTGCACCGCCACGTCCACTGCCGCCTTCCCCGCGCCAAGAACTCCCTTGCGGCCAGACCTTCCGTACGCCTGACTGCCGTACAACTGCCTTACTACTGCGCCGCGATGACAGCGCATTGTGCCGTACGTAACACGGCCCGCATCCGGCAGGTCTGGTCAGCGCGGGTGAAGCACAAGCGCCCGTGTTGACCCGGCTGCGAGAATTCGCGTATGGCCGAGATCATCCAGCGCGACGGGACCTGGGCCTTCGACGGCAACACGGTCAGGATCACGCCGGGACTGCACCGCTCCGTGCCGCTGTTCCGGCAGACGTACGGAGAGATCGCCGTTCCCCTGGAGGCTATCTCAGGGATCGTCTACGAACCCGAACGCAAGCGCGGCCGCCTCCGGTTGAGACTGCGTGAGGGGGCAGACCCGCTCCTCCAGGCGACCGGCGGCAGACTGCCCGATGCGGCCGACCCGTACCGGCTGGCGGTCGACATCGACCGTGCCGGGGTCGCGGAGTACGTCGCCGAGGAGATCCGCCGCGCGCTGCTTCTCGACCAGGTCCCCCAGGAGCCGGCGGAGACCTATCTCCTTCCGGGCCCGCCGGTTCCCGTCTCCGTCCGCTCCAGCGACGGCACGGTGTCCTTCGACGGGGCGCAGGTGCGGATCGACTGGGCGGACACCTCGGACCGGGTCAAGCGGGCGACAGGGCCGCGGATCATCGCCGTGAGTGATCTCGTGCAGGTCGAGTGGCTGCCCAACTCCGGCTACGAGGACGGCTTTCTGCGCTTCGTGACCGGCGAGACGGTCTTCTCCAAACTGCCGACCGAGAAGGACCCGTACGCCCTCGATCTGTGGGGCAGCACCCGCCGCGACCTGCTCACGGCGCTCGTCGCCACCGCGGTCACCGCACGCCTGCCGCACCCGTCCACCCGCACGGGCGAGCACGTGGACGGCCCCCAGCCGGCTTCCGCCGCGCCGCCCCCGGCCGACCACCACGACGTACTGCTGCGCCGTCTGCGGGAGTTGGGCGAGCTGCACCGCGAGGGCGTGCTCACGGACGAGGAGTTCGCGGCGACGAAGGCGGCCGTCCTGCGCGGCTTCTGACCCTCCACGAGGCCTCTATAGCCCATATAGCTCATATAGCTCATATAGCCCATATAGCCTCCAGGGCCTCCAGGGCCTCCAGGGCCTCCAGGGCCTCTACGACAGCAGATCAGGCTCGCTCCGGCTGATGTCCTGCCACAGCGGCTGGTAGTTGATCCACGCGACCAGATCGCCGCCGAGCTGCTCCCGGGTCGCGACCGCCTGCTTGTGGTCGATGAGGATCGGCCGGCCCGCGGCCCGCGCGGTGAGCTGCACCTGGCTCGACCGTTCCATGGACAGGAACCACCAGGCCGCCGCGTCCACCGAGTCCCCGACCGTCAGCAGCCCGTGGTTGCGCAGCACGAGGGCCTTGCCGGTGCCGAGCGCGGAGGCGATCCGGCGGCCCTCCTCGGCGTCGACGACGACGCCGGTGTAGGAGTCGTACAGTGCGTGGTCCTCGTAGAAGGCGCAGCTCTCCTGGGTGATCGGGTCGAGCAGGTCGCCGAGGGCGGACAGGGCGCGTCCGTGCACGGAGTGGCAGTGGGCGACGGCGACGACGTCGGGGCGGGCGGCGTGCACCTGGGCGTGCACGGTGAAGGCCGCCTGGTTCACGTGGTAGCTGCCGTCGATCACCTGCCCGTCCTGGTTGGCCATGACGAGGTCGCTCACGGTGACGTGCTTGAACGGCATTCCGAAGGGGTTCACCCAGAAGCAGTTGCTGTACTCCGGGTCACGCGCGGTGATGTGACCGGAGACCCCGTCCTCGAACCCGAGCCGTCCGAAGAGCCGCAGCGCCCCGGCCAGCCGCTCCTTGCGGTGTCGTCGCTCGTCGTCCATCGACTCGTGCATCGGCGGCATGGCGAACCGCAGCCGGTCGGTGGGCAGGGGTGGGGGCGGGGTGGGCCCGTGCATATGTCCTCCAGCACTGGCGTGTCCGGTACGGAGCGGAAGTTACCCTCGGTCAGCCCCGGAGAACAGGGCAGTTCCATGAAGCGAGTGCGCAACCGTTACGAGTCCCGGGTGCCCTCGGTCGCCGAGAGCACCCGGAAAGCCGCCGAAAGTACGCGGAAAGTCGCCGAGAGCACGCGAATACCGGACAGAGGATGTCGGGTAGCCGCGCGAGACTCGTCGTATGACTCGCACCACGCGTACGGCGGCGACTCGCACCACACATACGGCGGCGAACTGGGCGGCTTTCAGCAGCGCGGCGCCCGACCTGGCCGGCACGGTCGAGGACCGGTTCGCGGCCTTCACTCACCACACCCTGGCGACCCTCCGCAAGGACGGATCCCCCCGCACCTCCGGCCTCGAGGTCCGTTTCCTGCACGGTGAGCTGTGGCTCGGCATGATGCCGGGCTCGCTCAAGGCGCTGGACCTGCGCCGCGACCCGCGCTTCGCGCTCCAGGCGAACCCCGGGCCGGGGACCGCCATGGCGGGCGGCGATGTCCGGATCAGCGGACGGGCGTACGAGGCGGACGGCCCGGACGATTCGGCAGCGAAGGCCGCGTACGTGAAAGAGGTGGAACCGCCGCAGCCGTTCCACCTCTTCCGCACCGAGCTGACGGAGGTCGTACGGACCTACGTCGAGGACGACACGTATCTGGTCGTCGAGATCTGGAAGCCCGGCGAGCCGGTGCGCACTCTCAGGCGGACGTGAGCGCTGGGGTTGTCACTCCCACTCGATGGTGCCCGGCGGCTTGCTCGTCACGTCGAGGACGACTCGGTTGACGTCCGCGACCTCGTTCGTGATGCGGGTCGAGATCTTCGCGAGGACGTCGTACGGAAGTCGCGACCAGTCGGCGGTCATGGCGTCCTCGCTCGACACCGGGCGCAGCACGATCGGATGACCGTACGTGCGGCCGTCGCCCTGGACGCCGACGGAGCGGACGTCCGCGAGCAGCACGACCGGGCACTGCCAGATCTCCCGGTCGAGGCCGGCGGCGGTCAGCTCCTCGCGGGCGATCGCGTCGGCCTCGCGGAGCAGGTCGAGCCGCTCCTTGGTCACTTCGCCCACGATGCGGATGCCGAGCCCGGGACCGGGGAACGGCTGGCGCTGGACGATCTCGTCCGGCAGGCCGAGCTCCTGGCCGACCATCCGGACCTCGTCCTTGAACAGCTTGCGCAGCGGCTCGACGAGTTCGAACTCGAGGTCCTCGGGGAGGCCGCCGACGTTGTGGTGGGACTTGATGTTGGCCGTGCCCGTACCGCCACCGGACTCGACCACGTCCGGGTAGAGCGTGCCCTGCACCAGGAAGGCGACGTCCTCGCCGGCCGCGGCCTCGGCGATGATGTCGGCCTGCGCCTGCTCGAAGACCCGGATGAACTCGCGCCCGATGATCTTCCGCTTCTCCTCGGGGTCGGACACCCCGGCGAGCGCGGCGAGGAAGCGCTCCTGCGCGTCCACGACCTTGAGCTGTACGCCGGTCGCGGCCACGAAGTCCTTCTCGACCTGCTCGGTCTCGCCCTTGCGCATCAGGCCGTGGTCGACGTACACGCAGGTCAACTGCGAGCCGATGGCCTTCTGTACGAGGGCGGCGGCGACGGCGGAGTCCACGCCGCCCGACAGGCCGCAGATGGCCCGCTTGCTGCCGACCTGCTCGCGGATCAGCGCGACCTGCTCGTCGATGACGTTGCCCGTGGTCCAGGACGGGGTGAGACCCGCCCCCCGGTACAGGAAGTGCTCGAGCACCTGCTGGCCGTACGTGGAGTGCATGACCTCGGGGTGGTGCTGGACCCCGTACAGCTTCTTCTCGTCGTTCTCGAAAGCGGCGACCGGGACGACGTCCGTGGAGGCGGTGACGGTGAAGCCCTCGGGGGCTGCGGAGCAGGCGTCTCCGTGCGACATCCACACCGACTGCTCGTCGGGGGTGCCCTCGAAGAGAGTCGAACCCGACTTCGAGACATGGAGCGGCGTACGGCCGTACTCGCGGGCCCCGGTGTTGTCGACCGTGCCGCCGAGCGTCGTCGCCATCAGCTGGAAGCCGTAGCACATGCCGAAGACGGGGACGCCCGCATCGAACAGCGCGCGGTCGAGGCGGGGGGCGCCCTCCGCGTACACCGACGAGGGACCGCCGGAGAGGATGATCGCCGCCGGGTTCTTGGCGAGCATCTCCTCGACCGGCATGGTGCTCGGCACGATCTCGCTGTAGACCCGGGCCTCGCGGACGCGGCGGGCGATGAGCTGGGCGTACTGCGCACCGAAGTCGACGACCAGGACGGTGTCGGGGGCGGCGGGGGACACTTCTGGCACGGTTTGCCTTCCGGCGGTGAGCAAAGGGTGTGTGGCGCCGAGTCTACCGGGGGTGCGGGTGGGGGGTGGCTGGGGAGGTTTTTTCGCCCCGCACTCCCTTCCGCTCCCGCACTCCCTTCCGCTCCCGCACTCCATTCCGTCCCTCGCTCCCTTCCGTCCCTCGCTCCCTTCCGTCCCTCGCTCCCTTCCGTCTCACCATCCGAACCGTCTTGGCCCGGACGGGCCGCGCCTGCATACTGCTCCCATGCTCACCCACGCGACGAACTTCGTCTTTACCTATGGCAACCGGCCCACCGGCTGCCATGGTCGTGCTGCTTGAGCAACTGACAAGCGACTTCCCAGGCGCCCCGGGCCGACAAGGCCCGGGGCGTCTGCCGTTTCCGGACCTCGCCGCTCCGGGGCACCCCGTCACCAGAAGACACAAGAGGAGCCCCACCATGGCCGACGCGGCCGACGTACTCGACAGGACCGGCGCCCGCACCGACGAGGCTGCCGACACGATCACCGGTGCCCGTGAGCGCATCGACGCCCTGGACGACCGGATCATCGGCCTCGTCCAGGAACGCATGGCCGTCTCGGCGGTGATCCAGGAGGCCCGGATCTCCTCCGGCGGCCGGCGCGTGAACCTCTCCCGCGAGATGGAGATCCTCGGCCACTACAGGGACGCGCTGGGCAAGCCGGGCACCGCGCTGGCGATGACGCTGCTGGAGCTGTGCCGAGGCCGCGTCTGAGTTCCGCGCGGGGCGACATCTGTGGCCGCGTCCGAGTCCCGCGCGGAGGTCGCATCTGTGGCCGCCTCCTCAGTCCCGCGCGGCGGCCGCATCCGTGGTCCGTACGGCGCCGTACGCACGTACGCATGCCCTCTCACCCGTACGGCGCGTGACCGCTTCCGCGGGGGCTTCGTTGGTCCCGGTGTCCGTGCCAGCCAGGGGCGGGCCCGAAAAAACCACGCGTGGCTTCGCTGGAGCGATGAGACGTACGGAACGTGCCGTGCGTCGTGGGACCTCGCTCCAGGGTTGGGACCGGACGGCAGGGGACAGCAGCCCGGTCACCCAAGAGAACGGCCGGCTCCGGGGACGCCCGGGGCCGACCGGCGGAATCTGTTCAGATGCGGTCGTAACGGTTGCGGAGTCCGTCGCCCCTCCCGCACGATGCGAGAACAGCCCAAGTCCCCCGCAAGACAACCGAATTGCTCAACCCAATTGCTCAAGTACCGCCAATGGTCGACACCACGTGCGCGCCCCCAGTGCGCCGGGGCGCCGACCGGCGGCCCCCAGACCAGCGGCGCACCCCCCGGCGCCGCTCCCCCGGCACCGGCGCTGCCCCGACGTCGGTGCTGACCTCGAAGGGCCCCGCGGCTCCGCCCCCAGCTCATGGATTCGTCCGAGCAGAGGGTTACCCCCACCGCGGGGCCTTTCGCATGCCCGCCCCATGGGGTCGCATGCCCGCCCCATGGGACGACCGGCCTGCGACTCATCCCATGGGACGGCCGGCCCGCGACTCATCCATGTGACCCACCCCACATAAAGTTCCCGTGAAGGCGGGCACAACCATTCACAGGTTTCTCGTGTCACACCTGCTGAACCAACGGCCACACCCGCGCCCCACCGCGAAGGCCCCCACGTGAGCACCGCGGCCTCGCGGTGCCCCCGACTTTCCCGAGGTCTTCATGAAGCTTCGTCGAGCCATGGCCGTTGCGGCCGCGACGGCTGCTCTGGCCCCGCTGGCGCTGTTGTCGGCACCGGCCGCGTTCGCGGAGGACACCACTCCCCCGGCCACGGCGGGAAGCACCCCCTCGACCGAGGACACCACTCCGGCGGCCGAGGACACGACGCCCGCCGCTGAGGACACCACCCCGGCGGCCGAGGACACCACTCCCGCCGCTGAGGACACGACTCCCGCGGCTGAGGACACCACCCCCGCCGCGGCCGAGAGCACCCCCGCGGCCGGCGACAGCAGCCCGGCCGTCACGCCGACCCCCACTTCGAGCGTCCCGGACAAGGGTGACGAGCCCGAGCTCTGCATGGACGAAAGCGACACCGTCGAGATCAGCACCGACCTGACCAGCGGCCTGTCGGGCCTGCCCGAGACCATCGTCGCGGGCAGCGGCTGGACGAAGTTCTCGTTCAACGTCTCCAACAACGGCGACGACACGATCACGGACATCGTGCCGCTGATCGGTGTCGCGGCGATCGGCTGGGACGAGGAGGACTACTCCGGCAAGATCAGCGTGCAGGTCCTCGACAAGGCATCCGGCACCTGGCAGACGGTCTCGGACGCCGCGGGCGAGGGTGGCGTCTTCCCCGCGTTCGAGCTCGCTGCCGGCGGGTCGACCTCGTACCAGCTGCGCCTGAGCGTCAGCGGCGATGTGCCGGACGCCATCGGGCTGACCGCCGGCTTCGCCCAGTACGCGGACGACCAGGGCTGCTGGGTCGCCGACGACCCGAACGGCTGGCTCTACTTCTTCGACATCCTCGCCGCCGGCTCGGACGCGGGCAGCCCGCCGGACGCCAAGCCGCAGACCGGCGGTGCGAAGGAGATCACCGACGTGAAGACGGTGGACGCCTCCGGCTCGCTCGCCGAGACCGGTTCCTCGTCCGTGCTGCCGCTGATCGGCCTCACCGGCGGTGTCGCCGTCATCGCCGGTGCGGGTGCGGTGTACGTGGTCCGTCGCCGCAACTCGGGCGGCACCACCGCCGCGTAAGGCGGGCCGGCCCAGTGGCCACAGCTGAATGAAGGACCTGCGCTCGGAGGGGGGCGCAGGTCCTTCTTTCTGTACTCGGTTGCTGTACGCGGTTGCTGCGACGCAGTTGCTGTACTCGATTGCTGCACGCAGTTGCTGTACACAGTGGCTGCACGCAATGGCTGCACGCAGTTGCCTGCGGGGTTACGACTTCGGCGGCACCGTCGGTATCCCCAGGAACGGCAGCTTCAGCGCGCCGAACGCGTCCGCGGGGACGGCGGGGCTCCGCGGCTCGACCGGCTTGAGGCGCTCGTACGCCGCTCCCTGTGCCGGGCGCTGGTCGGCCTCGCCCTTGTTGGGCCAGTAGGACATCGCGCGCTCGGCCTGGGCCGTGATGGTGAGCGACGGGTTGACGCCGAGGTTGGCGGAGACGGCGGCGCCGTCGACGACGGAGATGCCCGGGTGGCCGTACAGCCGGTGGTACGGGTCGATGACGCCGGAGGACGCCGAGTCGCCGATCGGGCAGCCGCCCAGGAAGTGCGCGGTGAGCGGCATACCCATCAGCTCCCCCACGTTGCTGCCCGCGAAGCCGTTGATCTCGGCGGCGATCGCGGAAGCGCCCTCCGAAGCCGCCCTGATCTGCCGGGGGTTGGGAGCACCGTGTCCCTGACGTGCCGTCAACAGGCCTTTACCCGCGCCCTTGGGCTTCAGGTACGTCGTCAGGGAGTTGTCCACCGACTGCATCACCAGACCGATGATGGACCGCTCGGACCAGTGATGGTTGGAGAGCGAGCGGAGCACGAGGAGGGGGTGCTTCGCGGCGTTGGCCAGCCATGCCGGCAGCGGCGATGAGCCCTCTGTGTAAGGAACTTGGAGGATGGACAGGCCGCCCATCGAGTTCGAGCCCTTGCCGTAGCGGACGGGCTCGATGTGGGTGTTCTCGTCGGGATGGATCGAGGACGTGATCGCGACGCCCTGCGTGAAATCGACCTTCGGCGTGCCGTGCGCCTTGCGGTACCGGCGGTTGTCGGTCTGCGCGCCCACCACTGCCTCGGAGTTGGTACGGGTCAGCTCGCCCAGCCTGCCTGAGATGTACGGCAGTTGACCGCTCGTCTTCATGCGGTGCAGCAGGGTCTGCGTGCCGTAGGTGCCGGCGGCGATCACGACGCGGCGCGCCTTGAACATCCGCCCCTCGCCCTTACGTTTCTCGTCCGTGGGCAGGGTGGTGACGGCGTACCCGCCCTGCGAGTCGTCCGTGACGGACACGACCGTCGTCATGGGGTGGACGACGGCGCCCGCCTTCTCCGCCAGGTGGAGGTAGTTCTCGTTGAGGGTGTTCTTCGCGCCGTGCCGGCAGCCGGTCATGCACTCGCCGCACTCGACGCAGGCCTTGCGGGCGGGCCCGGCGCCCCCGAAGTAGGGGTCCGCCACTTCACCGCCGGGCCTGGCCTTCACCGTCCCGTCGGCGTCCTCGCCGTCCCCGAAGAAGACACCGACCGGCGCCATGTGGAAGGTGTCGCCGACGCCCATCCGCTGGGCGGCCGCCTTGAGATGGACGTCGGAGGGGGTCATGGTCGGGTTGAGCCGCACGCCGAGCATCCGCCGGGCCTGGTCGTAGTACGGCTTCAACTCACCTTCCCAGTCGGTGATGTCCTTCCACTGCGGGTCCTCGAAGAAGGCCTTCGGCGGTACGTAGAGGGTGTTGGCGTAGTTCAGGGACCCGCCTCCGACGCCGGCACCGGCGAGCACCATGACACTGCCCAGGAGATGGATGCGCTGGATTCCGTAGAGGCCGAGCCTGGGTGCCCAGAGGTAGTTCTTCAGGTCCCAGGAGTTCTTGGGCAGCGAGCCGCGAGTGAAACGGCGGCCCGCCTCCAACACGCCTACGCGGTAGCCCTTTTCGGTGAGCCGGAGGGCCGTGACCGACCCGCCGAACCCGGAGCCGACGACGATGACGTCGTAGTCGTACGCGGCGTCATCGCCGTCATACGCGCCGTCATCGCCGTCGTACGCGTCGTCAGTCGGTTCCTGGGCGGAGTTCTCCTGTGCCACGTGCCGCTCTCCTCGTCGAGAACCTCGAGAACCTCGAGAACTTGAGAACCAGTAGTTGAGGACGTCTACGGCAGACGCAGCGCCTTCATCACCCTGAGGCTCCGGCTCATGAACGCCGCGTACTTCTCGTCGTCCATCCCGAACGAGGGCGCCATCGGCAGCAGCCGCTGGTGGGCAACGGTCTGCGCCTCGGTGTACTTGAGGATGCCCTCGGAGCCGTGCCGGCGGCCGAGGCCGGAGTCCTTCATGCCGCCCATGGGCGACTGGACGCTGCCGTACGCGGGCGCGTAGCCCTCGTTGACGTTGACGGTTCCGGTGCGCAGCCGGGCCGCGACCGCGCGACCGCGCCGCCCGTCCTTGGTCCAGACGGAGGAATTGAGGCCGTACGCCGTGGAGTTGGCGAGTTCGACGACCTCGTCCTCGGTCTTGAAACGGTAGAGGGAGACGACGGGCCCGAAGGTCTCCTCGGCGCAGACGGCCATGGGCGCCTCGACACCGTCGAGGATGGTGGGCTCGTAGAAGTAGGGGCCCACGTCGGGGCGGGCGACGCCGCCGGCCAGGACCTTCGCGCCCTTGGCGACGGCCTCGTCCACATGCCGGGTCACGGTTTCCAGCTGCCGCTCGCCGACCAGCGAGCCCATGTCGGCCCCGTATGCGAGGGAGGTGCCGAGCCGCATCGCCTTGGTGCGTGCGGTGAACCGCTCCGCGAACAGATCGGCGATGTCCTCGTGGACGTACAACCGCTCGATGGAGATGCAGAGTTGACCGGCGGAGGAGAAGCAGGCGCGCACGGCGCCTGCGGCGGCCTTGTCGATGTCCGCGTCCTCCAGCACCAGCATGGCGTTCTTGCCGCCGAGTTCGAGCGAGACGCCGACGAGACGGGCGGCGGCGCCCTGCGCGACCTCGCGCCCGGTCCGGGTGGACCCGGTGAAGGAGACGTAGTCGGCGTGCTTGACGATCTCGGGCCCGACGACCGGTCCGTCGCCGAGGACGACCTGGAACACCTCGGCGGGCAGCCCGGCCTCGATGAGCAGGTCGCGCGCCCAGAGGGCGGTGAGGCAGGTCTCGGTGTCGGGCTTCATGACGACGGCGTTGCCCGCGACGAAAGCGGGGAGCGCGTCGCCGACCGACAGCTCCAGGGGGTAGTTCCAGGGCGCGATCTGGCCGACGACCCCGCGCGGGTGGCGCAGTTCGGTCACCTTGGTGAGGGCCGGAATGGCACCGGTGTGCCCCTTGGGCCGGAGGTAGGAGGGTGCCTTGCGCCCATAGTGCCGCGCGGCCACGACAACGGCCTGGACTTCCTCGTGCGCGTGCAGCCGCGCCTTGCCGGTCTCCAGCTGGATCAGGTCGAGGACCTCGGCCTGGCGCGCGAGCACGAGGTCGTGGAAGCGGAGCAGTACGGCGGCACGCTGCCGTACGGGGGTGGCGCCCCAGGCGACCTGAGCCGCGCGGGCCCGCTCGAAGGCGGTCGCCACGTCCTCGGGGGTGGACTCGGGGAGATCGGCCAGCTTCTCGCCCGTGAACGGGGTGTGGTTGGCGGTCCGGCCGGACCCGACGACCCCCTTCGTGAGCTGCGCGACCAGCTCGGGGGTGACGACGTCCACGGCGGTGCGGGCGCCTGCGGGGGCGGGGGCGAGGGGGTTGGTGCCGACCGTGGCGCCAACGCCTGCGGTGGCGGTCTTTTCCGTGGCCTGCTCCGCGGCCTGCGAGTCCGTCATGAGCCGCAGGGTATGCCCGCCGGAGCCCTTTGGGTACCCGTGGGTAACGCGCTTTCACCGGGCGCTCACACGACGCCAGTGATCACTGGCAATGAATGCGCTGATCAGGGGGTTGTGGGTGCGGCGACCACGGGGTGGATCACTCTTCGACGTCGCGGTCGCCGTCCGGGCGGACGGCGAACCCGGACGTGTTCAGCGCGAAGTCAAAGGGCGCGGGCACGTGAAGGGGCTCCCCGAAGGGGACGGTGGTCCGCGACCGGTACCCCTTCGCAGACGGATCCCAGAACGCGGCGATCTCCTCCGCCTGCATGTCGAGCAGGAGATATACGGGTACGACACGTCAGCGAACTCATCGACGCCGCAAGCAAATTGGAGACGTACAGGCTCGTCTTGGACCGCATGGAGCAAGCCACCCTCAAGCCCACAGCATGCCGGGACCTCGTCCACCGCATCGCTCAGGACACCTCGGGACCTCGTCCACCGCATCGCTCAGGACACCTGAGGAGAGACACCGTGACCGAACTCAACTGGCAGAAGTCCTCCTCCAGCGAGGAAGCCTCCTCCTGCATCCACCTCACCACCACCCCCGCCGGAACGATCCTCCTCCGCGAAGCGAGGAACCGGAGGTCATCCTCTCGACTGACAAGCTGCAGCTCACGGCCTTGATATCCACCCTGCACAGCCGGGCCCTGGAACAAGACTCCTAGGACCTGTCCCATGACTCGCGTGAGCTGGTCAGCGTGCCGTGGCCTACTGTTTGCTGCTGAACGACGGGGGCGTTTGTCGCCCGATACAGCCGAAGCAGAGGCGGGGATGAAGGGGATCACGTTTTCTGCCTGGCAGGGGAAGCACTACGTGACCCTGGCTGAGCTACTGGTCCGCCTCGGCAGCTTCGGCCTGGATCTGAAGTGGCGCGTCCAATTCGACGAGTTCGTCGATCCTCGCTGTGCCGAGTTGGCGAGACGGTCTACCGACGCCGGCATGGACACGTTGACTCTGCTGTCGCTGACGACTCCGTCCCTCCAGCTGATCGACGCCGAAGCACGTGGATCCGCCGAGGGCAGGGTGATGGTCGTTCTGACCGAAGTAGACAGCTCGTTGTGGGACGTCAGGGCTGTCGACGAGCGCGTACTCAGCGAACTTCGTCGCCACTATCCGGGTGCAACGGACCTCTGAGCGGAGCGTCTCCCCCCGAGCGGAGCCATAGGCGAATCGCGGCCACAGTGACCATCCCCTAGAAGACGTACGCCCTCTTGTCGCAGCGCGTGGCGATGGCCCGGAAGTTCTTGAGCCGGTTAATGGTCCGCTCGACTTCGTTGCCGCGACCGTAGTCGTAGCCGTACTCCGTCCAGCAGGGGGAAGCCCCGCCGACGTCGAGGTCGAGGTCGGGGTCGGGGTCGGGGTCGGGGTCGGGGTCGGGGTCGGGGTCGACGCTCCCGCGGAGCGGGCCGCAGCCCCCGTTACTTGACGTCCTTTTGACCATGCCCGCATAGTCCAATCTGCACTCTCACTTCACACCTAGCACACTGCTCACACCAAAGGGACTCCCTAGAACATGAAGAAATTCGCGCTGCCCCGTACGGGCATCGCAGCAGCCGCGTCGGTGCTGTCGCTCGCCCTGGCCACTGGCTGCTCCGACAGTGGATCCGACTCCGCGGACAGTGACAAGGCCGGTGACGCCAAGGCGTCGACGGCAGCGGCGAAGGCTCTCAGCAGTACCGAGTTGGAGAAGCTGATCATCGCCACGGGCGACGCCGACGGCTACGAGGTCACGCCCCCCACGGATTCCGACGCGTTCGCCCCTTCCAAGGAAGAGGTCAAGGTCGTCGAGGAGAAGTGCGCGCCGATCGCCTACATCCTCACCGGGTTCGCGCCCGGTGACTCGACCGCGTACCTCCACCGCCAGGTCCTGTCGGCGGCCCCCGAGGCCGAGCCCAGCGCGTCTGCCGGCCTGAGCCTGGAGGACATGACGGATGAGGAGGTCCAGCACCAGATGGACGCGCTCACCGACGCCATCAGCGGCACGATGACGTTCGTCTCGCTCTCCTCCTACGAGGGGGACGGCGCCCAGGAGACCCTGGCATCCGTCTCCGAGGCAGTCGAGGGCTGCGCGAGCGGGTTCGATGCCACCGGGAACGGCGAGACCCAGAAGTTCACAAAGGTCGAGTCCGGCAAGGGCTCCGGAAGCGGTGACGAATCGGTCGGGTTCACCGTGATCGGAGACTCAGAGGGCGACCCGTTCCCGATGAAGGTCGAGGTCGTGCGCCACGGCAGCACGGTCGCGACGTACCAGTCGATAGCACTGGCAGCCATGGCCGGCGAGACAGACGTCGACTACGACATCCCGGCCGAGATCATCAAGGCCCAAGCGGCCAAGCTCGGCTGACTCGCCCGACCGGCCGGGGCAGCTGACGGCCCTGTCGACCTCGGTTGAACCCACTGGCCGACAAGGCTCCCCGCATCCCTCACAACTGGTTGATGTCCAGGTTCGCGATCGCCGTCCTGGCGACTTCACGGCCGCGTGCCGTGAAGTCGCCCTTGCCGGGATAGCTGATCGTGAGCTTGTACATGTCTCCCGTTGCGGCAGACTTGTAGTAGAAGATCTTGAGCTCGCGGGGGCGGGGGTTCTGGCTGTCGGTGGTCGTGTAGATCACCGTGTTCTCGGCAGACTGCCTGCCTTGGTACTTCGTCTCTTTCGGGTCCGTCTTCGTCGGGTTCTCGGGCATGTCGAGCTCGTACGCGCCGCTCTCCTTGAACCCGCCGTCGTCGTCGTACATTTCAGCGGCGGCGGACGCGCTGATCTGACCGCTGGTGTCCTCGGACTTCTTCGCGAGGTTCAGGCCGATCCAGATGCTGCCGCTGTAGTCGGAGTACGTGACCCAGTTCTTGTCCGTGTCGTCGGCGGTCGGCCTGCCCACCTGATAGGTCACGGGGACTCCCAGCGTCACGCCCAGCTTCGGGTGTGCCCGAGTCTTCCAGCCATCCGGCAGTGGGCCCGCGAACGGGTCCGCGACCACCAGGTACGCGGCCACCGCCGCGGCGACGATCACCGCGCCCAGGCCGATGAGGCTCTTGCGGCCGACACGGATCCCCTTACCTCCGTCGGGGGCCGCGATCCGCACGACCTGCGTCGGAGCCGGAGCGGGCGGCCGGGCGGCCTCCTCCAGGAGGTGGCGGACCCGGATCGCGTCCGGGCGCCGAGAGGGCTCCTTGTCCAGCAGACCGTTGATCGTCTCGGCGAGCGGACCGTCCGCCGAAGCGGGCGCCGCGGGCGTGGAGTTGAGGACGGACTGGAGGGTCGCCGGGGTGTTGCTGCGGCGAAAGGGTGAGACGCCCTCGGTGGCCGCGTAGAGCACGACGCCGAGGGACCAGAGGTCACTCGCCGGGCCCGGACGCTGCCCCAACACCCGCTCCGGCGCGATGTACTCGGGCGATCCGACGAAACCGCCCGTGTCCGTCAGGCTGGTCTCCCCCTCGATCTGGGCGATGCCGAAGTCGGTGAGGACGACGCGGCCGTGCCGGCCGAGCAGGACATTGTCCGGTTTCACGTCCCGGTGCAGGATGCCGGCCGCATGCGCGGCCTCCAGGGCGCCGAGAACCTCAAGGCCGACGCGCGCCGCCTCGCGGACACCGAGCGTGCCCTCCTGAAGGGCGTCGCCCAGCGAACGCCCCTGCACCAACTCCATGACGATCCAGGGCTGTCCGTCCACCACCGCGACATCGTGGACGTTCACGACCGACGGGTGGTCGAGCCGAGCAGCCGCGCGCGCCTCCCGGCGCATCCGTTCGAAGGCGTTCGCGCGTTCACGCTCGGGAAGATGGTCCGGAACCCGAGGCTCCTTGACGGCGACCTCGCGGTCCACCGTCTCGTCCTTCGCCCGCCAGACCGTGCCCATGCCCCCGTGGCCGAGCTTGGCGAGGAGACGGTAACGGCCGGCGACAAGACGCCCCACTCCCGGCTCCGGCTTCACCTGCTGGGGATGCGGCTGCGGCTGCGGCTGCGCAACCTGCTGGGTCTGGTGGGCCTGCTGCTCCGGGACGATCTGCGTGGGTGCGGCGGCGTACGGATTACCGGGGTAGGGCACACCCGGTCGCGGCGCTTGCAGGCCGAAACTCGTTGGCTCATCGGCCTCGTAAGGAACTCCCCCGTTATTGCTCATGAGTCCATCCATATCGCGGCAAGCACTTCGGCATCCAGCCCCGTCGCTTTCCGGTCACAGACCCGTGACGCGAGCCGCCCTTTATCTTCCCTTTATCCGGTACGGGAGGCACGAGAGTACGAGGACACGAGACTACGAAGGTACGAGAGTACGAAGGTACGAGGGCTGCCACTCTCCAACACGGCGCTACGAGGCCACGAACGAGTCCACTGCCACGTCGAAGTACTCCTTCGCCTCCGTCGCCCTCCCGACCGGCGCCGACACCCACACGTCGTACATCCGGCCGCCCTCCTCCCAGCACAGGTCGTACGTGTGCCGCGCGCCCTCCGTCTCGGTGAACCCGTCCCAGGTGAACTCCCAGAAAGCGGCGGGTTGTCCTGCGTGCGTGGCCGAGGCGACGGCGGCATCGCGGTAACCCGGGTTCGTGGCGGGCCCCTTGGCGTCCCCGCGCCGCATCACCGCGAGTGGGCCGCCCGGTTCGGTGTCGGCCACCTTGATGCCGAGGCGGAAGGTCCGACCGGGCGACACGTAGAAGACCCGCTCCCCCTGCGGCTCCCGGGTGAAGTCGTCGGGCACGGCGAACGCGAACCCGCTCGGGTCCTGCGCCACGCGGTATCCCGGGGGCACCTTGCGGAGGGCAGCGGGACCGGCCGGCGGACTGGAGACCGACGCGCTCGCGGACTCCCCCGGCGCCCCGGGCGTCGACGTACCAGCAGTACTGCCCGAACTCGACGTACCACTCGACGTACCAGCAGTACTGCCCGAACTCGACGTACTCGTCGCGCCGGCCGTTGTGCTCGTCGTGCCGGCCGTGCTCGACGGCGTCGGCGAACCACCGCCCCCACCCCGACCGTCGTTCATCAGCAACGATGCCGCCGACACCCCTGCCCCGACCATGGCGGCGACCAGCGCGGCGGCGACGAGGATGCTCCGGGTGGAGCGCGGCACCCCGGGAGACGGCGAGGACATCGGGGCAGAGGGGGGCATCCTCGCAGGTATGTCCCGCTGCGTGGGCGTGTATCCGGCCGTGACCGGCGGCGTCCGCCCCGTGTCCCGGAACGCGCGCAGCATCCGCTCCGCCTCCGCTGCGTCGAGCCGCCGCTCGGGATCGCGCTCAAGCAACCCTCGTACGACGGGAAGCAGGGGCGCGGCCTGGGCCGGCGGCCGGATCTCGTCGACGACGACCGCGTGCAGGATGCCGCCCAACGAGTCGCGATGGAACGGCGATTCACCGCTCAGGACGGTGCACAGCAGCACGCCCAGCGACCACAGGTCGGACTCGGGGCCCGTCCTGGCCCCGGACATCCGCTCGGGCGCCGTGTACTCGGGCGAACCGACGAACGCCCCGCTCTCGGTGAGCGTCGTCGCGCCCGCGACCTGGGCAATACCGAAGTCGGTGAGGACGGCCCGCCCGTCGTCCGCGATCAGCACGTTCGCAGGCTTGAGGTCCCGGTGCAGGACACCCGCGTCGTGCGCGCGCCGCAGCGCCCCGAGGAGGCCGATGCCGATGCGGGCGGCCTCGCGCGCGTCCACCGGGCCACCTGCTGAGACGCGCTCTGCGAGCGAACCGCCCTCGATCAACTCCATGACGATGTACGGGCGTTCGTCGTCCTCGACCACGTCGTGCACGACGATGATGTGCGGATGTTGCAACTGCGCGACTGCGCGTGCCTCGCGCAGGGTGCGGTCGCGCTGCCGGCGGGACTCGTCCGCGGAGAGCGTGGTGTCGAGGGCGATTTCCTTGACCGCGACGTCACGGCCGAGCAGTTGGTCGGTCGCGCGCCAGACGACACCCATGCCACCCCGCCCGATTCTGGCCTCCAGCCGGTACCGGCCGGCGATCACACGGACGTTGTCCCCCTCGGTCCCCATGCGTCCCATCATGCCCCAACGGAGCCCGACCCTCCGGGTCAGCGAGCTGCCGTGGCCGGTATCCGGCCGTGCTGCCCGGGGGTCGCTGTCCGGCGCCAGGCGCCACTCCCAGGCCTCACTGTCTGGCGCCGCTGACAAGCGTCACGGTCAGGCCTCACTGTCTGGCGCCGCTGACAAGCGTCACTGTCTGGCGCCGCTGCCAGACTCCACTGCCAGGCGTCACGGTCTGGCGCGCCGCTGTCAGGGGCCGCTGTCAGGCCCTGGGGCGCCAGCTCCTCAGCATCGCGTCGAACTGCTCGCGCGCCGTGTCCCAGTCCGCGACCGGCGCGGACATGTAGATCGCGTACTCGACGCCGTCCCGGGCGAGATACGTCTGCTCGATGGCGCGGCGCGGGCCCGGGAACTCCGTCTGCCCAGGAAGCGCTGTCCAGGTGAAGTCCCACAGTGCGCCGTCGCAGTCGCGGAAGGTGTTGGACTCCAGGCTCACCCGGTGGTAGTCGGCCAGCTTCGTCAACTGCTCCTCCAGATCGAGCAGATGCATGTACGGGTTGTCGAAGTCCGGTGAGTCGTCCACGGCTATGCGTACGAAGTGATCCCCGTCGTCGGGTGTGTAGTCGACCTGGCTGCCGTTGGCCTGCCGCTCCCAGCCCTTGGGGACGGCGAGACTGAAGCCCTCGACGTCGTCCACGCGCACCCAGTTGTCGGGCACGGCACCGGCCGGCTGCTGCACGCTCTCACCGGCCTGCGGGCTGGTGGCGGCGCCCGACTGCCCCGTACCGCCTCCCGCTTCCTCGGTACTGGCGACCGCGTCCGTGCCCGAACGCCAGTCGCCCGCGAACTTGATCACCGCGGCAGCGCCGGCGCCGACCAGCACCGCCAGTACCAGGACAAGGGCGATGGTGCGGACCCGGCGCCGTTTCCCGGGGACAGCCGGGACGGCCGACGTGGCCGAAGCGGGCCCGGCGGGCGCGGCCAGGAGAAAGCCCTGGTCCTGGGTCCCGGGCCCACCGGGGACATGGGATGACGAGACATGTCCATTGGCGCCATGTCCGTGAGCGTTGTGTGCGGACGGGCCATGGGCCCCAGTGTCACCGCGCTTCGCAGCGTCACCGCGGTTCCCGGCGTCACCACGGTTCGCAGCGTCACCGCGGTTCCCGGCGTCACCGCGGTTCCCGGCGTCACCGCGGTTCCCGGCGTCACCACGATAGGGGTGATCCGTATCCACCCCGGCTGCCACATGTTGCGTCGTCGGCACATACGCCTGCGCCGCGCCCGGCCGACGCCCCTCCGCCGCCTCGGCGAGCATCTGCTCGGCTTCCTCCGCGCTGGGCCGTAGGGCGGGGTCCTTGCGCAGCAGAGCGGTGATCACTGGCCCCAGCGGACCGGCGTACGCGGACGGTTCGGGCTCGTCCTCCACGACGGCCCGCATGGTGGTCAGCGGCGTGGTGCGCCGGAAGGGCGACCTGCCCTCCACCGCTGTGTATAGCGTCGCGCCCAGCGCCCACAGGTCGGAGGACGGGCCGAATTCGTAGCCGCGCACCCGCTCGGGAGCCAGATAGTCGACCGAGCCGACGATCTCGCCGGTGCGCGTGATCGTCGTATCGCCCTCGACCTGCGCGATCCCGAAGTCGGTGAGCAGTACGCGTCGATCGGTGGCGAGGAGGACATTTCCGGGCTTCACGTCCCGGTGCAGCACACCGGCGGCATGCGCGGCCCGCAGCGCGCGCAGCACCCATAGCCCGATCCGCGCCGCCTCGGCCGGCTCGATGCGCCCCTGTTTTTTGACCTCGTCGGCAAGGGAGTTGCCCTCGACCAACTCCATGACGATCCACGGCCGGTGGTCGTGCTCCAGGACGTCATGAACGGTGACGACGGCCGCGTGGTTGATCCGCGCGGCAGCCCGCGCCTCGGCGCGCGTCCGGGCGATCAACGGAGCCCGGTCGCTCTCGGCGACGTACAGCGCGGCCGTCAACTCCTTGACCGCGACTACACGGTGCAGCACTTCATCATGTGCGCGCCACACCCGGCCCATGCCACCGCTGCCGATGGATTCGACAAGCCGATAGCGGCCCGCGAGGAGCTGACCCTGCATCTGATTCACGTTTCCCCGCAATGGTCTTGACAGGGTCAGACTAAAGAGCGGCCCCCGCGCAGGGAACCGCCTGGGCCCTACGGAAACCGCACTGTGACGGTTATCCCTTCCGCCCGCGGACGGGAACCAAGGGAACCATGAGTCCAAGGAAGCCTACGGAGGCATCTGCCATTGCCCTGAGCCAGTGTCACCCATGCCTTGGCCGGTGCCATCCGGTGGCCATCCCATGGTCATCCCATGGTCATCCCGTGGCCTGATACGTCCCTGACGCCTGCTCGTACAGCCGCGTCACCTCGTCCCGTTCGGCCTCCGGGCCGCGCACCTGCACCACGTGGTAGTGCCCGTCGATGATGATCGCGAGATTGCGCACGAAGATCTCGTGCCCTTCCCCGTCGGTCCAGGTGAACTGCCCCTCGGCCATGACCAGTCCACCCACGTCGATCCGCCGCATCCCACTGGACGTGGCCCAGGTCGAGTCGCGGAACGGCTGCAACTCGCTCTCCCGCTCCCGCTGATACGTCATCGGATCACTGCCGAACGTGCTCGTGCTGTCCCTGCCGGGTACGAGAATGAGCTCGAAGTCTCCGTGGGAGTACACGACTTGGCCGCTCCCGTTCTTCGCCGCGCGGTCCCAGCCATTGGCCACGGCGACGCGGAAGCCCTCGGCGTCATCACGCAGCGTGAATCCCTGAGCGACTTCGGGGTCATTGCCCTGCGAACCCGTCGAACTTGTCGAGTCCGTCGAACTCGCCGACGCCGAGGGGCTCTTGTCCCCGCCCGGAGAGGTCTGATCGGGGCGCGGCTCGCTGCTCGCACTCCCTCCCGAACCGGGGTCAGGGGCGGGACTGGCTTCTCCGGCGGAACCCGTCCGCTGGCCGTCCGTGCCAGTGTCCGTCTTGGCCTTCGGCATGAAGAGCATCGCGTACGCGATCACCGCGGCCAGCAGAAGCAGGACCAGCAGAACCAGGTTCCGCCCGAGCCTTCGGGGCTGGACCTGCCTGTTCTGTCTGTTCTGCCTGTTCTGCTTGGCCCGCTTGTGACGGGCGTGCGGACTGGTCGCGGGGAGCCCGGCGCGACGCCTGCGGACGAGCTCGCCCCGCCGCCGGACGATCGGCAGCCGACTGGGGTTGACCGGGGGGGCGGCGACGACATGGGCCCCTGCCTCGGCCTCCGGTGCCGACCGCACCAAGGACCGCAGCCAGCCGCGCAGTTCCTCGAAGTCGAGCCGCTCGGTGGGGTCCTGCCGCAGCAGCGACTCCACGACGGGCCTCAGCGGCCCGCACTCCTCCGCGAACGCGGGCGGCTCCGCGCACACGAGCTGCACCAGTTCGGCGGTGTTCTCCTCCGGGTAGGGCGCGTGCCCCTGCACGGCGCGGAAGAGCAGCGCCCCCAGCGCCCACAGATCGGTCGCGGGCCCGATCGGGGCCGCCAACTGCCAGTTCTCGTGCACCGGCCCGGCCTGCTCGGGCGCCCACCGCTCGGTCACGGGCCCGACCACGGCCATCCGAGCCTGCCGGGCCCGCTCCGCGGCGAGCGCGGTGGCAGGTCCCCGGCGCGGCGGCGCCCCGACGACCATCTGATCCCAACGGGTGCCCTGCCCTTGGGTGTTATTGGTCCCAGGGACTGTTCCGGTCCCCGGGACTGTTCCGGCCCCGGCGCCCACCCCAGCCCCCGGGACTGTTCCGGTTCCAACGCCGCTCCCGGTTCCGGGGCGTGGCTGGGCGCCATGCCAGGGATCGGTGCGCCGCACTCCATACGGGTCGGCTATCTGGCCAGGGGGCGGGGTGTTGGACCGGTGCTCCATACCGTGGCCCGAAACCGGGTACGGGGCCTGAGCGTGGGCCTGACTGTGGCCGGCAGCCTGAGCCGGGACTTGCCCGGGACCGGATGCCTGGGGCTCGGGCTGGGCCTGCGCCTGGGCCTGGGCCGCAGACGCATCGGTTTGCGATACGGGTCGTGGCGCGGGCAGCGCGGCCTGACCGCGCCGCTGCTCCTCGTGCACCCGGGCGGCGGCTCGCGCTCCGGCGCGATACGCGGCAATGGCCCCGGCGCGCGCCGCACGAATATCGCCCCCGCTACCTCCGGCGCCCGCACCGCCGGCTCCTCCAGCCTCTCGCGCTTCGAGCGCACGTGGGCCTACGCCCCCCGCACCACCGGCTGCCGTCTCCTCGACAGGCCCTCCACGCTCCGCCCGAGCCTCGATCGCGGCCCGCCGCGCGGCTTCGGGATCCCCTCCAGCCGCCGCACCGCCCACACCACCGACCCTGGCACCCGGCGCTCCGGAGGACCCACCGGAACCGAACCCGCGCGAGGCCCCGTCACCAGCACCACCACCAGACCGCCCAGCCCCCACACCCCCGGGACGGCCCGACCCCAAAGCCGAACCCACGCCCATGCCCGGACCCACGCCCGCACCGGTCCCGGTCCCGATCCCGGGGCCGGGACCACGGATCGCTTCCGCACCCCCGCCGACTTCACCCTGGAACCCCTCGAAGTCCCGCACCGGCACCGGGTCATACCCACAGAGCGCCTCTTCCGCGGCTCCGGCCGCCAGGCCGGTCAGCATTACGCGGCCGTCGTCGCAGACGAGCACCGTGCGCATGGTGATGTTCCGGTGCACCCACCCGTGCGCGTGCAGCACCCGCAGAGCGGTGAGGACGTCGGCGGCGACCTCGGCCGCGCGATAGGGGCTCAGCGGCTTGTCGGCGAGCAACGCGGCCAGCGGCCTCGCCGCCACCAACTCGCTGACGATCCACAACGACCCACCCTCGGCGAACACGTCGAAGACCTGGTCGAGCCGGGGATGGTCGGGTATCTGAGCGGCCGCCTGCGCGGCGTCGATCGCCCGTCGCACGGCCGGTTCGGTGGGCCGGCGCGTGGTCCGCGCGGACGCCCGGCGCACCCCGCCGTCCCGCGCGACGAACCCCTCGGGCAGCCCGTCGGCATCGAGTACCTCAGCCTCGACGACCTCCGGCAACGGCACCTGCCGGACCAGGACTTCCTGTCCGCTGTAGGTGTCGAACGCCCGGGTCTCGGCGAGTTCGTACTCGTCGGACGGCGGCAGCGGCAAGCGGTAGCGGTCGGCGAGAACCCGTCCCGCGTACTCGTCCACAATGCCTCCCCCGGCCGCCCGGTCGGTCAATTCCGTTCGCCTTGCGTCCCGTTATGGCTTCGGACGGTCCGCAACCACTCACGATACGTGCCGGAGGCAACTCGCAAAGTGGTGATGCGACATCTCAGGGTGCCAAGGCAGGGCCGAACATCACATCGTCGATGCGGTAAGTCACGACTTCGGCTGGAACGTCTCGGTCAACCTCTTCCACGTGTCCTCACGCAGATCGCTGTCCCAGTCGGCCGCTTTCGCCGTGTACATCAACGCGTAGCCCTGCTGCGGGCTGACGACGAACCCCCGGTCGATCGACCGGTACTTGGTGCCGCCGTCCTCGTAGGTGAACTCCCAGTCGGCAGTGTTCCAGCCGCGGTAGTCCACCGCCTCTATTCGCACCCGCTCGTACTGCGACCGCTCCATGCTCTGCTCTTGGTTCTCCCAGTCCGCCACCGGATCGTCCTTGGGCGTGGTCGTCCACCCGATCAGGAGCTTCTGTCCGTCGGGGCCGGTGAACCGGGACCCTGCCGCGTCCGTGGACGCGTACTTCCACCCCTCCGGCAGCACGATCGAGAATCCTTGGCTGCCTTCGTACGACGTTCCGTCCGCGGAATCCGAGTCCGACTCCGAGTCCGAATCCGACGCCTCGTCGTCACTGCCCGCACCGCTCGACGTACCGGCCTCTGCACTGGCGCCGGCACTCGGCGTGCTGCCCGAGCCCGCCTCCCCGACCGAAGCCGTGGCTGAGGCGTCCGCTGCGTCAGCGCTGTCCGTGTGGGTGCCGCTGCTCTCCTCGCTGCCACTTCCGGCGGTCGCCCCGCTGGACGCGGATGTGGTGTCACCGCTCTTGGAGTCCTTGGAGCTGTCACCCCCGTTGAACGTGAGGGCCAGCACGGTGCCGAGCACCGCCAGCGCCACGACGACCGCGATGATCACCAAAGTCCGGCGCGGCACGACATCTGTCAACGGCGCCCGAGGCACCGGACGCGTCGGCCTCTCGGGTGCCACGGGCCACCCGGAAGCCTTGCCGGCGCCGGACGCGGAAGCAGCGGGTGTATCAGCCGAAACAGAGGCGGAGACAGAAGTGACGGCAGTAGCGCCGGCCTTCTTCGACGCAGGCGCGGACAAAGACGCAGACGCAGGCCTGGACGCAGGCTTGGCCACACCCGCATCGGCACCCGTACGCGTACCCGCACCGCCACCAGCACCAGCACCAGCACCAGCACCAGCACCCGAAGCTGCCCCGTCGCTACCTGTCGAACCAGAGGCCCCCACGCCCCCGGACTTGCCACGCGCCGTCGCCGCCGCGCCGACCGCAGCCGTGGCCACCCCGGCCGCCGAGGCAGCCTGCCGCACGGAACGCATCGCCCCGCGCAACCGCTCCCCGGCCTCCTCACCCCGCTTGACCCCGGAACCGCCCGAGCCCGGAGAACCCGAACTCCCCTTGCTCGGCCTCTCGTCCGGCAACGGCGGCAAAGCAACGACTTTCGTCGCATCCACCTGCTCCGGCACAACCGCCCTGGGCGCGGGCGCGTGCAGCACCTCGGTGAGCATCGCCCGCGCACCCTCGACATCGAGCCGCTGCTCGGGGTCCTTGGCGAGCAGCCCGTAAATCACCTTCTCCAACGGGCCCGCGTTCTTCGGCTGCTCCACCGGCTCCGTCATCACGGCGGTGAGCGTCGCGATCGCGGAACCCTTGTCGTACGGCGGCGCGCCCTCCACCGACGCGTACAACAGACCGCCCAGCGACCACAGGTCGGCGGCAGGCCCGGGCTTGTGACCACGCGCCCGCTCCGGCGAGATGTACGAGGGCGCGCCGACGAGCATGCCGGTCGAGGTGATGGAAGGGTCACCCTCGACCTGCGCGATCCCGAAGTCGGTCAGCACGACTCGGCCGTCGTCGGAGATCAGTACGTTCGACGGCTTCACGTCCCGGTGCAGGATGCCCTGCCGGTGCGCCGATCGCAGCACATCGAGAATCGCCAGCCCGACCTCGGCTGCCCGCGTCGGCGTGAGCACGCCGTCCTCGCGGATGACCTCGGCGAGCGACTTGCCCTCGACGAGCTCCATCACGATCCACGGCCGGTTGTCCTCGTCGACCACGTCGAAGACCGTCACCGCGCTGTTGTTACGGATCCGGGCGATCGCCTTGGCCTCACGCAGGGTGCGCGTGATAAGCCGCCGCTTCTCGTCCTCGTCGATGCTCGACGGGAACCGCAACTCCTTGACGGCGACCGTACGGCCCAGGGTCTCGTCCTCGGCCCGCCACACCGTGCCCATGCCACCACGGCCGAGCACATCCCCCAGCCGGTACCGCCCGGCGAGGAGACGTTCGCTCCTGTCCTGACGGGATGCTCCCGCCCGCTCCGCCTCCGACATGCGTCCCCTCAAGCAACCCGCCCTGACAGAGCCTTCATTGTCCCTCACCCGACAAGTGACCGACGCCGTGGGGCCCCTCAAGAGGGGACCGCCCGACGTCCCGTGCCCCGCGGTCCCGCATGATGGCCCCCGACAAGGAAGGACCGCCGATGCCGCCCCGCCGGACACCTCGGACACTCCTGGCGATACCCGCGGTCCTGGCGTTCCTCGGCCTGGTCCCGACCGCCCTGCCCACCTCGCCCCCAACCGCCGCGCAAACCCTTATGTCCGTGCCCTCGCCCGGCCCGCAAACCCTCAAGTCCGCACCCTCCACCGGCATCCAATCCCCCACGCGGACGCCCCCGACCGGCCCGCAATCCCCCACGTCCACCCCCTCAACCGGCTCCCGAACCCTCGCGTCCCCAGCACCAGCCGAACCGCAAGCCCCCGCCACTCCGGCCACAGCCGCCGCCCTCGCCCTCCTCGTCACCCGCGGCAAGGCCCCAGCGGGGGCCCTGCTGGCTCAGGACGATTCCGGTACACGCTTCGCCGACGCCGGTGACGGAATCGACCGCTCCGACCACTTCCGCGCGGGCAGCATCACCAAGACGTTCATCGCGACCGTGGTCCTGCAACTGGCCGCCGAACACCGGCTGTCCCTGTCGGACACCGTGGACGCCCACCTCCCGGGCCTGGTGAGCGGCGCGGGCAACAACGGCAGCCGCCTGACCCTGCGCGCCCTGCTCACCCACACCAGCGGCCTGTACGACTTCACCGCCGACACCCTGGGCACGGTCCCCGTCACCCCACGTCAGGCCGTAAGCATCGCGCTCACCCACCCCCCGGCCGCCCCCGGCCTCTACGCCTACTCGAACACCAACTACGTCCTGCTCGGCATGGTCATCGAGCAGGTCACCGGCAACTCGTACGCCACCGAGGCCGAGCGCCGCATCCTCACCCCTCTCCGCCTGACCGGCACCTCCTTCCCGGGCGCCCGCACCTCTCTCCCCTCACCGCACGGCCGTGCGTACACCGCCGACGGCTCCGACGTCACCGAACTCGACCCGCGCGTGGCCGGCGCGGCGGGCGAGCTGGTCACCACCCTCGCCGACCTGGACCGCTTCTACGCGGCCCTCCTCGCCGGCGAACTGCTCCCGCCCGGCCAACTGCGGGAGATGCTCGACACCCACGCCGCACATGGCTCGTACGGCATGGGGCTCTACCCGGTGAAACTGCCGTGCGGCACCACGGTGTGGGGACACAACGGCCGCATCTCCGGCAGCTACGTGCGCACCGCAGCCACCATCGACGGTCGTCGTGTCCTCACCTTCCGGGTGAACACGGACGGGATCGCAGACCCTGACCTCGAACCGGCCCTGCTCGCCGCCGAGTTCTGCCCCCGCACCGAGTAGAACGGACGCGTTCCGAGCAAAGATCCCAGCTCACGACACTCGTTCGAGTGACGTCAAGGAGAGCCCTCGGCAGCCGGAGCAGCCATCAGCCATCAGCCATCGGACTCCAGGTAGCAGGGCCCGCCGGTCAGAGCGGCACGATGTCCGGCGCCCCCAGCCGCGCCGCGTCCGCCGTCAGGTCGTCCGGCTGCCGCTGCGACTCCCGCTCGGCCTCGACCCGCTTCTCGTAGTGCTCCACTTCCCGTTCGATGTGGTCCTTGTCCCAGCCGAGCACCGGCGCCATGAGCTCCGCGGCCTCCCGCGCACTGCGCGTTCCCCGGTCGAAAGTCTCGATCGAGATACGGGTACGACGGGTCAGCACGTCATCCAGATGCCGGGCACCCTCGTGCGAGGCGGCGTAGACGATCTCTGCCCGCAGATAGTCCTCGGCGGCCCCCAGGGGCTCACCGAGTGAGGGATCGCCGGCGATGAGGTCGAGCAGTTCATCGGCGAGCACGCCGTACCGGTTCAACAGGTGCTCCACGCGCACCACATGGAGCCCGGTGCGCGCCGCGATCCGCGCTCGCGCGTTCCACATCGCCCGGTACCCCTCGGCACCGAGCAGCGGAACGTCCTCCGTGACGCACTCGGCGACCCGCTGGTCGAGACCGTGCACCGCCTCGTCCACCGCGTCCTTGGCCATCACCCGGTACGTCGTGTACTTACCGCCCGCCACCACCACGAGACCCGGCACCGGATGCGCCACGGTGTGCTCGCGCGACAGCTTGCTGGTGGCGTCCGACTCACCGGCGAGCAGCGGCCGCAGCCCCGCGTACACCCCTTGTACGTCGTCGCGGGTGAGCGGCACCGAGAGCACGGAGTTCACGTGCTCCAGCAGATAGTCGATGTCCGCGCTGGACGCCGCCGGATGGGCCTTGTCGAGGTCCCAGTCGGTGTCGGTGGTGCCGACGATCCAGTGGCGCCCCCACGGAATCACGAAGAGCACGGACTTCTCGGTGCGCAGGATCAGCCCCGACGTGGAGTTGATCCGGTCCTTCGGTACGACCAGATGGATGCCCTTGGACGCCCGGACATGGAACTGACCCCTCTCCCCCACCAGCGCCTGGGTGTCGTCGGTCCACACGCCCGTGGCGTTCACCACCTGCTTGGCGCGGACCTCGTACTCCCCGCCCCCCTCGACATCCTGCACCTTGGCACCGACAACGCGTTCGCCCTCGCGCAGGAACCCGGTCACGCGCGCGCGGTTGGCGACCTTCGCGCCGTACGCCGCAGCCGTGCGCACCAGGGTCGCCACATAGCGGGCGTCGTCCATCTGCGCGTCGTAGTACTGCAGGGCGCCGACCAGCGCGTCCTTCTTCAAGGCGGGGGCGACGCGCAGGGCGTGGCGGCGGGTCAGATGGCGGTGACGGGGCAGGCCCCGGCCGTGTCCCCGGGCCATCGCCATGGCGTCGTAGAGCGCGACACCCGAGCCCGCGTACAGCCGCTCCCAGCCCTTGTGCTGGAGCGGGTAGAGGAACGGAACGGGTTTCACGAGGTGCGGTGCGAGCCGTTCGAGGAGGAGCCCACGTTCCTTCAGGGCCTCGCGCACCAGTGCGAAGTCGAGCATCTCCAGATAGCGCAGCCCGCCGTGGATGAGTTTGCTGGACCTGCTCGACGTGCCCGACGCCCAGTCGCGCGCCTCGACCAGACCTGTGGACAGGCCGCGCGTCACGGCGTCCAGCGCGGTGCCCGCACCGACCACTCCCGCGCCCACGACCAGCACATCCAGCTCACGCTCGGCCATTCCCGCCAGTGCCTCGGCGCGCTCCGCCGGCCCCAGTGTCGCTGTCCTCACCGCTGCCTCCCGCTCTTGGTGGCGTCGGCCTCACCCGACAGGCGGGCCCGTGCTCACAACCCCCATGCCCAAAGTCTGACCTTCTTCCCCTCCTTCGGCCACCAGTCATCGGCAGCCTGTGGACATCAATCGGGGACTCCTCGGAAAACGCAGTCGCACAATCCCGCATATCGGTCATATTTACTCCTAGTCTGACATTGCGCTCGCCCGTCCTGTCCACAGGGCTTGCGCACCTGTCCTGCTTCGGCTATTGGGA
Organism: Streptomyces sp. NPDC005808; assembly: GCF_042871385.1. Classification (NCBI taxonomy): domain Bacteria; kingdom Bacillati; phylum Actinomycetota; class Actinomycetes; order Kitasatosporales; family Streptomycetaceae; genus Streptomyces; species Streptomyces sp. NPDC005808. The sequence continues at coordinate 47,906 of NZ_JBIAIK010000009.1, read as the reverse complement.
AGGACGGCCCACTCCATGCCCGCAGATCTCGCCGTCATCGGACTCGGTCATCTCGGCCTGCCCCTGGCCCAGGCGGCCGTGGCGGCCGGCATCCCCACACTCGGCTACAAAACCGGCCCGGAAGGCGGCTCCCTCAGCCCCGCAGAACTACGCCGGATGCTCTCGGGGGGCTTCCGGCAGGCCACCGACCCGGCGGAACTCGGCCGCGTCCGCACCGCCGTCATCTGTGCCCCGACCTCGCGCGGCGCCGACGGCGCACTGGACCTGACCCAGCTCGAGGCGGCCGCCCGCACCCTGGCCGCACAGCTGCGCCCGCACACCACGGTGATCCTCGAATCGCCCGTGCGCCCAGGCACCACCGAGGAATTCCTCCGCCCGCTCCTCGAAGAAGGCTCAGGACTGCGCGCGGGGCGCGATTTCCATCTCGCCTACTCACCCAGTCGGGTCGACCCCGGCAACCGCGACTTCGGCCCCGCCAACACCCCGAAGGTCATCGGCGGTCTGACGCCGGCCTGCACCGAGTCGGCCGCCGCCTTCTACGGACGCCTCACCGACAAGGTGGTACGCGCGCGTGGACCGCGCGAAGCGGAAACCGTGCAGCTCCTCGAGACCAACTTCCGGCACGTCAACATCGCTCTGGTCAACGAGATGGCCGTGCTCTGCCACGACCTGGGCGTCGACCTGTGGGATGTCATCCGCTGCGCCGAGACCAAGCCGTTCGGCTTCCAGGCGTTCCGGCCGGGCCCCGGAGTCGGCGGCCACGGAATCGCCCAGGACCTGACAGGCCACTCCGGACGCACTCTCCGGATGGTCGAACTCGCGCAGCAGGTCAACAACCACATGCCCCAGTACGTCATCCAGCGCGCCGCCACGCTCCTCAACGAGCACGGCAAATCGGCCCGCGCCGCGCGCGTGCTCCTCCTCGGCGTCACCTACAAGGCGGATCTCGCCGACCAACAGGGCACCCCCGCCCACGAGATCGCGCTGCGCCTGATGGAACTCGGCGCGTCCGTCAGCTACCACGACCCGCTCGTCCCGGCGTGGCGCGTCCTCGGCCGCCCGGTCCCGCGCGCCGACTCCCTCTACGAGGCCGCCGCCGACGCCGACCTCACGATCCTGCTCCAGCAGCACCGCACGTACGACCTCCAAGGACTGTCCGTGAAGGCCCAACTCCTCCTGGACACAAGGGGAGCGACCCCGACCGGGGCAGCCCACCGGCTCTGACCCCCGGAAATACCTCTCCCGTATGTCAGTGGTGACTGCTAGTGTCCGGGGCCGTTGTCGCACACGAGTGCGCCCACGTCCCACGCGCATCAATGCGTCCACCATTCACACCACTTCGGGGGATCTCCACCATGAGCCAGACCACGCCGCCTTCCCAGCCCACGCCGCCTTCCCAGCCCACCGAGGGCAACCCGTACGCCGCCCAGCAGCCTGTCGCCGGCAATCCGTACGCCGGTCAGCAGCCCACGGACGGCAACCCGTTCGCGGGGCAGCAGCAGCCCGCGGGTGGCAACCCGTTCGCCGGCCAGCAGCCCGGTTTCGTGCCGCCGGCGCCGGCTGCGCCGCGCCGCGGCAATGTCGGTCTCGGCATCGTGGCCGCCGTTGTCGCAGCCCTGGTGACCGCGGGTATCTACGGCGCGATCATCGGCGCCACGGGGTACGAGATCGGCTACGCCGCGGTCGGCGTCGGCTTCCTCATAGGCCTCGCCGCGGGCAAGGCCGGCGGCAGCAACCCCGTACTGCCGGTCGTGAGCGCCGTCGTCTCCCTGGGCGCCGTCTACGTGGGCCAGCTCATCGGTGTCGCGATGATCGGAGCCGACGAGTCCGGTGTCTCCGCGACCACGCTCCTCACCGAGCACTTCGACCTGGTGACCGCGGCCTGGAAGGAAACAGCCGACGTCATGACCTACCTGTTCTTCGCGATCGGCGCCTACGCCGCCTTCTCGGGGACGAAGAAGGCCGCCGCGTAACCCGGTTCAGCCACGGCGAAGGGGCCGCGCCACCAGGTGACCGGCCCCTTCACGTCGTACGAACCGCCGTACCAACTGCCGTACGACCTACCGCTTGTGCTGCGAATCCGCCACCGTGACCTCGACCCGCTGGAACTCCTTGAGCTCGCTGTAGCCAGTCGTGGCCATCGCCCGACGGAGCGCCCCGAAGAAGTTCATGGAGCCGTCCGGAATGTGCGAGGGACCCGCCAGGATCTCCTCGATGGTGCCCACGGTGCCGAGGTCGACCTTCTTGCCGCGCGGCAGCTCCTCGTTGACGGCCTCCATGCCCCAGTGATGGCCCTTGCCCGGCGCGTCGGTGGCACGGGCCAGCGGGGAGCCCATCATCACGGAGTCGGCCCCGCAGGCGATGGCCTTGGAGAGGTCGCCGGACCAGCCGACACCACCGTCGGCGATGACGTGCACGTAACGACCGCCGGACTCGTCCATGTAGTCACGGCGCGCAGCCGCGACATCGGCGACCGCGGTCGCCATCGGGACCTGGATGCCCAGCACGTTGCGCGTGGTGTGCGCGGCGCCACCGCCGAAGCCGACGAGGACACCGGCCGCGCCCGTACGCATCAGGTGCAGGGCCGCCGTGTAGGTGGCGCAGCCGCCGACGATCACCGGGACGTCGAGTTCGTAGATGAACTGCTTGAGGTTCAGCGGCTCGGCGGCACCGGAGACGTGCTCCGCGGACACCGTCGTACCGCGGATGACGAAGATGTCCACGCCCGCGTCCACGACGGCCTTGGAGAACTGCGCCGTGCGCTGCGGGGACAACGCCGCGGCGGTGACGACGCCGGAGTCGCGCACCTCCTTGATGCGCTGCCCGATCAGCTCCTCCTTGATGGGCGCCGCGTAGATCTCCTGGAGGCGGCGGGTCGCGGTGTCCGAGTCCAGCTCCGCGATCTCGTCGAGCAGCGGCTGCGGGTCCTCGTACCGCGTCCACAGCCCTTCGAGGTTGAGCACGCCCAGGCCGCCGAGCTCACCGATGCGGATCGCGGTGGCCGGGGAGACGACCGAGTCCATCGGGGCGGCCAGGAAGGGCAGCTCGAAGCGGTAGGCGTCGATCTGCCAGGCGATCGAGACCTCCTTCGGGTCCCGGGTACGGCGGCTCGGGACGACGGCGATGTCGTCGAAGGCGTACGCCCGGCGGCCGCGCTTGCCGCGCCCGATCTCGATCTCAGTCACGTTGTGGCCTTTCCGTCTTCGCTTCTGCGTCTCCCAGTATCGCCGACGCCCACGACAAGGGCGGCCCCGGGAACCTCCGGGACCGCCCTGTGCGCTGTGGCTACTGGTTGCGGCTGTAGTTCGGCGCCTCGACCGTCATCTGGATGTCGTGCGGGTGGCTCTCCTTGAGGCCCGCCGAGGTGATGCGGACGAAGCGGCCCTTGGACTCCATCTCGTCGATGGAGGCGGCGCCCACGTAGCCCATGGTCTGGCGCAGACCGCCGACGAGCTGGTGCAGTACGTTGCCCAGCGGGCCGCGGTAGGGCACCTGGCCCTCGATGCCCTCGGGGACGAGCTTGTCGTCGGAGGCCACGTCTGCCTGGAAGTAGCGGTCCTTCGAGTACGACCGGCCCTGGCCCCGGGACTGCATGGCACCGAGGGAGCCCATGCCGCGGTACGACTTGAACTGCTTTCCGTTGATGAACAGCAGCTCGCCCGGAGACTCCTCACAGCCCGCGAGGAGACTGCCGAGCATCACGGTGTCGGCGCCGGCCGCGAGGGCCTTGCCGATGTCACCGGAGTACTGGAGGCCGCCGTCGCCGATCACCGGGACACCGGCGGCGCGGGCCGCGAGGGCCGCTTCGTAGATGGCGGTGACCTGGGGGACGCCGATGCCGGCGACCACACGGGTGGTACAGATCGAGCCCGGGCCCACGCCGACCTTGACGCCGTCGACACCGGCGTCGATGAGCGCCTGGGCGCCGTCACGGGTGGCTACGTTGCCGCCGATCACATCGACGCCGACGCTCGACTTGATCTTCGCCATCCAGTTGAGGGCGTTGCTGTTGTGGCCGTGCGAGGTGTCGACGATCAGGAAGTCCACACCGGCCTCGGCCAGCGCCTGGGCCCGCTCCAGCGCCTCGGGGCTGGCGCCGACGGCGGCACCCACCAGCAGGCGGCCCTCGGCGTCCTTCGCGGCGTTCGGGTACTTCTCGGCCTTCACGAAGTCCTTGACCGTGATGAGGCCCTTGAGGACACCTGCGTCGTCGACCAGCGGAAGCTTCTCGATCTTGTGGCGGCGCAGCAGCTGCATGGCGTCGTTGCCCGAGATGCCGACCTTGCCGGTGACCAGGGGCATCGGGGTCATGACCTCACGCACCTGGCGTGAGCGGTCGGTCTCGAAGGCCATGTCGCGGTTGGTGACGATGCCGAGCAGCTTGCCGTTGCCGTCGGTGACGGGGACACCGCTGATGCGGAACTTGGCGCACAGCGCGTCGGCCTCGCCCAGCGTCGCGTCGGGGTGGACCGTGATCGGGTCGGTGACCATGCCGGACTCGGAGCGCTTCACGAGGTCGACCTGGTTGACCTGGTCCTCGATGGAGAGGTTCCGGTGCAGCACGCCCACGCCGCCCTGCCGTGCCATGGCGATGGCCATGCGCGACTCGGTCACCTTGTCCATCGCAGCCGAGAGCAGCGGGATGTTCACACGTACGTTGCGGGAGATGCGCGACGAGGTGTCGACCGCGTTGGGCAGCACTTCCGAAGCGCCCGGCAGCAACAGCACGTCGTCGTAGGTCAGCCCGAGTGTCGCGAATTTAGCGGGCACTCCGTCGACGTTGGCAGTCATGACACCTTCCCCAAATGGCCTTGATCGGTGCGGATGTCCATGCTAACGGGAAGCAAGGGTCTCTCATTCCATGGCCTGTGCGGGCCGGGGGCTTCGTGCTTTCGTACGGGTCTGGAGTCACCGCAGTTCATCCCCGGCACCGGACGCCGTGCCCGGCGCCGGAGCCCGGCCTCCGCTGCACCGGACGCCCTGCCCAGGGGCCAGAGCCCGGCCTCCGCGGCACCGGCGCCCGCTCGCCCGGGCCGGCTTTCGACGTCCGTCCCCCACTGTCGCGGGGAAGAACAACTGCCGTCTCTGCTGAGCCAAGCCCGGCACCGCGAACACCACCGCCCGGCCCTCCGCGGTCCCGGCGGAGAAAAATCAGCCGTCCCGGCTGAGCCAAGCCCGGCACCGCCGAACACCACCATCCGGCTCCCCGGCTCCCCGGCTCCCCGGCTCCCCGGCGGAGAAAGACCCACCGCCCGGCCAAGCCACACCAGCGGCGCCGAACACCGACGCCCCGCTGCCTGCTTCCCGCTGACACACCGAGAGAGAGAACAGGAATACCCGCCCCCTCCACGCGCGGGACGCCCGACTACTGCTCCGCCAACGCCCGCAGCCGGCTCAGCGCCCGGTGTTGAGCCACGCGCACCGCCCCGGGTGACATTCCCAACATCTGGCCGGTCTCCTCGGCCGTGAGGCCCACCGCGATCCTCAGCAGGAGTAGCTCGCGCTGGTTGTCGGGGAGGTTGGCCAGGAGTTTCTTGGCCCATTCGGCGTCGCTGCTGAGCAGGGCGCGCTCTTCGGGGCCGAGGGAGTCGTCGGGCCGCTCGGGCATCTCGTCCGAGGGGACGGCGGTGGAACCAGGGTGCCGCATCGCCGCACGCTGCAGGTCGGCGACCTTGTGTCCGGCGATGGCGAAGACGAACGCCTCGAAGGGTCGTCCGGTGTCCTTGTAGCGCGGCAGCGCGAGAAGCACCGCGACGCAGACCTCCTGCGCCAGGTCCTCCACGAAGTGCCGCGCGTCACCGGGAAGCCGGGACAGCCGCGTACGGCAGTAGCGCAGCGCGAGGGGGTGAACATGGGCGAGCAGATCGTGCGTTGCCTGCTCGTCGCCGTCGACCGCGCGATGGACGAGCGCACCGATCACCGTCGTCTCGTCGTCGCGCATCGGTCCATGGTGCCTCGGCGTCGTTCGATCCGTGGCACCGCGTCCATAGTTGTGCACCGAAGCGTTATGAGCAGGTGCGCCGGAACTCATCTCCTGCGCCCTCCCCTTCCGCTCGACCGAATCGTCCCCGAGGAACTCCACACCTCAAGGATGCGGCATCCGCCGGGAAACGGGGATCAGGCATCGAAGAGGCGCTCTCCGAGGGCCCGGCCCCGCCCGCCATAAGACGGGCAGGGACTACTGCCGTTGTACCCCCACGGCGGCACACTTAGCGAACCAGGCCCCACCGGAAACCGAGCGCCACCGCGTGCGCACGGTCCGAGGCACCGAGCTTCTTGAAGAGCCGCCTGGCGTGCGTCTTCACCGTGTCCTCGGAGAGGAACAGTTCACGGCCGATCTCCGCGTTGGAGCGGCCGTGGCTCATGCCCTCCAGGACCTGGATCTCCCGCGCGGTGAGCGTGGGCGCGGCGCCCATCTCGGCCGACCGCAGTCTGCGCGGGGCGAGCCGCCAGGTGGGGTCGGCGAGCGCCTGGGTCACCGTCGCGCGCAGTTCGGCACGCGAGGCGTCCTTGTGCAGATAGCCGCGGGCACCGGCGGCGACGGCGAGCGCCACGCCGTCCAGGTCCTCGGCAACGGTGAGCATGATGATGCGCGCACCGGGGTCGGCGGACAACAGCCGCCGAACAGTCTCGACGCCGCCCAGACCGGGCATGCGTACGTCCATCAGAATCAGGTCCGAACGGTCGGCACCCCAGCGGCGGAGTACTTCCTCGCCGTTGGCCGCCGTCGTCACACGCTCGACGCCGGGTACGGTCGCCACCGCACGGCGTAGCGCCTCTCGGGCAAGCGGGGAGTCGTCGCAGACGAGGACGGATGTCATGGCCGCCCTCCGCAGCTGATGCGCGTCACCTTGAGCCTCCAGGCTGGTACGAATCGTCACCAATGCGGTCGACACTCGCCGACGGAAACTGCCGTCTGCCCGAGCGCTTGTTCCTTCGACCGCCTCGGCAATCTCAACGATGGTCACTCGAAAGAGTTACGGGGCAGCCGGTTGTCTTCGGCACTGTACGTGAGGGTGCGGACACGGTGCAGACATGCGCGGCGCACCCACAACCTTTCATCACAACCCATGCCCCATTCAGCCCGATTTCTTCCCTTTTACTGGTGTCTGTGGCTAGATTCGCAATGAGTCATATTTTCATCTCCTTAGATCGTAGATGTACGGTCGGTGGGCAGATAACAGCCCAGAACGGCAACAAGGGGACACGCAATGGCAGATTTCTCCCGCCTTCCCGGTCCGAACGCGGACCTCTGGGACTGGCAGCTCCTCGCGGCTTGCCGCGGGGTCGACAGCTCGCTCTTCTTCCACCCGGAAGGCGAGCGCGGTGCGGCACGGAGCGCTCGTGAGAACTCGGCCAAGGAGGTCTGCATGCGATGCCCGGTACGCGCGGAGTGCGCGGCACACGCGCTGGCGGTGCGCGAGCCGTACGGCGTGTGGGGCGGGTTGACCGAGGACGAGCGCGAAGAGCTCATGGGACGGGCACGCAACCGGCTGGTCTCGGCGTCGGCCACTGGAAGCAGCCCATCTTCGAACAACTGAAGGAACGTTTCTGCTGACCGGGCACGCGCACGCGTGCCCCTACTTTTCCTGGCCCCCGGCCCCCGGCCCCTTTACGCCTCGCGCCTCGCGCCTCGCGCTCTGCGCCCTGCGCCCTGCGCCCTGCGCCCTGCGCCCTGCGCCGGAGGCTACCGTCGCGCGGCCCGCGCCAGCCGGTCCAGCGTCGCCGCAACCGCGGGCACCTGCGCGAGATCCGGCAGCGTGAGCGCGACGATCTCCCGCCGCAGCGGGGGCTCAACCGTCACCATGCGTGCCCCCCTGGGCCGTACGGACTCGATGGCGAGTTCCGGCAGGACCGCGACCCCGAGGCCGGCGCCCACCAGGCCGACCACGGCCGGGTAGTCGTCGGTGGCGAAGTCGATACGGGGTTCGAAGCCCGCGCCGCGGCAGACCTCGACCAGTTGCCGACGGCAGCGCGGGCAGCCCGCGATCCACGGGTCGTCGGCGAGTTCGCCGATCGCGACCGGGCCGGCCCCGGCGAGCGGGTGGCTCTCGGGGACGAGCCCGACGAGGCGGTCGAGCAGCAGCGGACGTACCACCAGGTCGCCCCACTCCTCGACCTCCTCGACGCCCGTCACTCCCTCGTACCGGAACGCGAGTGCGATGTCGCAGTCGCCGTCGCGGAGCATCTCGACGGAGCGCGGCGGCTCGGCCTCCTCCAGGGAGACCCGGGTGCCGGGGTGCGCGGCGCGCAGGGCGGCGAGGGCCGTGGGTACGAGCGTGGAACTGCCGCTGGGGAAGGAGACCAGCCGGACGCGGCCCGCGCGCAGGCCCGCGATGGCGGCGACCTCCTCCTCGGCGGCCGTCAGTCCCGCGATGATGCCGGCCGCGTGCCGGACCAGTGCGTCGCCCGCCTGCGTCAGACGCATCTCGCGCCCCGTCCGGACCAGCAACGGTGTGCCGACGGACGCTTCGAGCGCCTTCATCTGCTGGCTGACGGCGGGCTGGGTACAGCCCAGTTCACGTCCTGCCGCCGAGAAGGAGCCGGTGGCGGCGACGGCGCGCAGGACACGGAGATGACGGGCCTCGATCACATTTTGAGCATAAGGGTTTCTTGGGTGCAGAAGCGAATATTGCGTCGCCGCTTTGGCTTCCTGTTCCTATCGCCTAGCGTGGTCGTCATGAAGCTTCTGTCGCTGAATGTGGGCCGGGCACAGGCCGTCGCATACACGGACCAGCCCGAGGGAGTCACCGGCATCGACAAACAGCCGGTGCCGGGGCCGGTGCGGGTCGCGTCGCCCGGGCCCAGGGGGATCGGCGGTAGCGGCCTCGTCGGCGACGCGGTGTGCCACAAGCGGTTCCACGGCGGGGAGCACCAGGCCGTGTACGCGGTCGCGCGCGAGGATCTCGACGACTGGGAACGCGAGCTGGGCCGGACGCTGGCCGCCGGCTCCTTCGGCGAGAACCTCACGACGCAGGGAGTCGAAGTGTCCGGGGCCCGGATCGGCGAGCGCTGGCGCATCGGGCCCGAGGTCGTCCTCGAGGTCACCTGCGGGCGCATCCCCTGCCGGACCTTCCAGGAGCACCTCGGCGAGAAGGGCTGGGTGAAGCGCTTCACCCAGAAGGCGGCGCCCGGCGCGTATCTGCGGGTCGTCGAGCCCGGCGAGATCCGCTCCGGCGACCCGATCGAGATCGTGCACAGGCCGGACCACGACATCACGGTCGCACTCCAGTTCCGTGCGGTCACGACTGAGCGGGAGCTGCTGCCGCGACTGCTGGACGCCGGCGACTCGCTGCATCCGGAGTCGCGCGCGATCGCCGAGAAGTACGTGGTGACGCTCGGCGCCTGAAGACCTGTCCGGGCAGCGGACACGCAAGCTGTCAGGCAGGTGGTCAGGCAGGTGGTCAGGCACCCTGCGCGGAAGTCGGGTCCCCGGCGCGGGCGTTGGAGCCCCGGGCGCGGACGTTGGGACGCCGCGCCCGGGCGTTGGGGCGCCGGGCCACAGTTCAGGTCACTAACCTTGCGCCATGACAACGGCTCTGATTACTGGATCGACCGCGGGGATCGGCGCCGCCTTCGCGCGGCGTCTGGCGTCTGACGGGCACAACCTCGTGCTGGTGGCGCGTGACACCAAGCGGCTGGGCGAGCAGGCGACCGAGCTGCACGACCGGCACGGCATCGAAGCGGAGGTGCTGACCGCGGATCTGGCGACGGACGACGGCATCGAGGCGGTCGCCAAGCGGCTGAGCGACCGCAAGAACCCGGTCGATCTGCTGGTCAACAACGCCGGCTTCGGCAACAAGGGCCGCTATCTCGAGGTGTCGGTGGCCGACGAGCTGACGATGCTCAAGGTGCACTGCGAGGCGGTGCTGCGGCTGACCTCGGCGGCGACCGAGGCCATGCGGGAGCGCGGCCGGGGCGGAGTCGTCAACGTCGCCTCGGTGGGGGCGTTCGTGCCCCGGGGGACCTACGGCGCGTCCAAGGCGTGGGTCGTGCAGTTCACGCAGGGCGCCGCGAAGGACCTGGCCGCCGGCGGCGTACGTCTGATGGCGCTGTGCCCCGGATTCGTGCGCACCGAGTTCCACCAGCGCGCCGGCATGGGCACGGACAACATCCCCAAATGGATGTGGCTGGACGCCGACAAGCTGGTCGCCGCCGCGCTCACGGACCTGGCCCGCGGCAAGACCCTGTCGATTCCCGATCCGCGATACAAGGCTTTGGTGGGTCTGGTGAAGGTGACACCGCATGCGTTGCTCGGCGGGGTCACGTCCAAGACGGGGCGGAAGTACGGGCCGCAGTAGGCCAGGGGCGGTGGCGCCGCCGTCCCGGTGAGACGATGGAGGTATCAACCGGACCCAGGGGGGCCGGGAGGCGGCGTCATGACATTTGTGCAGCTCATCGACTGCAAGACCAGTCGATTCGACGAGATGAACCGGCTCATGGACACATGGGTCGCGCAGACCAAGGGCAAGCGGACCGCGACGCACAGCGTCATCGGCAGGGACCGGTCCGACTCCAGGCACTTCATCGAGATCGTGGAGTTCCCGTCGTTCGAGGAAGCGATGGCGAACTCCAGTCTTCCCGAGACGGACAAGATCTTCCGGGAGATGGTGGCGCTCTGCGACGAAATGCCGACGTTCACGGATCTCGATGTGGTGCGGGACGAGTGGCTCTACAAGACCAGCGTCCGCAACTTCTACGGACTGCTCTCCGGCACGGGCGAGTTGCCTTCGTGGGACGAGGTCGTCGCGGAAAACTATCACGACCACGACCCGTCCAACGAGCAGGACGTGATCGGCATGGACGCCATGCGCCGCGAGGTGGAGATGTGGCAGTCCGGGTTCGACTTCACGTTCACCATCGAGGACCAGCTCGCCGACGGCGACCGGGTCTGTACGCGGTGGACCTGGAACGGCACCCACAAGGGCGATTTCATGGGGATCCCCGCCAGCGGCAAGCAGGTCACCATGACCGGCACGACCATCCACCGCTGCACCGACGACGGCAAGATCGTTGAGGGTTGGTGGCAGTACGACAGGCTGGGGCTGATGGCTCAGCTCGGTGCCTTGGATTCTCTGGAGCAGTAGCGGTAGCCCGTAGTCACGGGAAAAGCCCCCGTTCCCATCGGGAACGAGGGCTTCCTCGGAAGCTGGTGCCTCAGTGGGAGTGGCCGTGACCGTGGCCGTGACCCGCGTCGGCCTCTTCCTCGGCCGGCTTCTCGACGACCAGGGTCTCGGTCGTGAGGAGCAGGGAGGCGATGGAGGCGGCGTTCTCCAGGGCGGAACGGGTGACCTTGACCGGGTCGATGACGCCGGCCTTGACCAGGTCGCCGTACTCGCCGGTGGCGGCGTTGAAGCCCTGGCCCTTGTCGAGCTCGGCGACCTTGGAGGTGATGACGTAACCCTCAAGGCCGGCGTTCTCGGCGATCCAGCGCAGCGGCTCGACGGCGGCCTTGCGGACGACCGCGACACCCGTGGCCTCGTCGCCGGTCTTGCCGAGGTTGCCCTCGAGGACCTTGACGGCGTGGACGAGCGCGGAGCCACCACCGGAGACGATGCCCTCCTCGACCGCGGCGCGGGTCGCGGAGATGGCGTCCTCCAGACGGTGCTTCTTCTCCTTGAGCTCCACCTCGGTGGCGGCGCCGACCTTGATCACGCACACGCCGCCGGCCAGCTTCGCGAGGCGCTCCTGGAGCTTCTCGCGGTCCCAGTCGGAGTCGGTGTTCTCGATCTCGGCCTTGATCTGGTTGACGCGGCCCAGGACCTCGGAGGAGTCGCCGCCACCGTCGACGACGGTCGTGTCGTCCTTGGTGACCGTGACGCGGCGGGCGGTGCCCAGCACGTCCAGGCCGATCTGGTCGAGCTTGAGGCCGACCTCTTCGGCGATGACCTGACCGCCGGTGAGGGTGGCGAGGTCGCCCAGCATGGCCTTGCGGCGGTCGCCGAAGCCCGGGGCCTTCACCGCGACGGCGTTGAAGGTGCCGCGGATCTTGTTCACGACCAGGGTCGACAGGGCTTCGCCCTCGACGTCCTCGGCGATGATCAGCAGCGGCTTGGAGGCGTTGGCCTGGATGACCTTCTCCAGCAGCGGCAGGAGGTCCTGGATGGAGGAGATCTTGCCCTGGTGGATGAGGATGTACGGGTCCTCGAGGACTGCCTCCATGCGCTCCTGGTCCGTCACGAAGTACGGCGACAGGTAGCCCTTGTCGAAGGCCATGCCCTCGGTGAAGTCCAGCTCCAGACCGAAGGTGTTGGACTCCTCGACGGTGATGACACCGTCCTTGCCGACCTTGTCCATCGCCTCGGCGATGAGCTCGCCGACCTGGCTGTCCTGGGCGGACAGACCGGCGACGGCCGCGATGTCGGCCTTGTCCTCGATCGGACGGGCGGTCGCGAGGAGCTCCTCGGACACAGCCTTGACGGCGGCGTCGATGCCCTTCTTGAGAAGAGCGGGGGACGCGCCGGCGGCGACGTTCTTGAGGCCCTCGCGGACGAGCGCCTGGGCGAGCACGGTGGCGGTGGTCGTACCGTCACCCGCGATGTCGTTGGTCTTGGTCGCCACCTCCTTCACGAGCTGGGCACCGAGGTTCTCGTACGGGTCGTCGAGCTCGACCTCGCGCGCGATGGTGACGCCGTCGTTGGTGATGGTGGGAGCGCCGAACTTCTTGTCGATGACGACGTTGCGGCCCTTGGGGCCGATCGTCACCTTGACCGTGTCGGCAAGCTTGTTGACGCCGCGCTCGAGGGCGCGACGGGCGTCCTCGTCGAACTTCAGGATCTTCGCCATGGGAGCGATTCAGCCCTCTCGAAACTCTGGAAAATCTGGGGAGAACGAACGGCGCCCCCGACGCCCGGCTACTTGCGGTCGCGGGGGGCCAGGGGCGCAGTTCACTGCAAAACCGGTTGGGTACCGGGGTGAATTACTTCTCGATGATCGCGAGAACGTCGCGAGCCGAGAGGACGAGGTACTCCTCGCCGTTGTACTTCACCTCGGTGCCGCCGTACTTGCTGTACAGCACGATGTCGCCGACGGCGACGTCGAGCGGAAGACGGTTACCGTCCTCGAAACGGCCCGGGCCCACGGCAAGGACGACGCCCTCCTGGGGCTTCTCCTTCGCGGTGTCCGGGATGACCAGGCCAGAGGCCGTGGTCTGCTCGGCTTCGAGCGGCTGGACCACAATGCGGTCCTCGAGCGGCTTGATGGCAACCTTGGAGCTGGTGGTCGTCACGATCCGACCTCCCCCTTCGGAGATCTCACGGGGTTAACTGTCTGAGGTGGCGACCAGGTGGACCCGTCGTCGCGGGAGCCGGATCTACCTGTCGTCATTGGCACTCTCCAGGGGGGAGTGCCAGACCTGAGACTATGACCGCGATTAGCACTCGGTCAAGCGGAGTGCCAACGCGCCGCCTGCGAACCCGTCAGATCGCGGCCCTCCGCCGCGTCGGATCGCGGCCCTCCGCCGCGTCAGAGGTAGTCCTCCAGCCGGGCCGCCGTGAACCCCTCGGCCTGCACCCGGCGCAGCAGAGCGACCGTCGCCGCCGTGAGGTCCGGTTCGTCGAAGCCGGACAGAATGTCGCCGGTCCGCAGCGGGCCCTCGTCCCCGGCGTCCCGTCCCCGTACGACGGCCGCGATCCCGCAGTCCGCGGCGGCACGCAGCGTGGTGGTGTCGTACGTCCCGTACGGGGGCCGCAGAAAGCGGGGGCGGATGCCGAAGCGCTGCTTGAGCTTGTCCTGCTGGCCGCAGATCTCGGCGCGCTGCCCGACGTACGGCAGGCCTCGCAGGGAGGGGTGGTCCAGGGTGTGGTTCTGCACGGTCGCGCCGACCGCGCGCAGCCGCGCGAAGTGCCCGTACCCCGGCCCGACCACACTGTCCGTGAGGAACATGCTGACCGGCAGCCGCAGTTCACGGACCATGTCGACGAACCGCGGATCCCGCTCGGCACCGTCGTCGTACGTCAGGAAGACCACCTTGTCGCGGGTGGGGACGCGGTCCACGACCGGCGCGAGGCCCGGGCCCGCGGTGGGCACGGTGACCCGGGCGGACGGTTTCGGCGCGGGGGCGAGCGGCACGGACAGGCCCCAGCGGCGGTACGTCGCCAGGGTCGGCCCCTGCGAGCGCGCCTTGCTCACCTCGTGCGCCCCCTTCTGTCCCAGCCGCTCGATCGGATCGACGGACTGGGCGCAGCCGGACAGCAGCACGGAGGCGAGCAGCCCGGCGACGATCCCGCGGGGCCGCGGTCTCACAAGTAGTCCTCGAGGCGGGCCACCGCGTACCCCTTGTCGGTCACCATCTTCATGAAGCGGCGGACCATGTCGGGCATCGTGCCCTTCCAGTCCTTCTTGCCGCGGAAGTGGCTGAGGACGATGTCGCCGGGGTGCAGATCGCGGTCCCACTCGCGGTACTCCCAGTGGTCGACGAAGATCTCCTCGTTCCACAGCGGGACGGCCTTGATGCCGCAGGACTTGGCGGCGCGCAGGGTGTCCTCGTTGTAGTTGCCGAACGGCGGCCGGAAGAGCGTCGGGCGCTTGCCGAACTGCTTCTTCATCACGTCCTGCATGCCGCAGATCTCGCGCTTCTGCCGCTCGTAGGAGAGTCCGGGCAGGTAGGGGTGGTGGAGGGTGTGGTTGTTGAGTACGACGCCGCGGTCGCGCATCTGGCGGAAGTACCCGTAGTCCTCCTTGACCAGGTAGTCGCTGAGGAAGGCGGTGTACGGGATCTTCAGGTCGCTCATCATCCGCAGGAAGGCCGGGTCCTTCTCGGCGCCGTCGTCGATGGTGAGGAAGATGACCTTGTGCTTGGTGGGGATGGTGGTGAAGACGGGCGGCAGGCCCTCCCCGTCCTCGACCTCGAAGCCGTCGCGGAACTCGATGACCGGCTTCTTGGCCGGCGGTGCGGGCGCGGTCAGCGGCGTCTTGGCGAGGCCCCAGCGCTTGGCCGCGGCGGCTCGGGCGGCCTGCGCGAGCCGGAGCTCGGCGGCGGCGTCGAGGGCGGGCGGCGCCTGGCGGCCGGGCGCCGGTTTCACGGACTTGGGGTCGGCGCCCGAGGCGCAGCCGGACACGAGTGCAGCCAGGGCGAGCGCGGCGATGCCGGTGCGGGCAGCCGCCACTTTCAGCCCATATTTATAATTTTGTCTTACTGATCGCATGGCGCCGGATCCTCGCAGGCCACGGCCCGTACGAGGCCACGACACCGCGGCCGGACGCGCACCGTCCACCGACTGGCCCACAATGGCCCGGTGAACGACCTCGATCCGCCGTCTCCCCTCGCCTCCTTCGCCACCCTCCTCACCCCCGCGGGCCGCGCCCTGCTCGACGAGGTGCGCGGCACCGATCCGGCCCGGGAACTGGCCGTCGCCACCCGGCTGCGCCGCGAGCACCCCGCCGGCCTTGTCTCGGCGGCCCTGGGGCAGGCACGGCTGCGGCAGCGGGCGGCGGCGAAGTTCGGGGCCGAGGACGCCGAGCGGATGTTCTTCACCCCCAACGGGGTCGAGCAGTCGACCCGTACGACCGTCGCGACGCACCGCGCGCAACGCCTGCGCACCCTCGGTGTCCGCTCGGTCGCCGACCTCTGCTCCGGCATCGGCGGTGACGCGATCGCGCTCGCCCGCGCCGGGATCCGGGTCCTCGCCGTCGACCGGGACCCGTTGACAGTGGCGGTGGCGCGCGCGAACGCCGACGCGCTCGGCCTCGCGGACCTGATCGAGGTCCGCGAGGCGGATGTCACGGAGGTGGACGTGTCCGCGTACGAGGCCGTCTTCGTGGACCCCGGGCGAAGGGGCGGCCGTGGCCGGATCTTTGATCCGGAGGCATACTCACCGCCCCTGTCCTGGGCGGTCGCCACCGCCTCGAAGGCCCCCCTCGCCGCCCTGAAGATCGCTCCCGGTATCCCCCA
The DNA here is from genome assembly GCF_042871385.1 of Streptomyces sp. NPDC005808. Classification (NCBI taxonomy): domain Bacteria; kingdom Bacillati; phylum Actinomycetota; class Actinomycetes; order Kitasatosporales; family Streptomycetaceae; genus Streptomyces; species Streptomyces sp. NPDC005808. Next base: position 32,014 of record NZ_JBIAIK010000009.1, on the reverse strand, counting down.
CGAGGCGATTCCCGCCGAGGCGGAGGCGGAGTGGATCTCGGACGGCGGCGACGTGAAGGAGGCGGTGCTGTGGTTCGGCACCGAGCCGGGTCTGGTGCGGGCCACGCTGCTGCCGGGTCCGCGCGAGGTACGGGGGCGCGGACTGCCGGATCCGGCGGTGCGGTCCGTCGGGCGGTATCTGTACGAGCCCGACGGCGCCGTCATCCGGGCCCATCTGGTCGCGGAGGTGGCCCAGGAGCTGGGCGGCGGGCTGGTCGACGAGACGATCGCGTACATCACGGCGGACGAGGCGCGTACGACCCCGTACGCCTCCGGTTACGAGATCACCGACCAACTCCCCTTCGGCGTGAAGAAGTTGAAGGCGCTGCTGAGGGAGCGGGAAGTGGGGGTGCTGACGGTGAAGAAGCGGGGGTCGGCCGTCGAGCCGGAGGAGCTGCGGCGCAAGGCCCTGCCGAAGGCGCAGGGTCCGAACTCGGCGACGGTGTTCCTGACCCGGGTCGCGGGGGCGCCGACGATGCTGCTGGGGCATCCGCTGACGGTCTGACCCCACCAGGCGGCCACCGGCTCAGGACTGCGGCGGGTCCAGCTCACGTACCCGCGCCCGCAGCAGCTCCCTCTCCTGCTCGTTGCGCGTCAGCGTGATCGCCCGTTCGAACTCCGCCCGTGCCTGCGCCCTGCGCCCGAGCCGGGCGAGCAGATCTCCGCGGACGCTGGGCAGCAAGTGGTAGTCACGGAGGGCGGGTTCGGCGGTGAGGGCGTCGATGATTTCCAGGGCGGGCGCCGGGCCGTCCACCATCGAGACGGCGACCGCGCGGTTCAACTCCACCACGGGGGACGGGGATCGGGCCGCCAGGAGCCCGTACAGGGCGGCGATCTGCCGCCAGTCCGTGTCCTCGTAGGCGTACGCCTGTGCGTGACATGCGGCGATGGCGGCCTGGATCGCGTACGGGCCGGGGCCCGTGGTGGTGACGGCGCTCGCGCGGCCGAGGGCGGCGAAGCCACGGCGGATCAGCATGCGGTTCCAGCGGCGGCGGTTCTGGTCCTTGAGCAGGACCGGCTCGCCCGACGGGCCGGTACGGGCGTACGCGCGGGACGTCTGAAGCTCCAACAGCGCGGCCAGCCCGTGCACTTCGGGCTCCTTGGGCATCAACTCGGCGAGCACGCGGGCCAGTCGCAGGGCGTCCTCGCACAGCGCCGGGCGCAGCCAGTCCTCGCCCGCGGTGGCCGCGTACCCCTCGTTGAAGATCAGGTAGATGACCTCGAGGACGGACCCGAGGCGCGCCTCCCGCTCCGGGCCGTACGGCACCTCGAAGGCGACCCCCTTCGTCGCCAGTTTCCGTTTGGCGCGCACGATGCGCTGGGCGATCGTCGCCTCCGGGACGAGGAAGGCGCGGGCGATCTCGGGGGTGGTCAGGCCGCCGAGCAGCCGTAGCGTGAGCGCGATGCGGGCCTCGGCGGAGAGGACCGGGTGGCAGGTGGTGAAGACGAGCCTCAGCAGGTCGTCGTCGATGTCGTCCGGGTCGGCGGGCTCTTCGAAAGGGGTGGTCGTGTCCAGGTCACGCCCGATCTCCTCCAGCTTGCGCGCGTACCGCTCCCGGCGGCGTACGAGATCGATCGCGCGGTGCTTGGCCGTGGCCGTGAGCCAGGCACCCGGGTTGTCCGGTACCCCGTCCCGCGGCCACTGCTCCAGCGCCGCGACCAGGGCGTCCTGGGCCAGCTCCTCGGCGATACCGACGTCACGGACGATGCGGGTGACGCCGGCGATGACCCGCGGGGACTCGATCCGGAAGACGGTTTCGATAGCTCCGCGCGGGTCGGCGGTGGGCTGCTGTTCCACAGCCCACCATCAGACACCCACGGCGGCCGTAGGCCAAGGAACCGCTCGCCCGACCACTCAGCCCTCCGCGATCTCCCGCACCTCGGATGTGACCGTCCAGTGCTCCTCGTGGACCTTGAGGAAGCGCTTGGCCCACTCGATCGCCTCGGCCTTGTCCTTGGCCTGGATGATCGCGTAACCGCCGACTACCTCCTTGGCCTCGGTGAACGGGCCGTCGGTGACGGTCAGTTCACCCTTCTCCCAGTGGACCCGGGTGCCCTGCGAGGAGGGCGTGAGCCCGGCGTTGTCCAGCATCACGCCCGCCTTGGTCATCTCCTCGATCAGCTCCCCCATCCGCTGCATCAGCTCGGGGCTGGGGCCCTCGGCGGGGGCGTTGTTCTCGTCGATCCGGACCATCGACAGATAACGCGGCATGGTGACTCCTTCAGCAGCGGGGCGGGGACTGTCCCCGCCTCTCACCCATGCGTCGAACGGGAGACGCGTGTCTCGACACCATCGCCGAAATACTTCGGAATTTCTTCCGCGGGATTCGTTTCCGCAGGTCACGGCGGTGCCGGACCGTCAGTCGGCGAAGTCCTTCAGCTTCTCGGTGTCCAGGGTGAAACCGACAGGATCGGGCAGCTCGATCGCGGCGCCGAAAGGCCGTCCAGTGCCTGAACGGTACTTGCCGTCCTCCGGATCGGAATACACCGTGACAGCCGCGGCTTCCCTGTCGATCAACAGGTAAACAGGGATGCCGGCGGCTGCGTAGGCCTCCGGCTTCTCCATCCGGTCCCGCCGGGTGGCGTCGCTGTCCCGGGACGTGACCTCGACAACCATCAGGACTCCGTCGGGCTCCGCCCACTCACCCTTTCCGGCGAAGTACTCCTCGGGTACCAGAGCACCGTCAGGCCGGGCTCGCCCCTGTCGGTACGCCTCAACCCGGAGGCCCTGTTCCGGATAGAGGAACAGCTCAGGGCGATGCTGCATACACCGCCTGAGGAGCCAGGCAACGATCTCGCCGTGATTCCCGTCCGGCACGGCCTTGACCCCGATCTTTCCGTTCAGAAACTCCAGACGCGCCGTCTCGTGCGCAAGGAGGGCGAGCTCCTCGAAATCCTCGATGCCCATCTGGGGGTGGTCGGACGTACTGGGGGTCATGGCGTCGCCTCCTCCCCTCCATCCTGCCCCGGCTACGGGCGGCCCGTGCTGCAAGGTCGTCATGCGTCTTTCCCTTTCTCCGTATGCATCCCTGTGCGCGCCTCGGTACTCGTCCCTCTGCGCACCTCCATGCGTGCCCCTGTACGCAGGGCCGCGCGCACCTGCCCCGCATGGGCGTGCACCCGGTCGGCCGCGAGACCCGGCCGCCCGCCCCAGCAGCCCTCGCACAGGCCTCCCCGCAGTCCCGTGCTGTCGCCCGGCTCACCGCAGGCCGTGCAGACCACCTCGTAGCGCGGCGGCGGGGGCGGCGCGGGCGGCAGCTTGGCGATCAGCCGTGCGCGTACGAAACCGTGCGCGTGGGCCACCTGCTCCGGGAGCCCGGCCGTCACCGCTGCCACGAGCTGCGCCTCGCCCGCGCCCCGCGCGAACCACTCGGCGGCGTGCTCCTCCAACGCCCCGCACTCCCCCGCCGAGAGCGTGAGGCGCGCGTCGATCCGCCCGAGCCGGGCCAGCACGCCGTACGCCGCCGATCGCTCCGATTCCGGCGAGCGCGGCTCGGTGACCGGTACCGCTCCGGCGAGGAGCGCGTCCCACCACGCGTCGTCGCGAGCGGTGCGCGAGAAGAAGGTGTGCCAGACCCAGCGGGGGCAGCCGTCGACGGTGACCGGACGTCGTACGCGGCGCAGATGGCCCGCTGCGGAGAGGTTGTTGAGGGCGGTGCCGATGGCGCACTGGCCGTAGTCGAGATGCCTGGCCAGCGTCTTGATGGACATGTCCGCCTCGTCGTCGAGCCGGTCGAGGTACGTGGCGATCGACGACTCGCGGGCGGGCAGATGTGCGAAGTCCCGGCCGGTACGCGGCTCCTGGTCGGGGGCGGACCTCTTCCCGTACCCGGGATTGGCCGAGGGGTGGGCGGACGGGCGCGGGGCAGCACTAAGCTGGGCGGTAGCCATGGGATCGACCTTCATTCGATCTAGTGGTCAGACCCCCGCGTGGTGCTGCTAACACCCACGGGGGTCGAAGCTTTCCCGGCGCACGCTACACGTTCGCCACGCTCCGGCGCGACCTGGTCACGAAAAGTCATCTCCCCTGGCCCGGGCGGCACTTCGGCCGCCGACAAGGGAGGGTGGGTAGGTTGAGCCACCCACCCATTCCTTGCAAAAAGGGTCTCGAATCCCGACCCCCGAAGCTCAAGTCCCGGCTAAGGAGCCGACAGTCAGTCACCGCAGCGACGCCCACAGCTCGCTCGCCTCCGGCTCGTTCGCCACCACCCTGTTCGGGTCCGAGGGCGCCGGCAGCACCGGCATGGTGACCGTCGTGAGCGCGTCCGCGGGCAGCGACTGCAGGCTCTGGCCGAGGCTGATCAGTTCGGTCAGCGAGTCGAGACCTGTGTCGGTCGTGAGGCTGCCGGTGACCGCGTCGGCGACGTTGTAGAGCTTGGCGGGGTCGGTGAGCAGATCAGTGGTGCGGATCTGCTCCAACAGGGCTTTCACCAAGGTCTGTTGGAGGCCTATGCGGCCCAGGTCGCTGCCGTCGCCTATGCCGTGCCGGGTGCGGGCGAGGGCCAACGCCTGGGTGCCGTCCAGGTGGTGCGTGCCCGCCTCCAGGTGGAGGTGGCTGTCGTCGTCGTCGATGTCCTCGTCCGTGGTGACGGTGACGCCGCCGAGCGCGTCCACGAGGCCCGCGAAGCCGGAGAAGTCGATCTCGATGAAGTGGTCCATGCGGACGTTCGTGATGGACTCGACCGTCTTCACCGCACAGACCGGACCGCCCACCGAGTACGCGCTGTTGAACATCGAGTTGTACGCCACCGAGGTCGTCCCGCCGGAGGAGGTGGGGCACGACGGGCGGGTGACCAGGGTGTCGCGCGGGATGCTGACCACCGTCGCCGCCGTACGGCCCGCGTCGATGTGGACGACCATCGCCGTGTCCGAGCGGGCACCCGAGGTGGTGCTTCCGCCGCCCAGCGCCGCGTTCTCCTCGCCGCTGCGGGAGTCGGAGCCGAGGACCAGGATGTTGAGCGCGCCGCTGGGGAGCGGGGTCGCGGAGGCCGAAGCGGAAGCGGAAGCGGAGGAGGAGGCGGAGGCGGAGGCGGAGGCAGTCGCCGAAGGCGTCGACACGACCTTCGGCGGGCGGTCGTCGCCGAGCGCGCTGTTGATGTCGACGCTCTTGATGTTCTGGTTGAGGTGCCAGTAGGCCCAGGCCGCCCCCACGAGGGAGAGCACGAGGGCACCGGCGAACACAATGCCGGCGGCTTTCAGCAGGCCCCGCCGTCGGCCCCCGCGTCTCCCGACGCCCCCGTGGTCGTCCCCGTGCTCGTCATCAGCAGTCACGCGGAGGAACATAAGTCCGAATTATTACGAGCAGGAACTCTTCTGGGGTTTCCTTCGGAAAATCTCAGACTTCTCAGGCGTGGCTAAGGTCTGAACGCCAAAAAATCGACCCGGTGTCAGGACACCGACTCGAACCGCCACCGATGGACCGCCCGGCCGACCAACTCCGCGTCCGGTTCCGGCAGTTCGGGCAGCTCGGCGTCGTACGGCGCGTCCCACCAGGTGATGACGAGGACCCGGTCCTGAGGCGCCCGGAAGATCTCCTGACGCAGCGGCGGGGCCGCCAGCTCCTGCTGCCGCACCCAGTCGAGCAACTCCTCGCCCCGCCCGGAGACAGCCCGCGCCTCCCACATCAGCGCGACGCTCACGAGTACAGGTTCTCCTTGCTGACCTCGTGCACATGGTCATGCGAATGCCCATGCCCGGATCCGTGCGCATGCCCGCGCCCCGGCACATGCGTGTCGGTCACCGGCAACGACGAGTCCGCCGACAGATCCCAGTCGGAGGCGGCCCGGTTCCGTGCCACCATCTCGGCGCCCAGCGCGGCCACCATCGCCCCGTTGTCCGTGCACAGCTTGGGTCGCGGCACCCGCAGCCGGATCCCGGCGGCCTCGCAGCGCTCCTGGGCGAGCACCCGCAGCCGGGAGTTGGCGGCCACCCCGCCGCCGATCATGAGGTGGTCGACGCCCTCGTCCTTGCAGGCCCGTACGGCCTTGCGCGTCAGCACGTCGACGACCGCCTCCTGGAAAGACGCGGCCACATCACGCACCGGCACCTCCTCCCCGGCCGCCCGCTTGGCCTCGATCCAGCGGGCCACGGAGGTCTTCAGACCGGAGAAGGAGAAGTCGTACGCCGCGTCGCGCGGCCCGGTGAGCCCGCGCGGGAACGCGATCGCCTTCGGGTCACCCTCCTTCGCGTACCGGTCGATGACAGGGCCGCCGGGGAAGCCGAGGTTCAGCACCCGCGCGATCTTGTCGAAGGCCTCGCCGGCCGCGTCGTCGATGGTCGCGCCCATCGGCCGTACGTCGGAGGTGATGTCACTCGAAAGGAGCAGTGACGAATGGCCGCCGGAGACGAGCAGCGCCATGGTCGGCTCGGGCAGCGGGCCGTGTTCGAGCTGGTCCACGCAGATGTGCGAGGCGAGATGGTTCACGCCGTACAGCGGCTTGCCGAGCGCGTAGGCGTACGCCTTCGCCGCCGAGACCCCGACGAGCAGCGCGCCCGCGAGCCCGGGCCCGGCGGTCACCGCGATCCCGTCCAGGTCCGAAGCGGCGATCCCCGCCTCCTTCAGCGCGCGCTCGATGGTCGGCACCATCGCTTCGAGGTGCGCCCGCGAGGCGACCTCGGGCACCACACCGCCGAAACGTGCGTGCTCGTCGACGCTGGACGCGATGGCGTCCGCGAGCAGCGTGGTGCCGCGGACGATGCCGACGCCGGTCTCGTCGCAGGAGGTCTCGATGCCGAGGACGAGCGGTTCGTCAGCCATTGATCTCAACCATTGCTCTCAACCATTGATCTCGGTTCCTTGTACGCCGTTTACTGAGGTGGAAGGGTCGTTGAGGCGCATCACGAGGGCGTCGATGTTCCCCGGCTGGTAGTAGCCGCGCCGGAACCCGATGGCCTCGAAGCCGAAGCGCTCGTACAGCTTCTGTGCGCGAACGTTGTCTACCCGGCACTCGAGCAGCACCTCGGCGCACTCGAACGCGGTCGCGGCCCGCAGCAGTTCGGCCAGCAGCCGTGCGCCGAGCCCGGTGCCCCACTGCTCACGGCGTACGGCGATCGTCTGTACGTCGCCCACCGCGGCGAAGCCGCCATCAGATGCAGTGCCGGAGGCCGCGAGTCCCGCGTACCCGAAGAGGCGCCCGTCCTCCTCGGCCACGACATAGCGGCGCGTCGCCTCGGGCCCACGCGAATGGGCCAGCTCGGACCAGAACATCCCCCGCGACCAGGCGTCCTCGGGGAAGAGGTCCCGCTCCAGCTCCAGTACGGGATCGATGTCCCACCAGCGCATCTCGCGCAGCACGGCGGTCACTTGGGGGTGACCACCTTGTAGTTCTTGGGCACCTGGGCGTCGGGGCGGCGCAGGTAGAGCGGCCGGGGGGCCGCCAGTTCCTCGCCCGCGGCGAGCTTCTCCACGGCCAGGGAGGCCAGCGCGGCGGCCGAGACGTGCTCGGGCGCGCGGGCGTCCGGGAAGGTGTCGGGGTAGAGCAGCGCGCCCGCCCCGACGGCGGGCAGACCGCCGAGATCCAGGTCCGCGGGCCGGTCCACGGCGGGCTCCGACACGCGGGTACGGGGATCGGCGTACCGCGCCCAGTAGACCTCCTTGCGCCGCGCGTCGGTCGCCACGACGAAGGGGCCCTCGACGTCGGCCGCGTAGGCGAGCCCGTCGAGGGTGCACAGGCCGTACGCGGGCACGCCGAGCGCGAGAGCGAAGGTGTCGGCGGTCATGAGGCCGACGCGCAGCCCGGTGTAGGGGCCGGGGCCGACGCCGACGACGATGCCGGTGACGGCGTCGAGGCGCAGGCCGGCCTCCGCGAGCACTCGGTCGACGGCCGGCAGCAGCAGTTCCCCGTGCCGGCGTGCGTCCACCTGGCTCGACGCGGCGACGACGGTTGCGCCGTCGTGCAGGGCGACGGTCACGGCGGGGGTGGCGGTATCCAGAGCGAGCAAGAGCACGCAAACAGCGTACGGCGCCCGGGGGCGGGGCACGGCCGCCCCGGTCTGCCGTGCCCATCCTGCTACCGTCACCACAAGCGACGTACGGGGTAAGAAAGTGATTCGAGAGGTGGGCGCACAAGGTGGCTAGGAGCAGCTCGGGAATCGTGGCCGGGCTCACGGTGGCGGCGATCGCCGCAGTCGGCTTCCTCGCCTACCAGGCGTCCGCGAGCGTGCCGGACACCCTTGGCAAAGCGGACACGAGCGTGACACCCAAGGCCACCGCCTCGAAGGCACCCGGAGGCGCGACGAACCCGAACGCGCTGCCCACCGAGTCCGGCACCGGTGAGCGCGTCGTCTACGCGACCGGCGACGACCGCGTGTGGCTGGTCGCCGCGAACAACAAGGTGCAGCGCACCTTCGAGGTCACCCCCGGCACGGTGGACCCGGCCGCAGGCACCTACGCCGTCACGACCCGTGCCAACGCGGTCACCGGGTCGGACGGGGTGCAGATCGAGCACGTCGTCCGGTTCACCTCGGTCAATGGCATCGCGATCGGCTTCAGCGCGGCCCTCAACGGCTCGACCACCGCTCCGGACCCAGCCAAGAAGCTCGGCGGCATCCGCGAGTCCCGCGAGGACGGCGACGCGATGTGGAACTTCGCGACGGTGGGCGTGAAGGTCGTAGTCGTCCAGTAACGCGAAGACCCCGCAGAGGGAAATTAAGCCGCCTTACGGGGCTGCTCGGCCACAGGCGCCGCGACCATGGGCGTCTTGGCCACGGGTGTCTCGGGCAGTGGCGGGCGCGGCGCCCGCGAAACCGCTTCGGCGAGAGCACACGACGCCAGCAGATCCCGCATCGAAACCCCGCCGGCCACCCGCGGCTGCTGCGCCGGCACGCCACGTTCTGAAGCCGACCGTTCTGAAGCCGACCGTTCTGAAGCGGACATGGACGCCTCCTGGAGCTTCGGGGGCCACCGTGGTTAGGTAGACCTAACCACGTACTGACGTCCATGTGACCACGCCCAGGACGCGAAACGCAACATCTTGCCGACGTCTTGTCGGAACGTTATTCGAATGTACGAAGAAACCAGCGCGTGCACGCAGAAACGAGCGCGTGTACGAAGAAACCCGCGCGTGCACAGAGAAACCAGCGCGCCCCACCCTGTTCCCCGGCGAGCGCGTGCCCGCGTTTCAGGCCGAGAGCGCCGAGAGCACGCTCAGGTCGGCCGTCGCCCAGCGCCCGCCGAGCCCGGTCAGCGTGACGTGCCGTACCTCGTCCCTGGTGTCCCCCACGGCGCGGTGGATCGCGACGTGCAGCCGGTCGTCGGTCAGTTCCTCGACCTTGCCCTCGCCCCACTCCACGACGATCACCGAGTCGGACAGCGAGACGTCGAGATCGAGGTCCTCCATCTCGTCGAGCCCGCCACCGAGGCGGTACGCGTCCACGTGGACGAGCGGCGGACCCTCGCCGAGGGAGGGGTGCACGCGCGCGATGACGAAGGTCGGCGAGGTGACCGCACCTCGTACGCCGAGTCCCTCGCCGAGGCCGCGTGTCAGCGTCGTCTTGCCCGCGCCGAGCTCGCCGTTCAGCATCACGAGGTCACCCGCGCGCACCAGCTCGGCCAGGCGGAGACCCAGCTCGCGCATCTGGTCCGGGGAGTTGACGGTGATCTGGACGCCGACGCCCCCCGCGGTGGGCTCAGCCGGGTTGTACGGTGCTGCTGGTCGTTCCATAGCCACCCACGGTAGCTCCTGCCGGGACGGCCCCCGCACGCATCAGAAGGTCGGCGAGACGGTCTGTGACGACCTCGGGGTGCTCCAGCATCACGAGGTGTCCGGCGTCCGGTACGAGCACCAGCTCGGCGTCCGGCAGCAGGTCCGCGATCGCCTCGCTGTGCTGGCTCGGGGTCACCAGGTCCTTGACGCCGGCGAGGACGAGGACGGGCATGTCGGCGAAGTGCGCGAGCGCCGCGGTCTTGTCGTGTTCGGTGAACGCCGGGTAGAACTCGGCGACCACGTCGATCGGCGTGCCCTCGATCATCCGCTCGGCGAACCGCTCGACCGCCGGGTCGACGTCCTTGCTCGCGAACGAGTACCGCTTGATGATCCCGGCGAACAGATCAGCGGTGACCCGCCGGCCCCGCTCCACCAGGGCCGCCTGCTGACCGAGCGCCTTCAGCACACTCGGCAGCGCCCACCGCACCGCGTTGACGCCCGCGACGGGCAGCCCGAAGTTGACCTCGCCGAGCCGCCCCGACGACGTACCGACGAGCGCGACGGCGACGACCCGGTCGCGGACGAGGTCGGGGTACTGGTCGGCCAGCGCCATCACCGTCATGCCGCCCATGGAGTGCCCGACCAGCACGATCGGACCCTCGGGCGCGGCAGCGTCGATGACGGTCTTCAGGTCCTGGCCGAGCTGGTCGATGGTGACCGGCGCCCCGTCCTTGACCTGGGCGACGCCCCGGCCGGACCGCCCGTGGCTGCGCTGGTCCCAGTGCACCGTGCGCACCACTCCGCGCAGCGCGGCCCGCTGGAAGTGCCAGGAGTCCTGGTTGAGGCAGTAGCCGTGGCTGAAGACGACGGTGACGGGGGCCGGGGCCTTACGGCCGAAGAGACGCCGTCGGCGGCCGCCCAGCGGGGCCTCGGGCTCGGCGTCGTCGACCTCGTAGTACAGCTCCGTGCCGTCGTCGGCGTATGCCTTGCCGGGAGTGCCGCGCAGCGCACCGTAGGGACCTGCCGAGTCGAGGGCGAGCCTGGCCTTCTCCCGCATACCGCGGCCGACCGTGAGCCGCTCTATGGCGACCCCGGCGGCGGCACCCGCCGCGACCACGCCTATGGCGACGCCCGCGATACCCGTTGCCTTGCGCCAGTTCCCGGCGGAGGCGGCGACCGCCGAGGCCGCACTCGTGACGGCCTCCGCGCTGCTCTCGCTCACTTCCCGCTCCTCTTCGCCGGTTTCTGGACTGTTCGGGGTACTGCTGCGTTCCGCACTGCTCGCGTTACTGACATGTACCGCACTACCCGGGTTACTGCCGTGTACCGCACTGCTCAGGTTCAGCCGTGTACCGCACTACGCGCTACCCGGGTAACTGCCGTGTTCCGCACCGCTCGGGGCGTTGCCGTGTTCCGCACTGCCCGGAGTGTCGACACTCCCGCATCGCACACCCCTTCGCTGTTACCCGTTCTGTTCGTCATTCACCTTCACGTACACACGGGGTACGCGGGTTCCGATCCGGGTGACGATTTCGTACGCGATGGTTCCCGCGGCCCGTGCCCAGTCCTCGGCGGTCGGCTCGCCCCGGTCGCCGGGCCCGAACAGCACCGCTTCCGCGCCGGCTTCCGGCTCGTCCCCACCGAGGTCGACGACGAACTGATCCATCGCGATCCGTCCGGCGACCGTCCGCAGCTTGCCGCCGACCAACACCGGTCCGGTGCCGGAGGCGTGCCGCGGGATGCCGTCCGCGTAGCCGACGGGCACGAGGCCCAGGGTCGTGGCGCCAGGTGTGACGTAGTGATGCCCGTAACTGACGCCGTGCCCCCCTTCCACCTGCTTCACCAGCGCGATCGACGCGCTCAGCGTCATCACCGGGCGCAACCCGAAGTCGGCCGGGGTGCCGATCTCGGGGCTGGGCGAGAGGCCGTAGACCGCGATTCCCGTGCGTACGAGGTCGAAGTGGCTCTCGGGAAGGGTCAGTGTGGCGGGCGAGTTGGCGATGTGCCGCACCTCGGGGCGGATGCCCCGCTCCTCCGCGTACCTCACCAGCTCGCGGAAACGGGTGAGTTGGGCCTGGATCGAGGGGTGGCCCGGTTCGTCGGCGCAGGCGAAGTGCGACCAGAGGCCGGTGACGGTGATCAGCCCGTCGGCCTCGGCGCGCAGGGCCTGCGCGACGAGTTCGGGCCAGTCGGCGGGCTGAGCGCCGTTGCGCCCGAGTCCGGTGTCGGCCTTGAGCTGGACGCGGGCGGGGCCGCCGACGTCTCGCGCCGCCCGGATGACTTCTGCCAGCGCCCACAGCCCGCTCACCGACACATCGAGGTCGGCCTCGATGGCCTGGGCCCAGGGGCCACCGGGCGTCCAGAGCCAGCACATGATGCGCCCCGGCAGTCCGGCCGCCCGCAGCGCGAGGGCCTCCTCGGGGGTGGCCGTGCCGAGCCAGGTGGCACCCGCCTCGCGCGCCGCGCGGGCGCACGGAACCGCCCCATGGCCGTACGCGTCGGACTTGACCACGGCCATCACGGCCGCGGACGGCGCGTGGGCGCGCAGGCTCCGCACATTGGCCCGGAGGGCGGCCAGGTCGATCTCGGCGCGGGCGCGCAGGGGTGCTGTCTCGTTCATAGCGCCTCCAGTGTCTCAGAGGCGTCGGACAGCACCCGGGCGCCTGTGGATCTCAGGAACCGGCCCTGCGGCCCCATACGTAAACCCGGTCGCCCTTCTTGAGCACGCCCCACAGTTTCCGGGCGTCGGCGAGCCGCAGATTCACACAGCCCCAGGAGCCAACCGTGGTGTGGATGCTGCCGTAGACGGCGTGGAAGGCCTGTCCACCGTCGAAGAACTGGCTGTACGGCATGGAGGTGTTGTAGAGCGTCGACCAGTGGTTCTTGTGCTTCCAGTAGATCTTCTTCCACCCGGTCCGCGTCGCGTACCCGGGCCGGCCGCTGCGCATCGGCACCGGCCCGTACACGACCTTCTTCCCCTTCTGTACCCAGGTGAGCTGCCGGGTGAGATCCACGCAGGCGACGCGGTACGACCGGACGGGACACTTCTTGGCCGCGTTCGGGTTCTTCTTCGCCGACAGCAACTGCATCTGGGCCCAGGTGACGGGCCCGGCGAAGCCGATGTTCGGCTTGATCTTGTGCTTCGTCTGGAAGGCACGGATGGCGAGACAGTCGGCGCCGGACTGCTTCCCGTCCACCTTCAGCTTCAGCCACCGCTCGACCTGGCGTTGGTAGGGCCCGGTCCGCTTGCTGCACGCCACCTTCGCGGCGGCATCTCCGAGCGGCACATACTCGACCAGCGCGTACGTCCCCTCCATCGCGTCCCGCGGCTCGACCGCGTCCTCCGCGGCAGTCGGCGCGTACACCTTCGGCGCCAGGACCTGGTCGGGCGTGTCGATCTGCCACGGCTGATACGGCCCCGGCGCCACCCCGGGCACCAGCTCCGCCTCCGGCCCAGAAGCAGGAGGAACAGGTTCCGCATACGCCACCCCACCAGGCAGCGCGACCACCGCGGCAAGCATCACCGCGACCCCACGACACGTCATTCGTCTGCTGATCATGCGATCAGCCATACGCAATAGAAGGGAGGGAGGGGGTGAGCCGCGCGGAGGGGGCGGAGCTTTCAGCCCGTCCGGCGTTTGAGGACGAGCCCTTCGGGCGAACGGGGGTCTGGGGGCGGAGCCCCCAGATACGGGACGGGCAGGGGGGAGGGGGCGAAAAAAGCCCACCCACCTCAGCCAAAACACCCCGCCAGACATCGGGAACCACCTCAGCCACAAACATCCCGCCAGGCATCCGGAACCACCTCAGCCACAAACATCCCGCCAGGCATCCGGAACCACCTCAGCCACAAACATCCCGCCAGGCATCCGGAATCGCAGCAGCCACGTCATGAGCCCCCACAGGCGCCCCATCCGCGGCCAACCGCCCCGCAAGCCCATGCAGATACGCAGACACACTCCCGGCGTCCAACGCGGACAGCCCAGCCGCGAGCAGCGACCCCGCCAGCCCCGACAACACGTCACCGCTCCCCGCAGTGGCCAGCCACCCCGTCCCGGTGGAGTTCACCCGCACAACCCCGCCCCCCGCATCGGCCACCAACGTGGTCGACCCCTTGAGCAGCACCGTCGCCCCGTACCGCCGCGCCAGCTCCCGCGCCGAAGCCAGCCGAGCGCCCTCGACCTCCTCGCGCTTCACGCCGAGCAGCGCGGCTGCCTCACCGGCGTGCGGGGTCATCAGCGTCGGCGCCGCACGATCCCGCACGTCGCCCACGTCGGCGAGCCGCAGCCCGTCCGCGTCCAGCAGCACGGGCACGTCCGACCCGAGCACCTCGCGCACCGCCGACGCGTCGTCCCCGGCGCCGGGCCCCACGACCCACGCCTGCACCCGCCCGGCGTGCGCGGGTCCCTTGTCGGAGACGAGTGTCTCGGGGAACCGGGCGAGCACAGCGTCCGCCGCGGGCCCGACGTACCGTACGGCCCCCGCGCCGCCCCGCAGCGCCCCCGCCACGGCGAGCACCGCGGCCCCGGGATAGCGCGCGGAGCCCGCCGCGATGCCGACGACACCGCGCCGGTACTTGTCGCTCTCCGCCGCCGGTACCGGAAGCAGGTCCGCCACGTCGGCGTGCTGGAGGGCCTCCAGTTCGGGCTCCGCGGGCAGTTCGAGCCCGATGTCGACGAGGCGTACGGAACCGGCGTACTCCCGCGCGGGATCGATCAGCAGCCCGGGTTTGTGGGTCCCGAAGGTCACCGTCAGGTCGGCCCGGACGGCCGCGCCGCGGACCTCACCGGTGTCCGCCTCGATGCCACTGGGCAGGTCGACGGCGACGACGGCGGCCCGGGAGTGCGCGACGAGCGCGGCCAGCTGCGCCGCCGCAGGCCGCAGGCCGCCCGAGCCGCCGATCCCGACGATGCCGTCGACGACGAGGTCGGCCCGCCGGACGATGTCCTCGGCGGCGTCGGGGCCGACCGTGCGGCCGCCCGCCCGGTGCAGGGCCTCAAGTCCGCCCGGGTGCGTGCGTTCGGTGCTGAGCAGGACGGCGGTGACTCCGGCCCCGCGCCGCGCGAGGCGGGCCCCTGCGTACAGGGCGTCCCCGCCGTTGTCCCCGCTCCCCACCAGCAGCACGACCCGACTGCCGTACACCCGCCCCAGCAACTGGCCGCAGGCGGCGGCCAGTCCGGCAGCCGCCCGCTGCATCAGGGCACCTTCCGGAAGCCGCGCCATGAGCGAACGCTCCGCCGTCCTCACCGTCTCCACGCTGTACGCAGTACGCATACGTTCGAGTCTCCCGTACGGCACCCCGAACCACAGCCCCAGCCGTGAACGCACCCGCCGACCGGGCTACCCCTCCGCCACCACCACGGCCGAGGCCACCCCCGCGTCATGACTCAGCGAGACATGCCACGACCGCACCCCCAGCTCGGCCGCGCGAGCCGCCACCGTCCCGGTCACCCGAAGCCGCGGTTGCCCGCTGTCCTCCACATAGACCTCCGCGTCGGCCCAGTGCAGTCCGGCCGGGGCGCCCAACGCCTTGGCGACCGCCTCCTTGGCGGCGAACCGGGCCGCGAGCGAGGCGACACCCCGCCGCTCACCGCTGGGCAACAGCAACTCGCTCTCCAGAAAGAGCCGTTCGGCCAGTCCGGGCGTCCGCTCCAGCGAATCCCGGAACCGATCGATCGCAGCCACGTCGATACCGACCCCGATGATGCTCATGCCGAGACCCTACGGCGTTCCGGCACCGCCACTTTCACGTCACCGTCGGGGCCGGGTCCCCAGGTCGGCCGACGGCAACCGCGGGTTGTGGGGTGGGCCGGGACCAGCGGGCGCGATCGCGCCTCGCCTGCACGCCGGGTCGGCTCAGCGGCGAACGGTGAGTGGGGGGAGTGGGGGAGACGGCCAGCCGGTGGATGGGGGCTCGCCTGGATCCGGCGAGTAGGTCACGAAGTTGGTGATTGGCAGATGTGTCCCACTCGGGAGGAGGTAAACCCCAGGTCGGGGACAGGGTGGATGGGACAGATCTGCCAATTGCTTCTTATGGGCGGGGGGTCAGCGGTGCGGGGCTGAGAAGTCGTACACGGCCCAGTCGGTGAGCAGGACGTATCCGATGCGCTTGTAGAGGGCGTTGCTCGTGGGGTTGGCAGGGTCGGTGTACAGCACGACTTCCTTCGCGCCGGCGGCCAGTGCGGCCCGGGTCACCGCGACCGTCACGGCGCCCGCGTAACCGCGACCACGCAGCTGGGCAGGGGTGTAGACGGGATCCACCCGAACCATCCCTCCAATCAACGAAGTCATGGCCGCCATGGAGACGGGAGTGCCGTCCGGGGTCTCCCAGAACGAGAAGTGCTTGTCCGCGAAACGGGTGTCGGCCCAGGAGCCGGGGAGGACCTCGGCAACAGTGGCGGCGAACTCGTGGCACCACCGCATGACTTGCTCAAGGTCCCCCTCACCCGCGACACGAACCCGACCCTCCGGGACCGGCTCCGGCGGGGTGAGCGTGCCAAGACGATAGAGATGCAGCGGCTGGCGGAGAACCGCCGTCGCCCCTGTACGCCGCTCCCACGCCTCGGCGAATGCAGTAGCGGTGTCGTGGTCCGCACTGACGCCGGGAAGCGATTGGCCAAGGCCGGCCAGCCGATCGGCGAGCAGGTCGGCCTCGTCGCGGGTGAAGTCGGCGGTGAGCCCCAGAGCACCGGCCGGACTCCGGCGGTAAAGGACGGCCCGGACCTCTCCCCCTCGCTCCAACCACCCGAATACGGCTGGTTCGGCACCCCGCGCATCCGCCACCTCCGCCCGGCTCGTCCGCAGTTTCTCAACCGTCGTCAGCGCCGTCGTATGCAGAGCGGGCCGCGAGCGCAGAAAGCCCCCAGCCCGCACAAGAAAGCCTTCGACGTCTTCAGTGAGATGCCAGCCATCCGATCGCATGCCCCATGATTTCCCACGCCGCAGCCCCGACCCCCAGTTTCCCGCCAGGGCGGTCGGGCAACAGCAGATCTCCCCAGCAACAAGAGCCTCCCCCTCACCCCACAGAAGGCGATTGGCAGATCTGTCCCATCCGCCCCGCCCCCGACCTGGGGTTTCCCTCCTCCCGAGTGGGACACATCTGCCAATCACCAACTTCGTGACCTACTCGCCGGATCCAGGCGAGCCCCCATCCACCAGCTGGCCGCCTCCCCCACTCACCGTTCGCCGCTGAGCCGACCCGGCGTGCAGGCGAGGCGCGATCGCGCCCGCCGGTCCCGGCCCACCCCACAACCCGCGGTTGCCGTCGGCCGACCTGGGTACCCGGCCTTTCCGGGCCGCTCGCTCGCTTCTCGCCCGTGCTGGAGCGGACCGGGTCAAGGGTGGCCCGCAGGGCCATCGCCGGAGGCGACGCGCAGCGCCCTTGACGCGGGCCGCGGAAGCACGACACTCCCAAGAAGCGGGCGGCCCCGACGGTGACGTGAAAGTGGCGGTGCCGGAACGCCGTTCTACGCCGCAGCAAGCTCACACCACACATACTTGCCCCGCCTCCCGTCCCTGGCCAGTGGCTGCCAGCTCCAGAGGTCGGCGCACGCACGAACCAACGCCAGGCCGGCGCGATGTGGCCATCCTGTTCGTACCCGGCCTGCTGCAGACCGAGCACTACGCTCGCGCCGTCTTCTCGTCAAGGGTTCCTGAACTCACACCTGACGAGCTTGAGTTGCGCGTTCGCCACCGAATGGCCCGCCAGGAGATCGCCATCCCGTACGAGGTGGTGATCCATGAGGCAGCGCTACGCTTCCGAGTCAGCGACCGCGTCAGTTCACAGGCTCAACTCGCGCGTCTTGTTGAGCTTTCCGAAGCGGATCACATCAGTCTGCGTGTCATCCCCTTCGACCTTGACGGCTTCGCCAGAGCCTCCAGCACCATGAAGTACGTGGGCGGCCTCCTGCCCAAGCTAGACACGGTGGTGCGTGACGCCCCCCATGGCTCCGTCTTCATCGATTCCGAAGCTCAGCTCAACGCCTATCGAACGCGCTTCCGTAAGGTGGAAGCTGTAGCACTCGATCCCGAACGGTCTCGCGACTTCATCCACAGGCTGGCGAAAGAGCTGTGAGGCACCCCATGGACACCCCTGGCAACTGGCGAAAGTCGTCCTACTCAGGCCCCGGCGACGGCGACTCCTGCGTGGAAATCGCGAACTCGCACCCCCACATAGCCATCCGCGACTCCAAGACCCCGGCCAGGTCAGCTCTCATCTTCCCGGCCGAAGCCTTCGCAGCCTTCCTCCACGGCCTGCAGAACTACTCCACCGTCACCGACTTCGCCAAGTTCCGAGGCTGATCCACCTCGTTCCCCCGTGCCGTAGCCAACTCACAGGCGAAGACCTGCAACGGCACCGTCGCCACCAGTGGCTGGAGCAACGTCGGCGTGGCCGGAATCCGGATCAGGTGATCCGCGTACGGCACCACCGCCTCGTCCCCCTCCTCCGCGATGACGATCGTGCGCGCGCCCCGTGCCCGGATCTCCTGGATGTTGGACACGATCTTGTCGTGGAGCACGGACCGTCCCCGGGGCGAGGGCACGACCACCACCACCGGCAGATCGTCCTCGATCAGTGCGATGGGCCCGTGCTTCAGCTCGCCGGCCGCGAAGCCCTCGGCGTGCATGTACGCAAGCTCCTTCAGCTTGAGCGCGCCCTCCAGAGCCACCGGATAACCCACGTGCCGCCCGAGGAACAGCACGGTGTTCTTGTCGGCGAGGGAGCGCGCCAACTCCCGTACGGGCTCCATGGTCTCCAGAACCCGCTCCACCGAACCGGAGATCTCCGCCAGATCCCGGATCACGTCCTGGATCTCGTCTCCCCACTTGGTCCCGCGGACCTGCCCCAGATACAGCGCGACCAGGTAACAGGCCACCAACTGCGTCAGGAACGCCTTCGTGGAGGCGACGGCGACCTCAGGCCCCGCATGCGTGTACAGCACCGCGTCCGACTCGCGCGGAATCGTCGAGCCGTTGGTGTTGCAGATGGCGAGCACCTTCGAGCCCTGCTCGCGCGCATGCCGCAGCGCCATCAGGGTGTCCATGGTCTCGCCGGACTGGGAGATGGCGATCACCAGGGACCGCGCGCCCAGGATCGGATCCCGATACCGGAACTCGCTCGCCAGCTCCACCTCGCACGGGATCCGCGTCCAGTGCTCGATGGCGTACTTGGCGATCAGCCCGGCATGGAAAGCGGTCCCGCACGCCACGATGACGACCTTGTCGATCTCGCGCAGCTCGTGAACCGGGATCCGCACCTCGTCCAGAGTCAGCAAGCCGTCCGCGTCGATGCGACCGAGCAAGGTGTCGGCGACCGCCTTGGGCTGCTCGGCGATCTCCTTCAGCATGAAGTAGTCGTGGCCGTCTTTTTCGGCCGCTGACGCGTCCCAGTCGACATGGAAGGCGCGTACGTCGGCGGGCCGGCCGTCGAAGCCGGTGACCGTCACGCCGTCGCGGCGCAGCTCCACCACCTGGTCCTGACCCAGCTCGATCGCCGACCGCGTGTGGGCGATGAACGCGGCGACGTCCGAGGCGAGGAAGGCCTCGCCCTCGCCGACGCCCACCACGAGCGGCGAGTTGCGGCGCGCCCCGACGACCACGTCGGGCTCGTCGGCGTGCACGGCGACCAGTGTGAACGCGCCTTCCAAACGCCGGCACACCAGCCGCATCGCTTCCGCCAGGTCGCCGCAGACCGAGAACTCCTCGGCGAGCAGATGGGCGACCACCTCGGTGTCCGTCTCGGAGGCCAAGTGGTGCCCGCGCTCGGCCAGCTCGGCCCGGAGCAGCGCGAAGTTCTCGATGATCCCGTTGTGCACGACGGCGACCCGGCCGGCGTTGTCGAGATGCGGGTGGGCGTTCGCGTCCGTGGGCCCGCCATGTGTGGCCCAGCGGGTGTGCCCGATCCCCGTCGAACCGGCCGGCAGCGGCCGTTCGACCAGCTCCTTCTCCAGGTTGACCAGCTTCCCGGCCTTCTTCGCGGCGGCGAGCCCCCCGTCGGCGGGCACGGCGACCCCCGCCGAGTCGTATCCCCGGTACTCCAGCCGCTTCAGCCCGGCCATCACCACATCAAGCGCCGACTGCGACCCCACGTATCCCACAATTCCGCACATGGGCGGCAGCCTAGAGGCCACAAGCCGCCCGAACCCGGCACTCCGTGCCCGAAATCGGAAATTCCCACCACCGCACGAAAGCCACCGCGCGAAAGCCACCGTAGGAAAGCCTCCGTACGAGAGCCGCCACGAAAGCCACCGTAGGAAAGCCTCCGTACGAAAGCCTCCCGACATAAGCATCCGCACGAAAGCCCACCCGGACCGGCCGCTCACCGGCTCGCGTGACGCACCCCACCCCCCACCCCGTCCACACTCCCGCAACAATGGAGTGTGATCTCTCCGGTCTCCTCGATCCCCCGGAGCGCCCACCGGCCCAGGCCGGAGGCGACTCCCTACCTCGACCTCACCCGTGCCGAGTGGAGCGCGCTGCGCGAAAAGACGCCGCTCCCGCTGAACGCCGAGGAGGTCGAGAAGCTGCGCGGCCTGGGCGATGTCATCGACCTCGACGAGGTGCGGGACATCTACCTCCCGCTGAGCCGCCTCCTCAACCTCTACGTCGGGGCCACCGACGGCCTGCGCGGCGCCCTGAACACCTTCCTCGGCGAGAAGGGCTCCCAGTCCGGCACGCCTTTCGTGATAGGCGTCGCCGGCTCGGTGGCCGTCGGCAAGTCCACGGTCGCCCGTCTCCTCCAGGCTCTGCTCTCCCGCTGGCCCGAGCACCCGCGCGTCGAGCTGGTCACCACGGACGGCTTCCTGCTCCCCACCAAGGAGCTGGAGTCGCGCGGCCTGATGTCGCGGAAGGGCTTCCCCGAGTCGTACGACCGTCGCGCGCTCACCCGGTTCGTCGCGGACATCAAGGCGGGCAAGGACGAGGTGACGGCGCCCGTCTACTCGCACCTCATCTACGACATCGTCCCCGGCCGGCGGCTCACGGTCCGCCGCCCCGACATCCTGATCGTCGAAGGCCTGAACGTCCTGCAGCCCGCACTCCCCGGCAAGGACGGCCGCACCCGCGTCGGCCTCGCCGACTACTTCGACTTCAGCGTGTACGTCGACGCCCGCGCCGAGGACATCGAGGCCTGGTACCTCAACCGTTTCCGCAAACTGCGCGCCACCGCCTTCCAGGACCCGTCCTCGTACTTCCGCAAGTACACCCAGGTCTCCGAGGAGGAGGCCCTCGACTACGCCCGCACGACCTGGCGGACCATCAACAAGGTCAACCTCCTGGAGAACGTGGCCCCGACCCGCGGCCGCGCCACCCTGGTCATCCGCAAGGGCCCGGACCACAAGGTGCAGAGGCTGAGCCTGCGCAAGCTGTAGGGGCCCGTGTAGAAAGACGTCATGCTGCATCTGCGCCTGATCACCCCGGCCGACAAGACGGACGACGTGGTGAGCCTGATCGAGAAAACGGTCGGCACCGCCCACCTCGTGGTCCTGCCCGGTACCGCCCGCAACCCGGCCGGAGACGTGGTGATGGTCGACGTCGCGCGCGAGGCGGGCGACGAACTCGTCGGCGCCCTGCGGGACTTGGACCTCGACAAGACCGGTTCGATCGCCGTCGAGAACATCGACCTGTCGCTCTCCGCGCGTGCCGACAGGGCGGAGGACGACGCGCCGGGCGAGGGTGCGGACGCGGTGTTGTGGGAGCAACTGTCCGACGCGACGCACGAGGAGTCGACGCTCTCGATCACGTACGTCGCGTTCCTCACGCTGGCCACGATGATCGCGGCCTGCGGTGTGGTCCTCGACAACGCGATCCTGATCGTGGGCGCAATGGCGGTCGGCCCCGAGTTCGGACCGCTGGCCGGGCTCTGCACGGCCGCGGTCCGCCGCGCCCCAGGGCTCGCATGGCGCTCACTGATCGCGCTACTCGTGGGCTTCGCCGCCGCGATGCTGGTGACCGTGGCCTTCAGCCTGTTCATGGAAGCCGTGAACCTGTTCAGCATCGAGCAGTTGGACGCCGAGCGCCCCAACACCAACTTCATCTACCGGCCCGACTGGTTCTCGTTCGTCGTGGCCGGCCTCGCCGGCTGCGCGGGCATGCTGTCCCTGACGTCCGCCAAGTCGGGCGCCCTGGTGGGCGTCGCCATCTCGGTGACGACGGTTCCGGCGGCCGCGAACGCCGCCGTCGCCTTCAGTTACACCGAGTACAGGCAGGCCTGGGGCTCCACCGAACAGCTGCTGTTGAACCTGCTGGGCATCGTGCTGGCCGGCACGCTCACGCTGCTGGCCCAGAAGTGGCTCTGGACCAGTCAGCGCGAACGCACCGCCGCACGTGGCCAGTCCTAACCGAGCGCGGACTTCACCGCGTCCGCGAGCCGTCCGGCGACCGACCGGGCGTGGTCGATGTCGGCGGCCTCGACCATCACCCGTACGAGCGGCTCGGTGCCGGACGGACGGAGCAACACACGCCCGGTGGAGCCGAGTTCACGCTCGGCGTCGGCAACTGCCGTCGCGAGCTCGGCCGATGTGCTCACCCGCGATCTGTCGACGTCCGGCACATTGATGAGCACCTGC
Organism: Streptomyces sp. NPDC005808; assembly: GCF_042871385.1. Lineage (NCBI taxonomy): Bacteria > Bacillati > Actinomycetota > Actinomycetes > Kitasatosporales > Streptomycetaceae > Streptomyces > Streptomyces sp. NPDC005808. Next base: position 9,765 of record NZ_JBIAIK010000009.1, on the reverse strand, counting down.
GGCAGCCGCTCCATGACGGACGCGAGATCCCGCAGCGTACGGCCGGACTGGGCGACCCGGGCCGCGAGGAGCAGCCCGGTCAGCGTGCCGTCGCCGGTGGTGGCGTGGTCGAGGATGATCACGTGCCCGGACTGCTCGCCGCCGAGCGCGTACCCGTGCTCCTTCATGGCTTCCAGGACGTAACGGTCACCGACCGCCGTCTGCACGAAGGACAGGCCCTCGCGCTCCATGGCGAGCTTGAAGCCCAGATTGGACATGACCGTCGCGACAACGGTGTCGGAGCGCAGTGCGGAACGCTCCCGCATCGCAAGCGCGAGTACGGCCAGAATCTGGTCGCCGTCCACCTCGGCACCCGTGTGGTCCACGGCGAGGCAGCGGTCGGCGTCGCCGTCGTGCGCGATACCGAGGTCGGCGCCGTGTTCGAGCACGGCGGCCTGGAGTTTCTCCAGGTGGGTGGAGCCGCACCCGTCGTTGATGTTGAGCCCGTCCGGCTCGGCACCGATGGTGATGATCTCGGCGCCGGCCCGCGTGAAGGCCTCGGGCGACACCCGGGCGGCGGCACCGTGCGCCTCGTCCAGGACGACCTTCAGACCGTCGATGCGGTTCGGGAGTACGGCGACGAGGTGGGCGACGTACTGGTCGAAGCCCTCGTCGTAACTGCGCACGCGCCCCACGCCCGAGCCGGTCGGCCGGTCCCAGGGAGCGCCGGTGCGGTGCTCCTCGTAGACGCCCTCGATCCGGTCCTCCAGCTCGTCGGCGAGCTTGTGGCCGCCGCGGGCGAAGAACTTGATGCCGTTGTCGGGCATCGCGTTGTGGCTGGCGGAGAGCATCACGCCGAGGTCGGCGCCCAGCGCGCCGGTGAGGTACGCCACCGCGGGGGTGGGCAGCACACCGACGCGCAGGACGTCCACGCCCGCGCTGGCCAGGCCGGCGACCACGGCGGCCTCCAGGAACTCCCCGGAGGCACGCGGGTCACGTCCGACCACCGCGACCGGGCGGTGGCCCGCGAACGTGCCCGCCTCGGCCAGTACGTGCGCCGCCGCGACGGACAGACCGAGCGCGAGCTCGGCCGTCAGATCCGCGTTGGCGACACCGCGCACGCCGTCCGTGCCGAAGAGTCGTCCCACTTGTCCTCCTGAGAAAGCTTCAGAATTCGGACGTCATCCGATCACATGAGCCTTTGAGCGCCTTGTGCCGTTATACGCCTAAGGCCGTGATAAACGAACGCCCCGACGGCACTGTGGCGTGCCGCCGGGGCGTTCGGACGTACTACGCGTAACTGCACGTGCTCCACAGAGCAGACGTGCTACGCGTACGAGCAGGCAGCGAAGATTAACGCTTGCTGTACTGCGGAGCCTTACGGGCCTTCTTGAGACCGGCCTTCTTGCGCTCGACCGCACGGTCGTCGCGCTTGAGGAAGCCGGCCTTCTTGAGGGCGCCGCGGTTGTTGTCGACGTCGGCCTCGTTCAGCGCGCGGGCGACACCGAGACGGAGCGCACCGGCCTGACCGGAGACGCCGCCACCCGTGATGCGGGCGATGACGTCGTAGCGGTTGTCGAGCTCGAGCACCTTGAAGGGCTCGTTGACTTCCTGCTGGTGCACCTTGTTGGGGAAGTACTCCTCAAGGGTGCGACCGTTGATCTTCCACTTGCCGGTGCCCGGAACGATCCGGACGCGGGCAATGGCTTCCTTGCGACGGCCCAGGCCGGCGGCCGGCTGCGGGTCGCCGAAGCGGCCCGCGAGCGACTCCGAGGTGTACTCGCCCTCGACGGGCGGCACCTCGGACTCGGTGGTGTAGCTCTCGACGTTCTCGGCGTTCTCAGCGAGTTCGGTCTCGGTCTCTTCGACCGGCTGCTCAGCGGTGGTCTCGGCCACGATTTTCCTCAGATTCTCTTTGGTCTTAGGGGGTGGCCGGAACTACTGCGCGACCTGGGTGATCTCGAACGGCACCGGCTGCTGGGCAGCGTGCGGGTGCTGGTCGCCCGAGTAGACCTTCAGCTTCGAGAGGCACTGACGACCCAGGGTGTTCTTGGGGATCATGCCCTTGATGGCCTTCTCGACGGCCTTCTCGGGGTTCTTCGCCAGCAGCTCGTCGTAACGAACCGAACGCAGACCACCCGGGTAACCGGAGTGGCGGTACGCCATCTTCTGGGTCTTCTTGTTGCCGGAGAGGTGCACCTTGTCGGCGTTGATGATGATGACGAAGTCACCAGCGTCGACGTGAGGGGCATAGATCGGCTTGTGCTTGCCCCGCAGAATGGTCGCGGCAGTGGTTGCCAGACGGCCCAGGACGACATCCTGAGCGTCGATGACGTACCACTGGCGAGTGATGTCGCCGGGCTTGGGGCTGTACGTACGCACGGTCGTAGCCTTCGCTTCTTCAGTGAGTGGGTCCTGACATGGCCACCACGGACGATCACGACAGCCCTGACCGCACTGCGGTGACGCATACCGCGTGCTGGTCGCTGGTCATCGGCCCCGGTGGACCGGTGTAAGGGCCTCTCACGTGAGAATGAGCAAGCCAATACACATAACGAAGGTTCAGCGTACCCGGGCTGCCCCGGACGGGTCAAAACGCGCCCCGGGGCCGGCACCGCCCCCGACCCGCTCTCGTACGAATGTACGAAATCGGCGCGGCCTCCGAAGGCCGGGCGACGTGACGTACCAACCACCCGGAGATGTCACTTTTGCCGTACGGCGTCAGGTCACGCCGGGGTCTCAAGTGCCCGGCGGAGCGGAACGACACCCCCCAACGCCCGTCTAAGATGCGGCGCATGAGCTATGGGCAGGGTGGGCAGGGGCAGCCCCCGTGGGATCCCTGGAAGTCAGGATCGCAGCGGCCTCAGTGGGTCAGCCAGTCGGACGACCGGACTCCGGACTGGGCGGCGCTCGCCGACGCCTCCGAGTCGCGCAACAAGCGTCGCAGACTGCTGCTGGTCTGCGGCGGAGCGCTCGCCACCGTCGCGGTGGGCGTCGCCGTCGCGGTGGGTGTCGTGTCCGCGAACGGCAGCAGTCAGGCCGCGAACTCGCCCAGCAACCTGCCCGCCACCGCGGACATCCCGAGCGACACCACCGGGCTGACCCCGTCCTTCGAGCCGACCTCGGCCCCGCCGCCGCTGGACCCGGAGGAATTCATATCCAGCGTGAAGAAGGACACATCACCGCTCAGCCCGGACATCCTCCTCCCCGGTTCGTCGCTGACCATGGGTGACCGCGTCTATCTCAAGGGCCCGAAGGCCGACACGACGAACTGTGCCTCGGCCGCGAAGGGCACGCTCGCCGCGGTCCTCACCAAGAACGACTGCACGCGCCTCATGCGCGTCACCTACAGCAAGGACGGCATCGCGGCGACGGTCGGCATAGCCGTCTTCGACACCGAGGCCCAGGCGACCCAGGCCAAGGGTGAGGCGGACGCCAAGAGCATCATCGCCTCACTGTCCGGCGGCGACGTCAAGGCCTTCTGCAACTCGGCGGTCTGCCGCTCGACCACCAACTCCTACGGCCGCTACGCCTACTTCACCCTCGCCGGCTTCACCGACGGCAAGGACGTGACCACGAAGGACGCCGCGGTCTTCACGGCCGGGGACGACCTCGCCGAGTTCGCCTTCCGCCAGATCCGCCGCCGCGGCGAGGCCCAGGCGTCGACGGCGGCCAACGAGTAGGCAGGCCTCCGGGCAACGCGGCAGGGCCCACCAGACGCCCCGGCAGGCCACCACCGTCCACTCCCGTCACGCGGGCGCAAGCCGGTCAGCCGGTCAGCAGCACCCCGCCGAAGGCAACGTCCGCTTGTTCCGCGCCTCCTTGCTCCGCGCGGCCAGCAACTCGTCGGCGGGGTAGCCGACTTCTTCGAGCGTCAGCCCGTGCGGCCGTACGACATGGACGGCCGAGTCCCGTACGCCGGCACCCAGCACCTTCCCGGGCCACTCGGGCCCCCGGTGTCCGTCACCCACGAACAGCAGCGCACCGATCAGCGACCGCACCATGTTGTGGCAGAAGGCGTCGGCGCGAACCGTCGCGGTGATGACCCCGTCGCCCCCGCGCACGAGGCTCAGCTCCTGCAGCGTACGAATGGTCGTGGCCCCTTCACGCTTCCTGCAGTAGGCGGCGAAGTCGTGCTCACCGAGGAGGAGTTGGGCGGCCTCGTTCATGGCGTCGACGTCGAGCGGCCAGTCGTGCCACAGGACGTGACTGCGCAACAGCGGATCGACGCCACCGGGGTTGTCGGTCACCCGGTACGCGTACCGCCGCCAGACCGCCGAGAACCGGGCGTTGAACCCGCTGGGCGCCTCGGCCAGCGACCAGATCCGCACGTCCTTCGGCAGCCGCCCGGCCAGCCGCTTCAGGAGTTTCTCCCGGTGCTCGCCCCACACCGCCTCGGGCAGATCGACATGCGCCACCTGCCCGCGCGCGTGCACCCCGGCATCGGTCCGCCCCGCCACGGTCAGTTCATAGGTGGCGTCCCCCGACCGCGTGACCGTCCGCAGGGCATCCTCGATCTCCCCCTGGACGGTCCTGCGGCCGCTGGCCTGCTTGGCCCACCCGGAGAACTCCCGCCCGTCGTACGCCAGATCCAGCCGCACCCGCACGAATCCAGCTTCTGCTTCATCACTCACGAACAGATCCTCTCAGGGCGGTGGGCAGCGCGTCCCCAGGCCTCAGGCTGTGGGCAGTCGTTCCGCAGGGCGATGGGGGGTGGGCACAGCCGAACCCGCAGCCGCGTACGGTGCTCCCCACCCACTCACGGAACGCGAAAGCGGGCCCGCCCCGAAGGGGACGGACCCGCTCACACACGAGCAGAAGCTCAGGCGTCCTTGGACTCGGCGTCCTTGGACTCGTCGCCCTCGGCGTCAGCCGGAGCCGCGTCCTCGACGACCTCGTCGGACTTGGCCTCGACGGCCTCGTCCTTCTTGAGGACGTCTTCCTTGACGGCGCGCTTCGTCGCCGCCTCGGCCTCACCGGTGGCCGCCTGGGCCACGGTCAGCGCCTCCACCAGCTCGATGACAGCCATGGGCGCGTTGTCGCCACGGCGGTTACCGATCTTGGTGATACGGGTGTAGCCACCCGGACGGTTCTCGTAACGCGGGCCGATCTCGGTGAAGAGCGTGTGCACGATGCTCTTGTCCGTGATCACCGAAAGCACCTGGCGGCGATTGTGAAGGTCACCCTTCTTCGCCTTGGTGACCAGACGCTCCGCGTACGGGCGCAGGCGCCGGGCCTTCGCCTCCGTGGTGGTGATGCGGCCGTGCTCGAAGAGCGACTTCGCAAGGTTCGCGAGGAGCAGCTTCTCGTGCGCGGCACTGCCGCCCAGACGGGCACCCTTGGCGGGCTTCGGCATGGTCTTTCTCCTTGGTGTCTGCCCCGGCCGTATCAGGTACCGAGGTCAGTGTCCGAGCGGGCGATCGCCCGTCGGAGATCCGGGACCCCGAAGGGTCCCGGAGGTGTGGCTCCCGATCAGTACCGGTCGGTCAGTACTGCTCGGTCTCCACGAAACCCGCGTCCACGTCGTCGTCGGCGCCGAAGGCGTCGGCAGCGGCGGTCGGGTCGAATCCGGGCGGGCTGTCCTTCAGGGCCAGGCCCATGCCGGCCAGCTTCGCCTTGACCTCGTCGATGGACTTCGCACCGAAGTTACGAATGTCGAGGAGGTCGGCCTCGGAGCGGGCGACGAGTTCACCCACGGAGTGGATGCCCTCACGCTTGAGGCAGTTGTAGGACCGAACGGTGAGCTCCAGCTCCTCGATCGGCAGAGCGAGATCGGCGGCGAGGGCGGCATCGGTCGGGGACGGGCCCATGTCGATGCCCTCGGCGTCGATGTTGAGCTCGCGGGCCAGACCGAACAGCTCGACCAGCGTCTTGCCGGCCGACGCCATGGCGTCACGGGGACGCATGGCCTGCTTGGTCTCGACGTCGACGATCAGCTTGTCGAAGTCGGTCCGCTGCTCGACACGCGTCGCCTCGACCTTGTACGTGACCTTCAGAACCGGCGAGTAGATCGAGTCGACCGGAATACGACCGATCTCCTGGCCCACCTGCTTGTTCTGCACCGCGGAGACGTAACCGCGACCGCGCTCGACGGTCAGCTCCATCTCCAGCTTGCCCTTGCCGTTGAGCGTGGCCAGGACCAGGTCGGGGTTGTGCACCTCGACACCGGCCGGGGGCGCGATGTCGGCGGCGGTGACCAGACCCGGACCCTGCTTGCGCAGGTACATCACGACCGGCTCATCGTGCTCACTGCTCACGACGAGCTGCTTGATGTTGAGGATCAGGTCGGTGACGTCCTCCTTGACGCCCGGCACGGTGGTGAACTCGTGCAGGACACCGTCGATCCGGATGCTGGTGACAGCGGCACCCGGGATCGAGGAGAGGAGCGTACGGCGCAGGGAGTTGCCGAGGGTGTAGCCGAATCCCGGCTCCAGCGGTTCGATCACGAACCGGGAGCGGAACTCGTCGACGACCTCTTCGGTCAACGAGGGACGCTGAGCGATCAGCATGAAGAGATTCCTTCAGTCATGGGCACCCACTATTTGACGCCCTTGATTACTACAAGGGTACGGGCGGCACGGCCCCGAAAGGCCATACCGCCCGCACCCCGGGAAAACTAAGACAGCCGTGCGTCAGACGCGGCGACGCTTGGGCGGACGGCAGCCGTTGTGCGGGGTGGGGGTGACGTCCTGGATGGAGCCGACCTCGAGGCCAGTGGCCTGGAGGGAGCGGATCGCGGTCTCGCGACCGGAGCCCGGGCCCTTCACGAAGACGTCAACCTTGCGCATGCCGTGCTCCTGCGCGCGACGGGCGGCCGACTCGGCGGCCATCTGCGCGGCGAAGGGGGTGGACTTGCGCGAGCCCTTGAAGCCGACGTGGCCGGCGGAGGCCCAGGAGATCACGTTGCCCGCGGGGTCCGTGATCGAGACGATCGTGTTGTTGAACGTGCTCTTGATGTGGGCGTGCCCATGAGCGACGTTCTTCTTTTCCTTGCGGCGCACCTTCTTGGCAGCGCCCTGACGACCCTTGGGGGGCATCTATAACTCCTACGGGGAGGTGGTCGGTCCTACAGCGAAGACCGCTGATGAAGCGTTGTCCGCTGTGGACTACTTCTTGCCCGGCTTCTTCTTACCGGCGATCGCGCGACGCGGGCCCTTGCGGGTACGAGCGTTCGTGCTGGTGCGCTGACCGTGGACGGGCAGGCCGCGACGGTGACGCAGACCCTGGTAGCAGCCGATCTCGACCTTGCGGCGGATGTCGGCCTGCACCTCGCGACGGAGGTCACCCTCGGTCTTGAAGTTGGCGTCCACGTACTCGCGGATCCTGACCAGCTCCTCCTCGGAGAGGTCACGAACGCGGGTGTCAGGGTTGACGCCGGTCTCGGCCAGCGTCTTCTGCGAGAGGGTCCGGCCGATGCCGAACACGTAGGTGAGGGCAACCTCCACGCGCTTTTCGCGCGGGATGTCAACACCGGAAACGCGTGCCATTCAATGGCTCCAGTTGTCGTTCGGAGGTCTTCCGCAGAACCGGTTCCCGCCCGCCGTCCTCTTCACGTCGAAGATTCGGTACGAACCGGGTCCCCGGCCTCCGACCGGGGGTGTCAGGCCTGATGCGACTCAGCCCTGGGCTCTGCGTATGAACATGTACTACGTGCGTCGCGCGAAGTATCTGCGGAAGCAGAAGGTCGGTCGTGCGTCAGCCCTGGCGCTGCTTGTGGCGCGGGTTTTCGCAGATGACCATGACCCGGCCGTGACGGCGGATCACCCTGCACTTGTCGCAGATCTTCTTGACGCTCGGCTTGACCTTCATTGGTGAGGTTCTCCGGGTCAGTGCCACCACCCCGCGGGAGCGGGGCACAGGCAAGATCTACTTGTACCGGTAGACGATCCGGCCACGTGTCAGGTCGTACGGAGACAGCTCCACCACGACCCTGTCGTCAGGGAGGATGCGGATGTAGTGCATACGCATCTTGCCGCTGATGTGTGCCAGAACCTGGTGGCCGTTCTGGAGCTCAACCTTGAACATTGCGTTCGGAAGAGACTCGACGACAGTGCCCTCGATCTCGATGGCACCTTGCTTCTTGGCCACGCTTCGCCCTTCGAATCGACTACCTTGATCGACTCCGCACGAGCGCATGCAGACATGCGGGTGCACGAGAGCCGACGAGTCAGTCTACGTCAGCGCACCCGGAAAGACGAATCGAGGAAGAATGCCCGACTTCAAAGATCATTAACCAGAACCCCTACGGCCGACGGCCACGAACCGTCGGCAGGAACAGTCGTTTCGCGGCACCAGGGCGCCGACACCGGCAGGTCGATGACGGCGCCGGACCAGCACTCGGGGAGCCCAGATCCCGCAGCAGCCCCGGCCCCCGCGCGGAACCCGCAGCAGCCTCGTTGCCCTCGCGGAACCGCTACGCCAGCGGATCCGGCGCAGCCACAACCCCGTACTCCGCCAGCTTCGCCCGCCCGCCGTCCGGAGCCGTCAGCACAAGCGGCCCCTCCTCCGTCAGCGCGACGGAGTGCTCCCAGTGCGAGGACCAGGTCCCGTCCGTCGTAATGACGGTCCAGTTGTCCTCCAGCACTTCGGTCTTGGGTGTGCCCAGCGACACCATCGGCTCGATGGCGAGGCAGAACCCGGGGACCAGCTTGGGTCCCTTGCCGCGTCGGCGCTCGACGTAGTTCAGGAGGTGCGGGTCCATGTGCATCTCGGTGCCGATGCCGTGGCCGCCGTAGTCCTCGACGATCCCGTACCGCCCGCCGCCGACCTTGGGCTGGCGGCGGATGTACGTCTCGATGGCCCGGGAGACGTCGACGAGCCGGTTGCCCAGCTTCATGGCGGCGATGCCCGCCCACATCGACTCCTCGGTCACCCGGGAGAGCTCGATGAGCTCGGGGGCGTGACCGGTGCCCACGAACGCGGTGTACGCGGCGTCGCCGTGCCAGCCGTCGACGATCGCGCCGGCGTCGATGGAGATGATGTCGCCGTCCTTGAGGACGGTCTTGTCGTCCGGGATGCCATGGACGACGACCTCGTTGGCCGAGGTGCAGATGGTGGCCGGGAAACCGCCGTACCCGAGGAAGTTCGACTTGGCCCCGTGCTCGGCTAGGACCTTGCGCGCGACCTCGTCCAGATCCTTCGTGCTGGCGCCGGGCACGGCCGCCTCACGGGTGGCCGCGTGGATGGCGGCGACGACCAGGCCCGCCTCACGCATCTTGGCGATCTGCTCGGGGGTCTTGATCTGCACCATGGCGACTGCGGCCTTCCTTGACCGGAGAAAACGGACTGACTTCAACGACTCCACGATACGGGTGCCCCCACCTGCCCCGCGGACCCAGGCACCCAGGCACCCAAAGCCGAGCCCCAGGAAGACCTGCCGGCCAGAGCTGGACTGGGCGCGGCCCCCTGCGGCCCGCAGCGGCCCGCAGCCGCCCACCGACAGAAGGGGACGTGCCGGAACGTCCGCCCGCAGCGGCTGGCGCGTCAACACCGCCCGCTTCCTGAGCAACCGATTCCGCGCCGGACCGAGGACGGATGCTCCGGTACGGCCCCGACCCACCACCCGGCACAACGCGCCCCACCAGGCCCCCCGGAGCGAATCTGCCGCCCCATCCCGGGCGATGCAGCCGCCGCCCCGGGATCACAGCCCCACCCCACACCTCGGCCGGGGGGGGCCCCCCCCCGGCCCCCCCCCCCCCCAAAAAAAAAAAAAAATAAATAACACCCCCCCCCAAGAATCCCCCCCCCCCCCCCCCCCCCCCCCCCACACCACCACCGCCACCACAC